>NZ_KV917374.1:647451-1369951 GCF_002019645.1 Litchfieldia alkalitelluris | reverse complement strand
GGGTGTTACAAACTCTCGTGGTGTGACGGGCGGTGTGTACAAGGCCCGGGAACGTATTCACCGCGGCATGCTGATCCGCGATTACTAGCGATTCCAGCTTCATGCAGGCGAGTTGCAGCCTGCAATCCGAACTGAGAATGGTTTTATGGGATTCGCTTAACCTCGCGGTTTTGCTGCCCTTTGTACCATCCATTGTAGCACGTGTGTAGCCCAGGTCATAAGGGGCATGATGATTTGACGTCATCCCCACCTTCCTCCGGTTTGTCACCGGCAGTCACCTTAGAGTGCCCAACTGAATGCTGGCAACTAAGATCAAGGGTTGCGCTCGTTGCGGGACTTAACCCAACATCTCACGACACGAGCTGACGACAACCATGCACCACCTGTCACCTTTGTCCCCGAAGGGAAAACTCTATCTCTAGAGCGGTCATAGGGATGTCAAGACCTGGTAAGGTTCTTCGCGTTGCTTCGAATTAAACCACATGCTCCACCGCTTGTGCGGGCCCCCGTCAATTCCTTTGAGTTTCAGTCTTGCGACCGTACTCCCCAGGCGGAGTGCTTAATGCGTTTGCTGCAGCACTAAGGGGCGGAAACCCCCTAACACTTAGCACTCATCGTTTACGGCGTGGACTACCAGGGTATCTAATCCTGTTCGCTCCCCACGCTTTCGCTCCTCAGCGTCAGTTACAGACCAGAGAGTCGCCTTCGCCACTGGTGTTCCTCCACATCTCTACGCATTTCACCGCTACACGTGGAATTCCACTCTCCTCTTCTGCACTCAAGTCTCCCAGTTTCCAATGACCCTCCCCGGTTGAGCCGGGGGCTTTCACATCAGACTTAAAAGACCGCCTGCGAGCGCTTTACGCCCAATAATTCCGGATAACGCTTGCCACCTACGTATTACCGCGGCTGCTGGCACGTAGTTAGCCGTGGCTTTCTGGTTAAGTACCGTCAAGGTACGAGCAGTTACTCTCGTACTTGTTCTTCCTTAACAACAGAACTTTACGACCCGAAGGCCTTCATCGTTCACGCGGCGTTGCTCCGTCAGACTTTCGTCCATTGCGGAAGATTCCCTACTGCTGCCTCCCGTAGGAGTCTGGGCCGTGTCTCAGTCCCAGTGTGGCCGATCACCCTCTCAGGTCGGCTACGCATCGTTGCCTTGGTGAGCCGTTACCTCACCAACTAGCTAATGCGCCGCGGGCCCATCTGTAAGTGATAGCCGAAACCATCTTTTAATAGAGAACCATGAGGTTCTTTATATTATCCGGTATTAGCTCCGGTTTCCCGAAGTTATCCCAGTCTTACAGGCAGGTTGCCCACGTGTTACTCACCCGTCCGCCGCTAATTAAAGGAAGCAAGCTTCCTTTAATTCGCTCGACTTGCATGTATTAGGCACGCCGCCAGCGTTCATCCTGAGCCAGGATCAAACTCTCCAATAAGAGATATTTGATTGCTCAAATAAAAATTTAAAACTAGATTAAACGTTGACGCTTGTTTATTGTGTTCAGTTTTCAAAGAACTTTTGTAGTCACTTCTCAAAAGCGACTTTATTAATATAACATCTGTTCAACTTGATGTCAACACTTTTTCAGATAAATAATGTGCACCAATTTCGCAGAAGACAATGTCGTTAACAGCGACGTTGATTAATATAACATGTTGAATTTATCATTGCAAGTCCTTTTTTCATTTTTTATTTAGTCTCTATATAACCTTAATCAAAATTTTAGTAATTAGATATAGTAGATAGATCAAAGAAGTGACTCTTTAATGCGAACCCAAACAATAAGCTAAGTATTTTCAAAGTAGACCCAACACTATTAAAAATTCGTACCAATAAAATGCAAATGATGCTCACTAGTGTGGCATGAGCGGAGAGCCCCTTGACTCCTGCGGGATCCAGTAGTCTCGTGAGACCCCGCAGGAGCTGAGCCCCTGGCGACGAGGAGGCTCACGGACCACCCCGCGGTATCCCGCAAGTGGATCGCAGCTCACGGAACTCTACATCATTAGGTATTTTCAGGGTAGACATCCATGCTAAATATGTATTTCGCACCATGGAGAATGAAAACAGGTACTTACTAAGTGTGGAATGAGCGGAGAGCCACTTGACTCCTGCGGGATCCAGTGGTCTCGTGAGACCCCGCAGGAGCCCGCCCCTGGCGACGAGGAGGCTCACGGACCACCCCGCGGAAAGCAATTGGATCGCAGCTCATGGAACTCCACAACCAAAGTTATTTTCAGGGTAGACTTTTACGTCTACTTTTAGGTTTTGCTCTATATAAAAATACTCGTCCAGTGAAAACAAAAAATACTGCCACAATATTAACTGCGGCAGTAACCTTTCATATAAGAGATCTATAATATTGCTCTAACTCCAACACTTGTTCTTTTTCAATCTTTAACTGAAGTTCTTCATATAATGCAGCTAAAACTCTAAAACAGCTCATATTGATATAATTCTGACTCGTACTTTCGATTTCATTAATTAAAATAGGTAAAATTTTAATATCGCTCTTACAATAGTAAATACACTCTTCTGTAGATTGACTTTTGTGAAATCTGTTCTTATAGTGCAATTTAATCAGCCAAATATAACAACTATGAATCTGTGATATATCCTTTGCCAATTCAATTGCTTTTAATAATAACTTTTCAGTTAGATCATACTTCTCCATTTCAAAAGTCCAGTTCGCAATACCAATCAAAAAGGAGCTCGCGTCCCTTCTAGTTGTTAGTTTGCTATCAGATGAGTCAACACCCTCTAGCTGAAATCCTAAAATACCAAATGAACGCTTACAAACATTTCTAAAAACATTTCTGTCCTTCTCACTTAGAGTTTCCCAAAACTCTTCCAAAGATAATTGTCGTATAAGGCCTCCGTATTTCAAGGACAATCCTTCAGGTCCTGCCATATTTCTAGATTTAAATAAATGTATTAAACTCAAACAAACCACCTCTCCATTGTACAAACAGTGTATGCTGCTCCATCATGTTTCATGAAAAGGAACTGAGTTTAACTATTTACTTAACGTTATTGCTTTTGACCATTCTTAGAATGACGCTATGAATTTCGAAGGACAGCTTTTTCCCCTGGAAGTACAATTACTAACAATCTTTAGGAAAAGATTCTTTCTATTAATAAAATTTAGAAGTAGAGAGAGTTTGCTAGAAATGCAAAAACCACTCCCATTGTTGAAGTAAATATAATAGATCCTGCTTGTACCTTCCCCTCACTATTACTTATCCTGATCCCTTCCATATATGCGTATGATAAGAGAAACAAACACATGATAAGCGATAAAATCATTGCAAATGATTGAATAAATTCCATTCTATTTTCCTCCACTAGTTTTTTTACTAGATGTATATGATAAAAGATAGATTAGTATACCCAATTAGTAGATAATGTTTTAGAAAAACAATTAGAATTTACTGTAAGAATTCCATTCGCTATTCGTCTAATCATTATCAAGGTCAGTGAGGTGAACACATGAATACAAATGCATTAATTGAAGAATGGTTTTATTTATATAGTGATGACGTTTATTCTTTTCTTATTTATTACACTGGCTCTAAGGATGTGGAGGATTTGCTCCAAGATGTTTTTATAAAAGCCATGAAATCTATCAACTTGTTCGAAGACAGATCTAGTCCAAAAACTTGGCTTATTTCTATTGCAAGGAATTTAGTCATCGATCGCTCGAGAAGGACTCGACTATTTAAATTTTTCCTATTAGAGTTATTCACACTAAAAATAGAGAAAACACCAGAAGGAGAATTTCTAGCAAACGAAACTCTTAATGAAATTTACAACGAAATTAGTTTACTTAAAACATCCTATAAAGAAGTATTACTATGCCGACTGGTTTTGAATTACAGTGTCGACCAAACGTCTACTATATTAGACTGGTCACCATCTAAAGTAAGCATCACATATCACCGGGCGATAAAGGCCCTTAGGAAAAGACTTGAGAATCATAGCATTAAAGGAGGAACGACTGATGAAAACACGACGTATAATTGATTTACAAAATAAAAAATTCCCTTCCTTTACTCTTGACCCTAACAATAAGCATTCAATTTTGCTCAATATAAAAAATAACAATCAACAAAAAGCGTCAACACGATTTCTTTCATACCATTTTTTAATGCATACTCTAACAAGTGCATTACTAATATTTGGCATCATTGGAGTTGGATATTATGGTGTGAATCATTTTCTTTCTAATAGTGAACAAGGAACTCATCAACAGGAAGATTATTCTATCAGCTTACCTCCTGATATAGAAGTCGAAGTAGAAAATGAAAATTCCAGACTTTATAGAAAGAATGGGAAAGTGATTGGCGGCTTTAGAAAAGTAAATCAAGCAGAAAAATCAAAGTTGCTCTCCCAAGGTGGCATTTTCGAAACCAATCAGGTTGAGGATTTAAATTATCCCACTGAACAAATGCTCGTTCATATAAAAAACGTGATTCACGGGGAGAGTGTTACAGCTGTTGTCCATTACTTCATTAAGCCAAATCAAGATACCGATATTGAATATAATTTATACTTTTACATCTTCGGTTCATATGATGACGAAGAATCCATGGTAAAGGCAAAGATTCATAAGTTGGCAAAATCGATGGTTTTAAATAAATAGCAACACTATTCCCTTTTGATGAATACTTATATAAGAACACCTTATTTTGGGGGTTAAGCATGATAACAATTAACGGATTACCATTAAATCTCGTTCAGCAATTAAATCAAGCTTCTTTACCAGAAATAGAAATCATAGAAACAATGATTAATCACGCAGAAGAATATGAATATCAATCAGTAGAAGAGTTATGGTTTGAAATCAAGTTTAGAGTAGCGATCTTACACTCTTCAAGGAAACTTGATCATAGTCGAGTCAGAGTTGCCACGTTTGCAACTTCAAAGTGTAATGAGCAATTTTGGAAGTTAACAAAAAATGGAGCATTTCATGTAAGAAAAGATGTCCAGCCAACAGAGGCAATCACAGATATTTTTAGAAATGGGAACTTGTACTCATTCGAAAGCGCAACAGCGGTGGTAATCATTCTTTATAAAGCAACTCTTGAAATAGTAGGGCAAACCTTATTTAATCAGTATTTTACTGATTTAGTATTATACGACTGGCATTATGATCAAGACCTCGAATTACTCACAACAAAGGGAAATGAATTTATCTTTGGTGATTGTATCTATATCAAAAATCCAGAATTCGATCCACACACTCCATTTTGCAGAGGTGGGTACGCAATAGTAATGGGGCAAGATAAGTATTATGATCATGGCATAGGGATTAAGCAGGACAAAGCAATCATCTCACATTTAAATAATCACCGTAAAACAAATGCACAAAAATCAGCAAATATTTTGGAACAAGTGACTAGGCCACACTTTAACTCCTTATTTAAAAATAAGCAACACTCACTGTCCCCCAAAGTCTCTTGTAAGCTTCTGATTGCTTATTTAGGGAAAAAAATTTATATAAGTTAAGATAAAGAACATATATTTTGCTATGTTCTTTTTTGTACTTATTTCATCTAATGTAAAAGCACATGCATTATTTGGTAAAAGTTGAAAATACTACACGTAATACCTTATTATTTGGAGGATTTACCATGAAAAGATTTTTAGTACTTTGTTTAATTCTATCCCTTCAATATGTGAGTGTTGCTAACGAGGTACATGCAGCTCTCTCTAATGAAGAAGTAAAACAATATATAGAAGGAATAGGATTAACACATGAGGAATTAACAGATTATTTAGCTTATCACAATTCATCTCTTGATGAATTCGAAACTGTTGAGGAATTAGAGTCCTATTTAGGAACTCCTATTGATGCAAATAATTTTGGTCAATTATTAACTGTCCATGATTTAACCGAGAAAGAGCTTCATACTCTTTTAGCTGGATTTGGTGAATCCATTGATGATTATCTTTTTATTGAAGATTTAGAAGTAGATGTGAACTTTTATCTAAAGCATGCAGAGACACTACACGAAGCTGAACGTTTATTATCTGATATTGGACTTAGCGAAGATGAGGCTGACCGCTTATTCGAACATCTAATTTCAGTTAATAAAAACAATACCATTGAAAATGAACTAAGTACTATTAACATTAATTTAGAGCAATACTTCTCATATGATACAGCAACGTCTTTATCAGATGGACAAAAGAATGATTTATCGGCTCTTTTTGAGAATATGTTAAGTACACTACGATTAAATCCTTCTTACTACATTGTTATGGATAAGACAAAAAAAGACATCTCTCTTCAGGAATTGTTAACAATGAATGTTTCAGAAGACATGGTTGTGGTTGTTGAACTAATGGATGAAGAAGACCAAGTGATCATGGATATGCATTTAACTGAGGATAGACTTAACTCCGATTATCTGTTAGATCGTGGAGAACAGTTTTTAAATATCGCAAGTTCTGCCAACGAATTGAATGTGGCAATGACTGGTGCTGATTTACCTAACACAGCATCACCCTATGGAAACAATATAGTAATTGGACTAGTTATATTACTCATTGGATGTTTGTTATTGTTAAAAGGAAAAAAACTAAAAAGATCGTAGATTGTAAAAAGCCCTTACTTTTATGTAGGGGCTTTCTGTTTTATTGGCTACTTTGGTAGATTTTGTTTCCGCTAAGTGTATAGATAACTACTATGGTACCAAGTGAAACTACATCGATTCTTAAAGTTCTATATTTATAACTAAAATAACAACATAGCCACATAATGTTACTAAAAAAGAGCCCTAGAATAATTCTTCGATTCGCCGCCACCCGTATGCATATTCAATTAGCGATGCTCCTGATATCAGAATTTGTCCAGAATCGACCTTTTCCGGTCCAAAGATTTCGTAAAAGTAACGTGCTGGGTTATCTTTTAAAAACCATACTAATAACGAACGAAAGCCCTTCTTAGATAAATCTTCTGAAACAACTTTGATTAACTTCTTCCCTAAACCTTGTCCTTGATATTCTTTGAGAAAATAAATCGTATACAATTCTCCATCATAATCATATTTTCCGCTTCTTTCCTTCCCACCACTCGCAAAGCCTATAATCTCTTCTCTCTCATTTTCCACAACATATGTACATGACTTTTCAAAGCCTTGTTCGAAAATTAGTGTCCAAATCTTCTCTTTTTCTTCATACTTTAAGCTATCAAGATAAGCTTTTGGAACAACTCCTTCATAAGTTGTTCTCCAGCTATCTACCTGCACTTTGGCAATCCCTTTAATGTCTTTATAAACCGCGTGTCGAATTCTCAATAGTTCATTCACTCCTTTAGCTTGCAGTAGGCTGCGGGTGAGCTAATACCTTCGTTCTTTTTCGTTCACTCAACAGATAGCATGTAATTCCGAAGATTATTACTACTCCCCCAAAAATTTGCGTAGCTAATATCTTTTCTCCAAGAATAAAATACGCTAATATAGCTGCACCTACGGGCTCAAATAAAATGGCGATTGAAATTGTCGAAGTACTCACCCATTGTAAAGCCCAATTAAACAACGTATGTCCCAGCAAGGTCGGAACAATCGCTAATAGAATAAAGACGATCCAATCTTGTTTTGGAAATCCAGTTAGGGGATAATTCAGTAATACTACATAGAAGAATAAGGTTACACTGCTAATACTATATACAACAAATGTATACGTGATGATCGATACACGTTTGCGAACATGTTGACCGAATAAAAGATAAGCTGTGACCATTGCACAAGCAACCAATGCAAGAAAATTGCCATAAAGAGCCATTCCACTTACCTGAAAATCTCCCCAACTGATAATCAAACTACCAGCTATACCAAGCAACCCGCTTGAGATCGCACTAAAACTTAATTTTTCCTTAAAAAACAAAAAGGTACCCACAAACGCAAAAAGTGGTTGTAACGTAACCAACACAGTTGAACTTGTTACAGATGTGTAATTTAGTGATTCAAACCATAGAATGAAATGAAATGCTAAAAACACACCAGCAATGACAGAATAAATCCAATCTTTTTTAGATATTAATTTTAGTTCATGCTTATACTTATATAAAAATAGAGGTAACATTAATAAAACTGAAAAAAACAAACGGTAAAACGCAATGACTGGAGCTGGCGCACTTGCTAGTTTCACTAAAATGGCGGATGTGGCTACAGCCAACACTCCAATTCCAATTAATATATAGGGATTAATCTTCATTATTTAACTCCTTCAAGTCCACTCAGGGCAGTTAACTTTATAATTAATTCTGATGTAATTATATCCGAATTTCACAAAAACGGAAGCGAAAAATAGAAGCAAGACCATTGATTAATATAATCAATGGTCTTGCCACTTTAATATTTAACTTCCCCAACAAGCTGGAAGCTCCCGATTTGATGCGCTGTTACCCTAGACGGAGATATAGAATAAAGGTGATCTCCTATATATACAATCCGAGAAATACTATTCTCCCATTCCTCATAAAAGACCTCATCCTGCAAATGTGTTATCTTGTCTTGAAGCTGAAAACCATCTTCCAAATTAAGGTTATAAACATAGGCCCCTTGAAATTCAAATCGTTGTTCATACTCTGAGCCCTCTACATCATGATAGATAGAAATTGGGAATGCAAATAATCCCTTGTCTTTATGGAACAATAATGCTTTATGGTCATAATTCAAAGGAGAATATGTGCCACGTCCACCAATTACTTCACTGAATTTTTCCTTTGGATTTGATACATCTGTGATATCAAAAAGTGAAATCTTCACTCCTTCTGTGATTACTAATGGTTCTTCCCCCGCTTGTTTACTTGGAACTAATTTTGTATCATGCCCAAAACCGATAATATGGTTTTCATCATATGGGTGTAAGTAATTACTAAACCCAGGTATTTTCAATTCCCCTAGCACTGTCGGGCGACCTGGATTACTTGCATCTATTACAAATAAAGGATCTACTTGTTTAAATGTAACAATATAAATTCTGTCTCCCAAGAATCGAGCAGAATAAACACGTTCACCTCTAGCTAAATCTTCAAGTGTGCCTTTTTGCTTTAGGTTCTCATCAAAGATATATAAATGATTAGCAGAAGGTCGCTCATTGTTCCAAGAATCTCCTTCTGTAGTCACTACTCGAAAATGACCTGAGTACTCATCCATTGAGAATTGATTCAAAATGGTTCCAGGAACCTCTGCTGAACTATGAAATGTCACAATCCCCTTGTTGATTGAAAATTTATAGATGCTCGTATCAGGATTCGGGAATTCTTCTGCTCTACTTCCAACAAAGTGACTATATTCAGTCACTCCTAAATACAGACTTTCCTTTGACATATAAAATTGCTCTCCACTCCCCAAATAGGTCGTCATTTTAGCCTCATTATTTGGTTGATTCAAATTAAAAGAAGCAATCATCGTGTAATTAGTTTCGGGTGATTCAGGAAAATAATGAATGTCAGTATATGGTACAGCACACTTTGAATCTCCACTAGCCGAATCAGAAAACCTTGGTCTTAAATCAATTCCACCATCTTCTTCAAGCAACCAGTAGCTTGGGGCATGTGAAGAAATTAAATAAACATGTTCATTAACTTTTCTAGATGTGAGGTACGAGCCCTCAACCTCAACCGTACGAATTTCCTTTGGTTCATGCTTATTGCTCACATCATACACAATTGCTCGAGTGGACTGGTAATAGCCCGGCCAAATACGCTCCTCTGTTGACTGCTTCTTTTCGTTTCCTTCTTTTATTTCTTCATATGCGTAACCAATGACGACTAGTTGATCATCATGGAGAAATAGCTGTACTGGCGAAAAGGTCTCTTTATACAAAATCGTTCCTGCTAACTTCATATTTTCTGCAGGAATGGCCTTTGTAATGAGTACTTTTCTATCTTCTACTTGATATATAAACTGTCCGTCCGTTTTAACAGTATCTGCCTCATCAACACCTTGAACTTGATTATTCGTTTCTGAATAACCTCCGCCCTCACTCGATTTTGCAGAATCCGCAGCCGATTCAGATTCAGCCGATTCCTCTACCCCATTCGAAAATGAAAATAAACCAAAACCTCTTCCTTCTTTTGATCTCTCAATAGCTTTTGTAAAAATTTCGTCTAACTTTTGCTTAGATCTGACCGTAGGTAATGTCTCTTGAACAACAAAAGTCAATTGTTTCCCACTTTGCAAACTTTGTCCATTCGATGCAGATTTAATCTCTTTTTTTACGTATAAAGTATAATAAGTAGGTTCAATACTATATCCTCCATTTGGAGCATAAATAGTAACAGATTTTCTATCCTCACTCAGATTTAAGGTTATTTTTTGTTTTATTCCCATATCATCCTGGATAAATATAGTTTCATTAGAAATTGATTTTGGATCCACTTGTTTTGAAAAATCGATCTCCCATTCTTTTGTGGGCATAACGATTAACTTCTCATCAGTCCAATCATTTATTACCTTTGGGCTCATTCCAACTAAAACAGCTAATGTAATGCCCCAAACGATTACGACACCGACAATGAAAAATAACTTCTTCTTCATTCTTTAACCTCCTTACTACGTTAGACGTAAGTAACTGAATTTTGTTACACGATTTACCATATAAGGAAATGCTTCGTAGTTAGCAGTATTTGATATTCTATTTTTTGACAAAGGAACAACAATAGATATACAAATTAGAATAGTCTATTGACTAACTGTATAACCGACTTTAAAATAGAATTGTAAATCAATATATTATTATGGGACTGTAGTTCAGTGGGAGAATACTTGTCTGGCAGACAAGGGGTCGTGGGTTCGAATCCCATCAGTTCCATTTCAACAAATCAATCCTAAACACTCCATTTGCCTACTGCATGGAGTGTTTTTTGTATATTAAAATTCAAAAGTATTTAATACAAATGACTAACTCTTTAATTCCCTTTGCATATTGTATACATCAGAGGAATAGTTGAAGGGAAAGGATACATCATGATAAAAGCGATAATTGGAGATTCCACCTATTTATTGCAAAGTGAACTCGAACAATTTTTCCAACAATATCATCAACATGTAAGTGGGTATAACTACCATTTTGAAACACCTTATGGTAAAAAGAAAATGATTTATGCAGACTGGACTGCAAGTGGACGACTATACAATCCTATTGAATCCAAAATCCAACATCAAATTGGTCCATTAGTTGGAAATACACATACAGAAACAAATGTTACTGGAACGACTATGACAGAAGCATATCATCATGCACAACAAGTAATTAAACAACATGTAAATGCGAATGAAGATGATATCATTATTATGGATGGTTCTGGTATGACTTCAGTAGTAAATAAATTACAACGATTATTAGGGTTAAGAGTTCCTTCTAATATAAAAGCAAACATAGCTGTAAATGAGGAAGACCGACCAATCATTTTTTTGTAACACATATGGAGCACCACTCAAATTTTCTATCTTGGATTGAGACAATCGGAGAAGTGATTAGTTTAGAACCCATAGATGATGGTCAAATCAACATTAACCACCTACAAGATAAACTAAAGCAGTATCAACATCGTAAGTGTAAAATCGGAGCTTTTACAGCTTGTTCAAATGTTACAGGATTAACTTCCCCTTATCACCAGCTTGCAAAAGTGATGCATGAACATGGAGGTATTTGTTTTATTGATTTTGCGGCTTCCGCACCATATGTTGAGATTGATATGCATCCAACAGATCCGCTTGAACGACTTGACGGCATCATGTTCTCTCCCCATAAATTTTTAGGCGGTCCCGGTAGCAGTGGAGTGTTAATTGTTAACTCTTCCATCATTTCGAATAAGGTACCTGACCATCCAGGTGGAGGTACCGTCATGTGGACAAATCCATGGGGACAGTATCAATACTTTCCAAACCTTCAAGCAAGAGAAGATGGCGGGACTCCTGGCTTTTTACAAGCAATAAAAATAGCACTTTGTATTCAATTAAAAGAACAAATGGGTGTTAGTAATATTGTAAATCGAGAAAAAGAAATGATAGAGATTCTTCTATCCGAATTAGCAAAAATACCAAAATTGCATATTTTTGAACAAAATCAATTCGATAGATTAGCGATTATTTCTTTTTATATTGAGGATATACATCATCATTTAATAGTTGCTTTATTAAATGACCGTTTTGGAATTCAGGTACGTGGTGGGTGTTTATGTGCTGGACCTTATGGCCACTATTTATTAAATATTGATAAAAAACAGTCACAAAAGATTACAGATACAATTAGTAGTGGAGATTATTCCACGAAACCTGGTTGGGTTCGTATTTCACTCCATCCTATTATGACAAATAAAGAAATATACTTTATCATTCAAGCTGTGAAATTAGTAGTGAAAAATATTGACGAATGGAAGAAGGACTATGTATATGATCGCGCAAAGACCTATTTATTCATCGCTCAACTGTTAAGATTGATGTGAGTAATCTTTTTAATCTGGACGTTTAATTGTTATACAAAAATTGAGACCTTTATAGACTAATTTGTATGATTTCTTTCCTGAAAATACTTAGTCTTTAGAATTCCATTCGCTGCAATTCACTCGCTTTCCGCAGGGCGGTCCGGGAGCCTCCTCGTCGCAGGCTCCTGTGGGGTCTCCCGAGACCGCTAAATCCTGCAGGAGTCGAGTGACCTTCCGCTCATTCCGATCGAGGTACAAACCCTTTTCGTTTAACATGGTGGGATTTTTTTTAGCATTGAGGGGTCTACCCTGAAGATAACTTTGGTTGTGGAGTTCCATGAGCTGCGATATCTACGCCCTTAATTTTTGTGAATATCACAAAAAGCAGTTCAAATATTAGCTTTGAACTGCTTTTCTCTTTTTTGGCACTTTAGACATGAAAAGTGCCTCACACTTATTTAATTGGGTATGAATTCAAAACTTTCGTAGTTCCAATTGGGTGAAGATACTAGACTCCAGAATACGCCATGAATCCTCCATCAACAGGCACTGTAATACCAGTAACAAAGCCTGATGAATTTTCATCGACTAACCATAATAGTGTTCCTAATAAATCTTCTGGTTTTCCAAATCTACGCATTGGAGTGTGTGTGATAATCTTATTAGAACGTTCAGTTAAGCTACCATCTTCATTTGTTAATAGCTTTCTATTTTGTTCTGTTAAGAAAAACCCCGGTGCAATTGCATTAACTCTGATTCCTACGTCAGCCATATGAACTGCTAGCCATTGTGTGAGGTTATCAATTGCTGCTTTAGCTGCACTATAAGCAGGAACTTTTGTCATTGGTGATGGAGCACTCATTGATGACATATTGATAACCACAGCACCTTTTTTATTCATCATTTTTTTCGCGAAAATTTGTGTTGGAATAAGTGTACCAAGGATATTTAAATCAAAGACAAAACCAAATCCTTCTTGACTTAAGTCAAAAAAGGTTTGAATTCCTTCCTTATCAAGATCGTCTACCTTTAACGTTTCATTCGTTGTTGTTCCACTAGGATGGTTTCCACCAGCGCCGTTAATAAGAATATCACATTCACCAAGCTCCCTAGATATAACCTCCTCAGCTTGTTTGACACTGTCTGCATCCAATACATTGCATGAAAGGGCTATCGCTATTCCACCTTCTTCTCGTATTTCCTTCGCAACCACTTCGCCTTTTTCAGCGGTTCTATTCAAGATAGCGACTTTTACTCCTTGTCTTGCAAGCTCTTTAGCCATCGCACTACAAAGAACGCCACTACCTCCAGTTACAACTGCTACTTTCCCATTCAAATTTTCATTAATTGGTAACATTATGACTTCCTCCCATTTAAACGCTCTAGTGAATCCCAAATTCCCCAAAGATACATTATTCCTAACCCTCTATCATATAGACCATAACCTGGTCTGCATTCTTCTCCCCAAATATGGCGGCCATGATCTGGTCTAGCATATCCTGTGAATCCACTTTCATGGTAGGCTTTTACTACATCATAGATATCAACGGTTCCGTCCTGTGTTCGATGAGAGGTCTCAATAAAGTCTCCATTCTCATACACCTTCACATTTCGGATATGCGCAAAAGGAATACGTTTTGCAAACTCACGTACCATATCTCCTACATTGTTTGAAGGATTTGATCCTAATGAGCCACTGCAAAGAGTGATTCCATTTGATGGACTATCAACTAAATTTAAAACCCTGCGTATATTCTCTCTGCTTGTTATGATTCTTGGTAATCCGAAAATTGGCCATGGTGGATCATCTGGATGGATGCCCATTCTTATCCCATTCTCCTCAGCAACAGGAATAATTTCTTCTAGGAAATAAGCGAGGTTATTAAATAAATCTTCTTCACTCACTTCCTTGTACGCCTCAAAGAGTTCTTTTAAACGCGATAAGCGTTCAGGCTCCCACCCTGGCATCGTGTATGTTGAATTTGTAGATATCTTTTCAACAAGCTCAATTGGGTCCATATTATCAACCTTTGCTTTTTCAAAAAACAAGGCTGTAGAACCATCCTCCATAACTTTATACAAATCGGTTCTTGTCCAATCAAACACCGGCATAAAGTTATAACATATAACTTTCACTCCAACTTCAGCTAGTTTTTTGATGGTTCTTTTATAATTCTCAATATATTGATCTCTTGTTGGTAGACCTAGCTTGATATCTTCATGAACATTCACACTTTCAACGACATCGATATTAAGTCCATATTTTCCAGCCTGATTTTTAACTTCTATTATTTTTTCCATAGGCCATTCTTCGCCTACTGGCACATCATGCAAAGCCCAAACAATGCCCTCGACTCCTGGAATTTGTCTAATCTGTTCAAGGGTAACACTATCATTTCCTTCACCATACCATCTAAAGGTCATTCGCATTATTATTACCTCCCTGTTTATAAAATGATTATGTAAAATTATTTCATTTGATGGTTATCCAACTACCATACCTGCTCTTGCTTCCCTTACAATTGAACAGTACTGACTCGCTAGAGTGCTCACCTCATCGAAATTCCCTTGTTTTGCTGGCTTTGTCAAATCACTTCCAATCCCGATAGCAACAGCCCCATTTTTTATCCACTGATCTGCATTTTGAAGATTTACTCCACCTGTTGGCATCAGTGATGCCTGAGGCACTGGACCATTAATAGATTTAATAATTGAAGGATCGAAGGTATTACCAGGAAATAGTTTTACAATATCTGCACCATATTCCATTGCTGTTTTTATCTCCGTAATCGTCATACAGCCGGGCATATATGGAACTTGATACCGGTTACATAGTTTTGCAGTATTTTTATCAAAACAAGGACTAACGATATACTCAGCTCCAGCAAGAATGGCTAGTCTTGCAGTCTCACTGTCTAGAACACTTCCTGCCCCTAGTATTAATTCTTCTTCTTTAAATTTAGTTTTTAAAGAGCGGATAACCTCTAATGCACCAGGTACTGTTAAAGTTACTTCAATAGCTTTTATTCCGCCAAGTATACATGCTGCAGAAATCTTTTCTGCCTCTATTTCTGATTCTGCTCTAACAACGGCAACAACACCACATTCAATGATTCTATTTAAAATATTTAACTTTTTAACCATTGCATATTCTTCTCCTTTAAATTGAATTATTAACGTTCGATAAAATCCTTTTCTCCCATTCGAATTAAAACATCATCTAAAAATGGTAGTCCTTCATTATCACCCGAAACGCTTACAACCATGGAGCCGATTGTATTAGCAAAATGCAAACTGCGTTCCAATGTCCAATTTTGTAAGACTCCATACACAAAACCTGCATCAAAACCATCGCCAGCGCCAACCGTATCAACCACTTTTTTGGCTACTACTGGGGGTGCTTCGATAATCCGACCATTATGGTATCCTATTGATCCTTCCCCGCCACGTTTTATTGCAACATAGGAAATTCCTAAATTAACACTTTTTTCAATGATCGTTTTCTCATCACTTGTGCCTAGTAAAAGTTCGGCTTCATCGACACCTGTTAGAAGAATATCGACGAATGGTAAAAACTTCAATAAAGCTTCTTTTGCCTCTTCTTTACTCCAAAGCTTTAAACGAATATTAGGATCGAAAGAAATTCGCAAACCATGCTTTTTGGCTAAATCAATTCCTTTTAGAATGATATCCATATTCTTTTTATCAATCGCAGGAAATACCCCTGTGATATGTAGAAGTTTGGCATCTTGAAAATAAGAATCTGTTAAACTCTCTGGAGTTAATGTCAATGTAGGTGAATTGTTACGATAATAAAAAGTCCTGCCAGTGCCGTCCTCTAACACTTCTCTGAAGTTTATAGATGTAGGATATCCATCCACTAGTTTCACTTCAGAAGTATCGATTCCTTCACCTCTTACAAAATGTTGAATGTATCTTCCAAACTCATCATTACCCAAGCGACTAATCCAACCAGTTTGTAGTCCTAAGCGTGCACAGCCAATTGCAAAATTCAGCTCAGCTCCACCAACATTACGCTGAAAACTATTCACAAACCTCATCGGACCGTTTTTGCTTGGATTAAATGTAATCATGGCATCGCCAATGGTTATAACATCTTTTAGCATAGATTCAATCACTCCAATTAATTATTTAATAGCTACATTTAGCATGAATTTCTAATATTTAAGGTAGGTTCAAACCGAAATATTTCATCACATACTGACTGTTCATTTTTAATCTTTTCAAGAAGGAGCAAAGCCGCTTTTCTACCCATTTCAGATGTTGGTTGTGAGATGGTTGTTAATTCAGGTGTATAAAAGCTGGCAAAAGAAACATCGTCTATTCCTATGACTGCCAAATCATCAGGTATGTTTAACTGTCTTTCTTTTGCATACTTTAAAACTTCGATTAATGTTAAATCGTTTCCAGCGATCATTGCATTGGGCGGATTTTGCTGTGAAAGCATTTCTTCTAGGACAGATTGAACATTCTCTAATTCACTCGTTTTGATATAACTTTGATTAACTGTAATATTCCTTGCGACTAAAGCCTTTTGAAAGCTGTTTACCCTCTCAATACGAGGAGTAATATTTCTATGAATAGAATTAGTAATGAAAGCGATTCGTTCATACCCAATATCTACAAGATAGTCAGTTGCTAACTTCATCGCCATTTCATTATCAAGCATAATTGATGGGACTGACACCTCATTGACTATCCGATCTACAAAAACAAGCGGAAATTTACTAACTACCATCTTTTGATATAAATCAACGTTACCACCTGTTGGAAAGATAATTAATCCATCTACTTGCTTGGCTCGAAGCATTTCAATATATTTCTTTTCCTTTTCCGGATCATTATCAGCATTACATACAATAAGATGAAAATCCTCCTGATGACAAATATCTTCAATCGTTCTAATAACCTGTGTTGAAAATGCATGCAATATATTAGCTACAATTACCCCAATCGTGGAAGTGGACTTTTGTTTTAGACTTCTTGCAATGATATTTGGCTGATAGCCTAATTCTTCAATGCTCTCTCTAATTCGTTCCTTCGTCTTTTCCCCCATGTAGTCATACCTTTTATTCAAATACTGGGAGACCGTGCTTTTTGAAACGCTTGCATGTTTTGCCACATCAGCAATGGTTATATTTTTCATATTTAACTCCAATTGATATTTTGTAAATCGATTTAGTAAATGAGATTATGCCCTATACACTTTTTACTAAATCGATTTAGTAAGAGACCAAAAAAAATAAATGTTCTTACTTTAAAGAAAAGGAATTTTTTTAATAATTATATGATAATAGAAAAGGTCTAACAAGCAATTTTTAGCAATTTCATATAATTAGTTTATGTTAATAAGTAAAGAAGCGACTGGTTTGTGTGCTCTATCCGGGTGGCGCGTTGATAGGCATTAACCTCACTATATTTTTAATATTATAAAAAGGTCTTTGTTCCTTAAAAAAATGTTAAAGAACAAAAACCTTAATGTAATACTTCTGTAGTAAAAATTTATTTAACATCCTCAAGCTTTATAAATTCAGTGTTCATAATCCCATCAAAATCAACTGGTCGGAGCTCGTACCACCCTTTAATACTAGGGTATACAGTAAGTTCTTTTCCTGGTTCATCATATTGATTTACTACAATAGCCTTTTCTGAGGGTCTAGCATATGTTTTAACTTGTTTGGATATTGTTTTAACTTTTTTCATTAATTTACCTCATCCTTTATCTTTTTCATTTAAAACTACATTAAAACTTAAATTATCATGAGGTTTTGTATAGTATGGTTTAATTACGTATTTTTTTCCAAAAGATGATATTCCACTTACAGGTTTGTGTGCTTTTATTGATAAATCTCTATCTTTTCCGATTCTTCTCCTCTTGACATAGCCATTTATTGAAGCTTCAACAAATAAATCCCATGCCCCTAAAAGATTGTGATCAAATAATAGTTCTTTATAATACACCATAAATTCAAATACTCCAGATGAATAAGGATCAACGATACTAACAACTGATTTCTCAATACCTGTTTCCCTATGAACAATCTTTAATTCGTATGCAATATCTTTATTAATTAATAAACTTTGAGTCATCTGACCTTCTATTACAAAGAAGCTATCCTCAAATTGTACTTTATTAATGAATATATTAGAGGTGTTGTTTTGGTTAACTACATGCTCTTCATCATACGCACATTCTTTTGTATGTTGTTTTACTCTTGCATAGATTAATCCATCTTCAACCCTTGTTACATCAATCGCTGTCACTTTATCTAATTGCTTGTGTATGAAAAGGAGTTTTTTAATATCATTATCTTTCACAACGTTAACAAAATAATGAAAACGTGATGCCAATTGTTTTACTATTTCGTCGTCAACATGCTTATCAAAAAATAACTTAGCTTCATTTAACCAATCCTTTTTTTGATCGTTGGTCAGTAGGTTAGACAATAAATGTCCTCGCAATCTACTTGCATGCAGAAAACGATTAATAAAAGCAATTTTCAGTTCTTTCTTGTATAATTCATGTATATCACTGTCCTGCAAGAACTCCATGATTCTGTTAAAAGAGAAAAAGAATTCCTCAGCAGGGAAATACTTTAAGCTTAAATTCTCATTACCCCGTGCAACCACATAATAGTAATCATAGTCAGCTAATACTGTAATTACTTTTGCCTTAATGTAACATTGCATGACAAATAGCTGATCTTCACCTACAACTGCTTTTGGATGGAACCTGAAGTTATTTTCCTTAATAAATGCAAGGTTAAACATTTTGTGAGGTGCTAAAGAATATACGAGATTATCCTTAATGATATCTGAATTATATAGGTTTCCGCTTTGAAACATCGATTGCGGAACAACTCTTCCATTAACACCAACGTATTTGCCATAGATAACATCAGATTTATTCTTTACTGCTTGATTATAAAATCTCTCTAATGTCTCTTCACCTATAAAATCATCATTATCTAAAAACATGATATATTCCCCACGTGCTGCCTCAATTGCATCATTTCGTGGTATCATAGGACCGCCCGAATTTTCGGCGCGGTCAATTAATATAAGATTTTTCATCACTTTACTATATTCGGAGATAACCTCCTTGCTATTATCTGTTGATCGATCATTAACACATATGATTTCAAATTCATCTTTGCTCATTGTTTGATGCATTAAAGAATCAAGCGTTACATTTAGATGCCTAGCTGCATTGTAAATAGGGATAGCTATAGAAACCTTCAACATTTTTACCTCCAACTGATTCTATCTTTACTTGTGCAATTTTTATTAACCAATTATAGCACGTACATTTTTTAAATAGAAATTATAAAAAATAAATCTATAATTTACTACTAATCTTGATTATTTTAGACATAATATGCGCATTTACTTCAAAAAAATATTATCTCAAAGTATATATCAATAGGCAACTCTTCCATATCCCTCGGATTTAGTCGAATATACTCGTAAAGTATTAGTTATCATCTGAAGAAAACATGTCAAACATAAAAAAGAAGCCGGACCGGTAAGACTGACTATCATTTCTGCTATTATCGTATCAATTGACATCGTAACCTGGTCTGGTTTCTCCTCACTAAGATAAATCCAGATTTCCTAAAAATTAGGGATTATCACTTTAAACTAGCTCCATTAACACCATCTGTCAGAAAAGAGCCTAGTATAAAAACCACTTTGATCCCCCATACTATATTATAAAAATCGTAGGTGGGAGCAGAATGAGTATCTTTAATGTATTTTCTGAATGGAAAAACGATAGACACAATAATCATTTATCACATATGAAATCAATTGGAAAATGTCCAGAATGTAATGGAAGTAGGATTGTCCCCACATTTAGAGCCTTATACAATGGGCCACCACTTTGTCCCGGATGTGATGGTAGTGGGTTGTATTCTG
This sequence comes from Litchfieldia alkalitelluris, assembly GCF_002019645.1. GTDB lineage: Bacteria > Bacillota > Bacilli > Bacillales > Bacillaceae_L > Litchfieldia > Litchfieldia alkalitelluris. Next base: position 1,349,570 of record NZ_KV917374.1, on the reverse strand, counting down.
ACTGGGTAGATCGTCAATAAGAAACGTGGAAACACCTTAATCTTTCCCGAAAAAACTTTTCGACTCTAACGCGCAGTGTCTGGAGAACTCTCTATTTGCTAAGCTCAGGAGCTAGAAACAAGAACTACATTAAAAAGAGAGAAGCACCATTTATAGATGCTTCTCTCTTTTTTATAAATTTGTTTCCATTCGGTCTTGTTTTTTACTAGTCCCCTTCAGTGTAAAAATACTACTCCGCCCATTATTCTTTTCAATTGAATTCACAATAAGACTCACAACGATAAATTCAGCCAATAAACCAAGCGATTGAGCAAGCGCCCCAATAACACCATTCCAACTAGTTACAAAATGAACTCCTATCCCTAAGACAATTAATGTAATTACCAGGTTCGTTGATTGAGAAATAATTGTTACTTTCGTTTGTCGGTGCAACATTAAAATGCCATTTAAAAAATCAACAAAAGGAAAAACTAAACACATAATCATGAACATCTTCAAGACTTGTAAGCTCGCATCTAATAATCTACCATTAACCCCCATCACTTCATGTAGAAAAAGACGTCCAATTTCTGTATAAGAAAAGATCCCCAGTAAAATAACCGGAATAAAACTAGTTATTAATGAAAATTGTTTTACCTTCTCTTCATGATCATCATAAAAATTGATGACAATTTGATGGATATATGAGAAGAAACTTAAAAATAACTGTGTCACCCCAAACGCAATGGCATAGCTAGCAATAGCTAATTCAATATCTTCAGTTTTACCTAAAAATACATTTATTGCTGGGCCTATCAGAACAGTAACAAATGATGACAACATAAGAGGATTGTAAAACCGAAAAATTTGACGCTTGGAGCCAATCTTCTCCTCACTTTGCTCCGGCATTTTTTTCACCAACTTACGTGCTTCAAGCATACTTATGACACACTCAATGACCATTCCTGTTAAAAAGATATACGCTCCCGTGATTGCCGTGATATTTCCTGTAGCTATAAAATATATAGATAGAGAATACATTCCTGCTAACCTGATAATCATTCCGATTGTTAACCACTTTGTTTGACGATTGAAGATAATTATACCGTGACAAAGACAACGTAATCCTGAAAATATCGTTACATAGATTAACACTTTATAGATCTCTTTAATTCCAGCTACCATACTTTCTTTTACTCCGAATACAGTTAAAAAGATAAAGTCACCCATTGGTGTATAAGCAATCGCTAACGAAACTAGAAGTAAAGCTCCAATGATATAGATAGAAAATTTGACCATAATGTTAAATGAGTTTTTATCTCTAACAAGTGTTGAGCAGGTCTGCCTAAGAATCACTGCCAGTCTTTCCGTAATGGCAAACAAACTAAGTGCAATTGCGTAACTCGCAATAATTAACTCGGAATTTTCGGCACGCGCTAACGTACTATTTATAATTAGATGGGAAAATGTCACAAGACTTGCAGATATTCCTAACGGTATAAAAAATAATAATAATGTTCTCGTCTTTAACTCTTCTCTTCTCACATGCTTCATTTTTTCAGCACCTTTTCTCACAGTCATACAAAGTAAAGAGCCAGGAACCATTCCTGTACGGGAGTACAAGAGTGATGCCGGGCTTCTTTAGCATATTTTATAATGGTTGTTAAACACCCATCTTACGGCGGGTATTACTTGGTTTTTTTGTCATTTGGCTTTTCGCCTTTTGATTAGTACTTAATCCATGCTTTTGTCCTTTTGCTTGAGCCTGCTTTTTATTAGCAAGCTGCTGTTTCATTAGTTCTTGAAGACTTACTTTTTTACGTTCTGGTGCTTCTACATTTTCATTATTGGTTTGATTAGCGTCAGACATATTAGGACTCCTTTGCTTTTAAAATAGACTGTTTTCGTATACTTTGTTGCCTTTAAAAACCTTTTAAAATTACTATGATCTAGGGTGACTGGCATCTTTTCTTCCTCTAAATTATAACCATAACATCAAGTGAATAGTATAACTTACTACAATAGATCAATTGCAACAAGCTTTCAGAAAAGAGCCTAAAGATTTAGTATTGTCACCATTATAATACAAAGCTAAAGATAACACCATACACCAGAAAATGCGTGTTGAAATGTGATATCAACACGCATTAAACTTTTTTCAATTAGGCTGTTTTCGTAAACTTTGTTGCTTTTAAAGGTCTTTTATAATCACTATGAACTTGGTAAAGTCGCATCTTTTCTTCCGAAATGATAACCATAACATCAAGTGAAATAGTGTATCCTACCTAAAAACGGGTCAATTAGCAACAATCTTCCAAAAAAGATCCTTAAATTATTACCTTACTTGACCATTTCCGCTCATTAAAAATTTAACTGTTGTTAATGCCGGTAATCCCATAGGACCTCTTGCATGTAATTTTTGGGTAGAAATACCAATTTCAGCCCCAAAACCTAGTGCACCACCATCTGTAAATCGAGTTGAAGCGTTATGGTATAAAGCTGAAGCATCAACAAGCTTCATAAAAAGAGATGCTGCATCTTTATCTTCAGTAATGATTGCTTCTGAATGTTTTGTTCCATATGTTTCAATATGGTCAATTGCTTCATCAATAGAGTTAACTACTTTTACGGCAATATCTAAGCTTAGATATTCATTTGCCCAATCCTCTTCGTTCGCAGGCTTTGCGTTTGCGATTTTACTAACAACCGTTTCGTCACCGTGAATTGTTATGTTATGTTTAGCACAAGTTTCGATAAAGTTCTCTAGGTTTTCAGCAAACCAATCTTTATGGATAATCACTGTTTCTGCTGCATTACAAACAGCAGGACGGTCTGTTTTGGCATTGACTAAGATAGATAATGCTTTTTGGGTATCTGCAGAACGATCAATATAAAGATGGCAATTACCAACACCCGTTTCAAGAACAGGTACTGTTGCATTATTAACGACTGCATTTATGAGAGAACCGCCACCACGAGGGATTAACACATCAATGTGCTCCTTCATTGTAAACAGCTGCTGTGTTGCTTCCCGATCTGTACTCGCAATAAATTGAACAGCCTCTTTTGGAATCTTAGTTTTCTCTAATGCACGATGCATAACTGCTACAATGGCTTTATTAGAGGAAATTGCTGATGACCCCCCCTTTAAAACAATTGCATTACCAGATTTTAATGCTAAACCAGTTGCATCAACAGTTACATTAGGTCGTGCTTCATAAATCATTCCAATAACACCAAGTGGAACTGTTATTTTTTCAACCTTTAGACCATTATCTAAAGTCCACTCTGATAGGGTCTCATTCGTAGGATCTGATAATTTTGCTACCTGACGTAAACCTTCTGCAAAATCAAAAATCCGTTCCTTTGTTAAAGTTAATCTATCAATAAATGCAGCTTCATACCCTTTTTCTTTTCCTACTTCTAAATCCTTCTGATTTGCACTTAAAATGGTTTCATATTCTGATTCTAAATTCTCTGCCAAGGTTAAAAGAGCTTCATTTTTATCCTCTGTAGTTAATATACCTAATTTTCTTGCTGCCTTTTTTGCTGCTATTGCCTGAGCTTCAACCGTCGTTTTTTCTATTACAGCCATCCAATCCCTCCAATGTTTTAAGGAGTGATCCGGGTTCGTTTGTTAGTAACCGGATCACATTCCGCTTTTCTTATAGCCCAGCCGGTATTGAAATATCCATATGACATACGAAGTTTTCAATATCTATAACTGGCTTTATATGTGATTGTTCATTATCCGCTTCATCTAGGTACTCTTGAAGTTTATTTGACGATAGATTAATAATGCCTAACCCTATCTCTTCACCACTTTCAATGCACAAACGAATAACTGAGCCTTCTTTAAAATGTCCTTCAAACTCATTAATTTCATTGATAAAAACACTTTGCTTTTGCTCAATAAGCAATTCTTTCGCTTTAGTTGACAATGTCATTTTCCCTTTTGGACCTGAGTTAAAAGCAATCCACTGCTTTTTTTGATTTAAAGAAATTGTGTTATCTTCAACCTCAAAATAGGTTCCTTTTGCTGTACCATTTACGGCATCAATCATGACATTCTGAAGACTTGCTTTCCCTAAGAAAATATCAATTCCTAGAGTCATCGCGATCTTAACAGCATCAATTTTCGACTTCATACCGCCTGTTCCAACAGCACTTCCGGAACCTCCAGCAGCCGCCTCAATTTCTGGCGTAATATCAAATACTTTATCTAGCAATTTTGCATTCTCATTTTTTCTTGGGTCAGAATCATATAAGCCATCTATATCTGAAAGAATAATTAATCGATTAGCTTCTACCAGTCCTGCAACTTTTGCTGAGAGCGTATCGTTGTCTCCAAACTTTAATCGATCAATTGTCACTGTATCGTTTTCATTAACAATAGGGATAATCCCTCGTTCTAAAAGCACATTCATTGTGTTTCTCATATTGTTATAGCGATTTTCATCTGAAAAGTCACTTCTTGTAATTAAGATTTGTGAAGCTACATAGCCATGAGACAAAAATAATTCTGAATATGCCTCAATTAAAAGCCCTTGCCCAATGGAAGCAGCAGCTTGCTTTTCTGGTAATGAACATGGTCGGTCAATACATCCGAGCTTACGATATCCTGCTGCTACAGCTCCTGAAGAAACGAGAACTACTTCATGACCTTCATCTTTTAGCTGAACAACTTCATCGACTAGCTTTTCAAGCTTTTTTCTACTAATCTCACCATGTCTACTCGTTAGTGAGCTGCTTCCTATTTTAATTACAACCCTTTGGTTGTTGACGTCTTGGGCCGTCATTGTATCACTCCTGTGTCTGTTGTTTATCTAAGGCTTTTTCTAAAAAACTGAACATATTGAACTGTTTTAGAATCGTTTTCCGGAATAATAACCCAGGGTGGAGAAGTCGATTCGGTCCGATCCCCGTTTTTTTGCACACTCCATACTGAGTGAGCAAAACATACTCACTCTCATATGAAATATCCTATTTGTCTTTGCGGAATTCTATAACGTTCATTAGTTAAAAAGTTCCAAAATCAGCCTATCTACCGATAATTTTTCATTTATATTTAAATAGCTTTTTTAGTCGTGTTTTTCTGTCCTTCAAGCTGCTCACTGATTTCCTTTGAACGTTCTGATGCACTTTTGACAGCTTGTGAGATTGCATTTCCTCCACCATTTAACTCCAGAGCTTTCAAACCAGCTGCTGTTGTTCCATTTGGTGAGGTTACATTTTCACGCAAGACAGTAGGTGTTTCATTTTGTTCTTGTATCATCTTGGCTGCACCAACAATAGTTTGCGCAATGATTTGGCGTGATGTTTCTGCATCTAGCCCTTGTTCAACACCCGCTTTTTCCATATGCTCCATAAGGTAATAGAAATATGCAGGGCCACTTCCAGCAATACCTGTAAAGATATCCATCTTCTCTTCGTTGATGATAAATACCTCGCCAATCGTTTGTAGAAGTTCTTTTACGAGTTTGACTTGATCAAATGATGTTTGTGTTCCTGAGGCTATAGCTGTTGCTGATTCACCAATCATACTTGATGTGTTTGGCATCACACGTATAACTTGTTGACCTTTATGAAGATGTTGTTCAATATATGAGGTTGTAATTCCGGCTAGCACGGAAAGTATTAACGCATTGGGACTAATATCATTTTTTATTGAAAGTAACGCTTGATCAATATCCTTTGGTTTCATCGCCAAAATAACGATATCAACTTCTTTTAAATTCAATTTATCTCTTTGAGAAACAGTAATTCCATAACTTTTTTGAATTTCCTTTAAGCGCTTTAAATCACTGCGGTTAGTAGCAATTACTTGTTCTCTTGGTACTTTGTTTGAATTTACGATTCCTGCAATCATTGCTTCCGCCATTGATCCAGCACCTAAAAATGCAATTTTCTTATCTGATAACATGCCATCTCTCCCATGATTGTTTTTGTTCGTATTTTTGTTCTCTTTTTTTGACAACGACTTTATACTAACACGTCTGGAAAGTATTTCAATAGGTTCAAGGGAAGTCATATGGAAAACAACCAATTAGTGAGTGTAAGCGTTACCATTCTTCTCTAATCTTTGTAAAAGCCTTCTCAGGGCTTCTAATTACGGATAATTCCTGAATTTGGAGGTTCCTTAGACTAGCCTCAATACTCTGATAGGACGAAAGTCGTCTACATGGAGCTTGAAAAATATGATGAAATGACTATATTAATTAATCATTGGATTTTACGAAGTTTGTCGATACTGAAGGACAAATATTTTAGTTATTGAAGATGGCAAAAACTGAGGGTACTGAAGTTAGAGCTCCAATATGAAGGTTATGGGGTACAAACTGGTCTGAAAAATAACTTAGGTCGGAAGAGTTCCATGAGCTGCGATCCACTTGCTTTCCGCGGGGTGGTCCGTGAGCCTCCTCTTCGCCAAGGGCGGGCTTCTGCGGGGTCTCACGAGACCACTGGGGATCCCGCAGGAGTCAAGTGGCTCTCCGCTCATTCCACACTGAGGAGGAAACATTTTTTCATACACCATGGTGCGAAATACTTATTTAGCATGGATGTCTACCCTGAAAAAAGAAATGCTGAAGGCGCTCGTTCATCGGCGACAGGCATAAGACGAGTCGGCAAGAAGGTTGCTTTTTAACCTTCTTGCCGGATTGACTTATGACCCCGAGCCGATAGCGCCTGAAGCTAGACACCAAGCTAAGTATAATTTTTCATCCTCCATGGTGCTAATTTTAATTAGCATGGATGTCTACCCTGAAAATAACCTAGGTAGTGGAGTTCCATGAGCTGCGATCCACTTGCTTTCCGCGGGGTGGTCCGTGAGCCTCCTCGTCGCCAGGGGCGGGCTCCTGCGGGGTCTCACGAGACCACTGGATCCCGCAGGAGTCAAGTGGCTCTCCGCTCATTCCACACTGAGGAGGAAACATTTTTCCATCCTCCATGGTGCTAATTTTAATTAGCATAGATGTCTACCCTGAAAAAAAGAGTTGGACAATTCCAATTTCCTTCAATCTACTCTCTTAATCTTAATATTTCCTAATATAAACTTAATAAAACAAGAGTTATAGTTTTATATATGGAAAACATGTTAAAATAATCGTAAAATTCAACCTACTATAAATGGAGGCTTATTTTATGAACCCTTTTGATTTTCATTTGCCAACTAAAATTAAAATTGCTGTCGGAAGTTTTAATGAAACAGTTAATTATATGGCTGAAATCACACAAGGTAAAAAAGTGTTTATTGTAACAGATCCGGGTATTGAACGAATTGGATTTGTAAACCAACTTGTAGATGATTTAGTCAAAGGTGATTTCTCACCATATATCTTTAATAAAGTCCAACCAAATCCTAGGGATATAGATTGCATCCAAGGAGGACTCGAAGCAAAGAGTTTTGAAGCCGATGTAATAATTGCTCTAGGTGGTGGATCAGTTATTGATGCAGCAAAAGCAATCGCTATTCTTCAAACTTCTGGTGGAATACCTCAGGATTATGCGGGAAGAAATAACGTACCAAAAGACGTTACTCCGATTATCGCTATTCCTACTACTGCTGGTACTGGCGCTGAAGTAACACGTTCTTCTGTGATTACCGATACAACTAAAAGAATAAAACTCACCATAAAAGACGTAAAAATCGCACCTACCTTGGCAATTATTGATCCTGAGTTGACTTATGCTCTTCCGGCTCCTTTAACCGCTTCTACTGGTATGGATGCTCTAGTACATGCAATTGAAGCATATACATGTAAGCTTTCAAATCCGATTGCTGATGGCTTAGCACTTCAAGCGATGAAATATATTTATCCTAATCTACGAAGAGCTTTCGAAAATGGACATGATAAAGAAGCACGCGAACAATTAATGATTGGCTCAACGATTGCTGGTATGGCATTTTCTCATGCAGATGTGGCATCAGTGCATTGTATGGCAGAGGCAATAGGTGGTCTTTATGATACACCACATGGTATTGCGAACAGCATGTTTTTACCTTATATCATAGAATTTAATGCCCACTCATCAATAGAAAAACATGCAAATATTGCTAGAGCGATTGGAATTTCAACACTAGTTCAATCAGATGAAGAAGCGACAATGGCATTAGTTGATGAAATGAAAAAACTTGCCTCTGACCTTTCAATCCCAAGCTTTTCATCTCTTCCAGAGGTTAATCCCAATGACTTTGACTATTTAGCAGAGTCTTCCTATCAAAATGGATCTACACCAAGTAATGCTAGAGAGATATCGAAGAATGATTATTTACAATTATTTCATAAAGCATATAAATCAACTGTTTTTAGATGATACAGATATGTAGAGGGGACTAGTAATTATAGGTCCTCTTTTTACTATCTAACAGAGGAATTTTCTAATTAGGTGAATATTTGATTTACTTATCCTGTGTAACTTTAAGATATTAGATAGTTCTAAAACTTGTTTCAAATTCATTTCAAATGGTTCATTAGTGGTATCCTTTGTTTCTCTTACTCCACCAAACTCTCCAGATGTACATCAGACGACTCCTTTGATTCCCATTCCCTTCTAAAAAAGATTTGAACTTTCTTCAAACTCCCTCTTTGATTTCCTTACCCTTTATAGTATCGATATGATGTGCATTATATCCCCCTTTACTCACTACCTAATACTAATAAGCCCACACCTTTTCCAAAACTTGCTCATACGATAAAGGGGAAAAGTGAAAGGTGGGAGAAAATGACGTTTGGAAAGTACACGCTTATCTCGATCGCTGCTTTCTTGCTAATCGTATCTAGCCTCACTGTTTTTATTTGGCAAAGCGATTCTTCTAAACAAGAAAAGCCATCAGAGGACTCTAGCACAACCAATATCACCATCACTAATAATGTCGTTAATAATATAAATGCAGATTCAGATGTAAGTGTTGAAAGTGATATATCTACCGACATGAGTAGTGACGCTAAAAGTAATATTTTAAATAATGTAGAAAACAATGTAGCCGGAGATGGTGAAGCGGTTTTATCAAACTCGATTGAGAATATATTGAATGGTCACACAGCTGGTTCACTTGAAAACCTTGTGAAAAACAATGTCAAAGGTAGTGGCAGAGCAAATTTGGACAATGATATTCAAAATTCTCTTGATGATGAAGTGAATGTGGATGTTACAAATGCTGTTAACACTAACGCACAAGAGAAAAATGAAAAAGATAGTGAAAATGATGACAGCAATAGCAATGGTAACGGTAACTCAAACGGCAATGATGACAATGGTGATGAAAACGACGAAGGAACACCTGCAGATGAAGATGATGGAGAGATAGTTTGGGGAATTGACTCTGCAAGTGAAACTACTGAAGACTTGTATGCTTGTGTTCGAGATAACTTCGGGGACCCAGTCATCTTCGGTCGATATTTAGCTGATATCGAAGGTGTTGCTTTTGGTTTAACAAAAGATCAAATTGACTTAATTCATTCTAATGACGATCATATTCTACTAATCTATAATTTAATATCTGATGCAAGAGGGTATGATAATGGTGCAGGTCATGCTGAAGATGCAATTGCTTTAGCAAATGATCTAGGAGTTCCTGAAGGAGTAGCATTATATGCAGATATTGAACCAAGTTTCCCTGTTGATTCAGATTTTATTAGAGGCTGGTTTGATACCATTTCTGAATCTGGGTATGAATCAGGAATTTATGGCATATTCGATCCAGACCGCGAATTGACTATTGCCTATAATGAAGCTGCTGAGGCAAATGAAGAAATTCTTGATACTAATTACATTTGGACGGCTGCACCAAATGTAGGAATTACAACTAAAGAAAATGCGCCTGAATATAATCCACAAGCTCCTGAAGGGTCTTTAGCCTGGGGCTGGCAATATGGACTTGATGCAGAGACTTGTAATATTGATACAAATCTTTTTAATAGTAATCTGACGGAAGTACTTTGGTCACCTGATTCATAAATATCTTTAAGCTTTCTCTTATTAGAGAGAGCTTTTTTGCATCTATTAAAAAATATATCTAACGGGTTAATTTTTCCCTTTTTAAACATAACCAATGGACAAGTTACATAAATAGAAATATACCATTTCATTTGGAGGAATTTTTATGAAACTAGTACCTCTATCTCTCACCATTATTACTGTAACGATTCTAGGGAGTATCTTTTTAATTTACACTCCAGGAAAAACGAGCGAATCTCATCAAACCATTCCAGAAAAAACTCAGCTTATAAACGAATACCTTCTCTATCATTCTCTTTTATCTGACTCCTATCAAGATAAGGGTGACCAGGTATTATATGAAGCGTTAGAGAACAATATTTTAATGTCAAACCAAGTTGTTAAGGAATTAGACTTTTTATTAAGTGAATATCAAAAAACCGATGCATTAGAAGGTGCAGTAGATGCTATGCATATTGCGTACGAAGAGGTAGTTCCGTTACTTAGAGATATTCAAACACGGTTTGACCCTAAGGATCAGAATCTTCTTCGTTTAAAAGAAGACTATAAACAAATCATGACTCAATATATTGATGGTTTGATAATGCTCTTACATTCTTTTGAAAACGGAGAAACAGAGAATTATCGTGAAGGACTATCTTTGACCATGAAATCTAAGGCTGAACTATCTAATCTGGCTGAAGTGTTTAAATAGAACTAATTCACTTTTCTAATGCATTTTTTGTATTTTTTAGACACCTATCCTTCTTTTAATGAATATCATGACCAAGAAAATGGGTTCATTCTTCAAATGTCCCGAGAAAGGTAGGTCATACAATACAATGTTTTATCATATTAAAGAATTACAGTACAGAGCTAAACCAGATTGTCCAGATCCAATTTTCGCTCGCAAGCTTCAAGAGATATTAGGTGGTCAATTTGGTGAAATTTCAGTTGCACTTCAATACTTATTCCAAGGCTGGAATACTCGTGGGGATGGAAAATACAAAGACTTACTGATGGATACTGGTGCAGAGGAATTAGCACATATTGAAATGCTTGCTACCATGATTGCTCGACTTTTAGATGGAGCTCCAGTTGGAGATCTTGAGGTAGCAGCTAAGGATCCAGTAATTGGTGCAATTCTAGGTGGAATGAATCCTCAACATGCAATTGTTTCTGGTCTTGGAGCTATGCCAGCAGATAGTGTTGGAAACAGATGGACTGCAGATTATATCATCGCAAGTGGAAATTTATTAGCAGATTTCCGTGCAAACTTAAACTCAGAATCTCAAGGTAGATTACAGGCTGTTCGTTTATATGAATCCACAACCGACCGTGGTGTAAAGGATATGCTCTCATGGTTAATTGCTCGCGATACGATGCACCAAAACCAATGGCTAGCTGCAATTTACGAGCTAGAATCAAAAGAGAATGTTGTGGTACCGAGTACATTCCCACGTGAGTTAGAAAAACGCGAAGTATCACATGTGTTATTTAACTATTCAAGAGGAAATGAAAGTGCAACAGGGCGTTGGGCTAATGGCCCAAGTATTGATGGTGAAGGTGTATTCCAATATGTTGAAAATCCACAGCCTTTTGGAAAAAAACCAGTACTTAAGCCTGCTCCGTTATACATTCATGATACACTGCCTTCAGTACTTCAAGATAAGCCATTACCTCCTAATTTAATGTAGAAATCAACACTGTAAAATTCAAAAAGTCCAATCAACTCAATTGATTGGACTTTTCTTAAATAACAGACGATATAAGGGTTCTTTTCCCCTTTATTGATTTTTGTTATCACTTTTTTGAAACAACTAAATCTTTATATAGATTATGCAAAACAGACGTTTTATAGCTTTCTAATTTTCTTCTACCTGTTGGATGAATTGAATAACCATTTTCCTTTAATTGTTGAACATACCAGCCCTTCGAACCTACATAAGCCATTAACCATTCTCCTTTACACCGTATTTTTATCATTTATATTCATAGGGACAAGCATATATGATAAAAAATGGAGTGTCGTGTTAATAGCCGAATTGAGCCAAGAATGAAACCACATTACTTTCTGAATAGACTAATATGCTAAATAAGTATTTCGCACATGGTGAATGAAAAGCTTACTACTTGGTGTGGAATGAGCGGAGAGCCACTTGACTCCTGCGGGATCCAGTGGTCTCGTGAGACCCCGCAGGAGCCCGCCCCTGGCGACGAGGAGGCTCACGGACCACCCCGCGGAAAGCAAGTGGATCGCAGCTCATGGAATTCCACAAACTATGTTATTTTCAGGGTAGACATCTATGCTAATTTTATTCGCACCACGGAGAATGAAAATAGGTACTTACTCAGTGTGGAATGAGCGGAGAGCCACTTGACTCCTGCGGGATCCAGTGGTCTCGTGAGATCCCGCAGGAGCTGAGCCCCTGGCGACGAGGAGGCTCACGGACCACCCCGCGGAAAGCAAGTGGATTGCAGCTCATAGAACTCTACATCATTATGTATTTTCAGGGTAGACTTCCATGCTAAACAATTATTTAGCACCATGGAGAATGAAAATGTTTTGTTCATCAGTGTGGAGGGAGAGCAACTAGTCATCTACTGGTCTCACGGTCTCGAATATCTTTCATTCCCTTTCATAGGCTTTTGGCATGAGAAAGGGAATCAAACAATGCCTTTCATTCCCTTTGTTGGGCTTTGGGCATGAGAAAGGGAATCAAACAATGCCTTTCATTCCCTTTGTTGGGCTTTGGGCATGAGAAAGGGAATCAAACAGTGCCTTTCATTCCCTTTGTTGGGCTTTGGGCATGAGAAAGGGAATCAAACAGTGCCTTTCATTCCCTTTGTTGGGCTTTGGGCATTAGTAAGGGAATCAAACAACTCTTTTCATTCTCTCTCTTAGGGTTTGGGCATTAGTAAGGGAATGAAACTCTCCGACCTAAGTATTTTCAGGGTTGAAAAAATGTTTCCTCCTCAGTGTGGAATGAGCGGAGAGCCACTTGACTCCTGCGGGATATAGTGGTCTCGTGAGACCCCACAGGAGCTGAGCCCCTGGCGACGAGGAGGCTCACGGACCACCCCGCGGAAAGCAAGTGGATCGCAGCTCATGGAACTCCCCAACCAAAGTTATTTTCAGGGTAGACTTCTATGCTAATTAAAATTAGCACCATGGAGGATGAAAAATTATACTTAGCTTAGTGTCTAGCTCCAGGCGCTATCGGCTCTCAGGTCTAAGTCAATCCACCCTAGAAGGTTAAAGAACAACCTTCTAGCAGTCTCGCCTTGTGCCTGTCGCCGATGATCGAGCGCCTTCCGCATTTCTTTTTTCAGGGTAGACTTCCATGCTAATGAAATATTCGCACCATGGAGAACTGAAGAAAGTTTCAGTCCGAATAAGTCATCCCACAAGAGCATCTACGATTCCCAAAGAACATAGAATAGGCCGCTGGAAACTCTTGATTGACTCGTTGGACCTCATTCGCAAACGTTTGTTTATCTAATGGAACTTTTGCTAATGAATCTGCTTTTTCCTGAGTGTCTATGGTTGCACCTGGAGGAACAAAGGACTTTTTTGGAATCACTACTCCATTTGTCACCACCGCACCTGCTGATATATAAGAGCCTTCTAAAATCTTTGCATGATATATAATCGCGTTAAAACCAACAAACACTTTTTCCCCTAAATAACAGGGACCATGAATTAACGCCCCATGTGCACATGAAACTTCCTCATCAATATAGATCGAATACATTTTGTTATTAATCTCAACTCGCTCATTCTTAATACCGTGAAGAATGACTCCGTCTTGAAGATTACTATTTTTCCCTATCCTAAAGGGAGTTCCCTCATCAGCCCTTATACTTACATGCGGACCGATGTATACATTTCGATCAATTAAAACATCACCTATTATTGAACAAAAAGGACTTAATGTAACCTCTTTTGCTATTCGCGGGTATTTCATTGTTGGATTAAATGAAGTAATTGGATTCGCTCCTACATAATAACTGTAAACATTCATTGGTGTATAAGAATAATTCCACAGACTAACCACTCCCTTTTTCTATATTTATATTAAATAAAGGAAATGGATATGAATATAGCCCTTTTCTACAAGGCTTTTAGTTATGATAAACCTACATATTATTTTGTATTGGAATCATACTAAAGATGATAAACGATGAAATGGAGTTGACTACGATGGGAAGAGTAAAAAAAGGGAACCCTAATGCTCAGCGCAATAATAATGTAAAAGAAGGACAAAGAACCAGCGAGGAACTAGTTGAATTTGCATCTTACACCGATTTTGAAGCTGAAAAACAAAACAAGAAGAAAAAATAAGTAAAAGTCAGGGGCTATTTCTCATTAAACAAGTGTGAGAAATAGCCCTTTTTGTGTCAAATTGTCAAAAAGATAAATATGATGACATTTATTGTTGACCATCTGAATACAATTAAATTCGTGATGTAAAAAACATCTATTTAATTTCTTACCAAAGGTGGTACTATGGAATATGCATTCTTATACGCAAATTATTTAGCAGGTCAACTTCTCATTACAGTAACTGACTTTGTACTAAATAAAACGATTACTTTTACAATTGATGAACTTCACAAAAATAACTTAAGTGATAACTTAAAATTATTTATCTTGTCAAACCCAGAATTTATGAAATTTCCACAAAAAAGTTTGTAACCTTTTTTTAGTTGGTTCGTCTAATTTATTGTAAATCATTTCTCTCACAATTCTCTTGTACACCATAACAAGAGAAAGAAATAATTTACCCCCTATTTTTATAAAAAAAGCTCTAACATATTCGAGGTGTTAGAGCTTTTTTCAACTTTGGTTCTAAAGACTATACTCATTGTCTTAGAGTCTTTTGCACAGCAACATTTTCTAACAAAGGTAACTCCGAATAAAATTAAACTTCTTCTAATTCTTCTACTTCAACTGAACTTTTTTCATTTTCATTACCTCTCATATGTACAGTACATAATCCGTTTTCCTCATCACAACCATCAATCCAGATTGATTGACCATGATAATGGACAGTAATATCTTCTGGTGAAGATAGGATTTGTTTTGCTCGTTTGATATCCATCTAAAATCCTCCTTTTTATGTTAGCTTTTAATTCAATTTTTAGTTTCTTAATTTCTTACCTTTTTTATGCAACACTTTTTGGTAATTTGTACAAACTAATCTTCAGAACTAGAAACCAAGGAGTGGCATTCAATGAAATTATCAGACGATGAGAAAAAGTCGTTAAGTGGTTCGATTGATAAGTTAAATGAAGGTTTGGACGAAATCATCGCACTATATAATGAAGCTGAAGAAGATCGACCAATCATCCAATTTGACCAAGAGGTAATTGACGCTATTGAAAAAGCAAAATCAAGTGTTGGAGAAGAAGAAATCACACGGCGAATAAATACAATTATAAAAGAAATTCTCGCCTTCCTTCCTAAGGAAGAGGTGTAACTTTATTGAAAACATCCAGTTTATTAGCCAGTTTTCTTAGATGGCCAATCCTACCTAGAATTTTATTAATCATTTTTAGTGTTAACTTATTATTTGGTGCTCTAATCCATCTTTTAGAGCCTACAAATTATCCAACCTTCTTTGATGGTGTTTGGTGGGCCTTTGTTACAACATCTACTGTTGGTTTTGGTGACTTTGTACCATCAAGTATTACTGGTAGATTAATCGGTATTTTACTTATTTTAATAGGAACGGGATTTGTGACTACGTACTTTGTGACTCTTGCAACTACAGCTGTAACAAATCAGAATGCATATTTAGAAGGCAAATCGTCTTATCAAGGGAACAAACATGTGATAATAGTCGGTTGGAATGAGAGAGCTAAACAAACGATTTCTCAACTACTTGCAATTCAACCACCCATTGACATCATTTTGATTGATGAAACGTTAAAACAAAACCCTGCACCTTCAAACCATACTCATTTTATAAAAGGGAATCCTACTACTGATGATGTCCTTTTAAAAGCCAATGCGGAAACGGCGGAATCCATTCTTATCACTTCTGACCAAAACAGAGATGAACATCAAGCTGATATGTCTACAATTTTAACGTTGATTGCCGTAAAAGGGATTAACCCTAATATTTATAGTGTGGTCGAAATATTAACAGCCAACCAAGTTACTAACGCCAAAAGAGCTGGAGCTGATGAAGTAATCCAAACAAATAAATTATCTAGCTATGTCATGATTAATAGCATCATTTCACATGGTATGTCAGAGGCACTGTTAATCATGTTGGATCAATTAAAAGGGAGCAAGCTTAAATATCTTCCCACAAGCAACGACCTAACTGGGAAAACTTTTGGGGAATGCAGCCGAATTTTACAAACTATGAGTATTTTACTTATTGGAGTAAAAAAAGGAGAAGAGACACTCGTTAATCCTTCTCTTAACCTGACCATAGAACCTCAGGATGAATTACTAGTGATAAAAGACTAATAAAAAAGGATTTGTTTTGGTTTTTTATATCCAAACAAATCCTTTCTCTTATTAATCTAATAATACGGCTTCTAATTCCTGAACTAGTGCTTTCCCTAAATCAACATACTTTTCTGGAAAAGAGGCATCAGGATCTTGTGGTTCCTGAAATTGATCAACCAATGCCGATAGCCCATCCATATCAGATTCGACATGGTCATCAAGCCCTACTTGATATTTGTGTGATAAAAGGAAAGGGCGGCCTATTTGAACGATGACTCCATGAGAATCAAGTTGTCCGTCAATAGCTTCAAAAGGCACACGCAAAAATTGGTATCCTACTTCATCATCTATTTTATAATCAAAATATCCATGATCATAGTCCCAGTTTCCACCGATTGTATAACCTAAAGGCTTTAAGGCATTCTCTATATAATATAACTGCGAAGAATATCCTTCTACCCTGGAAGGTACTGGTATCATTAAAAAACCTCCTCGAGAAAATTTCTACCCTTAGGTTGTCCAATAATATTTAAAAATATAAGAAAAGCACTTTGGACTTTGGTCATATCGGCTACTAGCATAGCACTTTTAGCTTACCATTATGATCAACTTATCACCGAGGTGATGATGCCTAAAACATTTGTCCCTCTCTTGGAAATGTAAGAGACCCTATCAATCGATAGAGTCTCTCAAATACTTATTATAAACGTTTTTCAAGTTCTGCTTTCTTTTCCTCAAATCCAGGCTTTCCAAGGAGAGCAAACATGTTTACCTTGTAAGCTTCTACACCTGGTTGGTCAAATGGATTAACTCCAAGTAAGTATCCACTCATTGCGCATGCCTTTTCGAAGAAATACACTAAGTATCCAAATGTATATTCATTTAGTTCCGGTAAGTTAACAATTAAGTTAGGAACTCCACCGTCAGTGTGGGCTAGCATTGTTCCTTCAAAAGCTTTTTTATTTACGAAGTCTACTGATTTTCCAGCCAAATAATTAAGGCCATCAAGATCATTGTCTTCCGCTTCAATTGTTAATTCGTGACGAGATTTTTCCACATGAAGTACTGTCTCAAAAAGATCACGGCGTCCTTCTTGAACATATTGCCCAAGAGAATGTAGATCTGTTGAGAAATTTGCTGAAGATGGGAAAATCCCTTTTTGGTCCTTCCCTTCACTTTCACCAAATAGTTGTTTCCACCACTCAGAGAAATATTGAAGTCCTGGCTCGTAATTAATAAGCATTTCAATTGTTTTCCCTTTATTGTATAAAGCATTACGAACCGCAGCATACTGATATGCCGGATTTTCTTCTAGTTCTGACTTAGAGAAATCCTTGCTTGCAACAGCAGCACCTTCCATCATTGCTGCGATATTTGCCCCACTAACGGCAATTGGTAGAAGTCCTACAGCTGTTAAAACAGAGTAACGACCACCAACATCATCAGGAATCACAAATGTTTCATAACCCTCTTCAGAAGCTAATGTTTTTAATGCCCCGCGAGCTTTATCTGTCGTTGCATAAATGCGACCTTTAGACTCTTCCTTGCCATACTTTTCTTCAAGCAACTTACGGAAAATACGGAAAGCAATTGCAGGCTCAGTCGTTGTGCCTGATTTTGAAATAACATTAATAGAAAAATCTTTTCCTTCAAGTAAATCCATTAAGTCTTTCATGTATGTAGAACTAATATTGTTACCAACGAACACAACCTGAGGAGTTTTGCGTTGTTCTTTTGTTAAAGAGTTATAAAAAGAGTGGTTTAACATCTCAATTGCAGCTCTTGCACCTAAGTAAGATCCACCAATGCCAATTACAAGTAAAACATCTGAATCAGACTTAATCTTTTCAGCACTTTTTTCGATACGACTAAATTCTTCTTTATCATAATCCACAGGCAAGTCAATCCAACCTAAGAAGTCATTCCCTGCTCCTGTCTTTTCATGTAGTGAATGATGCGCTACCTTTACTGCATCACGTAAATATGTAATTTCATGTTCGTTAATGAAGGATAGTGCTTTTGTATAATCAAAAGTTACATGTGTCATTCATAACGCCCTCCAAATCTATATTATAATTTTATCTGCACTTCTCACTTTATCGAAACATCGTCCTTAAATCAAGAACATCCCTTCTATGTAAGCGTAACCACTTTTTAATTTTTCATGAATCTTTTGTTTTACTACACTTAGCGTGACGAAATTAAAAAATAGAGGAAATTCATCCCTCAGTTCTTCACCTAAGCAAATGTTTACGTTATGATCGATTCTACATTAAAACCCCCACTGAAACCCAGCAGGGGAAATGACAATTCTTAAAGCGATGCTCTAAGAATTTCTTGTGTATCCTCTTTATTCAACTTCTTAAAGTTACCGAATTCACCGAATATTACAGTTTTCTCTGCCATTACTTCTAACTGATCATCACCGATTTCATAATCAGCTAAACGTGCAGGTGCACCAATGCTATTCCAGAATTCACGGAGCTTTTCAATTCCTTCAAGTGCAACATCTCGCTCTGACTTGCCGGTTGGATCAACGTCAAATACTCGCTCAGCAAGCTGCTTAAATCGTGATACATTGACATCTAGGTTGTACTTCATCCAGTTAGGGAAGATAATTGCCAGTCCACCACCATGAGGAATATCATACACAGCGGAAACTGCATGTTCAATGTTATGAGTTGCCCAATCCCCACGGTATCCCATATTTACCATACCATTTAGAGCCATCGTACCACAGTAAAGAATTGTTTCACGAAGCTCATAATTTTCTAAGTCCTCGACCAATTTTGGACCCGCTTCCATCACTGTTTTTAAGATTGATTCACACCATCGGTCCTGCAATGGTGTATTTTGAACATGATGAAAATAATGTTCCAGAACATGTGACATCATATCTACAATTCCATATATAGTTTGGTCTTTTGGTACGCTATATGTATGAACAGGATCTAAAATCGAGAATTTTGGAAATGTTGCACCACTACCCCAACCAAACTTTTCATTTGTTTCCCAGTTGGTTATAACAGAGCCTGCATTCATTTCAGAGCCAGTAGCTGCTAATGTTAATACGGTTCCAAAAGGTAGCGCTTCTTTTGCTACAGCTTTTCTTGTCATGAAGTCCCAAACATCTCCATCATACTTAGCACCTGCAGCAATCGCTTTTGTGCAGTCAATAACACTCCCACCACCTACAGCTAAAAGAACATCGATTCCTTCGTTTTTACAAATCTCAATTCCTTTTCTTGCAGTCGATACCCTAGGATTTGGTTCCACACCTGCCAATTCAAAGACTTCAGCATCAATTTCCTTCAAAAGTGATAATACATTATCATAGAGGCCATTTCGCTTTATACTTCCTCCACCATAAACAAGCAACACCTTATTACCATACTGTGGTAATTCATTCTTTAATTGCTCTAATTGCCCTTTTCCAAAAATTAATTTTGTTGGATTATGAAATGTAAAATTCTCCATTATATCCCTCCTCTTTTTATTGATTATGAGCTTTTGAAAAATAATTGTAAAGCAATACACTTTCTAACTTACTAATGAATATTTTTGATGCTTTTACTAATTCTATACAAGAAAGATATTTTTTTCAAAAAGGAGGATGTTTATGAGTACTATTCAACGTATAGCACTTGTTCTTACAATAATTGGAGCGGTCAACTGGGGGTTAATTGGATTTTTCCAATTTGATCTAGTTGCAGCTATCTTTGGTGGTCAAACATCTGCTTTATCTAGAATCATTTATGGTCTTGTTGGAATTGCTGGACTGATTAATCTTGGTTTACTATTCAAACCATCACCAGAAGCAGCAACCACAACTGAACCAAGACCTACTCGATAACTTAGGTAGGTATAAAAAGAGGCCAAAGGTATATACCTTTGGCCTTCTCATTTCTGTATTACTTCTTAATGATCTCTTGATCTGATTGCTCAATCCACTCTTCTAACTTCTCTTTAAGTGTATTAAATCCTTGTGGCGTTTCTGTTTCGACCTTTACAGGAGCAGCTTGACGCTTTCTTGGCTTTGCTTCTTCCTTCTTCTCTGGTGCTTCTTGTGTAGCACGAATTGAAAGACCAATTTTCCCTGCAGCTTCATCAATAGATAAAACTTTAACCGAAACCTCATCTCCTAGCTTAAGATGCTCATTTACATCCTTTACATATCCATGAGTAATCTCAGAGATATGAACTAATCCTTGTGTTGATTCATCTAAAGCAACGAACGCTCCGTATGGTTGAATACCAGTAACTTTACCTTGAACGACACTACCAACTGCAAATTTTTCTGACATGTAAACACTCCTAAATCTTATTTATATACATACATTTATACGCAATTTTAAATTATATCACAGTTTTGTCATATAATCAAAAATTGTATTTAAAGGTATTCATAGTTTTTACCTTTTTATGTCTAATTATTTAGTTATTTAGTAAACTTTCCCCAAATTAAAAACAACACAGAATTTTCAATAAATGACTGTTTATAGAAGGAATTATGATGCTAAAATTTAATTGAGGAACAAAATATTTAAGTACACGATTATTAGAGAAGAGGTGAATTCGATGCATACCTTCGGAGAAAAGGTAAGAATTTTAAGAGAACTTAATCAGATGAATCAACAGGAATTAGCATTTAAAGTAAGAGTTGGGCCAGGTACAATTAAAAAATATGAAACTGGATACCTCATACCTGATACTCAAACCCTGCTAAAGTTGTCAACAGTCTTAGATGTTCCTGCCACAGAACTTATCTCCTATTCTAATCAAATCACGAGTCAGATTGACGAGGAATTAATTGAATTAATCAATCAATTAGGTGTTTCAACGACAAAAACAATCTTACTGAAACTGAAGGACATTCCTGTAGATGAATTATTCACATTACTTGAATGGATAAATAGGAGCAAGCTTCCTTTACAGTAGTTCGATATAAATAAGTACGCCAACAAGTTTAAAGTTACAATAATCGGTTAATACTATTATTAAAGCTTTCTAGTAATCCCCCCTTAATTTTTTGAGGCTAGCCTCTTATGTAGGTCAGCCTCTTTTTGTGTTCCCCTAAATATTTCCACCGCAGTATTCTCTAGATATATTTATTTTCATAAATAAATGCACCTTTTAATTTACAATTAGGAGCAACTTGTTTGAGAAGTTTCATTAGAATTTCTTCATGAACCTTCCCATCCTCTTAACTGCCTCTTGTAGCTGTTCAATGGATGATGCGTATGAACATCGAACAAATCCTTCCCCACTTTCACCAAAAACGTTCCCTGGAACAACTGCTACCTTTTCTTCTAGAAGTAGATTTTCAGCAAACTGTTCAGACGTCATTCCGGTTTTCTCAATGGATGGAAACGCATAAAATGCTCCTCCCGGGGTGTAACATGTTAATCCTATTTCAGTCAACGAGTTAACAAAGAAATTCCGCCGCTGACGGTAACTCTTCCTCATCTCTTCCACATCATGCATTCCACCCTTTAATGCTTCAATTGCGGCATGCTGGGCCATTGTAGGAGCACACATCATTGTATATTGATGGATCTTGAGCATCGCTTGTAGAATCTCTTCTGGGGCGCATACAAATCCCAAGCGCCAACCTGTCATGGCAAACCCCTTCGAAAAACCTGAGATTAAAATCGTTTGATCAAACATATCTTCTATACTCGGAAAACTAGTATACGTTTGGTCGTAAACTAGTTCTGCATAAATTTCATCAGAAATGACCAATAAATCATGCTTTTTAATTATTTTGCTAATTTCTACAAGCTCCTCTTTTGAAAGCACGCTTCCCGTCGGATTATTAGGGGAACAAATCAGAATTGCTTTTGTTCTATTAGTAATAACCTTTTCAATTTGATCTGGTCGAAGTTTAAATTCATCTTCTTTTTCTGTATGAATTGGTACTGGTACTCCTCCTGCTAAAGATACTATAGGTGCATACGAAACAAAGGTTGGCTCCACAATGATAATTTCATCACCAGGATCTATGATAGCCCTTAATGCTAAGTCAAGGGCTTGGCTCGCACCAACAGTCACCAAAATTTCTGAGGTAGGAGAATATTTTACTGAAAAAGAACGGTTTAGATAACTAGCGATTTCTGATCTTAACTCAATCAAGCCAGCGTTTGCAGTGTATGATGTGTGTCCTTGCTCTAATGATAAAATACAGGCTTCACGTACTGCCCATGAGGTGACGAAATCAGGCTCACCTACCCCCAAAGAAATAACACCCTCCATATTTGCAGCCAAATCAAAAAAACGACGAATCCCAGAAGGTTTTAACTCGGTAACAGTTTTAGATAGGAATTGAGTTTTATTGATGGTCATGGAGACACCACGATACGTTTATCTTCTTCACCATGATCAAAAATCGTCCCATCATGTTTATATTTCTTTAATACAAAGTGGGTGGTTGTCGATAGCACCGAATCTAAAGTCGACAATTTATCTGAGACAAAGTTTCCTACCTCTGACATTGATTTTCCTTCAATGACAACAGACAGGTCATATGCTCCTGACATGAGATAAACTGACTTTACCTCTGGATAGCGGTAAATTCTTTCTGCGATTGCATCAAAACCAACACCACGTTTAGGAGCAACCTTGACATCAATCATCGCTGTAACCCCTTCATGGCCAGCAACTTTTCTCCAATTGACCATGGTGTTGTACTCAACAATGACATTTAAATCTTCAAGTTTTTTGATAATAGTACTAACTTCCTCAGTACTTTTGTTTACCATCTTAGCTATTGTATCAACAGATAGTCTGCTGTCTTTTTCAATAATATTTAATATTTCAATTTCAATTTCATTGAATGTCATGTTGTATCCTCCTTAAGGAAAAACGGGAATTTTCTAATAATTATAACAAAAAAACGGAATTTTTCGAGAGTATTGGAAAATATTTTTGTTATTAGGGTGTTTTACCTTGAAAACACCTAGGGTTTGCGAGTTGCATTCGCTGCGTTCCCACATAGAGTTAGACTGATATATCTTGTTTTAGACCGATAAACTCAGAGTTAGACTGATATATCTTGTTTTAGACCGATAAACTCAGAGTTAGACTGATATATCTTGTTTTAGACCGATAACTCAGAGTTAGACTGATATATCTTGTTTTAGACCGATAAACTCAGAGTTAGACTGATATATCTTGTTTTAGACCGATAAACTCAGAGTTAGACTGATATATCTTGTTTTAGACCGATAAACTCAGAGTTAGACCGATATATCTTGTTTTAGACCGATAAACTCAGAGTTAGACTGATATATCTTGTGTTAGACCGATAACTCAGAGTTAGACTGATAACTCTGAGTTAGACCGATATATCTTAAGTTAGACCGATAAATTCAAAGTTAGACTGATATATCTTAAGTTAGACCGATAAACTCAAAGTTAGACCGATAAACTCAAAGTTAGACTGATATATCTTGTTCTAGAGTGATATATGCTCTGGGAAACCAATATATTTGTTTTAGAAAAAAGGTTTTGTCCTTGAGAGCTCTCAATATCCATACTCTAGGGCGCGAATATTATTTGGAATGGATGTCAACCTCAAAAATAGGGTAAAATGTACAAATCCTACACACGAGGTTGAATTATATGACTTATTTAGAGAAAGAGGAACGTAAAGTACATTATGCAGGAATTGATATTCACTATGAGATTTATGAATACCGTACAAACAAGCCTGTAGTGGTTCTAATTCATGGTTTTTTATCGTCTACATTTAGTTTTCGAAAATTAATTCCTTATCTTACTGAACAATATTCAGTAATTGCTCTTGATTTCCCTCCATTTGGTAAAAGTGGTAAACCAAAAAGATTTCGATATTCGTTTGAAAATATAGCAAAAACGATAATAGGCTCTCTAAAAAGCATATGCAATCATAAGATCATTATTATTGGTCATTCAATGGGTGGGCAATTAGCGTTACATATGGCAAGACAAGATTCATCGTTTATAAAATGTATCATTCTTCTATGTAGTACATCTTATTTAAAACCTGCAAAAAAAAGTTTAATGATCACCTCTTACCTCCCATTTTTTGACTACTATGTGAAATACTATCTTGCGAAAAAAGGAGTACTTAATAACTTATTAAGTGTGGTTAATGATCATTCACTTATTGATAATGAAATGATTGAAGGATATAGCTTACCGTTCGAAAACCAAGGGGTTTTTATTGGTTTAACTAGGATGATTCGCCATCGAGAAGGAGATTTAAGTTCAACTGAACTTAAAAAAATAGATACGCCTTGTTTGTTGATTTGGGGTGAACAGGACCGAATAGTTCCTATCCATATCGGTAAAAGACTTCATAATGACCTGCCCAATTCTTATTTTATTACCTATAAAGATACTGGTCATCTACTCCCTGAGGAAAAACCTGAGGATGTCTCTAAAGACATTATAAAATTTATAGAAAAACAAGAATCCAATTTATGAGAAGGAATGCTTAGAATTAAGAACGAATTCTTTAACATAAGGACTGGCAGTGGAACAAATCTCATCTAAAGTTCGGACAACTTTGGATTACTTAAAGCTGTCCGAACTTCACTTGACTTTGGACTCAGATTATTTCTAGGCTTACATAAAAGATGTTCACTTATAAACGTTAATTCTCTGCATATATAAGTGAATTTCTTTGACATCTAGTTAGTAGAACTCTAGAGTAGTTAGTATATACTACGCCTTTTGAGTGGATATGGCTGTATTTTAAATAATAGGTTAAATTATCAAGAACC
This sequence comes from Litchfieldia alkalitelluris, assembly GCF_002019645.1. Taxonomy (GTDB): domain Bacteria; phylum Bacillota; class Bacilli; order Bacillales; family Bacillaceae_L; genus Litchfieldia; species Litchfieldia alkalitelluris. The sequence continues at coordinate 1,324,421 of NZ_KV917374.1, read as the reverse complement.
CAGATGTAGTTTTCACATCATAGTTTACGAAGATAGCCTATAATGAAAGATGAAAATCTATATCTCACAAGATGAGCTATTTTTAATAACCAGCAATTCCATTGCCATCTTCTCACAAATTTTTAAAGGAATTATTTCTTCAAACGAGAATTCATAAATAGCCTGGATTTTCCTAGCCAACTTTACTGAATCATCTAACATATGAACAGCTTGAAGCACATCCACTACTTCAGTTTCATACGCATCAGCCCCATAGCCTAGTGGATCCCAAGATAATAATTTCTCCATGAGCTTTATATTCATATTTTGCATTTCCATGTTTTGTAATTCCATACATATCACCTTATTAAACATTTTTTTAGTGCTAATATCATATCATAATCTAATTGGAGGGGGAAAACTTTGAATCATCCTATTTTTGATCAAGTAATTGAACGTAAAGGAACAAATTCTGTAAAATGGGATTTAAATGAGAAGTTGTTTGGACATGAAGACGTATTGCCAATGTGGGTTGCAGACATGGACTTTATGGTTCCAAATGAAGTTATTGATGCTATTAAAGAGCGCTTAGATCACCGAATATTTGGTTATACGATATATCCAACATCTCTTGCTGACTCCATAATGACGTGGATGAAGAAGCGACATCAATGGGACATCAGACCAGATTGGATTTCATACAGTCCGGGCGTTGTTACCGCCATGGCAATGGCTATAGGTGCTTTTACAAGCCCAGGTGATAAAATTGCTATTCAGACACCTGTTTATCAGCCCTTTTTCCATATTATCGAAAGAAATAAACGACAATTAGTTACGATTCAAAATCGCCTCGAAGATAACCAATATCAGATGGATTTTGAACAACTTGAAAAGGTCTTAACACCTGAAGTGAAAATGTTTATTTTATGTAATCCTCATAACCCAAGTGGAAAGGTTTGGACCAAAGACGATCTTACTAGACTTGGAGAACTTTGTGTTAAAAATGGAATCTTATTATTATCAGACGATATTCATGCAGATATTATTATAGGGGATACTTCCTATACTCCGATTGCATCTATATCAGAAGAAATTCGTGAACAAACACTCACATTTATTGCACCAACAAAGACCTTTAATTTAGCTGGTCTCCAAGCATCATCAGTTATTATTCCAAATCGCCGTTTAAAGGTTAAATTTGATCATTATCAAAGCAACAAAGGAATCTCCCACCTAAATACCTTAGGGATGGTAGGAATGGAAGCCGCCTATGTAAACGGGGAAGATTGGTTTAATGACTTCTTATTGTACCTTAAAGAAAATATAAAAACCCTAACTCACTTTATTAACGAGAATATACCAAAGCTCAAAGTAATTCAACCAGATGCTACATATCTCGTATGGATTGATGCACGGGAATTTGGATTATCAGACAAAGACCTTCAGAGACTTTTAACTGAAAAAGGGAAGATTGGTTTAGAACCAGGTCCAAAATACGGACCAGGTGGTGAAGGATTTTTCCGAATTAATCTTGCTTGTCCCCGAACTACTTTAAACGAAGGACTTGTTAGATTAAAAACAGCTTTTGAGGGATTATAACTAAAACGCCCTGCAAGGATGGTTAATTTTAAAAAATTACAAACTAAAAAAAGCACCCAAGCATTCTCTAATCTTGGGTGTTTTTATTGTTCATTTTTCAATTTTTCTTCAAGCTCTTTAGCCTTTTCAAGCTCTTTTTTCGAATGAGAGATGATAAGTCTCATTGTTAAGATACATGCGATTAAAAAGATTAAACTTGTAATGCCTGCACCCCAATATTCGGATTTATCTTCAGGAAAATATAAAAATAAATTTAATACATTTATTAGAAACACTATGATCACCCTTTAAATTCTTTTCGAGTCAAGTATACCACTTTCACAAATTGATTTGCTACTACTAATAAATGATATAATGAAGGAAATGTCTGAGAAAGTAGGTATTATGATGTCAGTTGAAGATTTCAAAGTGGGAGATATCGTTACGGGGATTTATAAAACTGGGAAGTACATCGGTGAAGTAACAGCCGTAAGACCGCAGCATTATTTAGTGAAAATAAAAGCTGTATTAAAGCATCCAATGCAAGGGGATTTACATAACCCAAAGGAAGTTGATGTTCCTCTATTTCATGAAAGAAGATCATTAGCCTTAAATGAGCAAACAAATATCCCTAAAACAATGGTTCGAAAATTTGAGGGTGAAGTAGACTCATATGAAGAATCGCTAAAAGCAGCAATTAACAAAATGAAAGAGGAATTAACAACTCTTGGAACGGACTGGGCAAATCGATCATTAGAAAATATTACTAGTCTTGAAAAGGAATATTTTAAATAGGCTCTTTCTGAAAGATTATAGCTCACGACCTCTAGTTAGGTGAAATTTACTATCTTTTCAGGGAATACCCCAATACTAATAAAAAATCACCATGGAGTATGAAAATAGTGTAATCACCTAGTGTGGAATGAGCGGAGAGCCACCTGACTCCTGCGGGATCTAGCGGTCTCGTGAGACCCCGCAGGAGCTCAGGAAAGCGACGAGGAGGCTCACGGACCGCCCCGCGGAAAGCAGGTGGATCGCAGCTCATGGAACTCCGCTAACTAAGTTATTTTCAGGGTAGACATCCAAGCTAGTTAAAATTAGCACCATGGAGTATGAAAAATTATACTTCGCCTAGTGTCTAGCTCCAGGCGCTATCGGCTCTCAGGTCTAAGTCAATCCACCCTAGAAGGTTAAAAAGCAACCTTCTAGCCGTCTTGTCTTATGCCTGTCGCCGATGAACGAGCGCCTTCCGCTTTTCTTTTTTCAGGGTAGACATCCATGCTAAATAAGTATTTCGAACCATGGTGAATGAAAATGTTTCCTCCTCAGTGTGGAATGAGCGGAGAGCCACTTGACTCCTGCGGGATCGAGTGGTCTCGTGAGACCCCACAGGAGCCCGCCCCTGGCGACGAGGAGGCTCACGGACCACCCCGCGGAAAGCAAGTGGATCGCAGCTCATGGAACTCTCCAACCTAAGTTATTTTCAGGGTAGAATAGAAGAAAGGGTACCACTTTAATTACTTCATAGTTAAAGACATAAAAAAAATGGCTGTATATACAGCCATTTTTTTAATATACTCTTTTTGCTCCAACATAATATTGGGACCAATATGAATGATCTAAAGAATAAACTGCAATCCCCTTTGAGCTAGTTGCTGAGATAAATTCATTATTTCCAACATAAAATCCAACATGAGAGATTTCACCAGGCCGGTTTACTGCATAAAATACCAAATCTCCTGGTTCTAGTTGTTCTCTTGAAACAGTAGTACCCATTTGATAGTAAGAAGCAGAGGTTGCCCTAGAAAAATCAATCCCATGCTTTTGAAACATAAAGGATACAAACCCAGAACAATCAAAACCTGCTGGTGTTGTTCCTCCCCATAGATATGGAACACCGATATAGTTATAAGAATCTTTTACAAGATCAAGCTTTACTTCTTGCCTTGATTTTTCTGGGCTTGGTGTCTCCGAGTTTGTAACATTTAACACTTGACCAACATAAATCGTATCAGTTGTTAAATTGTTTAATGCTCTTAATTCGTTGACTGTTATATTATACTTTCTTGCAATTACGGATAGTGAATCACCAGGTTGAACAGTATAACTGCCTGATTGAATTAAATTTTGTTCTGTAGTTGCTGTGCCCATAGGATTCCCTTGCACTTTTAATGTTTGGCCAATGTAAATAGTATCGCTTGTTAATTGATTTAAGGATTTCAATTGATTCACTGTTGTGTTAAATTTTCTTGCAATCCCAGTTAAGGAATCTCCTACTTGAACGCTATAGTTTTGGAGTTGGCCAGTGGATGAATTTTCGTTTGGCACTCCTGACACTTTGAGGGTCTGTCCGATAAAGATAACATCCGAGGTCAATTGGTTTAATCCCATCAACTCTTGAACAGTTATATTAAATCTTTTTGCAATTGCTGATAATGAATCACCAGCGACTACCGTGTATTGTGAGGTAGTGGTTGGATAAGCCTCTGACGTGTTTTCTCCCTTAACAATCAAGGTTTGTCCAGGATGAATAAGATCAGAAGTTAAATTATTTAGAAGCTTTAGTTCGATTACCGTCATAGTATATTGCCTAGCGATACTTGATAATGAGTCCCCACTTTTCACAGAATATATAGATGGTTTTGTAATGGGTGTTTCTCCAATTGTCACATTAAGTACTTGACCAATATATATCATATCACTTGTCAAATGGTTTAATTGCTTAAGTTCTGTTGTTGAAAGATTATGGTTTTTAGCAATACTCCAAAGTGTATCACCATGTCTCACTTGATATGTATCCTGCTTCACTTCTACCTGATTATCAGTTGAGGCTTCTACTTCAGACTGATGATTATCTTGAAATACAAATGTAGCTACAACAATAGTCCCCATAACTATTTTGACTATTGAAGGATTAAGGTTAGGAGCTTTGTTATGGATATATTCTTTAACACTTTCACTTACATGTTGTTTTTTTCCGTTATTATTCATCCCAAGTTCACTTGAAAACTCAGTAAAACTTGGGTCTAATAGCAAAATCATTGTTTTATCGTCTTGTATTTGATGCCCTATAAACATAAATATCCCTCCTCTTTTTATCGTTTCCGAGAAGGTCTAATTTTATCTAAAAAGAAACGCGCTCTAAATCCCAAAATAAAAACCCAATCACAGCTCGGCGATTAGGTGTTATAAGGCAAATTTATTTAAGACCTTTGAAAAATCAATTCGATCTCCTATTGTAGTAGGTTCTGGTTTAGATAAATATCTTTTATCATTCTCAACAAGCTTAAAGATATTATAGGTTGTAATTGCGTCGTCTAAGGCACAATGATGTTTCCCTGTTCCCTCTTTTCCATACTCTTGAACAGCTTTCCATAACCCAGTTTGATTCTGGTCCCCAAAAAACCTTTTGTATTCCATAGATAAGTCTACTTTTTTCCCCTTATAAGGGAACGGTACATTGTGCTTTAAACAGTTTGTTCTTAATACTTTCATATCCATATTTCCCCAAGTGACAATTGTACTTTGATTAGTGAAATCGGCCTCTTGTAGCAGTTGGATAAGTTCTTGGAATGGTATTCCCTGATCTACCTGTGATTGAGAAATACCTAAAAATGATTTGCATCTAGATGTGAGTGTTGGGAAATAGGATGGTTTTACAAAAGAAGAAAAAGTCTGTACAATGGATTGATTTTTAACAGATACAAGCCCAACTTCGATAATTTCAGGAAAAAAACCTTGTGGTGTGGTTTTATTTTCAGGCATTGTAAATTCAAAATCAATAAAGAGATACTGGTTTTGATCACCCATTCCTTTTCTCTCCTTTCTAAAATACTGATCTTATCGAACATGATATTAGTAACTTATATTATACCATGACAGACACATTAATTAGTTTATTTTTTTCAGAATATATGAAAAAATTTAATCTGTTTTACCTATATAACTTTCAAGTTCAAATTACTCTTCCATTAAATTGTAGACAGTATTTCCCTATGTGGGTCAAAAGTCTTTCAAAATTCGAAATATTATTCTATAATATATTTAGAGAATCGAAATATTCAAACAAGAAGGTGTAAGTATCAAAGTTACCAATCGAAATTTATTTATCATGTGGTTTGCTAATTTCTTTGTAGCAGCCAGTGCCACGATGATTTTGCCGTTTTTATCTCTCTATATAGAAACGTTTGGGGATTTTTCTGCAGACTATGTCCAGAGATGGTCTGGTTTTGTGTTTGGTATCACATTTTTAACGGCGTTTATATTTTCACCGTTTTGGGGAAGGTTTGGAGATAAGTACGGTTATAAAAAAATACTCCTTGTCACTGGTTTTGGGATCTCTTTAAGCATTTTACTAATGGGATTTGTAACATCGGTATCAGAGTTATTCGTACTGAGACTATTCATGGGTGCTGTCACAGGTTTTATTCCAACCTCACTTGCTTTAATCTCTGCACAAACCCCTAAAGAAATTGCCGGAAAAACACTTGGTACATTGCAAATGGGAACAGTGTCTGGTGGTCTTTTAGGTCCACTAATTGGAGGAGCAATGGCCGATACATTCGGTTTTCACTATACATTCTTCATCACATCCATAATTATTGCATTGGCTACCATTCTTGTTTTGTTCGGTGTCAAAGAAGTCCGTAAAGAAAAGGGAAAAGATAAAACTGAATATACAAGAAAAGAAGTCCTTTCACACATTTTCCATAATCCAATACTCTTATCGGTTATGTTTATTTCACTTATCATTCAAGCAGCAAATTTCAGTATTCAACCTTTATTGGCTTTGTATGTTAGTGAGTTGAGTAGCGCAGGTAATTTAGCCTTTTTAGCAGGCTTAGCCTTTTCTGCAACTGGGTTTGGGAACATGCTCGCAACTCGCCATTGGGGCAAATTAGGTGATCGAATTGGGCATGAACGTGTCATACTGATTCTCCTACTGCTGGCAGGTATTATGTTTATTCCGCAAGCCTTCGTAAGCAACTTATGGCAGCTAGTCATCTTTAGATTTTTATTTGGAATTTCTGTTGGAGGATTGATTCCTTGTATGACCGCGTATATTAGGCAAGTTGCACCTCTGGCAATTCAAGGAGAGGTACTTGGTTATAATGTGAGCTTCAGATATCTTGGAAATGTTATAGGTCCAACCATGGGAGGTATTTTAAGTGGATTTTTTGGCATATCCACAGTATTTATTATTACAAGCGTATTGTTTTTCTTGAGTGCGATCATATTATGGGTTAGCTTAAATCGAGCTGATGAAAAAGTCAAAGTACATGTTGATGCATAATCTAAAATGGCTATCTCTAGTTATTATTCTGTGACTAGGGATGGCCATTTTTCACATAGGGAATTACCTTCTTAACAAGTCCTGGTTTACCTAACACCTTAGTTTTTCATTACACACACAATTAAAGCTTCCATTTAACATTCTTAAAAAATCATTTATAATTCAATTCATAGAAACAAAACTATGAACAAAGGAAATATATAATATGAGAATTCATGTTTACTTCATTTTATTTTATTGTTTTTTGATGCTAGCAGGATGTTCTAGCAATCAAACCGATCATCCCAAAATAGAAATTACCGTCTCTGCGGCCGCAAGTCTTACCGATGTCTTACTCGAAATCAAAAAAGAGTTCGAATTACAAGAACCCTCTATTCATGTTCAAGTAAATTTCGGATCTTCAGGTTCGCTTCAAAAGCAGATACAACAAGGTGCACCCGTGGATCTCTACATCTCTGCTTCAAAGTTGAATTTTCAGGAAGCCATGACTGCGAATCTGGTTGAACCCAGCTCAGCAATCACTCTTCTTACAAATCAACTAGTTCTCGCAACTCCAAAAGATACTACACTCAGCATTAACGATTTTTCGGATTTAGCGAATAGCTCTGTTAAGAAAATTGCAATCGGGATTCCTGAAACCGTACCAGCTGGGCAATATGCAAAAGAACTACTTACTACCTTAAACCTGTGGAATAATCTTGAAAATAAACTGGTTTTAGCAAAAGATGTTCGTCAGGTGTTAACCTATCTGGAAACGGGTAACGTAAACGCTGGCATTGTTTATCTTTCAGATGCCATAAACTCTGATAAGATACACATTATTAAGACAGTGGAACAAAACCTGCACTCTCCTATAAATTATCAAGCAGGAATCTTAACAAGCAGCAACCAGCGCGGTGCAGCTGAGACATTCCTTTATTTTTTGAAAAGCTCCGATTCAACAGAACTATTTGAAAAGTATGGGTTTGAACCGGTTAATAAATAAAAAAATGCCAGTTCCAGACAAAGGAATTGGCATTTTTTTACTAACGATCAACTCTTATATATTCTCTGGACATGAAAGCTGGAAATATCCTCATATCTCCCACACCTTCAATAAAATAACTCTCCGCATTATGTTGGATCTGATAATCACCTTCGTCATTATTCATAAAATACTCTCTTTTGGTTTCACCATTTAGATACCAAGCTCCTAGGAAGATAATAACGAAGATCGATACTGCTACAACTAATTTTCGGAACATGTTTATCACCCTCTTGATTTTAGTTTTTTATAAAACCAAGAAAATATACATGTAATTAAAAAGAAAATTTTTTTTGTGTGAAAAATCACGTCTTTCTACATATTTAATAACTTCTATAAAAATCGTAAATACTACAAGATGGGATGAATGCAAGAAATTTTCCTATAGTATATAATTAGTTCTGCTACCAACCATCCGTTTAAAGCTTAACTATTTATATATCGTTAAGTAAATGCATAACATATCATAAATACGAAAGAACGTATGTTGAAATCTTAATAAGGGGGTTATACTTTTGACTTTGTTACACTGGGCCATTTTATCTCCATTTATAATGGCTTTATTTGTACCATTTTTTTATAAGAAATTTCGGCAAGTACATACCGGTTGGTTCGTTCTTATTCTCCCAATTGTTTTGTTTATTTATTTCTTTCAATTTATAAGTGAAACAATGAACGGAGTCTCGACAATCGAATCAGCACCATGGATTCCTTCATTAGGCATTAACTTTACTGCTTATATTGATGGGTTAGGATTACTTTTTGCACTACTTATTACTGGTATCGGTTCCCTTGTCATTCTTTATTCCATTTACTATCTCTCAAAGGAAAAAGAAGCAATCCATAACTTCTACGTTTATCTATTAATGTTCATGGGAGCAATGCTAGGAGTTGTTCTTTCAGATAATGTAATAGTGTTATACACATTCTGGGAGCTTACAAGCTTATCATCATTTCTATTGATCGGATATTGGTATCATCGAGAGAAATCAAGATATGGTGCACAGAAGTCCATGCTAATCACCGTGTTTGGCGGATTATCAATGCTAGCAGGATTTATCTTATTATCAATCATGACAAACACCTTCAGTGTTCGTGAGATGATTGGGCAGGTAGCTACATTACCTGAGCATTCCTTATTTATTCCAGCAATGCTCCTGATTTTACTTGGAGCTTTTACAAAATCTGCTCAGTTCCCTTTTCATATCTGGTTACCGGATGCAATGGAAGCCCCTACACCTGTTAGTGCTTATTTGCACTCTGCAACCATGGTCAAAGCTGGTATTTATTTGGTTGCCAGATTAAGCCCTATTTTTGCCGGTTCCTCTGAGTGGTTTTGGATCGTGTCAACCTTTGGAATCGTCACACTCTTCTGGGGATCATTTACAGCCGTTAAACAAACAGATCTAAAATCGATTTTGGCATTCTCAACAGTGAGCCAGCTTGGGATGATTATGGCATTATTAGGACTAGGTTCAGCCGCACTCCATTATGATCATCTTGATAAAAATATTTATTTAGCAGCAACTGTTGCAGCAGTGTTTCATTTAATCAACCATGCAACCTTTAAGGGTAGTTTGTTTATGGTAGTAGGGATTGTTGATCACGAGACAGGAACTCGTGATATTCGTAAGCTAGGCGGACTCATGACAATCATGCCAATTACATTTACACTTGCAATTATTGGCACGTTTTCAATGGCCGGTCTTCCTCCATTTAATGGATTTCTTAGTAAAGAAATGTTCTTTACAGGAGTAATTAATGCAGCAACATTAGACATATTTAATATGCAGACCTGGGGCGCATTGTTCCCTGTGATTGCGTGGGTAGCAAGTGTTTTCACATTTATTTATAGCATGATCATCGTGTTTAAAACTTTTACCGGAAAATATCAACCTGAAAAGCTAGATGTTAAACCACATGAAGCCCCAATTGGTATGCTAATTTCACCAATTATTTTAGCTTCATTAGTTATTGTTTTTGGTTTTTTCCCGAATATCTTATCGGGATCCATTATTGAACCAGCAATGGCTGCAATCCAACCAATGTTACTTGGTGACAATGGATCATATCATGTTCATATTTACCATTGGCATGGATTTAATATTGAATTATTCATGACACTCGGTGTTATTGCAGTCGGAACATTCATGATTATTTTCCTAGTAAAATGGTCTAAGCTATATGATTTATTTCCAAAACGACTTACGCTTAATAATTTATATGATGGTGGCTTAGTTGCAATGGAACGTTCAACATATAAACTTAATAAGTTTTATATGACTGGGTTTATCCGTGATTACTTGGTGATGATTTTTGCCTTTATGATTATTGTTTTAGCTAATACATTAGTAGCGAAAGATGCATTTACATTTACAACTGCAAATAGTGCACCAATCGGAGTATACGAGGTCATCTTAACACTTGTTATGATTACAGCTACGATTACTATTCTTTTTGCAAAATCAAGATTAACTGCGATTATCTCGCTAGGTGTTGTAGGGTATTCGATGTCACTGTTTTTTGTGTTATTCCGTGCACCTGATTTAGCATTAACCCAGCTAATTGTTGAAACCGTATCTGTAGCTTTATTTTTACTTTGCTTTTATCACCTACCAGAGCTTGATATTAAAAAGAAGCCGCTCCGATTCAAGTTACCAAATTTAATTATCTCACTCGGAGTTGGGACAATTGTAACCTTACTAGCACTTTCAGCAAATGGGACAAAGCTTTTTGATTCAATCTCAAGCTACTTTGTCGAAGCAAGTTATAAAGAAGCTGGCGGAAAAAATATGGTCAACGTTATCCTGGTTGACTTTAGAGGATTGGATACTTTATTTGAGATTACCGTACTCGGAATTGCAGCACTTGGTATTTTTGCAATGATCCGTTTACGCTTAACAAGGGGGAGAGAAGGTTGAGGACAAATGATTTAATCCTACAAACTATCACAAAAATAGTGATATTCATTATTCTTGCATTCTCTCTACATCTTTTCTTTGCCGGACATTATACACCAGGTGGAGGCTTCATCGGGGGATTAATGACGGCTGCAGCACTTGTGTTATTGCTTCTTGCTTTTGATGCTAAAACAGTAAAAAAAATCTTTCCGGTAGATTTTAAAAAAGTAACTGCTGTTGGGTTATTAATAGCTGTGTTTACAGGAATTGGTTCGTTTATTTTCGGTGTTCCTTTCTTAACACATACTTATGATTATTTTGATATTCCAATTTTAGGGGAAACCGGATTAGCAACAGCCGTGTTATTTGATATTGGTGTATATCTTGTGGTTATTGGAGTAACGATGACCATTATTCAAACGATCGGGGAGGATGAATAATGGAGATATTAATGTCGATAATGGTTGGAATTTTATTTACAGCTGCTACTTATTTAATGTTATCTAAAAGCTTATTAAGAATTATCGTTGGTACTGGCCTACTAAGTCATGGAGCTCATTTATTATTACTAACAATGGGTGGTTTAAAAACAGGGGCTGCCCCACTTCTTGGAGAAAAAGCAGCAGCTTATACTGACCCCCTTCCACAAGCGTTAATTCTGACAGCCATTGTTATCAGTTTTGGTGTTACTTCTTTCTTCTTGGTGCTAGCTTATCGCTCATACCAGGAGCTTGGAACAGATAACATGGATAACTTGAGGGGAACTGATCGTCATGAATAACTTAGTCATTTTACCAGTACTGGTCCCATTAGTAGCAGGGATTATTCTCATATTCTTTAATAAACAAATTACCGTCCAAAAATGGATTAGTGTGATTGCATCGATATTAACAATTGTTGTATCAGCAATCTTAGTTCAGACCGTTTTTAATAACGGTATCCAGATCATACAAGTTGGTAGCTGGAAAGCTCCATACGGAATTGTTCTTGTGGCCGACATGCTTGCATCATTATTAGTATTAACTGCAAGCATTGTTAGCTTAACTTGTATATTATATGCCTTCAAAACCATTGGAGAAGCGCGAGAAAAATTTTATTTCTACTCCGTCGTACAGTTTTTAATGGTTGGAGTTTTAGGCGCATTTTTAACAGGAGATATCTTCAATCTCTTTGTATTTTTTGAAGTAATGTTAATGTCTTCTTATGTCCTAATTGTTTTAGGTGGAACAAAGGTACAGTTAAGAGAATCAATTAAATATATCCTTGTGAATATTATTTCATCAGCTTTATTTGTTGCCGCTGTTGGACTACTTTACTCAGTTGTTGGGACATTAAATATGGCAGACTTATCACAGCGAGTAAGTGAAGTTGATCAACCTGGTATCTTAACTGTCATTGCGGTTATGTTTTTAGTTGTATTCGGGTTAAAAGGAGCTATTTTCCCGTTATTCTTCTGGTTACCTGGTTCATATCAAGCTCCACCGACTCCAATTACCGCTTTATTTGGAGCACTTTTAACGAAAGTCGGAGTTTATTCGATCTTAAGAGTATTTACCCTTATCTTTTATCATGATGCAGAGTTCACACATGGATTAATCTCGATCCTTGCAGGACTTACAGTATTAGTTGGGGTAATTGGAGCAATCGCTTATTGGGATGTTAAAAAGATTATTATATACAATATCATGACAGCAGTTGGTGTTATTTTATTTGGTGTAGCCACGCTATCTACTACCGCAATTGCTGGATCAATCTATTATGTTGTCCATGATATGATAGTCAAAGCTGCTCTCTTCTTTCTTGTAGGTGCCATGGCACATATCTCTGGTACCTTTGATTTAAAGAAAATGGGCGGATTAATAAAGAATCATCCAGTATTAGGATGGATGTTTTTCATAGCTGTTGTGACATTGGCTGGTATTCCACCATTAAGTGGATTTGTAGGGAAGCTTCTTATTGTTCAAGGTGGACTTGAAAATGGTCATTATGTAATGGCAGCAGTTGTGTTACTTTCAAGCTTACTAGTTTTGTATTCAGTCATGAAAATTTTCATGAATGGTTTTTGGGGAGAAACGAAGCTTAGTCTTCAAGAAGAAAAAGGAACAACAAAAGGACTTCTTTTACCAATTGCTCTCCTTCTTACATTATCAATTGCGCTCGGTATAGGTGCGGAATGGTTTATCCCATATTTCCATCAAGCGGCTGAAACCTTGATGAACCCATCCATTTATATCGATGCAGTGTTAAAGGAGTAGATGATATGGCATTACAGATTTTACTTAATATTTTTCTTGCCTTTACTTGGATGTTCTTAGGCAATTCGTTTACAGTAGGATCACTGTTTGGTGGGTATTTAGTGGGATTATTGATGATTTACTTTATGAGGCGTTTTTTTCCGAATCGTTTCTACTTGTATAACGTCATAGCTGCTATAAAACTTCTTTTGCTTTTTATCAAAGAGCTTATTTTGTCAAATATCGCGATATTAAAGATCATTTTAAGTCCAAAACTTGATATAAAGCCAGGGATTTTTGCATTACCCACCGAGTTAACAAAGGATTGGGAGATAACAATGCTTGCTAATCTAATTACACTTACTCCTGGAACACTTGTCATTGATATCTCTGACGATCGTAAAACACTTTATATTCATGCAATGGATTTAAAAGACGTCGAGGATTCAATTGAAAGTATTAAACAAACCTTTGAAAAAGCCATCAAGGAGGTGAGCCGATCATGATCGATGTGTTATTAAATGTTGCACTAGTTTTATTATCGGTTTCAACTCTAGGATTTGTGTATCGTGTCATTAAAGGGCCTACTACACCCGATCGTGTAATCGCTCTTGATGCTATTGGGATTAATTTGATTGGGATTACAGCTATCACTTGTATTGTTCTTCGAACTCAAGCATTCTTAGAGGTTATCTTATTGCTTGGTATACTAGCTTTCATTGGTACCGTTGCCTTTTCGAAATTTATAGAGAAGGGAGTTATCATTGAAGATGAAAGAAAATCTTGAAGTCATTTTAGCTTTTATCATTGTTCTGGGGGCCCTCATTAGTTTAATTAGTGCCATAGGTGTCATTCGTCTACCGGATGTCTATACACGTAACCATGCAGCGTCTAAAGGAGCGACATTAGGAATACTACTTATCCTCTCATGCGCATTTCTGTTTTTTTGGGTAGAGGATGGATATATGAACGCAAGGCTTCTTCTTGGAATCATCTTTGTGTTTCTGACAGCTCCTGTAGCAGGTCATTTAATCAGTCGTGCAGCATACTATTCTGGAGTACCACTTTGGGAAAAAAGTGGTCAAGATGCACTTAAAACTAAAAATAAGCAAGGGAAGCAAAAACAGCGATAGTTTCAGTCGAGTTAGAAACTGTTGTAGAGCGTTGATTCTTATGAATCAACGCTCTTTTTTGGTTTAGTTCGGGGTTACATGAAGATGATTGTTTAACACTGTTGGTTTGGGTGGCTTTTTCTTTATTAGGGCTATCCTCCTTATACGAAGCCTGCCAAATTCGGATAGATTTCTGTTTTTGGGGGTATAAACTATCTGAAGGCTAACCAATTTCAGACAGCTTCAACTCTGTAGGCTTCTAACCTGTCCGAAGGCTGCTCAACTTCAGACAACTTTTACTCTGTAGGCTTCTAACCTGTCCGAAGGCTGCTCAACTTCGGACAACTCTTACTCTGTAGGGCTATGAACCTGTCCGAAGGCCTCTCAACTTCAGACAACTTTTACTCTGTAGGCTTCTAACCTGTCCGAAGGCCTCTCAACTTCAGACAGCTTTTACTCTGTAGGCTTCTAACCTGTCCGAAGGCCTCTCAACTTCAGACAGCTTTTACTCTGTAGGCTTCTAACCTGTCCGAAGGCTACCCAACTTCAGACAACTTTTACTCTGTAGGCTATGAACCTGTCCGAAGGCCTCTCAACTTCAGACAGCTTTTACTCTGTAGGCTTCTAACCTGTCCGAAGGCTACCCAACTTCAGACAGCTTTTACTCTGTAGGCTTCTAACCTGTCCGAAGGCTGCTCAACTTCAGACAACTTTTACTCTGTAGGCTTCTAACCTGTCCAAAGGCTGCTCAACTTCAGACAACTTTTACTCTGTAGGCTTCTAACCTGTCCAAAGGCTGCTCAACTTCAGACAACTTTTACTCTGTAGGCTTCTAACCTGTCCGAAGGCTACCCAACTTCAGACAGCTTTTACTCTGTAGGCTTCTAACCTGTCCAAAGGCTACCCAACTTCAGACAGCTTTTCATTTGTGGGCTTCTAACCTGTCCGAAGGCCTCTCAACTTCAGACAGCTTTTCCACATCTATAAACCTCTAACTCAAACAAAAAAAGAGCTGAAAACTCGGCTCCAAAGTAGCCACACTCCAACTCTTAATAAACTATTTCAAACCAAGCTCTTCTCCTTATATCGTTTCAAGAAACCTTACAAATGCCCTTTGTCCTTCTTGGTCTCTCTTAAACACTCCACAATGCTCAAGTATCGTTGAGAAGATTAAGCCGACTTCTTTCTTTAAAATCTCTTCTACATTTGATTCTGTAAGATCTTTATAGTTCTGTTTAATTTCCACTGCCCATTTCAAATGTTTCTCGATGTCTTCATTTCCTCTTATAGATTCTTCAAAGTTGTCTGATACTAGAGCCACTCCAAGTTGTGTTAGCTCTTCTTTTAAACGTCCTGGAAGTACAGCAAGACCCATCACTTCTATTAGCCCGATGTTTTCTTTTTTAATATGATGAACCTCTTCATGGGGATGGAAAATTCCAAGTTGGTGCTCATCATTCGTGCGATTGTTTCGTAATACAAGATCTATTTCAAATAAGTCCCCTCTTCTTCGCGCGATTGGGGTAATTGTATTGTGAGGAACATCACCAGAAAAGGCGTGGATTCCTACCGTTTCATCGCTATAACTTCTCCACTTTGCTAAAATCACATCTGCTAATTCACTCAATTCACTTCTGTCTTCTCCCTGCAAGCGGATAACTGACATTGGCCATTTGACGATTCCACCCTTTATATTAGGATAGTTATCAAATGTAAATTCAGCATCGAATTCTGCCTTCGCCATAGGAAAATCATGATGTCCACCTTGGTAATGATCATGACTTAAAATAGATCCACCCACAATCGGTAAATCTGCATTCGATCCTAAGAAATAGTGTGGCATTTGCTCAACGAATTCTAATATGGTATCAAACGTACGCTTTGATATTTTCATCGGCAAATGTTCACCTAAAAAGATGATAGCGTGCTCATTATAATAAACATATGGTGAAAACTGTAAAAACCAAGATTCATCTCTTAGTGTTAATGGAACTGTTCTTAAGTTTTGTCGAGCTGGATGATTCACTCTTCCTGCATATCCTACATTTTCTTTACAAAGTAAACAATCAGGATAAGATGCTTGAGTGATATTCTTTGAATTGGCAATCGCAACCGGATCTATTTCTGGTTTAGATAAGTTAACTGTAATTTCAATGTCACCATAATCCGTTTTTGACAACCAGTGATCATTCTTTTTAATGCGATCCATTCGAATATAATGACTATGCTGTGATAGTTCATATAAGTATTGTGTTGCTCTAATAGGGCCTTTAGAGTGATATAAAGAAAAGAATTTTTTATTAACTTCTGACGGTTTTGGAATAAAGGTCCCCATAATTTTTGTATCTAATAAATCACGATATGTGACAGAATTAGCTTCCAACCTTCCATTTTCTGCTGCCCAATCTAAAATATTCTCTATAATATCTGCTGGGAAGTCGATCCCCTCTTCTTTTACTTCGACATCAACCCACTCCTCAAGCCCAAGAATATCTAGAATGCTATTTCTCGTAAAAATAACATCTTCTTGGTCAATTAAGCTTTTTTCAACTCCAAACAAGAGAAGTCTCTGAATTTCTTTATATATATTAACCATGATTATCAGTCCTTCTTGTATAAGGCTATTTGTTTGCTATTAAAACATAAAAACCACTATATCTGATTTCGAATAAAGGAAGTTAGCTACGTAACCGAGCAAACTTCCCCTTTTTCTTTTTTTTACTTGTCACCATATCCTTGTGGATGTGCTTGATGCCATTTCCACGCGGTTTCAATGATTTGTTCTAACGTATCATGCTTTGGCTTCCACCCTAATTGTGTCATCGCCTTTTCTGAAGAAGCAACTAACATAGCCGGGTCTCCACCACGACGAGGTGCAACAACCGCTTTGATTTCCTTACCAGTTACTTTACGTGACATTTCAATTACTTGTTTAACTGAAAATCCGTTTCCATTACCTAGGTTATAAACATCGCTGTTTCCACCATTTCTTAGCTTATCAAGCGCTAATAAATGCGCTGCAACCAAGTCGCTAACATGGATATAATCTCGGATACAAGTACCATCCTCTGTTGAATAGTCATCTCCAAAAATCTTAATTTCGTCTCGTTGTCCTAATGCAACCTGCAATATAATTGGGATTAAGTGTGACTCTGGTTGATGATCTTCTCCGATATCAACAGTTGTATGTGCACCTGCAACATTAAAATATCTTAATACCGTATATTTAATCCCATATGCCTGCTCTGCCCATTTTAGCATTTTTTCAATCGCTAACTTTGTTTCTCCATATGGGTTAGTTGGTACTGTTGGATCATTTTCTACAATAGGTAC
Source organism: Litchfieldia alkalitelluris (assembly GCF_002019645.1). Lineage (GTDB taxonomy): Bacteria > Bacillota > Bacilli > Bacillales > Bacillaceae_L > Litchfieldia > Litchfieldia alkalitelluris. The sequence goes on along the minus strand of NZ_KV917374.1, from coordinate 1,306,968 downwards.
TGATGTTGGCTCACCATATGTTGCTGCTGTTGATGAAAATACAATTCGTTTCACCTGGTATTTTGCCATTGCTTTTAAAAGGCTTAATGCACCATTCACATTGTTATCATAATATTTTAATGGATCAACAACACTTTCTCCCACCAAAGAGTCTGCAGCAAAGTGAATAACCGACTCAATCTTATTTTCACTAAAAACACGATCCATAAAGTCTGCATCCCTTAGATCACCAACAAGCAGCTTTGCCTCGTTAGAAACAGCATCTTTATGACCTGTTTGAAGATTATCAACGACTACCACTTCTTCACCTTTTGCTAGTAAGTCTGCTACCGCATGACTTCCAATGTATCCTGCTCCCCCACATACTAAAACAGCCATCTTTTCCCCTCCGTTAATTATAATTTTAATTCACCAGCGCCATTGCCAATTTCAACGATATAAAAGTCAGCTTTCAAACCTGTTTTTTCTTGATATTTTTGTCCTACTGATTCAATAAATCTAGTGATAGCAGAATTCTCTACAATATTTACTGTGCATCCACCAAAACCGGCACCTGTCATTCTTGCACCAATTACTCCCTCTTCTTCCCAAGCAGATTGCACAAGAGCATCTAACTCACTTCCAGTAACTTCATATAAATCTCTTAATGATTTATGTGATTCGTTCATTAATTCTCCGAACCCGGAAATATCCCCTTGATTTAATTTGTGAACCGCGAGCTTCGTTCTAACATTTTCATAGACCGCATGCTCTGCACGAACTCTATCTACGTCTGAGGAGATCACATTTTTATTTTCTTCAAATTGTTCAATCGTCAAATCACCTAGTGATGTGATTTTAAGAACCGTTTTTAATTCTGCAAGTGCTCTTTCACACTCAGATCGACGCTCATTATACTTTGAATCTGCTAAACCGCGTCGCTTATTCGTGTTTGCAATCACTAATGTTGCATTCTCTAATTTAACTGGGCTGTATTCATATTTTAATGTTTCGCAATCAAGTAGAATAGCATGGTCTTGTTTACCTAATCCGATTGCAAATTGATCCATTATTCCACAGCTTACACCTATATATTCATTTTCAGCTTTTTGGCTGAATTTCACCATATCAATCATCGAAACATCAAGATTAAATAAACCATTTAAGACAACAGAAGTGGCTAACTCAATAGATGCGGATGAAGATAAACCAGCACCATTGGGAATATTCCCAAAATATAGAACCTCAAATCCACCCTCTACATTTAATCCATTTTGCTTTAAAACGTGTAATACTCCTTTAGGATAATTGGCCCAATCATGAGCTTCCTGATATGAAAGATCGTTCAGATTCAGCTCAACAATCCCCTGGTCAGGAAAGTTTTTTGAGTAAAGCTTGATTATGTTATCTTCTCTCTTACGTGCAATTGCATAAGTCCCAACACTAAGTGCACAAGGAAATACATGACCACCATTATAATCTGTATGTTCTCCTATTAGATTGACTCTACCTGGAGCAAAGAAGGCTCTTGGTTGATTTCCTTGACCGAAAAGTTCTATAAAATCATCTCTTAATTGTTGTTCCATGGTATCCACCTCTATCATTTCGACTTTATTAAATTAATTAATTAAGTTTCTAGATTCATTATAATATTAAATGAAATTCGATTCAATTGTTTTCTTTTTTTGAAAATCTAATTAAAAAGCGAATGTTCTTAATAAATTATTTTAACAAAGTTATGTTATAATGATTTTATACTATTTAAAGGTGGAAATATACGATGCTTGGTCAAAGAGGAAGCTTTCAATTAATGAAATCCCTTAACCGTTCAATTATTTTAAATCACATAAGACTATCTGGAGCTATTTCTCGTGCTGATATCGCAAAAGAAACAACACTAACACCTCCTACTGTCAGTAATATAGTTAAGGAACTACTTGATACAAAGTTAGTCGTAGAAATAAGTGAGGGTGTTTCAAGCGGTGGAAGAAAACCCACACTTTTGGCCATTAATTCAAGAGAATTTCACCTTATCGGCCTTGATATTGGTCCAAAATATTTACGTAGCATTGCTACAGACTTGAATGGAAATATCCTCTATTCTAAGACAACAGAAATTCCTACACCGATTACAAATGATCGATTACTCGATTTTATAATTCACCAAATTGAACAAATTCTTATGTTATATACAAAAGAACGCGACCAATTTATTGGGATTGGAGTGGGAATGCACGGAGTAGTCAATGTTGATAAGGGTGAATCCCTCTATGCTCCAAGTCTAAACTTGCGTAATATCCCAATAAAGAATAAATTAGAAGACAAATTTGGACTGACAGTCTTTGTAGAAAATGATGCTCGTGTCATGGCACTTGCAGAGCTCTGGTTTGGTAAAGGAACAACCTCAGAGAACTCTATTACCGTTAATATTGGAAGAGGAATCGGTGCGGGAATTATCATTAATGGAAAATTATTTTATGGTGATCATTTTATTGCGGGTGAAATTGGACATATGACAATTGATATTGGTGGAATAAAATGTAGCTGTGGAAATTACGGGTGTCTTGAAGCAATTGCTGGTGGTCCTGCCATTGCTGAGAGAGTCAAACGAGAACTATCGATCGGAAAAAAGAGTATAATCACAGAGCTTGTTAAAGATAATTTTGATTTAATTACTGGAAAACTTGTTCATGAAGCAGCCAAAAGTGGTGATATACTTTGCATTGATATCTTAAAGGAAACAGGTCGCTATATTGGGATTGGACTTACAAATCTAATTCATATCATAAACCCTGGGAAAATTATTTTAACCGGTGGTGTATCAAAAGCAAGTGATTTTCTCCTTGAGAGTATCATTGATACAATGGAGCAAAGAGTCCTAACAGCTTCAGCCAAAAATACAGAGATCGTTGTATCCGAATTTGAAGATTATGGAACAGCGATTGGGGCAATCACCTTGATTTTAGAGCATTTATTTTCTCCAGCATCAAATTAATCATAAAACGGGAGATCTCCTTTAGGAGTCTCCCGTTTTTATTATTGTTGTATTGGTAAAATGGCCATTGTACATCTCGATACACAAATCAATTGTGCTTTTTCATCGATTATTTTAATGTCCCATACCATTGTTTTCCTACCTTTATGTAGTGGTGTTGCCACTGCTTTTACGATACCGTCTTTTTTTGATTTGATATGATTTGCATTTATCTCTAATCCAACACAATACTCCTTCTCTTGGTCAAGAAGGTTATATGTACCAATACTTGCAATTGTTTCAGCTAGTGCAACAGATGCGCCTCCATGAAGAACACCGTATGGTTGTCTAGTTCGTTCGTCAACAGGCATTGATGCCACAGCTCTTTCTTCTGACAACTCTATAATTTTTATTCCTAAGGCATTAATTAAGGTGTTTTTAAAACTTGCTTCCATTTTAACCATTTCCTCTCTTGTAATATATCTCCTCTTAAAACCAAAAAATACACATATTTAAATTGTTACAATTGCAAAGAATATAGATGATGCTTGTGATAGCATCCATCCCGTTCTATAGGAGGAATACACATGAATGGTCGTGAGGGATTAATTCCAACCGTCTTAGGCACTGCAGTAACAGCTACAGGATTAATTTTAAAACAAAATAGAAAGATTGATCCTATGATTTCAAATACTGTTTTTGGCTTTGGCCTTGCTCATATTGTATTAGGAGCAATTGACCTGGTCGAGCATAGAAAATAATACAAGCACACAAAGTTATCTAATCATACATCCAAAAAGCTGAGTAGACATTATCGTCTTCCAGCTTTTATATTGTTAAGATTAGATTTCCCCCTTTAGCTTTACTCTTCGTTTATGTTTAACAGTAATTAATACTATGAGACCTGATACAATAAATAAAATCATCCCAAAAGTCAAACCAACTGGGACTTCCATATATAATTTTAATCCAAAGCTTCCTAACAAAAAGTAAATTGAGGTCCAAATAAAAATTGTTGAATAAGATATACTCGCAAATTTATAATAACGTAACCCGCTAAGGCCAAATAGAAATGGCACCATCGTCCGTAATCCTGGAATAAAATAACTAACTACAAGGGAAAAGGTTCGGTATCTATCTATTAAAGTCATGGAGCGTTCTATTGTTCTTTTTGTCCTTTTTTTCTTATTTAAATACGTTAGAAGAGGCTTACCAGCTAAATGACCTAACAAAAAGCTTGTTGTATTAGCTGCTATTAAGCCAAAAAAGGCACATAAATAAAGAAGAAATGGATTAAACAATTCAACCGAGCCTGCATATCCAACTGTCATTATAATCACTTCATTTGGGATAGGTATTCCTAATACTCCTATCCATAACCATAGAAACAAGCCAAAATAACCATATTGCTCTATTGAATCGACAATAGCTTCAAGCTCCATTTTTATCCTACTCTCCCATATTAAAATAGAAGCGATTTAAACTTAATTCTTATTATACAATAAATTTGTTATTTATTACCTAATTTAAACGACCCTTTCTTATTAATTTAATAACTTTTTTATTAACTAAGCTCCTAAATCTAAAGAGAACATATATTGTGAAAAAGGAGGCGATGTGTTTGAAATTTCCTTCAAAGGGACTGATGCAAAGATGCCCTTACTATTACCACTACCCAAGTTATTACCATGGTAACCCCTTTTACATTCAGAATGTAAGACAATATCCTGAGATAAATACGGAGACGTTTGTTAACTCAGCTAAAACAACTAAAAAACTCGTCCAAGAAAGTGAGCTGATTTGTAATCAGATCACAACATCTGAAGCATTTGCAAAGGAACTAATGGGTGCAGCTCAAGTATCTGATGATCGCAAAGTTAAGGAACTACTTAAAACAACTGGGATTAGTTCTACAGTAAATACCAATTATACTCCAGATGGAATTAACATTATTCTTTCTAGAAGCCTAAATGATATCGAGTGTTGTAGGTTAAATTTAGCACTAAGGTGGCGATAATTGAACTTACTGTTGACCTTACTTGGAAAACCATCTATGTTCGTGTAAAATTACACTGTTACATACGTGTAGTAAAGTGGGTGTTTTCCAATGGAAAGAGAGTTAATTATTGAGCTTGTATCATCTAAAATCAAATTAATTAGAACCGAAAAGGGTTACACTCAAGATAAAATGGCTGATATTCTTGGTATCTCAAAGAAAACCCTTGTTCAAATTGAAAAAGGACGAATCGAAGCCGGTTGGACTATTATAGTTGCGTTGTGTGCACTTTTTAGAGATAGTGAAATTCTAAAAGGAACTCTCGGTGATGACCCGATTGAAGTGATTGAAACCATTGCACACGATGGAATTGACATTCCAAAAGAAAGAACATTAGGCGGAAAAGTATGGTGGAAGGAAATAAAGAAAGTGGGTAATTTCAAGCTTCAACAAAACGTAATAAGCTCCCACTTTCGCATATTAGATGAAGAGGACTATCGTTGGTTTAGTTCTTTCAATCAAGAAGAAGCTGAAAAACGTCTTCTTGAATTATCTAATGAATATTAATTACTTCTTAACTTCTCTTGGTTTTTTTGCCGTTTTATTTTTTTGATAGGTGGAAGCTGTAAGATTATTATTCATTGCAGCTTCTTCGTTTAATTGTTCTTTTTTGGCCATATTATCCCTGCTTTCATTCTTGGTCTAACTGTTATTCATCAGATTCTGTTAGATATTTGTTTTCTCCTGTTGCAAAATTTATATTTCTTAAATCCATTTCAGGATCTAATTGATTTACATGCTCTTCTTGATTGAATTCCTCTACTTTTTCTTTGTCTTTAATCATGTTGGTTGAACCTCCTCTTTACATTATTAATTCCTATTTTCACATCTTTCATTCGAATTAAATTTTTCTACATTACCGTAATATATTCATAAAATGAAAAAAAGCCCAAAAATGGACTTTTAATTGAATATGCATTCAACAATGTTATTGTTATTTTTTTACAATTAAACATGATATTTTTTAGTCTCTCTAGTATGTTGTTAAAACAACAACGCCTTTTTAGCTGTTTTATTCTGTCCGCTGGCCTATCGCATTCTTCACAAAGATGTATTTTATTGTAGCAACTGTACCAACACCATAAAGGCCATACTTGATTCCTGTTAATAAGACGTCGTAATTAAACGTCTTATACTCAAGCATAGCGAAAACTAATCCTAGTATGACAGCTGTGAGCGGAATATATCGATTCGATATTCCCGTAGCCTGTCTAATGGCATATAGCATAACAGCTAATGCGACATATGCCGTATATTCAATTCCCATTAATTGTTCCATATAAAACCCCCCCTACTAGATATGTATCAGAAAAGAGGGAAAAAGATGACCAAGTTATCTAATAACATACATTTGTTAACTAAAATATTTTTTAAGTTGACAAAAATCTATTTTCATTTTATATTTTTGTTAACCAAAATATACAGGAGGTTAACAAATGATGGGTAAAAAAAGGAAATTTCGTACAATTGATTTAACTATGGCGAGTATGTTTGTTGCGTTGATGGCTATCGGGGCAAATATAACATCGTGGATTCCCTTTTTACAGGTTGCCAATATACCATTATCTATGCAACCATTTTTCGCCATTCTAGCAGGCTTATTATTAGGAAGTAGGTTAGGGGCATTATCAATGGTGGTTTACTTATTTGTTGGACTTGCTGGTGCACCAGTCTTTGCACAGTTCTCTAGTGGCTTTGATGCTTTGTTAGGTAGTTCAGGTGGATTTATTTTATCATACATACCAACTGCGTTTATTGTAGGAAAAATAATTGAGAGCACTTCTAAACCAGAATTAAAGCATTTCTTACTTGCTTCATTTGCTGGAATCTTCACTATTTATCTAGTCGGTACTAATTATATGTACATTGCTTTAAATTATTGGTTAAACATTGACATGAGTTATGCTGCAGCATGGATTGCAATGACATGGTTTGCTTTGAAGGATGTTATTTTTACAGCTTTTGGTGCAGTGATCGCCCCTAGAATCTTTCATGCTACAAAGCGAGTGACTCGCAATTCTTCGAACACAAAGATTGCGTCATAAGAAAAGGGTTGTCAAGTAAATTATCAGTTCGCAACGGGTTATGTTATTATCACAAACATTAAAACTACAAGTCAAAATGAGTGCCAATTTGCATTTGAAATTGACACTCATTTTTTATTGATAAAAAGCCATTTGGAAGGAAATAACATAAAAACTTATATAGGGAAATGCACCAACATAGTAGGGGGACAATGTTTGTTATACCACCAAAGCTTCCTACATTTGATATACAATTTTCTTACTAAAAATTTATTATTAACCGGAGAATTTCCTGTTAAATGGCTGAATAGAGCATGATTCGGGGTAAATAAGCGGAAGTTTTCCGATTAAGTAAGGTAAAATTACCCATTTAGAAGTTTTTTGAGTTAATAGTCGGAATTTTTCCGTTTATTTAAGCTAATTGCAGTGCTATTTCCAAAATAAGAGTAAATTCTCCGCTTATTCTCAAACCATACTGTTCCCTCTTCTGCTCCTGAGGGTCCACTCCTATATGGTTGAGTTAGCCAGAATATTGAGGGGCAATAGTTCAGCAAATAACCAAAAATGGAAAAATAAAATGACTCAGTATAGTTGAACTGAGCCATTTTATATTATAACTGCAAAAACAAATAAAAAAGGTAGTACAAATCGGGCTACCTTTTCAATTGTAGTTTTGAGTTTTGTAACGGTGCTACCCTTTATTGCAGCTTTTCTTATTAGTTTTCTTTTGTATGATTAAACCTCTCCACAAATGTAGCTAAAGTACGCACCATCACACCTGTACCCCCAGCTGTTCCTAAATCATAATCAGATTTTGTTGTGGCTGTACCCGCGATATCCAGGTGGACCCATGGTGTATCTTCTGCAAATTCACCAATAAATGTTCCTGCAAATATGGCGTGACCATCTCGACCCGGTGAATTGTTTAAATCTGCAACCTTACTATTGCGAACTCGCTCTTTATGCTTTTCCGTAATTGGCAATCTCCAAATGGATTCACCTGCTTCATACGACGCCTCAAGAACCTGTTCAAATAACTCTTCGTTATTTGTCATTGCACCCGTAATATCATTTCCAAGTGCGACAATGATCCCTCCTGTTAATGTCGCTACATCAACCAGATAGTTTGCGCCATGATGCTTTGCATATGTCACCCCATCCGCTAACGCTAAACGACCCTCAGCATCAGTATTAAGCACTTCAATTGTTTTACCATTTAAGGCTGTAATGACATCATCTGGTTTAAAGGCATCTCCACTAATCATATTGTCGGTAGATGGAATAACAGCTACCACATTTTGTTCTGGTCGAAGCTCACCGATTACTTCCATTGCACCAAGAACAGCTGCAGCACCGCCCATATCGGCTTTCATCCCAACAATCCCATCCTTAGGCTTAATCGAATAACCACCAGTATCGAATGTAATTCCTTTTCCAACCAGCCCAATTACATCCTCCCATTGGTCTTTTCCCTGATACTTCAGAACAATCATTTTAGGAGGTTCTACTGACCCTTTATTTACGGCTAATAAAGCACCCATCCCGAGTTTTTCCATCTCTTCTTTATCAAGGATTTCCACTTCAAACTCGTATTTGTTTGCTAATTCAACTGCATGGTTTGCTAAATCTGTAGCTGTTAGCATGTTACCTGGTAAATTCACTAGCGTTCTTGCCGTGTTCGTACCCTTCCCATAGGCAGTGCCTACATCTAGACTTGCTTTAACTTCCTCAGCACTCTCATTTGTATAAATGGTCACTTCTGATAATTCTTTATCTGGAATATTTGATTTTTGTTTATAATTAGCAAACTGATATGTAGCTAGTGCAACAGCTTCTCCAAGGGCATGCCCTACCTCTAAAACGTCCAACTTTTCGGTTGTAAATGTGTCTACTAATACACTAAATTGTTCAACTTTTGACTTCTTAATTGTCTTTACTGCTTTTCCAAGGACTTCACGTACAGCTTCGAAATCTATGTCATTCTCTTTTCCTAGCCCCACAAAAAAGATTCGCTTTATTTTTAGAGTACCTAAAGTATGTAGTTTTGAAATTTCTTTTTTCTTTGCTGATATATCACCCTCAGCCAATAAAGTCGATATTTGCCCATTTAATAATGAATCAAGCTCACTTACAATTCCATCTAATTTACGATTTTTATCAACTAACCCTACAACGATTGCTTCCTCTTCTTGTGTAAAATCAAACTGACCTTTAACTGTATACAACAAATCCACCTCCATATGATATTTATATTATAAGATAATTCATTACTTATTTCGAGTAACTAAATTTATTCTTCTAAATAAAGTACGAATGCTGGTAAACTTGGAAGTGCAGAAATATCACTAAAGTCAATCCGATCAATATCTTGTGGTATAATTGATTGACAGTGCTCAATAAATTGGTTTACCTTTTCCAAATCAATCCCCCAATAAAACGGTCGGTATTTTTGAATATATTGATGACCAGCATCCATCATTAGCCGAGCACCTTTTACATTTCCATACTCATAATGGTAGATAGCAACAGTCATTTGTAACAAACCTTTTAAAAAGAGATTATCTTTATCTGTCATCCAAATATCTTCTAATAAGTCATGGCAAGTATAATAATCACCCTCATTAAATTTCACAAAGAAATCATAATATTCCATTGGATATGAGGTCATAGGACAACCCACCTTAATTTAAAATAGATCTATTTAAGTACAGTGTATAACAAATTATTATTAATTACATGTGAATTGGTTTGATTTTAGAAGACAATCATTTAAAATAAAGAGATATATATAAATAACACATGAAACTCAACTCATCGAAGCTTGTATATGAAAGGACGTTTGCAATGGATTTATTTACAAATTTCCCTCTATGGGCCGCACTTGCTGCGATTGGATTTGCTCAATTTATTAAAGTGCCTATTCAATATATTGCCATTCGAAAAATAGATTGGTCCTTAGTAACAAGTACAGGTGGAATGCCTAGTTCCCATTCAGCTGCTGTAACAGCTTTATGTACAGGGATCGCGATTGAACAGGGGCTAGATTCTCCCTTTTTTGCTATTTCATCTGTCTTTGCAATTATTGTTATGTTTGATGCTACCGGCGTTAGAAGACATGCAGGTGAACAGGCAACTGTTTTAAACCGTCTTGTAATTGACTTCCAAAAGTTTATGGAAGATGCAAAAATGTGGCCAAATATGGATCAACAGGAAAAACAAAAGGAATTGAAAGAGCTATTAGGACATCAGCCAATAGAAGTGTTTTTTGGAGCAATAACTGGAGTTATATTAACATTACTACTTCATTTTCTTCTTTCACTTTGACATTTATTGCTTGTTTTCATGTCTAAAAATATGCAGATAATAAAGCTGACCAAACGAACGAAACTTCGCTTGGTCAGCTTTTTACTATTTTATATTTAATAACTTAGCTTTTTGAACCAAGATATTGTTGTCTAAATACTTGCATTGATTCATTTTCATTTAAATTTGATAAATCTTTTTCCGTGAGTTTTCCCTGACCTATTTCTACAACATAAACATCAAGGGTCTTTTTACCCCACTGATTATAAACATCAGCAACCGTTTCATAATAGAGGTCTACTTTATTCCCTTTAATTGCTCCACCTTTATCAGCAACTACTCCGTAGCCATAACCAGGGATGAACAGGATTGTCCCTAAGGGAAATACATTTAAATCTGCAGCAACTGTGGAATAAAGATCACGCTTTACTTTAACCCCAGAATATGTAATCCCATAACCAGGATGATTTGGTGACTTCCCCGTAGACTCTACTCCTGCTGTATATCCAGTAGCTGTTACCGTCGTTTTAGGATACTTTGTCCAGTCGATTGCCTCCTCTAGCGTAAGTGAATTTTCTACTTCTTCACTTGAGGATATTGATGTTTTTTCAGCACCGGCAAAATTAAGCACTTTAGTAAACAGATTCGATTTTTTTCCTGAATTCTCTTTTACCTGTTGTGATTCCTCATATGTCTGCCTATACTCTGCAATCCAATTAGATAAATCCATAGCACTTACATTTGATATTGATTGAAACGTTGTAAAAAATGCTACAACAAATAAAAATGACATGATACTTCTTCTAATGATTATATTTATCATGATTCATTTTTCACTCCTCTCACGAATCTATTAATTTCCAATAAAGATGTAAATTATTCGTTGAAGAGTGAAAATAATTTTTTACCTTGAATGTAAAGTGCATGAAATTGCTTTGTAATAGCGATCTTTTTAATTATATTTATCTCTTAAAACAAAAAAGATTTCCACCTAATTTACACGTGGAAATCTTTTTAACTAGTAATTTTTGGCATTTCTAAAACATTTGATATCCTTTTGATCTTAGCATCTTGATCACGATTCCTGAGGTGATGGCACCTAACAGACCACTCATTAAAATCATTATGTCAACAAGAGCCAAAGAAGAAAGCTTATCACCTAATAATACAAAGGATGTAGAAGGTTCTCTAAAGTAATTAATTAATTTCACATCCTGAATGATGAATATGGCAACGATTGGATATATAATCGCCATAATCCACGTCATTCTCAGTAGCATATTTAAAAGGAAACCTATCCCGAAAAATAACACAAAAAATAAGACAATAGACACTAATAAAATTGGCAAAACCGGTAAACTCATTGACCTTTCACCTCCAGTACACATCATAGTGTACTAAAGTAAGACAAACATAGTCAATTTAAAGTTAAGCGATTTCGTAAAACTTTTTTACTTTTTAAAAATTAATGAGTATTTCCTCTTCCTTGATGTGCTTTATCATTAAACAAGATTATGAACGAGTATTACTCTAATTGTTTTTACCAGAGCCTTCACATGATGAACATGTTTCTGATCCACCAAGTATTAACTGAAAATACCCTTTCCCATTGCAGTACGGACAGTCATTTTTAATTTGTTGTTGGTTGTTCATGAACAGCGCTCCTTTTTTATTGTAATTTTCAGATAATTATAACAGTTATTTTACTTATTGAAAAGAGATTATTTGTAAGAAAATTTAACCAATTAAAGGATTAAATTTTCTTACTGAGTTTGTTAGGGTATTATCTCCTTATGTAAAGGCTCCGTAATTGAGCAACCAATGATAATCTAAAATAAGCGGAGTTTTTCCCGTTAGACTGGAGAATAGAGCCAGGTTCGGAGGATATAAGGGGAGTTTTTCCCGTTAAGGTAAAGAAAATGGTGCATTTTCATGTTTTTTCGATTAAATAGGTGGAATCCTTCCCTCTATTTAATCTATTTTTTTTACTTTTTTCTCATTAAGAGGAATTTCTCCCCTTATTTCTAATCCCAATTTTCCTGGTAATTCTTAAATGTTTGGCAATCGCTGAACCGGCTTATTTTGAAATAAAAAAATGCTTGGAGTATATATTTCTCCAAGCATTTTTCTGAGTAACATGCCAAATTGCTTTTTAATTTAGTGAATGACTATAGGATATTGAATTTACCCTTTTTAATAACTAGTCCAGGGCCACCAATCATGAATAGGGCACGGTTATCAACCATCTTTTTCATGAATGATGCTGTAGATCCTGTTACTTTCTTTCCAAATACAACTCCAATTGCATCATGCTCACCAAGTGAACATACTGTTCCTTTAAGATCAGGAGTGAAGTCTTCTAATTCACCTTGTCCACGAACTAAAACAGTTAGGTTCTTCGCGCATGTTTCACCTTGTTGCATTGCAATTTGTGCAGTTGGCGGATATGGACGGTTAATCTCTTCATTGATTACTAATGAACTATCTCCAATAATAAATACATCATCATGTCCTGGCGCAAGTAGAGTTGAACTAACTTTTACACGGCCACGCATTGCTTCAAAGCCAGCTGCTTCAATTAAGCTGCTCCCTCTTACACCAGCAGCCCATACAACAGTACCTGCTTTAATTTCTTCAACATCATCATCTTTACCAACGATAATTCCTGTTTCTGTTGCTTCCTTAATTGCTGTACCAATTTTAAATTCGATCCCTTTACTTGTTAAGTGATTAACTGCATATTCCACTAACTCTGGATCAAAGCCTGGTAAAGCAGTTGGTGCTGCTTCAACACAGATGACACGAACTTTATCGTGATCAACGTCATATTCCTTACATAGTTGCGGAATACGGTTTGCTAATTCGCCTAAGAATTCAATACCAGTGAAACCTGCTCCCCCTACAACGATTGTCAAACGCTCATCACGCTTTTCAGCTTCAGTATTATAAGTTGCAAATTGATATTCAATATGCTCACGTATTTGACGAGCAGCGTTAATATTTGATATAGAGAATGCGAATTCCTTAAGTCCTTTAATTCCAAAAGTTTCACTTTCTGCACCTAAAGCAAATACTAAATAGTCATAGTGATACGTACCTTCTTCAAGAGAAACCGTCTTTTCTTCTTTATTAATTCCAACAACTGTACCTTTTACAAATTTCACCTTGCTACGATCAATAACATCTTCAACCTTATAACGAGCACGATCATGGTGTAATGTACCTGCAGAAGCTTCATGTAACCATGTAGTTTCATAATGATAATCATTTTTATTTATAAGAGTAATTTCCGCCTCGTTAACACCAAGTGCTTTTTGCAGTCTTGTTGCAGTCATAAGACCACCATATCCTGCACCTAAAATTATAATCTTTGGTTTATTCACCGAACACATCCACCTTTACCTTTTATAATATTTAATAAATAAGAATAGATAATTATAATATCTACTTCTTTCGATCTTTTTATTTGCATAAAAACAGAGCTTTCTTATTTTGAAACTCCTATTAAAAAGATAATTTATGCAATTAAAAAGATTGTGAAATGATTCACGTAACACTGCATAAAAATTGATAATATATAATAACAATGCCTATATTAAATATTATTCCTTTTACAGATGATTTTCAAGGATTTATTATAATTGCATAAAAAAATCAAGTAAAATGGCTAAATGTCATAATTTTTTAATTATTCTAGGTGTTTTATCTTCACAAAATTTCCTTATATAGGTTTAATTAGCACGATCAAAAGAGATAAAAATAGAAAATTATGATATTATAAAGAGTATATGAGTAAATTTTAATAATGTGCATCTGAGCATTAATTAACTGGGGGTATTTAAGTGAAAGAAGATCAAAAAGTTTACGATATAACAGTTATTGGAGGGGGACCTGCTGGTTTATTCACTGCATTTTATGGGGGAATGAGACAAGCAAGTGTTAAGATTATTGAAAGTTTACCACAGCTTGGTGGGCAACTTTCAGCTCTATATCCAGAGAAATACATATATGATGTGGCTGGATTCCCTAAAATTCGTGCGCAAGAACTTATTGATAATCTTAAAGAACAAATGGCTAAATTCGAACCAACCATTTGTCTTGAGCAAGCTGTAACTGATGTTGAGAAGCAAGCGGATGGGGTTTTTAAGCTTACAACAAATAGTGAAATCCATTACACAAAAACAGTAATCATTACTGCAGGAAATGGAGCATTTAAACCACGTAAACTAGAACTTGAAACTGCTGAACAATATGAAGGAAAAAACCTTCATTATTTTATAGATGACTTAAACCAATTTGCTGGTCAAAAGGTATTAGTTTGTGGTGGTGGAGATTCAGCAGTTGATTGGGCACTAATGCTTGAGCCGATTGCTGAAAAAGTATACTTAACTCATAGACGGGATAAATTCCGTGCACATGAACATAGTGTAGAAAATCTAATGAATTCCAAAGTTGAAGTTTTAACACCTTATGTACCTGTTGAGTTAGTTGGAGCAGAAAATATCGAACAGGTTATTCTTGATGAAGTAAAAGGTGACGATAAATTAACAGTGGATGTAGATGCTGTGATCGTTAACTTCGGATTCGTTTCATCTCTAGGCCCAATCAAAGAATGGGGTCTTGAAATTGAGAAAAACTCAATTGTTGTTAACTCTAAGATGGAAACAAACGTACCAGGAATATATGCAGCTGGTGATATCTCAACCTATGAAGGAAAAGTTAAGTTAATTGCCTCTGGATTTGGTGAAGCACCAACTGCCGTTAATAATGCTAAATCTTATATAGATCCAAAGGCGAAGATTCAACCACTTCACAGTTCCAGCATGTTCTAAGAAAAAGGCAGAGCGCCACTATCGTCGACAAGCTTAGGTCAGGACCTGGAGCCAAAAACCAAACCTCAATTCTATATTTCCTTAGTATTAAAAAAAGAGCTGAATTCAGCTCTTTTTTTTAACATTCTTCTGGATTCCCAGCATTTTTAGCAGTTCTAAATGATGATCCACACCCACATGATGCAATGGCATTGGGATTATCAATGGTAAATCCGCCACCCATCATTGATTGCTTATAGTCTATAACAACACCCTTTAATATAGGTGCGTCTTCCTTTTTCACTAACACTCTTAGTTCATTCTGTTCAAGTTGTAAATCTTCGTCCGTGATTTCATGCTCAAAGCCCATTCCATAGGAAAGTCCGCTACAACCTCCACCCTTTACTGCGACACGTAAAAATGCAGATTCTTCTCCATTTTCCTTCATCATATCTTTAATTTGGAAACTAGCAGCTTCCGTTATTGTTAAAATGTCAGTCATTACTTGCCCTCCTTTTTTATTTTATTCTAGTTTAAGTATATATTTCTTAGGGTTTATACTCAAATAATAGAACTTGATACTTAATAGTAATATATCCCTTCACAAATCACTTCGGCAGGTCCTGTCATATAGACTTCACCTTGTTCATCCCATTTAATTAAGAGATCTCCACCTGCTAGATGAACAATTGTTTCTGTGTTTTTTCTTGTTTTCCCGTTTAATACTGATGCTACAACTGCCGCACAAGCACCTGTTCCACATGCTTGTGTGACACCGGAACCTCTCTCCCATACTCTGAAGTGTAGTTCTTTATCACTAACCACTTCAACAAATTCAACATTGATTCCTTCTGGAAAACTGTGATCTTTTTCAATGATAGGACCTATTGTCGTAACTGGGGCTTGATTAATATCTTCTACATAAAAAATTGCATGGGGATTTCCCATTGAAACTCCAGTCATGAATAATGTATGTTCTTTAAATTGAACCTTTTCATTCAGTACTAGTTCATCATTTTCCCCGATCATTGGAATGCTATGGCGCGATAATCTAGGTTTCCCCATATTCACTGTAACGGTGTGAACCATTCCATTCTCTAATTGAACCTCTGCATCCACCAAACCTGATAAAGTTTCAATTTTAAACCTAGTTTCTGTTACTATTTTATGTTCAAACGCATATTTTGCTACACATCTGAGGCCATTCCCACAATTTTTGCCTTCTGATCCATCATTATTAAAAATTCTCATTTTTACAGGTGCTATATCTGATGGACAAATTAAAATCATCCCATCCGCCCCAACTCCTGTGTTTACATTCGCCACTTTAATCGCAAGGCTTGATAATTCTTCTTCAACCAGCTTTTCTTTAAACATATTTACATATATATAGTTGTTTCCTAATCCATGCATTTTCGTAAATGTAAAACTCCCCATAAGTTCCTCCAAGTTAATGATTTACTTCAGTATAAGATGAAAAGAAGATGATAACAATCTTAATAGTTATTTTTATATCCTATATTTTAGGTAGGTTCCACTATTTCATTTGATAGTATGAAATAATTCAGAAAAAAAAGTTGCCACTCTCTTAGCTCATAGTCCTTTTATAAAACCATTAAAGCAACAAAGCGAAAATAGCCTTTGTATAAAAAAAGCACACGAGCATTCGTGTACTTTAAAGAGTCTAAAACATCGGGTTTTCTTCTAAAAATTGATATATATTTTCAACAAGTTCCTCTGGCGTGGTACCTGTTACAATCTCTCCATTTACCAGTGCAAATAATGTTCTTGCACATTTACCACAATAACTAAGACAACCATATTCTATAATATCTAAATTCGGATCCTTTTCAAGCTGTTCTAGCGCCTTTTGTGCCCCACTTGCCAAATTACTAATACAAAATTCTATGATTGGTTGCAATGTTATCACCTCACTACTTGCGAATATATCCTACAGGTTTTTTCAAAATTCGTCAAATTTAAGGTTTGTAAACAATAAATCACATTTCACAAATTTGTTGTTATTTTGTCAAAAATTAGCTATACTTTTAGTGTCTTTTTGAAAAGGTTTTCTGTATTTATTTAATCATTTATTTAAGATATATGTATCACATTTCTAGGAAATCCAGATTATTATGATAGCACATTATTTCATCTCATATGATACTCATGTAAAAATAACTTGAGTAACTTTCTACAAATAGAGACTTATGAAATCGAAACCATAAGAAAACAAAGGGGAAATTTTTTATGATAAATCTTGTGATCCTTGGAGGGGGTTATGGCGGTATGCGGATTTTACAACGTCTATTACCTACTCAACTTCCCGAAGATGTAGAAATTACATTAATCGATCGAGTACCCTACCATTGTTTAAAGACAGAATACTATGCTTTGGCTGCCGGGACAATTTCTGATCAACATATACGCGTAGCATTTCCAGAACATCCACGACTTACCATTAAATATGGTGAAGTGACTGATATCGACCTTGACCGAAAGTTAGTTCATCTACAAGGAAAGGATTCGATTTCCTATGATGACCTTATTATTGGACTTGGATGTGAAGATAAGTATCACAATGTACCTGGAGCAAAGGAACATACCTATAGTATTCAATCAATTGATAATTCAAGGTCTACTTACCAGAAGTTAAACAATCTTCCTCCAGATTCTGATGTTGCCATTATTGGAGCAGGATTAAGTGGCGTTGAATTAGCTAGTGAATTAAATGATAGTCGACCTGATTTAAAAATTTCATTATTTGATCGTGGGAATCATATCCTTTCAATGTTCCCTGAAAGATTAAGTAACTATGTAGAAAATTGGTTTACTACACGTGATGTAAAAATTATTAATGGCTCCAATATTACAAAGGTAGAATCAAATTTACTCTATAACCATGACACTCCCATAAAGTTTGATACAATTGTTTGGACTGCGGGAATCCAACCAAATAAAATTGTTCAACAACTTGATGTAGAAAAAGATGTTCAAGGTAGAGTGGTACTAACGGTGCAACATAACATTCCTGGAAATGAACATGTATATGTTGTCGGAGATTGTGCGAGTCTCCCACATGCTCCAAGTGCTCAGCTAGCTGAAGGGCAGGCGGAACAAATTGTTCAAGTTCTTCTTAAACGTTGGAATAATGAAGAACCACCTACACAATTCCCGCCAATTAAATTAAAGGGTGTTCTTGGATCACTAGGGAAGAAACATGGATTTGGTTTAGTTGCAGAAAGACCGATTATTGGAAGAGTGCCTAGATTATTAAAATCAGGGGTTTTATGGATGTATAAATATCATAACGGGTAACCACAAAAGACAGCATATGCTGTCTTTTTTCTTCTCATAAACTTGGTCCGGGAGTTTATTAATATTGTACTACTAACTCGAATAATATTAGTACAAGGAAGGATGTGATTATTTATGGAGAGATATCCACTACTGTTTTTGTCATGTATTATCGCTGGTTTTGCATTATTAAAAGTCCCTATAAGTGGCTTCCTTGTCCCGCTTAGCCCGTTATTGAGTATCATAGGTGTACTGGCAATAATTATATTTTCACTTGTTCTGATTTTCCAGGGATTTATGTCTTTGATCAGCAAAAGGTACTAATTTTAAAAAATAGAAACGCCAATTACATAAACATTCAAGGCATCGTGTGGCGTTTCTTAATTCCCCTTATCTTCTTGGTATCCATACTTCTCCATTTCAGCATAAATGGTTTTCAGCTTAGGATTCCCTTCTCCTGCAATTTCACCTTCAATTAAAACAACAGGATAAAACATATCTTCATCAATGACTCTTTTAGCAAATTCTTCTTTTTGTTCTTCATTGGGAGGATTAAAGATATCAATATAACTTATTTTGAAGGGTTGTTTAGGATATTTTCGGGTAATGGCTGCTTCTAACCATTCATAGGTTTCTTTTGAAGAAGGTAAATTTACGCAGCTAGGACAGAGAATGTCAGCTCCATAGACCTCTATTTCAATCAATTTATTCAACATGAAAATTACACTCCTCACAATATTTATCTTTTTCTATTGTACAAAACTTATGGTAAAATATATAGGACATTGCTTATTAAAGAGTAAAGAAAATAATAAGCTGTTATTCTACATTAAAGGTTACGACCATTGAGGAAAAGTGCACTACTCTTATTTGTAGTTGCTTACTTCTAGTTTTAAACAACAAGGTGTTAAAAATAAACATTTGGTAAGAGTATTACAGAATAGATTTTTCACAGGAAAGTAAGTATAATATATGTAAGGAAAGGAGTAGATTTAAATGACTGTAGAAATGAATCAAGTAGAGCAAGTTCAAGAAGTTTTAGATAAACTTCGTCCATTCCTACTTCGTGATGGCGGAGATTGTGAATTAGTTGATGTAGAAGAAGGCATTGTAAAACTTCGTTTACTAGGTGCATGTGGAAGCTGCCCAAGCTCAACAATTACATTAAAAGCAGGGATTGAGCGTGCACTTTTAGAAGAAGTACCAGGAATCATTGAAGTAGAACAGGTTTTCTAATTAAACCTCTAATAAATAAAGCGAAACCATATTGGTTTCGCTTTTTTGTTTACAGGACCAACGTTGAAACGTTACTACCGTTTTTCTCAATCTTTAACTCATCGACAGATAAATGACCAAATAATGGGGCTAGGTCCTTTACAATTGATTTTCCTCTTCCTTTTTCTGCAAAGCAAATCACTGTCGGACCTGCTCCACTAAGAGCAACGCCAAATGCACCGGTATTTTTAGCAGCCTTGATGATATCATCCATTTCCGGAATCAATTTTTTTCGGTAAGGCTGATGAAATAAGTCTAAATCCATCATTTTACCAGCTAATGCCCAGTTTTTCGTCACAAGTGCTGCAATCATTACATTACTTATTGCACTTGCCTCTACAGCCTGCTCATGTGTAAAATGTGTAGGCAAAACCGCTCTAGCGTCCTTCGTCATCACCTCATAACGTGGAATTGCTACGACTATATCAAAATCCACATCATTTAATTGAACAAGATCCGTCATTTTATCACGGTGACTTCCTATCACTAAGCCTCCGTATAATGAAGCTCCAACATTATCAGGATGACCCTCAAACTCACTTGAAATTCTAAGTTTTTCATCTCTTGAAAGACGTAAGTCACATAGGGTGTCTACAAGCTCAATTGCTGCAATTATCGCTGCTGCACTACTTCCAAGTCCTCTAGCCAAAGGAATATCACTTGTCATATGAATTATGCATGGAGGTAATGAGACATCATACTTCGCAGCCACTTTTTCAGCCACTTTATAAATAAAATTTTCAGTCCCTGTTGGTATATTCTCTACATCTTTTGACATTGGAACAAAAGACCACTTGGTGCTTTGTTCTACTTGGAGAGTTAAGTATCGATTTACAGCAAGTCCAATTGAATCAAATCCAGGTCCTAGGTTGGCCGTACTACCAGGGACCTTGATTTGAAACGGTTTTCTGGCACTCATTGAAATACGACTCCTTTAATATGTTCAAAAACAACTTCTTCATCACTCGGAAGAACAGTAGGCTTTATATCATTAACATCAATAGCCGTTGTTGGGTCTTTTAATCCATTTCCAGTGAGAACGGCTACTACCGTTGAGCCCTTTTGAATTTTCCCTGCCTTTAAGTGTTTGATCACGCCTGCAAGGGAAGCACAAGAAGCTGGTTCAGCAAACACTCCCTCTTTACTAGCAATTAATTTATATGCCTCGACTATTTCTTCATCTGTCACTTCATCAATCGCACCATTTGATTCCTTTTGGGCATTTACTGCATGCTCCCAGCTTGCAGGGTTTCCGATTCGAATCGCTGTCGCAATCGTCTCTGGTTCTTCAATCACATGTCCTCTTACAATTGCAGCAGATCCCTCTGCTTCAAAACCATGCATTTGTGGAAGACCTGAGTTGTACTTTTCATGGTACTCCTTAAACCCTTTCCAATAAGCAGTGATGTTACCTGCATTTCCAACTGGAATAGCTAAAACATCTGGCGCCTTCCCACCTAATTGGGCACAAACTTCAAAAGCTGCAGTCTTCTGTCCTTCAATTCGATAAGGATTTACCGAGTTCACTAGTGTAATTGGTGCATTTTCACTAATCTTTCTAACAATCTTTAGAGCTTGGTCAAAATTGCCTTGGATTGCATAAATTTCGGCACCATACATCACCGCTTGCGCTAATTTACCCATTGCAATTTTCCCATCAGGGATAACAATGATACAACGCATTCCCGCTCTAGCTGCATATGCTGCCGCAGCTGCAGAGGTGTTTCCTGTTGACGCACAGATCACTGTTGTACTTCCTTCTTCTTTTGCTTTTGCAACAGCCATCACCATTCCACGGTCCTTAAAAGAGCCCGTAGGATTAGTTCCTTCTGTTTTGACGTATAACTCAATCCCTAACTCTTCTGATAACTGATGTAGCTTAATTAGTGGGGTATTCCCTTCATTAAGCGTTAATTTAGGTGTTTTTTCAGAAACAGGGAGAAATTCCTTAAATTCTTCTATTAAACCGTTCCATCTCATTTTACTCCATCTCCTTCGACACGATATGAACTCTTTACTTGTGCTACAACATCCGAATCACTTAAGTGTCCAAGGATGTCTTCATAATCCTTTAGAGATGCTGTATGAGTAACTAAAACAATCTCTGCAAGATCTTTTTGTTTTAATGGTAATTGTAATATCTTTTCAAAGCTCACACCACGTTCAGAGAAGATCGTTGTGATTTTTGCAAATGAACCCACTTGATCCTTTACATGAATTCGCAAAAAGTGTTTCGAATAAATCTCTGCTCGATCCTTCAGCTGTTTTTCATATTGAGGGGTAACAACACTTTGGCCATTCACACCTAACCTCATATTTTTCATCACTGCAACAAGATCAGAAACAATTGCTGTGGCAGTTGGTAAACTTCCTGCACCTGGACCATAAAACATCGTTTCTCCGACTGCTTCGCCATATACATAAACTGCATTATATTCATCGTTTACTGCAGATAGTGGATGATCATCTGGTAGTAAGGTTGGCTGAACACTTACCTCCACCTTATCACCTTCTTGTTGAGCTATCCCAATTAGTTTCATTGTATAGCCAAGTCTTTTACTATAGTTTAAATCTTCTTCTGTGATTGAAGAGATTCCTTTTACTGACACATCTGCTAAATCGATATTCATCGAAAAGCCTAGAGTAGCTAAGATGGCCATCTTACGAGCTGCATCTAGTCCTTCAACATCAGAAGTCGGATCCGCTTCTGCAAAACCTAGTTGTTGTGCCTCTGCAAGTACCTCTTGATAAGGACTTCCATTTTTGCTCATCTTAGTAAGGATAAAGTTTGTTGTACCATTTACGATACCCATTAACTTAGTAATTTTATCAGATGCTAACCCATCAACTAAGCCTCTTAGAATCGGAATACCACCTGCTACACTTGCTTCATAATAAAGATCACATTTATTTTCACTTGCAGCTGCATGTAATTCAGACCCATACACAGCTACTAAGTCTTTATTTGCAGTCACAACATGCTTTTTATTTTTAAGTGATGTAAGGATGTGTTTTCTTGTCTCTTCTACTCCACCCATTACCTCAATTACAACATCCACTTCAGGGTGCTCAATCACTTCATTCACGTTCGTTGTAAGTAATGATGAATCGATTTCAACATCACGGTCTTTTTTTATGTCTTTCACCAAGATCTTTTTCACTTCAATTGGGCAACCAATTTGATGCATTAATTTATCTTGATGGTTCTTTAATATTTTCACAACACCAGTTCCGACAGTCCCTAAACCTAAAAGACCCACTCCTATACTCTTCATGTTTCTTCACTCCCCTTTATGTATTCTCCAGAAATACATTTGTTTATCTATAAAGGACATTATAGAGTTTATTTCATGATTTTACAAGTTGTTTTTTACCTATTAATAAAATAATCGTTATTTTCATAAAATACAAATAAAAACTTTATGAATTATTTTAGCAAGTAGCAATAATGAGAAATAAAAGAAGCACACAATGAATAATGTGTGCCAAACCAATTTATTCTGGAAGCCACTCGATTTGAGGAGAAGGGCTATGTCGATGGAATTGTTGAGACAATTGATTTATATCTCTTAAGAAATATTCGTAATCTCTTGAATCTTTCAAGATTGAATTTAACTGATTTTCATAGGTCATTTTTTGGACTTCCGAATTCGTTAGATAATATCCCTCAATGCTTTCAAAATAATGGACGGGGAATAATAATCTAGCATACATCAGCCTCAGGAAAAATGAAGAAGTTGGTGATACATTTTGATATTCTGTTAAAAAACGCTCAATCATTTTTAAATCCACTCGTTGACTTGAGTTAAAGTAACAATCACGAATATACTCTGCAAGGTCTCTACTAGCATGATCGAATACCCATTGAATGGGGATCTCTGCTTTGTAGGAATCTCTCCATTGTTCTACCTTTAATTTCTGATGACAAACGGTGGCTGAATCAATTAGTCCAGGATGATCATCAATTTCGGTATCAACTAAGTATTGAATGGCATTTTCTGTTAATCCGATATAATATGGAAATGATTCTATAAATCTTTTTTCAAAATCATTAGAGGGATGCTGCTTAACACGCTCATTCCAGAACAATTCCATTTGGTCTAACCGTTTTTCCCATAAGCCTTTCCACTGCCCTATTCGATTGCACTTAGTTAATCGATAAGGAAATGACCTTCCATTCAAATGGAACAAGGCAAGTTCCTTGGCGGTTAACTGAGTACGGTGATTTGATTGCCTTGGCATCCTTAAGAGAATACTTGGCTTTTCGTTAAGAGTTGTAATCAGCTTGCCATCCTTTGTAGGGACCATTAAGGCTACTCTGTTTTCTCCTTTTTGAACCATAAAATCACTCAATTGCTTCAACTCATAAATTTCTTCTTGTTCCAAAACTTCGACCGGCACAATAGTATATAGTATATTTCGATTTCGAAACGCTTTGTAATTACCAAACTTCTCTGTTTTCCGTATTTGAAGCCCATATTGTTCAGAGATTTCACTTTCCATATGATTCCCTCCGACCTTGATTTCTATTGAAGCATGTAACGAAACTTCTGGTATTCTAAAATATATACAAATAATTTAGCTAATATGAAGATAAGACGGTTTTTCTCAACGGATAACAAAAAATAAATATATTAAACAATGGATTTGTTGGGAATTATAAGTTTGAATGTGCAAAAAAAAGGAAATGAGAAGTTGTAAAAATTTGGAGGAATGGGTGAAATTATGACAGAAATTAAACAAACGATGGATCCAATAGAATTAAATGCACGTAATTTATTAGAACAACGAGGTGTAAAAATCACCGACATTGCTGACTTAGTCTACTTTCTCCAAAATAAATATCATACCGATTTACAAATGGAAGATTGTATTGAAAATGTAGAACGAGTGTTATCAAAGCGTGAGGTACAAAACGCAATTATTACTGGAATTCAACTTGATGTTCTTGCGGAGAAAGGCTTATTAGAAGAACCACTACTTTCTATTATAAAAGCCGACGAAAGTCTTTATGGGGTAGACGAGGTTTTAGCCTTTTCGATTGTAAATGTATATGGATCAATTGGTTTTACAAATTACGGCTATATCGACAAATTGAAGCCTGGTATTCTTGAAAGGTTAAACGACAAAACAGCTGGTTGTCATACCTTCTTAGATGATCTTGTTGGTGCTATCGCAGCTGCAGCATCAAGTCGTTTAGCACATCGTGCAGCAAATACCGAGTGATAAAAAAACAGGTGTATTGTTTTATTGGTTCCTTTGAGGGGGAGAAGAAACAATACTATTAGCAAATGAATTAGCAGACCAACTAGCATAGCTAATTGGTCTGCTAATTCATTTATTTTAAGTATTGATTTAATGGATTTAACCCTTAAAATCAGGACGTTTTTAGCTTGTCAATTTAACCGATGCATGCATAATAATTATGATTTGGCTCCAATTTCTTAGCTTAAATTCCTAATTTAATGTGGTGTATAGAGCCTAGGAAGTTTTATCATTAATCGAGTGATTAAACTCACTTTAAAATAAGGGGACATTTTCCCTTTAAACTGAAGAATATAGCTTGGTTAGAGGTTATTAAGGGGAAATTTTCCCCTTAAGCAAAGCATAATCACCCTATTTTCATGTTTGTCGAGTCAATAGAGGGAAATTTTACCTCTATTTTAATTATTTTCAGTCCAAATTCCTAATTAAGGGAAGTTTCTCACCTTATTAACAGCCCATGCTGATTCCTTCTTCTAGGACCGAGGGCTTCCCGCTTTTTTAATGGCCGGGTGGGAGCCTTAAACGTAAGTAAAAAAGCTCGGTAAAGTTCCGAGCTTTTACTATTTCAAGTGCTAATAGGTTGATATATCATATGCTTTTATCCGTGCATTTTCCTTTGTTAGATCATCTTCTCCCCCACAACAGACCCGTTAGCATTGTTCACCTGTTTTTTTATTTTGGTTCAAACCAATTATCAAGGCTATTAACTGTGTATGTTGGTTTTCTCTCAAGTAGATTTAACATATCAACAGTTGTCACCCCAGTATGTACAAGAAGGGTATCAAGACCTGTGTTCATCCCAGCCATAATATCAGTATCATAGTTGTCGCCCACCATCAATGTGTCTTCTAATGAGGTTCCTAATACCTTTAAAGCTTGTTCCATAATTATTTGTTGAGGCTTTCCGATAAAAATCGGTTGTACACCTGTTGAAACGCTGATTACTGCGGTTAATGCTCCATTTCCTGGTAGTAATCCTCGTTCAGTTGGAATCGCAATATCTGCATTCGTAGAAATAAATGTTGCCCCATTTCGAACAGCTAAACACGCAACGGCAAGTTTTTCATATGAAATCTCGCGATCAATGCCAATTACCACAAAGTCAGGATTTTCCTTTGTAATTCTGAAACCCTTTTCTTGAATAGAAGTTTTTAGTCCTTCTTCTCCTATCACAAAGATTGTTGGATCTTCTTTTTGGTCATCTATAAAATTTGCAGTCGCCTGGCTAGTTGTAAAAACATGTTCCTTTGTTGCCGGAATATCAAATTCGAGAAGCTTTTCAGCAACTTGCTCGGGTGTCCTTGAAGAGTTATTAGTTACAAATAAATATGGAATATTTCTATCAATAAGGCTCTTTACGAAGTCACTTGCAGCTTCAATTTTTTCGCTCCCTCTGTACATCGTTCCATCTAAATCAATTAAGTATCCTTTATATTCTTTCATGCTTTCACCTCATACTTATAATAACCGGTATGTCCAAATAGGTTTCACGTTATTTTTGACAGTTCTTTAACATAAAATAAATTGGACAAGAGGTAACACAAAGCTACGATGCTCCCCTGAAAATACATAGGTTAGTGAGTTGCATTCGCTGCGATCCACTTGCTTTCCGCGGGGTGGTCCGTGAGCCTCCTCGTCGCCAGGGGCGGGGTTCCTGCGGGGTCTCACGAGACCGCTCGATCCCGCAGGAGTCAGGTGGCTCTCCGCTCATTCCACACATGTTGAGCAAACAATTTCAATTCTCCATGTTTGAATTTTTGTTTTAAAATCATAAAGTTACTATGATACTTAATTTCTAAACGCAGATACAGGTCCTAATTCATTTTCTAAATAGTGTCTAACATCATTTGGGAATTTATGTAAATGACTCATTTCTTGTTTAGTTAATTCATTTAATATTGAATGATCTATTTCAAGATAATTTTGGACAAGTACTTTCCTTAGTTCGATAATTTTTTTCAATCCTTTAGCTCGTTCGGAGGGGATAACCTTCTCATCCTCTAATATATCGATTATATCTTCTAAGCTCCCAGGATCTCTCATTATGAACCCGTCGATCATGGAATTACCTACGTCCGCTATCGACTCAATTATCATATGTACAAATCGTTCTAGTGCTCTTTTTTCAATAATTGTATTCCAAGACTCTTGATTAGCAACATACGTTAGAGTTTCTTCTAGATATGTTAGCGTTCTTTGGATATGCTCTCTATCTACAAAATACACCTTGTCACCTTCTTTTCTATGTTATCAATAGTGTGTTCATGTAATTAAATTTTTAGGTATATTTTATCACATTAGAGCTACTCTTAACATGAGCCGTAAAAAATTAGAGGGTTTATAATAGTGAAATAAACATTTTTCTAATAAATATTTATTATCTTATGATATGCTTAAATGTATAAAGGATTAGTTTTTACGATTAATAAAGAGATAATTGGAGGATTCAAAATGTCTGAGCGCTTTTTTTTATACGATGATACTGTTGATACAAAAACTCGTTTTATAAGTTTTATGGGCGATAATCAAAGATTTGATTTAGCCATTGTCAAATCTGATCGATATTATGGGAAACATCTTGTTCTAGATATCCAAAGTAACCGATTTGCGATAATTGGCAGTGATGACCTTGACGAGCCAGGATATCTCGAGCATGCCTATAACCTTTCAGAAGAGGATGCAGAAGAGTTACGCTCATTTTTATATGAGATCGTATAATGTATAAAAAAATAGGATTACTAAGGGTGATTAACACCTTTGGTAATCCTTTTATTTTTTTACTCTTTTTAAAACAAAATAGGCACAACCGAAATTACAGTACTCATACAAGTATTCTGATAATGTACTTATTTTCGTATCAAAGGTCGCTTTTTGATTATCGTCATCAAAAAAGCCTCGGAGTCTAAGCTGATTATAGCCCCAATCCCCAACAATGTAATCATATTTAGTTAAAATTTCACTATATCTCGTACGAAATGCTTCTTCGTTAAATCCTTGTCTTGAATCCTCAACTAATTCATAGGTCATATTATTTATTGTTATCATGTTTTTCACCTCGTCCATCTTACTTTACCATAAATTATATCCATTCAACCATCAATTTCTAGATGAAAAAATTCATAAACTGGTCATTCTAAGATTGAGGGGGTGTTACCGTTGATGAAAAAATCATTAATAGTAACTGGAATTTGCTGTTTAACAGCACTTAGTGGCTGTGGTGCCGATGAAGAACAAGGTGCTGGAATTTATAAGCAGAGTGGTAATACAATTAATGTAAATGATACACAAGCTGGGATATATCATTATAGTGATGACGCTAATTCAGAAGACCGTTTTGAAGACTTTGGATATGTTCGCCACCAAAAAAGTCCTGTCCCAGGAGATCAAACGGTTTATACAATGCCTAGACTTGACCGGGAACTTGTGGCTGACATGATTAGTAAAATGACTGTACAACAAATACCCCATGTAAATGAAGTGGCTACCCTTGTTACAGACGAAGAAGTATTAATGGTTTATGATACAGATAGCGATGACCGCTTTGAGACTGCGGACCAAGTGAAAAAAACAGCGTTGTCTGTTATCCCGAGATGGTACCATGTGTATGTTTCTGATAATCCAATCTTAATAAAGGATATTGAAAGATTCAGCACATTAGACTCAACAAGCAGAAATGTAGACCAAATCATCACTTCAACGATTGAACGCATGTTAGAATCTCCTCAAGGCAGAAAAATTAGTGATGGAGAAAATGCAAATGGTGAGATGTCAGGTGG
Organism: Litchfieldia alkalitelluris; assembly: GCF_002019645.1. Classification (GTDB taxonomy): domain Bacteria; phylum Bacillota; class Bacilli; order Bacillales; family Bacillaceae_L; genus Litchfieldia; species Litchfieldia alkalitelluris. Next base: position 1,278,208 of record NZ_KV917374.1, on the reverse strand, counting down.
AGTGAATAACGAATATGAGCGCAAAATGAATGATGTACCAGACTTTTTACAAAACCCAAGTACAAAATCAACTACCCCATCTAGTGACATTAACAATGTAGAAACTGAAGGACAAAATGATGAGGGAGAAATGGAAACTCGCGGAAGAACTAAAACAGGAAATGATAAATAAAGATAAAGGAGCAAAGTGGAACAGCATCCACTTTGCTTTTTTATTGGTTCATAAGGCTGCCGGATTTCTGGTGCTGCTCTCCTTTGGTTCTCACTCTATCCTTTGGTTTTGTCGATTTGGCAGGATTCTCTTCTGTCTCCGCCGCATTCGGGCGCTAACCCGCCGCATTTTCCACTATTCTCGCCCGATTTTTGGTGCCTTATCCTTTGGTTTTGTCGATTTGGCCGGATTCTCTTCTGTCTCCGCCGCATTCGGGCGCTAACCCGCCGCATTTTCCACTATTCTCGCCCGATTTTTGGTGCCTCTCTCCCTTGGTTTCTCACTTTGGCCGGATTCTCTTCTGTCTTCGCCGCATTCGGGCGCTAACCCGCCGCATTCCTTACTATTCTCGCCGATTTTTGGTGCTGCTCTCCCTTGATTTCCTAATCTGGTCGGATTCTCTTCATCCTCCGCCGGATTCGACCGCTACCCGCCGCATTTCTCACTTCTCTCTCCTAATTTTCTGTGCCGCTCTCCCTGATTTCTAAATTTGCCGGATTTGTCCCCTAATCATCCCTCACTTCTCACCCAAGAAATTCGCTAGAGTCAGTCTCTTCATTCCACATCTTTTTTAGTAAACCCCATGAAAATAAAAAAGGAGTAGATCTATAATCTACCCCCATAACCAGTATTAAGCTTCTTTTGCTTGTTGGTTCTTAGCCGCTGCATTTACTTGCTCATCAGCATGGTAAGAAGAACGAACTAACGGCCCAGACTCACAATGACTAAACCCTTTGGATAAAGCAATCTCTTTCAACTCTTGAAATTCATCTGGATGATAATACTTTTCAACCTTAAGATGCTTCTTTGAAGGCTGTAGGTATTGTCCAATAGTCATAATATCCACATTATTTGCACGTAAGTCATCCATTGTTTCAATAATGTCTTCTTTTGTTTCACCAAGACCTACCATAATACTTGATTTAGTAGGAATCGTTGGTTGTAATTCTTTTGCACGACGTAGGAATTCCAACGAACGATCATACTTTGCTCTTGCTCGCACACGGTCTGATAAACGTCTAACTGTTTCAATATTATGATTTAGAATATCAGGCTTAGCATCCATTAATGTCTTTAGATTTTCTAATACTCCACCCATATCTGAAGGTAAGACCTCAATTGATGTAAATGGATTTGACTTTCTAATTGCTCTTACGGTTTCAGCAAATACAGCTGCTCCGCCATCCTTTAGATCATCCCTAGCTACAGCAGTGACAACTACGTGCTTTAATCCCATTAAACTGACTGATTCTGCAACACGCTCTGGCTCTTTCCAGTCTAGTTCATTTGGTAATCCAGTTTTAACAGCACAAAAACGACAAGCACGTGTACAAACATCCCCTAAGATCATAAATGTTGCTGTTTTTCTAACAGCCCAGCATTCATGGATATTAGGACATCTTGCCTCTTCACACACTGTATGTAAATTTTTCTCTCTCATCATCTTTTTTAAACCAGTGTAGTTTTCGTTTGTGTTAAGTTTTATTTTTAACCATTCTGGCTTTCTTTGGTACTCTTTTGTTGACATTTACATCACTCCAATAAATCTCATATATATTTGCCAAGTTATAGAAATATTTACCACCATAAACACGATCAACTATCTAAAAGACATGCTGTAGCCACTTTAACATAACAAATAAACATTCACAAGAAAAGTGATTGTGACACATTTCCAACAATTAGTATTTATTAAAACCGCTTCTTTTAACAAACTAAGAAGGAAAAGTAAAACAAATGGTTATTTCTATATTTATCTTTTTTACTTTCTTCCTCTATAAATTTAGAGAAAGGTGAAAGGAGTTTGAGTTCGTGCAAAAGCTATTGTTACTACTTCTGATATTTTTATTATCTTTAACGATTAATCCTACTAGTAATGATGCCGCTGAGTTGGATCAAGATCAAATCTATAGTGAACGAATGAGTTTATACTCAAAAATGGAAGCTGTTAGTCAAATTCCATGGTATTATTTCGCGGCTGTCGATCAATACGAAAGAAGTATCAGAAGAGCTAGAAAAGATATCCCGAAAGAGGAAGGACTAATTGGGATTTATTATAAGCCAGACCAATGGGCTGGTCCTATTAATCCCAACCAAGAAGATACAAACCCATTTAGCATTAGTTTGTTTGGAGGATTGGGAACTGACGGTAATGGGGACGGCATTGCAGACATAAATAACGATGAGGATATACTAGCAACCTTCGCCGCGCATCTGATGAATTATGGAACAGATGAAGAAAATATAAAGATTGCTTTATGGGACTATTATAAAAGAGATCGTTCAGTCGATTTAATTATGCAGAAAGTAAAGATATATAAAAAGTTCGGTACTTTAGCATTAGATAAACATGCCTTTCCAGTTCCATTACGTTTTAATTATAGCTATCGAAACACTTGGGGAGACGCCCGTGGATGGGGTGGCCGACGTATCCATGAAGGGACAGATATTTTTGCTGGTTATTCAACACCTGTAAGGGCGACAGGCTACGGAATTGTTGAGATTAAAGGCTGGAACAAATATGGTGGTTGGAGAATAGGTATTCGTGATATTAATAATACGTATCACTATTTTGCACATTTAAATGGATTTGCAAAAGATTTGGAAGTTGGACAAGTGGTTGAACCAGGGATGCTTATTGGAGGAGTTGGAAGCTCTGGATATGGACCTCCAGGAACCTCAGGTAAATTTCCACCACATTTACATTATGGGATGTACAAGGATAATGGATTTACAGAGTGGTCATTTGACCCTTATCCACATTTAAAACAGTGGGAACGTGCTGAACGAAAAAGAAAGTAAAAAAGAAAAAGCTATATCCGATTATAGGAATATAGCTTTTTCTTTTTAATTATTTTTGTTTAGCTTTTTTGACTGCATTTAAGATACTTGCAGTTAATCCGCCCCATATAATCACAATACCTACAACCATCATAACAATTGCACCTGTACTCATTATTGTGATTCCTCCTTACTAACATTCATGTCTAGGGCACCTTTTTTCCATTTGAAAAGTGTAAACAGAATCCCTACAAATAACGCTCCCAAAGCTACCGACCAGCCCCAACTAAAAATGAACGGTCTTGAATATTCTTCATATTCTGATGTTAAATTCGTACGTAAATTGTCAAACATCATATAGCCAAGAACAACTGGTGTAATGACGCCTAAACAAATTCTCCACCATGCACCAAGTTTAATATCCGAAATGCTGTCTGCATGACTTTGTAGACTACGTAATTCCTTAGCAAACCATGCAATTGCGATTACTTGGATTAAACCAGCTAATGTTACACCAAAGCTATTAATAAAGTAATCAGCAGTATCTAAGAAGAATAATCCACCTTGTGTTGCAAAGACTACTGAGATAATTGCAGATAAACCTCCACCAATAATTACAGCCTTTGTACGTGACACATTAAATTTATCTTGAACACCAGCAACAAATGTTTCAACAATCGAAATCAATGATGTTAAACCTGCAAGAACAAGTGATCCGAAGAATAAGAATCCAAAAAGCTCTCTAAACGCAGGGAATTCATTGATAATCTGTGGAAACACGACAAACGCTAAACCGATTCCTGCTGAAACAACATCTTTCACCTCAGCACCCTGTGTGTATGCCATGAATCCTAAAGCACTAAATACACCAATACCCGCTAATAATTCAAAGCTTGAGTTTGCAAACCCTGTAATGAATGCATTATTCGTAATATCAGATTTCTTAGGTAAATAACTTGAATAAGTAATCATAATAGCAAATGCAATTGATAAACTAAAGAAAATCTGACCATATGCGGCTACCCATACTTTACCACTCATGATTGTATCCCAGTTAGGCTTAAAGAAAGCATCTAACCCTTGTGCAGCACCATCTAATGTTAATGCACGAACAACAATGATTAAGAATAACACAACTAGTGTTGGAATAAAGATTCGGTTGGCCATTTCAATTCCCTTTTTAACACCAGCAAATAGCACACCAAATGTAACTATCCAGACTAGGATTAATGGAAAGAATACGCCTGGGACTACACTACCAAACTGTCCAAATTCTCCACCAGTTAAATCAATTCGTTGTAAATAATCAACCATTAAAAATGATCCAGTATCCTCTTCTCCCCATTTTAGGCTTAAAGAAAAATACGTGTACGACATTGCCCATGCGATAATAACCGCATAATATGTGGAAATAACAAAGGAAATTGCAACTTGCCACCAACCAATCCATTCTTTGCCTTTACTAAATCTTGCATAGGTAAGTGGAGCTGATCCCCTAAATTTGTGACCCATTGTGAATTCTAGAATTAATAATGGAATACCGGCTGTTAATAAAGCGAATAAGTACGGTAAAAAGAATGCGCCTCCTCCATTTTCATAAGCTACTGCTGGGAATCTCCAGATGTTCCCTAAACCCACCGCCGAACCGACTGCTGCTAAAATAAAGCCTGCCCGCGTTCCCCATTGTGGACGATTATCCATAAAAATACCTCCCTAAACTTTGTTTCCCAACCTAAGAGCTATATATTTTTACGCCTTAGATTAATGTTGGAAATTTTTATATTTTCTGATTTTTTGATATAATCTATTCATAGTATAGCCAGTCTTTATGCATCTGTCAAAACATTATTTTTAGAATAATAAAAAAAGAGACAAAGGTTCTAAAAACCCTGTCTCCGTAGTATAAATATAGTTTATAGTTTGTAAATTAGATATCATTAATTACTATTTCTTACAGTTTAAGACTGTATAAATTTACTATACTAAAGTACTTTTCCCTCGAAATAGCATAACAAACAGCCCTACTAATCCAATTGTAACAATAACTCCTAGCAGCGTACTACCTGTTAGTCCTAAAACAATATACCCGATAATTGCTATAAGTCCAGAAATCGCCGCATATGGTAGTTGCGTAAGAACGTGGTCAATATGATGGCTTCCAGCACCTGTAGACGATAAAATCGTTGTATCTGAAATCGGTGAACAATGATCGCCAAATACACTACCTGCTAATACAGCTGCTAGAGCAGGTAATAATAGTGTAACATCCGTAGAAGCAATAATTTCTGCTCCAATTGGTAACATCATTCCAAAAGTTCCCCATGAAGTACCAGTTGCAAATGCCATGATCCCTGCCACAATGAACAAGATCACTGGTAAAAAGGCAACACTTATATTTGCGTTTTCCACTTGAATTGCCAAAAACTCGCCTGTTTTAAGTTGACCAATTAAATCAACGATTACCCATGCAAATAATAAGATGTAAACTGCTGGTAGCATTGACTTAATTCCTGATATAATCCCCTTTGTCAAAAGTCTAGGTTCAATTGAACGCTTAGAAATTTGGATGAAGAACATAATAAAAGTGACAAAAAGCCCTATGATCCCACCATAAAGTAACGAAGCTGCTACATCAGTGTTTTCAAAAATGGTTAAAATCGTAATATTTCCGTCAATAGCTCTATATCCTGTCCAAAGCATTGACCCTATCGTTCCGAATATCAATGCAACAATTGGCCAAATTAAATCGCCAACCGTACCAAATTTACTTACTGGCAATTCTTCTTTTAATTCCCCGAGCACCGGCTTAGATGGATCGGTTACTTCCCCAGTACTTTGTGCCCTCAATTCATGTGTTTTCATTTGTCCTAAATTAATATTAAAGATAGAAACAGCAAAGACCATGAGTATCGCTGATATCACATATAAATTCATCGGAATCATTTGAATAAATGCAGAGAACGCAGTATATTCGCTGATATTATGTGTTACTAGAATTGGTGTAATAATCGCAATAATATAAGCCCCCCAGCTAGAAACGGGTGACACTACACAAATTGGTGCCGATGTTGAATCAATAATATAAGCTAGTTTTGCACGTGATACACGATGGCGGTCTGTAAGAGGTCTACTTACTTGTCCTACTGCAAGGGCATTAAAATAATCATCGATAAAAATTAGAATCCCTAAGATTGCAGCAGTGACTTTTGCTCCGACTCTCGTCTTTACCCGTTTTTGAGCCCATTCACCAAAGGCCCGGCTTCCACCTGAAATTGAGATAAATGCTGTAATCATTCCTAAGATTAATAGAAAAATTACAATGTAAACGTTCCATGTATTAAGTGCGCCTTCATCAATAAAGATAGCCTTTATACTTTCCCAAATTGTAATCAATGAGTTTGATAGATATGCACCAACCCCATCAGATTCTATCATTGGGACTTGCAAGATAAAGGCGGCAGAGAATATTCCAACCCCTAAGGATAATAAAACCTTTCTTGTTAAAATAACCATTAAAATTGCAACTAATGGCGGTATAAGTGAGTAAATTGTTGCAGTCATGCTGTTGTCTCCTCCAAAATATAGTTTGATTCTAAAAGAGGCTTTTGTGTAAGAGGCAATCAACTTTCGTGCAGTTAATAATAGTTTAATAGAAAAAAGTGCACAAAAAAGAGCAATGATAGAAAATAACTATCATTACTCTTCGTAATGTTATGTTATCCTCCATCACGATCAGTAGCCCTCCACTGGATATCAAAAACAAACCATCCAATGACAGTGTTACTCTTATTCAAAGCAACACCAGCAAAAATAAAAGTTGACTCGTTTATTTTGCTTCGGCAAAAAATCCTTTCAGCTATGATCACCGTTGTCATCCTCACATAGCATACTTATATTTTCTGCGCCTCTACCTCATCGATCTAAAGATAAGGTTTATATATTCTCTTTTAGAATTACTTTTGTATTATAGTAATTTCAAACTAAAAAAGCAATGGGAATTATTTGTCTAATTTCCTGTTGGTATTTCAATTGATGGAGCTGATTCACCACCATTATTATAAAACTGTGGTACTTCTCCAGGAATAAAGATTGGACCAGCAATAGGGACACTAGTTGGTACAACGACTTCTTCGGTTGCAAATGGAATAATAACTTGTAATTTGACCTCAATATGAACCAAAATTTCTATAGATGTGTTGTTAATTCCAGTAGTCTCCACATTTTTAGAGTAGTTGGTTGATACATCTCCAATCATATGAAAACGAATTGGAATTTTCGGCCCTAAATTACCCAAAAGCGCATTATTGGTTGCTATCCCTAAAGGTACTTCATATAAAAATCCTGGGCTATCATCGTCTGTCTGAATCTCAATCTCTGGCATGTCAAGTGCAGCAACATCCCCTTTGTTAACTAGCTTTAAATACTTGTCAACATTATTGGTAATTTTAGCCAGTATTTCATTAATTAACTTGGAATTAAAGGTTACACTTGTAATTTTCCCAGCACTGTCAGTTTGAGTGATGATGATATCTTCATCACTTAAGTTTTCTTCTGTCATTTGCTTAGTAATCGCATTTTTAATGACGACAGTGGCTATTCTACTTGATTCATTTCGTGCAAATTTTGTTAGTGTTGGCTCGATTCCTTTATTAACAATGACTAACCCCAACGCTGTAGAAAACATAAAGAAGACAAACGTTAATAAGAAAACATAGCGAAAAGGCAAGGGTCCTCTCCGCGGCATAAGAGGCCCGCGAAACTTTGGCATCATAAATCCCTCCTTACAAGCTATGTTTATGCTTACAAGCAGGGATGTACGATACATTTATAAAATTTTTTAGAATTAGGCTCTTTTCTGAAAGATTGTTGCTATTTGACTTATTTTGGGAAGGATACACAATTTCACTTGATGTTATGGTTATCATTCAGGAAGAAAAGATGCCACTCTACCAAGTTCATAGTGATTATAAAAGACCTTTAAAAGCAACAAAGTTTATGAAAACAGCTTAGAATTAGGCTCTTTTCTGAAAGATTGTTGCTATTTGACTTATTTTGGGAAGGATACACAATTTCACTTGATGTTATGGTTATCATTTAGGAAGAAAAGATGCCAATATACCAAGTTCATAGTGATTATAAAAGACCTTTAAAAGCAACAAAGTTTATGAAAACAGCTTAGAATTAGGCTCTTTTCTGAAAGATTGTTGCTATTTTACTTATTTTGGGAAGGATACACAATTTCACTTGATGTTATGGTTATCATTTAGGAAGAAAAGATGCCACTCTACCAAGTTCATAGTGATTATAAAAGACCTTTAAAAGCAACAAAGTTTATGAAAACAGCTTAGAATTAACGTAGAGTTGTTTCACATTCTGTAATAACTAAATGTAATTCCTTCATTAAATCTACCTCATATGGTGGATTTACAGCTTGTCCTTTCTCTTCAATGATACGAACTACAGGTCTCTCACTTAGACCTTGATTCTGCTTAGATACCACACCTTTGCGTTCATCATTTAAGAAAACTGTTAAGCCTAAAGGATAAACAACTACCGATCGTCGAAAAGCTTCAATGATACTTGTATCAAACAACTTACCAACCCCTGCGTAGAGTATTTCTAACCCTTCATGCGGAAGCATTGCTCTTCGATATACTCGATTCGAAGTAACAGCATCGAATACATCAGCAACGGCTATGATTCGAGCATAATTATGGATTTCTTCTCCTTTGATCCCTCTTGGATAGCCTGACCCATCAATTCTTTCGTGATGCTGATATGCACAGTGCGCAGCGATTAATGGAATCGTTAAAACATTCCTTAAAATCTCAAAGCCACTTTCAGTATGTTTTTTGATAATCTCAAATTCTTCATTTGTTAATTTACCTGGTTTCATTAATATCGATGTGGGTATAGTCATTTTCCCAACATCATGAAGAATCGCACCTAACCCGAGGACTTCTAACTCTTTTTCTGAGAGATTTAACTGTGTTCCAATCGCCAAAGAATAAAGAGTTACGTTCAAGGAATGAGAAAAGATATAGTTATCGTATGTAATCACTTCCGATAGTAAAGTGATTAGCTCTTTATTTGTTTTAATTTCATGTAAAAGCGCTTTAATAATTTTAGACAGCTCTTTCGTTGTTTTTTCAAGTATGAATGATTGCCTTAGTACTTCTTTATCCTGAATCCCCATTAAGTTAACTTCAATAACTTTCTTTGCTTTCAATCTTACTTCATCTGATATTGGCTTAACTGGCTTTAGGTCACTGGTGCGTTCATCTTCAACATACACATATGATATTCCTAATTCATTTAGTCTGATGATCATTCTTTCTGTCAGAGGAATTCCTTCACTAATTAAAACAAAACCATTTTCATTATGTATTGGTTTAGCTAAACATATTCCTGGTTTTAAGGTATGTGTTGACACTAGTATCATCGTAAACTCCGTTCTAAGGTGCGATATAATAGAGGGGCTATAAACAACAATCTCAGGTTGATATCGTTTATAGTGGCCCCCTCGATGTTTATAAAATTTCAGCATCAAACAAATCTTTTATATCATTTTTAAAAGGGCATCTTTCCCTTTCATGCCTACTGTTATCCCTTTATTTTCTGCTTCTATTGTAACAGATTCAAGTGGAGCTTCAAGTAATTGTTCAATTGTTCTAACGCCTACCGCTCTACCCGCAATAATCCCTCGATCCTTCAACTTTTCATTTAAAAGTGCTACATCAAGAGCGCCACACATAATATAACCATTATCATTTGTAACAGCCATGAAATTTGTTTTAGGCAGCTTGACGGTAATGGCTGTAAACTGTTGATTATCGATAACAATCGGTGTCATTGTAACCATTCCTATAACACTCCTTTCTTTAACACATTATGAATATTAAAGAAATTCGTGAAAAAAAAATTGTAGGTAATAGCCTGTTTTATTATTATAGACGATGATTTTCAGCCAATTTTGATATAAGTAGATCACGTAGCATTTCTGGCATGAAATATTCTTTTCGTTTTGTATCTCGGATAATTGGAAACAGGTATCCTAATGTAAACATATCAATGGTTGACACTTTATAGGTTCTTTTCAACTCGATTGGGTCTCCATTAATAGTTATGTTTTGAATATGCTTTAATCCATCGGAAAGGACCTTTACATCAATCCCTACTCCAGAAAAGACCATTTTCCCCATAACCTCTCCTCTAAAGCCTAATCCCTTAAATCTTAAGTTCTCCATTCTTTCTGTATTCGCCTGGAGAATAATTTCCTTTAATTCATATCCTTTTAACCATACATTGCATGGATTTATCGGATGAGGACAAACTCTATGGATCTCACCTTTAGAAATTGGCCCTTTAGGTAGAGAGTCCAAAAGAACACCTGCATTAACCATAGATATCTCCCCAGCACACCATTCTTTTAATATATCGGCCAAAAGTTGAGAAAATGGAGATATTTCAAACCAGTTATTTATTAATTCATCTGGTATATGTCCTATTTTTTCATTTAAGATTAATTCACTTTCTTTCATTGCATCATTGAGTGTCTCTTTAGTAGAAATAGATTCAGAATTAAGTTGACTTGTTGCTATTACAGTTGCTCTTTTTTCCACAATTGCTTTTGATGCTTGATTGACCTTCAGTTCTACATAGCCAATATATTGTCCATATTTACCCGCTCCACATAGTAACACATCATCTACGATTTTTCCTTCTTCAAATAAATGATGTGTGTGACCTCCTAGAATGATATCAATTCCAGGTATTTTAGCGAGCTCTTCATCCTCAGTGATCCCTAGATGTGACAACACAATAATAACGTCTGTCTGGTCATTAAGTTCAACAAGCAGAGTTCTTAAAAGCTCAAATGGGTCATGTATCTTCCAACCTAATAATTCATAAAAAAGTTGATAAAAGACCGTTAAACCAATGATTCCAATACGGGTATTTTCCTTTGTCGTATATATTTGATAAGCCTTTGCCCAACTAGGCCTCGTGCCATCAGGTGTAAATAGATTAGCTAATACAACATCAAAGGTAGCATCTCGATATAATTCATTTAATGCCTCATAGGGTAAAGTAATTCCCTCATTATTCCCAATGGTCACAGCGTTATAGTTTAATTGATTTAGTAGCCTTACATTTAACTTCCCAAATGTTGATTCGGTTATAGGGTGAAAACGATCCATATGGTCACCAATATCAAATAAAAACATCTCTTCATTTTTCTCAGAGTGAAGTTTACGCATATCCTCTATATATTGAACGATTTTAGGCCATGGCTCAAAATGACTGTGTAAGTCATTCGTATGATAAATATGAATTTTTTCAATCAAAAGATCTTCTCCCCTTTAAAATCCACGATTGCTTAAAACAATCCTTGATAAATTAACCTAGCTCCTAACACCATCAAAGCAAACCTAAAAATAATAATAATGGTATTACTTTTTAGCTTTGAGTTAATATAAGCCCCTAATTTGCCACCAAACCATGCTCCTGGAATTAGTATTGCTGCTAGCAACCAATTCACATTATTCATACTTATATGTGCAACAGAGCTTACGACCGATGATAGAAAAATCAGCATCATTGACGTTGCAATCGCAATATTGGGCGGGAATGCAAACAAAAGAAGCATCGCGGGTACCATTAAAGCTCCCCCACCAACACCAAATAATCCACCCAATAACCCTACGATAAACGATATGATAACAGCTATTGTAGGATGATATCCATAGAACTTTTCTTTTTGATTTTCATCTATATAACCTCTACTTATTGTATGTAAGCCTTGCTTAACAGCTAAGGGCTTTATATGTTCTCTGATCATTAATATACCGGCAATAACAATCATAAAAATTCCAAAATAAATTAAAAATGTATGTACATTAAAGAATGAATTTAACCATGCACCAACAATTCCTCCCGGAGCACTTCCAATGAAAAAAATAAAGCCACTTTTATAGTCAACAAGTTTGCGTTTCATATAAGACAGAGTTGATGAAAGACCTGTAAAGATAATAACTAGCAACGATGTCCCTACTGCAACTTGTGGAGTGATATGACTTAGTTCTGGAATCATTCCACTTAGATAAATCAACGCAGGTACCGTTATGATACCGCCGCCTAATCCAATTAATCCACCAATCGTTCCGGCAGCGACTCCAACAAATAATAAAAAAATCCAAACCATACGTTTTCCCCTTTATTCGACGACGAATTGAAAATTGATATTCTCATCATACCATTAGTGAAAATTAATAAGAAACTAAAAATAACTCATAAATCAGGAAAGTTTAACTGCGTGGAGTTATAGATGCGTCCTAGAAATGTAAATACATTATAAAAGTTAATTTCATTCAGTTACATCCGTTTTTGAAAGAATTACATTTTTTTAACCCTTTTCCACTCTAAATGTCTAACCTGAAAATACCTTAGTTAGCGAAGTTCCATGAGCTGCAATCCACTCGCTTTCCACACTTAGTGTAAAAACTTTTCAACTTCCATGGTGCGAATCGGATTAGCATGGATTTCTTCGCTGAAAAATCAGGTTTGTAATTCGTCTATTTTGGGTAACTGCATCAGAGAAGCTATGATTCACTTTCTCCTTCTTTTCGCTCAGGTAACTTTCCCCTTCTAACCGAAACACAGGAATTATAATTCATTTCCCTCATTTACCAAGAACACAAAAATGCTGAATCCGATGGGTAAACAATCCTCCATTCAAATTCAACATCAATGTTCATCTTATTTATTTTCTGATTTTAACCTTAATTCCTGAGCACTTATCCACTGACCAGTTGGACCATCATTATCGTATAGTGCTAGTTCAATTGCTCCAGGTAAAACAGTTGTTACATCATGTTCTGCGTTTGGCCCACCTAAGTCTGTTCTCAACCAACCTGGATCAAGACAGTTAACAAGTACGCCTGTTCCTTTTAATTCTGCAGCAAGATCCTCTGTAAATTTATCTACCGCTGCTTTTGAAACACCATATGGGGTTAGGTGTGGAGTATCCTTAATTCCAGATGTAATGTTTATAATTCTACCGTATCCTTTTTCCTTCATCTCCTTACCAAAAGCTTGGCAAAGTAGAACAATACTATAAAAATTATTTTGAAGCAGATGTTCAAAATCACTTATTTTGAAATCCCATATATCTTTCCATTCTGCTTGGACTCCCGCATTATTATAAAGGATATCAACTGATTGGCGCTTTGCTTTTATCGTACTAACTATCTTTTCGATATCTTCTGGCGATGATAGTTCTCCTTCCACAACGTCAACATTAACACCATATTGTTTTAATAACTCTTGAGTTTTTTGTGTATTTTCAGCTTTTCTACCATGAATAATTAAATCACAGCCTTCTTGAGCTAATCCTAGCGCGATTTGCTGTCCGACTCCTCTACTTGAGCCTGTCACAAATGCTAGTTTCCCTTTAAGTCTTGTCATCACATTTCATCTCCTATGTACAATTTTAAAAGTATAAAAGGAGTTAACAAATGTTAACTCCCCATTTAATTATTAAGGTTAATTCGTAGGCTCTGTCGCTTTTAAAAATTATTAAAGTTCATAAAACCCATTTGCTAGAGTTTGCTTATACCAATAGTAGCTATCTTTTGGTGTACGTTCTAATGTACGATAATTTACGTGAACGATTCCAAAGCGCATACTATAACCAAATGCCCATTCAAAATTATCAAGTAAAGACCATGTTAAGTAGCCTTTAATATTTACACCTGAATCCATACTTCGTTTTAATGCAGCAAGGTGAAGTTTTAAGTAAGAGATCCTACGATCATCTTTTACTCTTCCATCCACTGGCTCGTCATTGTAGCAAGAACCGTTTTCAGTGATATATATAGGTACTTCTCCATATAATTCAGTGATATAGCATAATACTTTGTAGAATCCTTCTGGATAAATCGGCCAACCGATATCTGTACGATCATAGTTCATATCTAAATCTTCAGAAGAGAATAACCCATTATCTTCCTTATATCGAGCAACGTTTCCTGTATAGTAGTTGATACCCATAAAGTCGATTGGTTGACTAATATCTTCTAAATCGCCATCTTGGATATTCATCTTAACACCTTTATCAGCAAACCAGTCTACCATAAATTGTGGATAGCTCCCTTTAAACACAGGATCCATAAACCACTCAACAAACCATGCTACTTCTCTTTTACAAGCATCAATATCTTCTTGCTTATCACTAAATGGTTCTTTCCATGTAACGTTTGGAGCATAACCGATTTGACCGTCAACACCTAATGCTCTAAACGCTTTTACTGATCTACCATGTGCAACTAATAAATGATGTGATACATCTGTTGCTAACTGAAGATCCTTAAACCCTGGAGCATGCTCACCGATAAAATTAGATAAGAATGATACACACCATGGTTCATTTAGTGTAATCCAATTCTTAATTTTGCCACTAAATTCTTTGAACATAAATTCAGAGTACTCAACAAATGCATCAATTGTTGAACGATTTCCCCAGCCGCCTTCATCTTGTAGGGCTTGCGGAAGGTCCCAGTGATAAAGAGTACACATTGGTTCAATTCCATTCTCTAGAAGAGCATCTACGAAACGATGATAGAAATCAACACCAGCTTGATTTACTTGTCCTCTACCTTTTGGAAAAATACGTGGCCAAGCTACTGAAAAACGGTACGTATCAATTCCTAATTCCTTCATGATTTTAATATCTTCCTCATATCGGTGATACGAATCACAAGCAATATCCCCATTATCTCCGTCACGCACTTTTCCAGGAATTCGACAAAAAGTGTCCCAGATGGATGCTTCTCTTCCATCTTCAAATGCTGCCCCTTCAATTTGGTAAGAAGCTGTTGCTGCTCCCCATTTCATATCTTTAGGAAATTCTATGATAGCCATTATTTTACCTCCAAAAATATCTATTAAATCCTCTAATTGTATTGTTTAACTATTTCAGATAATAATTCACCTATTTACCGTAAATTGCTCCCGCATGATTCTCTAATCATTAGCTCGGAATCAATAAAAATTGGTTTAATTAATGATGAACCATTGATTAAGTCATTAAGCATATACGCAGCTAATTTGCCTAATCGGTCTTTATCCTGTTTTACCGTTGTAAGTTTTGGATCACTATACC
The DNA here is from genome assembly GCF_002019645.1 of Litchfieldia alkalitelluris. Taxonomy (GTDB): domain Bacteria; phylum Bacillota; class Bacilli; order Bacillales; family Bacillaceae_L; genus Litchfieldia; species Litchfieldia alkalitelluris. Next base: position 1,263,056 of record NZ_KV917374.1, on the reverse strand, counting down.
GGCAAGCGTCAATATCATCAATTCCAACAATTCGTATATCTTGTGGAACCTTTAAACCACTTTCCTTAACTGCTCTAAGTGCTCCAAATGCCATTAAGTCAGAAGCCGCAAAAATCGCTTGCGGAAGAACTGGTCTTTCGAGAATTGTTTTCATAGCTATATAGCCACTTTCCTCATGGAAATCCCCGTATTCAACCCATTCTTTCTTTATCTCCAGGCCTAATTGGTTCATAACCTCTTTAAAACCTTTTTCACGATATATGGCAATTGCTGAATCCTGCTTACCACCTATAAACCCTATTTCCCGTACATTATTTAAATAAAGGTGTTGAACAACTTTGCGTGACAGATTTATATTATCTGTCATAACAAAGCTCGATCTTGGTCCTTTTAACTCAATATCAATACCAATGCAGTTAATACCTGCTTCAACTAACTCGTAAATCGGATCTTCTATTTCTTCACCAGCAATAATTAAGCAACCATCCACATGGAAATGCCTACATCTTGCTAAATAGCTTCCATTGTCTTTTAAAAATTGTTCATTTGAAAACATAATGATATCGTAGCCAAGTTGGCCAATTGTCTTTTTAAAAGAAGTCACAACTTCATTAAAGAAAGGATTTGTAAAATCAACATTTACTTTTCCTGCAAAAATTAATCCAATTAAGTTTGATCTTTTAGTGGCAAGGGCTTTTGCCGAAAAAGTTGGTTGGTAATTTGTCTCTTGAATAACGTCCATGACCTTTTTCTTCGTTTTTTCGCCAATGCCACCATAATTATTCATAACCTTTGATACAGTAGACGGGGATACTCCTGCCATTTTTGCAATATCTTTAATTGTTAAGTTCATTGTGATCCCCCACATCCTTTATAGTTTTATCTACTGTAAGATTACTAAGATTCTATGAATAAGTAAAGAACATCTGAAATGTTGTTTTACTTATTTAACAGCACCTTCAGTAATACTAGAGATAAATAATCTATTAAATAGTAGGAATATGATGATTAATGGAACCGTTGCCCAGAACACACCAGACATGATCATTCCAAAGTCTATATTGAAAGTATTACTTAGTGTTGCTAATGCAACCTGAATAGTATACATTTCTGGATCACGTAAAATCGTAAACTGCCATAAGAATTCTCCCCAAACAGCTGTGAAAACGATAATTCCTAGCGTAGCGAATGCTGGTAAAATAATAGGTAATGCAATACTGCGATAAATTCTAAAATTAGAACAGCCATCTAATTTAGCTGCTTCTATCAATTCATCTGGGACAGAATTACTTACATATTGTCTCATAAGGAAGATTCCAAGTGGATTTAAGAAAAATAGAACAGCTACCCCTTGTAACGTGTCTAGTAATCCAGCCTCTGCAATTAAATAATATTGTGGTATTAAACCTAATTGCGGTGGTATAACCATCGTTAGTAGGATTGCTATGAATAATCCATTTTTTCCAGGAAACTTAAATTTTGCAAATGCATATCCAGCCAATGAACTAATGATTAACACAACAAGTGTTACGGATATACAAAGAATAACAGTGTTTCCCATTGCTCTGAAGAAATCAATAGCCCCTAACACCTTTTGAAAATTATCTACTAAGAGATTTCCAGGTGTTATTGTTGGTGGAATTGAGTTGTAAGCAGCACTAGGACGTGTCGCCATGACAAACATCCAGTAAAATGGGAATAATGATAATAGAGATGCTAATGAAAGAAACAAATAAATAAATATTCTACCTGGTGAAAACTTTTTTGATCCTGCTTGCTGACTCATTATTATGCTCCTTTCTTCTTTCTGCCAAAACCTGATGTCGCTAACGTATTAATAGCAGAGAATAAGATAATAATCACTAATAAAATAACTGCTGTGGCAGAGGCAGTACCAAATGATTGTAATTTAAATGCATCTCGGTATAAGTACATTACAACTGTCATCGCTTCATCTCTTGTAAAAGCTGATGCTCCTAAGAATACGGTTGGTTCTGCAAATAACTGTAAAGATCCAACAGTTGAGAAGAACACAGTTAAAATAATAAATGGTTTTAATAGTGGCATCGTGATATGGATAAGTTGTTGGAATTTATTAGCTCCATCAATTGTTGCCGCTTCGTAAAGGTCATTTGAGATACTCTGAATTCCAGCAAGATAAATGATGGTATTATATCCAACCCATCGCCAAAATACCATTACAGATATAGCAATTTTAGTACCCCATTCAGACGCTCCCCAGTTCACTGGATCAAATCCGAATAACCCTAAGGTGTAGTTAGCAAGTGATGATTCATGATTACTAAACAACACACTAAAAATAAGGGCTACTGCAACCATTGACGTAATATAAGGCATGAAGATCGTAACTCGGAAGAAATTTCTAAAACGAAGAAACGATAGGTTTAATAGAAATGCAAGGATAATCCCTATGACTAATTGTGGGGCAGTACCCATTAATGCGATAATAATTGTGTTATATAAGGATTTCCAAAAAAGTGGATCCATTAATACAATTTTAAAATTGTGTAATCCTACGAACTCCATTGGAGCCAATCCATTCCATTTTTGGAATGCAAGAAACATACTAAATAATGCTGGATAAAGGCCAATTACAGCAAAGATAATAAAGAAAGGCGCTATATATAAATAACCTGAAATCATATCTTTTTTTTCTTCAGACATTGACTTCTTGTTGCTAGAAATTTTCGCTGATGCCATTTTCACTCCCCGTCCTTCTTCAAAACCTAGAGTAAGGTGTCCCTTAAGGTAAGGACACCTTACTAAGGTAAAAATTAGTTTTCAAAAAAATAATTAACGACTTACTAAGTCTTTTGCACGTTTAACAGCAGCTTCCCACTCTTCTTCAGGGTCTCCACCATTCACAACGTTTTTAAGTCCATCAAGAATTTGTTGGTGAACTGGGAAATACTTTTCACCTTTAAATACTGCACCTTCGATATCTTGAGCAGCTTGAGCGAACACAGCTGATGTTACTTGTCCACCGAAGAACTCATCTTCGTTTGCAGTGAATTCAGGCATTTCATATACTGATGGAGCTGATGGGAATAATCCATGACTTTGGAATGATTTTAATTGATTTTCTGGTGATACTAACCATTCGATTAAATCATAAGCTTCTTGTGGATGTTCTGTTTCACTTGGTACCGCGATGTAAGAACCACCCCAGTTAGCAGCAAACTCAGTAGGTAATGTTGCTACACGGAATAATCCAGAAGCATCAGGAGCATTACCTTCCATCCAACCTTTTAACCAACCAGCGCCTAACTCAGCAGCAAATTCACCTGTGTTAACAGCACTAGCCCACTCAGGAGTCCACATATCAAATTTACCTACTACACCAGCTTGGTGTAATTCAACTGCGTAATCCCATGCTTCCTTAACTGCACTTCCTGGTTCTTCAATAATTAATTCACCTTCTGGGTTTAAGTATGTTTCAACCGCAGGGTCTAATTTTGCTCTGAAAGCCATTTCAATACTATCTACAAATGGTTTTCCAGTTTTTTCTTTCACTTGAATTCCAGCTTCTTTAAATGCTTCTGGAGAATTGATTAAAGCTGAAACTTCTGCTGGGTCAGTTGGTAATCCAGCTGCTTCAAATACATCTGTACGGTAATATAATCCTTTAGGACCGATATCAGTTGGCATACCGATTAGGAAATCTCCACTAGCTGTTTCTCCAGCATTCCATTTCCAGTCAAGATATTGATCTTGAACATCCTTTGCTCCTAAATCATATAAGTTTGAAAAACGATCTTGAGCTGCTTTAAAACGGTCAAGTTGGTCAACCTCTAGCATTGCAATGTCAGGTGCACCGCTTCCAGCCGATAAAGCTGTAAATAGCGCATCATGATGTTCTGCCGTTTCAGCAGATCTGAATTTTACTGTTACATTTGGATTTTGCGCTTCATATTCCTTAATTAGATCTTCATAGCCAGTAGATCCGAATGCCCAGAAATTCAATTCAACAGTTTCAGCTTTTTCGCCGCCTTCAGAAGCGCCTTCATTGCCGCCACCGCTACTACATGCAACAAGTGAGAACGCTAATGCAGCTGCCATACCTGAAGCTAGCCATTTTTTATAACTCTTCATCTTTATTTTCCCCCTACTTAAATTTAATTTATAGAAACCGATTTCCTTTTTTGTTAAAAAAATAATACGGAAACCGTTTTCTTAACCAAATTGTAACCCCTACCAAAAGATAAATCAACTACTTTTTTATAAAAAAACTAAAATTTTATAAACCGGTTTCCAAAATGGTATCTCCACCACACAGTAACAACGTTTTGCTGTATAGTAAAAGATTTTAACAATAAGTCTATCATTATGAGCAGTAGAAAATACACAACTGATTGTTGGTTAATTTAACAAAAGTAGAAAAAATGCAACGATAATAAGGTTTAAAATAAATTCAACTGGCGTGGCGCTAAGTCATCATAGTCAACCTTTAACAACTCCATTAAATGCTTTGCGTTATTTGCAGCATCTCCACCTGAATTATTATTAAATAATACATAAATATGGTCAGTTTTTTTTTTAAGCTCATTTAGGTGATTTACCCATTGAAGAAGTTCATGTTCATTGTAGTTGTATAAATATCTGACTTCCCTCCAATTCCCCTCATTTGGACGATTCCAGCCGTGAATATTACGACCATGAAACCGCACGATCGTTTTATCACCTGTAGTAGGATGTATGACAGTTGGAACTGAACCTGCTCCAGCCTGTGGCTCATCACAAATACTATGAATCCAATTCTCACTTTCCATAAAGGCTAATGTTCTTTCTTTATATTTTGATGTGAACCATGATTGATGACGGAATTCCAGTGAAACTGGTAAATCTGCCATTTGTTCTCGGCACCATCTTAAATATTCAACATTTTCTTTTTTACATTCAAACCAAGGTGGAAACTGAAACAAAACAGTTGCAAGTTTAGAGTGGTTAAGATATGGTTTTAGAGATTCACGAAAAGCCCTAAACATCTTTTCTCTAGTCTCAAAGGGAATCTCTCCCCTCAAATGCAGAGTCATCCCTTGGTATGCTTTGATAATAAACTGAAAAGAACCTGGAGTGTCTGTCACCCATTTTTCACTATTTTTTATTGGTTGTATGGCATAAAAGGAAGAGTCGACTTCTACAATTGGAAAATGTCCAGCATATTCCTTTAACTTTTCTCCTGATTTAATACCTGCTGTATATAGGTCATCATGATCTCCCCACCCAGTTAAACCGATATAAATCACTAACAACACCTCCAAAGCAACAAAGTTTACGAAAACATCCATTTATAAATATCATAAACGTTGTAAAAACAATCATCAATCTTGAAATATCAAAAAAAACTCCCCACAGAATATGAGTAGTTTTTTGCATGTTTTTTATCTTACAAGACATGGCTTTTTATTATTAAAAATCCGATTTGGAATTAAATATTGCATCGCAACAGCATCATCACGAGAACCTAATCCCATATTGTTATATAAATCATGTGCTTTTAAAATTTGATCCATATCGACTTCAATTCCTAACCCTGGTTTATCAGGAATAGCTATATGACCGTCCACAATTTTCATAGGTTCCTTTGTTAAACGTTCTGTATCTTCCTGCCAAATCCAATGGGTATCAATTGCTGTAATTTCACCTGGTGCAGCAGCTGCTACATGAGTAAACATTGCAAGAGAAATGTCAAAATGGTTATTTGAGTGCGATCCCCATGTTAGTCCCGATTCATTACACATTTGTGGGACACGAACTGAGCCTTGCATCGTCCAAAAATGTGGATCAGCTAATGGAATATCTACCGATTGCAATGAAACAGTATGCCCCATTTGACGCCAGTCTGTTCAATCATATTTGTTGCAGTTGGAAGCCCTGTTTGTCGTCGGAATTCTGCTATGATTTCACGACCCGAATATCCATTCTCTGCCCCACAAGGATCTTCAGCATAAGCTAAGACACCATGGAGATCTTTACACAACTCAACTGCTTCAGCAAGAGACCAAGCACCGTTTGGATCTAAGTGTGATACGAGAATCATGGAAGCGCTCAGCTAAAGCCTTAATTGCTTTGATTTCTTCTTTTCCTTCAAGCACTCCACCTTTTAGCTTAAAATCTTTAAATCCATAACGTTTTTGAGCTGCTTCTGCCAGACGACAACAGATTCTGGTGTTAATGCTTCTTCATGACGAATTCGAAGCCACTCATCTTCAGCATTTTCATTACTATAATAAGGGAGGTCTGTTTTGTTGCGATCACCTATATAGAGGAGATAGCCTAATGTTTTTACTTTATCACGCTGCTGACCTTCACCTAATAATGCAGCAACTGGGACATTTAAATGTTTACCTAGTAAATCCAAAAGTGCCGCCTCAAGTGCCGTCACTGCATGAATGGTAATTCTCAAATCAAATGTTTGTAGACCACGTCCATCAGCATCTCGGTCTGCGAACTTTTTTCTTACTTTATTTAAAATATTGTTGTAGTTACCAATCGAAGCACCTATAACAATTGATTTTGAGTCTTCAAGGGTCTGGCGAATTCCTTCTCCTCCAGGCATCTCTCCAATACCGAGATTCCCCTTGCTATCCTTTAATACAACAATATTACGTGTAAACTTACTATGGAGAAAACGTCAAAACGCACACCAAATAGCATATGGTTTCGCATCATAAATAAAAACCATTTTGACACATGTACACGCAAAACGCTTAGATAAATATCCAAGCGTTTTTCTTTGTTAACTGTATTGTCTTGTTCCAACTAAAGTATCTTTTGGCCGAATAGTTGGTCAGACTTTTACATTCTTAAACAATGAAACTAGGTTTAGTTTACTGCTATTTGAGATTTTTAGAGGTAAAAATTTCCCTTAATTATTTAATACCACTGAAAATAGCAAACATAGAGGGAGAAATTGCTCTTATTTACTCCAAAAACGTGAAAATAGATATCTTTTTGTTAAATAGAGGAAAAAACTCCCTCTATTTTCCCAAAATCAGACTTTAATCTGCATCTAGCGGTAAAATCTCCCCTTATTTTTCTATCACTGGTTACTCAATTAGCAATTATGGTTGATATAGTAATGTTTACATAGAAATAACATTACTTTTGGTATTATAATTGTCAACCAAATTAGCACCCTACCGACAGTTGTTTGTAGGGTACCCTAAGGACAGTCTCTTTTTTGATTTGTCACCAAATTCCATTTAATAACTATGATTTTCTGCAGCTAAAGCAACTTCTTTTGTTGCGTGGACAGTCCCAAATCGATGGTTAGGAGGAGCATATATCGAGTAAAGTTTTAACGGAATATTAACTGTGTTAGTTAAATTATGCCACGTCCCAGCTGGTGTAAATATCGCATAATCATCTGATACACTTCTTTCAAATGTAAAATTATTTTTACTTTGACCCATTTGAACAAGTCCTTGTCCTTGCTCACTTCGTAAAAATTGATCAACATCTAGATGCATTACCAATCCGATATCACTGCCAACATCAATACTCATTAAAGTGGTTTGTAAATGTGTTGCTGTCCATATAGCGGTACGATTTTGCTTGTTGTCTGATCAATATTCAAGACAAATGGTTTTGTTCCATAGTCCTTTAACGAATTACTTCCCCCACCGTTGGAAGAGCGATGATCGTAATATTTTGTTTGATTAGGAATAGTCCACTAAGCAGGCTGTCTACTAAAGTTATAGCTTGGTGCAGTAAAATGGTAACGATAATGATATCGGTAAGGATTAAATAAGATCAATCCTTTCAACTTTTTTTATAAAGCTATTATGCAATTGTTTAGCAATTGCACTATTATGAATGCATGCTTTTTTTTAAAAGATTGATGATTTTTGACCTAGTTTTAAAATAAAGAACACTGTTCTTTCGGTATTTTATTTTACGTTTTAGAAGAAAAAATGACAATCCACTTTGCTTTCACCAGAAACAAAGTTTACGCAAGCAGCATTAATTAAAGGATACATAACTAATATGATGAAAATTCACCTTAATAATAATTGGGGTGTTAATGAAGCATAAACTGTATGAGGGTTAACTTATTACTTGAATAGAGTGTGATACCAGTATTACCGTACTAATAGAAGAAGACGAAGTTCGCCTCTTACACTAAAAGCCAAAGTCGGCAAAAAATCGGCACGACTAAAAATCTTTATAAAAAAAACCTTGATGTAACCTACTACATCAAGGTTTTTTATTATTACCCGATAGAACCTTCCATCTCAAACTTGATCAGACGGTTCATTTCTACTGCATATTCCATTGGTAGTTCTTTTGTAAATGGCTCAATGAAGCCCATTACGATCATTTCTGTAGCTTCTTGCTCAGAAATACCACGGCTCATTAGATAGAACAATTGCTCTTCAGATACTTTTGATACCTTAGCTTCATGCTCTAATGAAATGTTGTCATTAAAGATTTCGTTATAAGGAATTGTATCAGAAGTTGATTGATTATCCATGATTAGTGTATCACACTCGATATTAGCACGCGCTCCATCTGCTTTACGTCCAAAATGTACAATCCCACGGTATGTTACTTTACCACCGTGTTTAGAGATTGATTTAGAAACGATTGTAGAAGATGTATTTGGCGCTAAGTGAATCATTTTAGCTCCAGCATCCTGATGCTGGCCTTTACCTGCAATTGCAATCGAAAGTGTCATACCACGAGCGCCTTCACCTTTTAAGATAACTGCTGGATACTTCATTGTTAGTTTTGAACCGATGTTTCCATCAATCCATTCCATTGTTGCATTTTCTTCACAAACTGCACGCTTTGTAACAAGGTTAAATACATTGTTCGCCCAGTTTTGAATCGTTGTGTAACGGCAATAAGCACCTTTTTTAATTGCAATTTCAACAACTGCACTGTGTAGTGAGTTAGTTGTATAAACTGGTGCAGTACAGCCTTCAACATAGTGTACATGTGCGCCTTCATCAACAATGATAAGTGTACGCTCAAATTGACCCATGTTTTCTGAGTTAATACGGAAATACGCTTGAAGTGGTGTATCTACCTTAATACCAGGTGGTACATAGATGAATGATCCACCTGACCATACTGCCGAGTTCAATGCAGAGAACTTGTTATCTGTTGGTGGGATAACAGTTGCAAAGTGCTTTCTAAAGATCTCTTCATTTTCTTTTAGGGCAGTACCAGTATCTTTGAAAACGATGCCCAGGTTTTCAAGATCTTCCCGCATATTGTGGTAAACAACTTCTGATTCATATTGAGCAGAAACACCCGCAAGATATTTCTGCTCAGCTTCTGGAATCCCCAATTTATCAAATGTAGCTTTAATTTCTTCTGGTACTTCATCCCATGATTTCTGAGATTTTTCTGATGGTTTAACATAATAAGTGATTTCATCAAAGTTTAAACTTTGAAGATCGCCACCCCATTGTGGCATTGGCATTTTATAGAAATGTTCTAAAGACTTTAAACGGAAGTCAAGCATCCATTGTGGCTCTTCCTTCATACGTGAAATTTGTTCTACGATTTCCTTTGTTAATCCACGTTCAGAACGGAAAATAGAGACATCTTTATCAGCAAATCCATATTTGTAATCACCGATTTCAGGCATTTTCTTAGCCATTCATTTTCCCTCCATTCAAAAGGTGTAGGTCGTGTTCAATGAACATGACCGTAACCTTTCTTCGTTGTTATTGTTGTTCATTTAACCCTTTTTCCATTGCCTTCCATGCAAGTGTTGCACATTTAATACGCGCTGGAAATTTTGACACTCCTTGGAGAGCTTCAATATCACCTAAATCGATATCTTCATCATAATCTTTACCTTGCATCATATCTGAAAAGATTTTTGATAATTTGATGGCATTTTCAATCGGCTGTCCTTTAATTGCTTGAGTCATCATTGAAGCAGATGACATTGAAATGGAACAACCTTCTCCATCAAACTTAGCATCCGTTACCTTACCATCTTCGACTTTTAGAGTTAGATGAATACGGTCTCCACATGTAGGGTTATTCATGTCGATGGTTAACGTTTCATTCTCAAGAGAACCACGATTTCTTGGGTTCTTGTAATGATCCATAATGACTTGTCGATATAACGTATCGAGATTGTTATTAAATCCAGGCATCGCTGAAATACTCCTTTGTTTTAATGAGTCCTTCAACTAGTTTATCAATTTCTTCACTTGTATTATATAGGTAAAAACTAGCACGAGCTGTTGCTGATACCTCTAGCCACTTCATTAATGGTTGAGCACAATGATGACCTGCTCTTACCGCAATTCCATCTGCGTCAAGGACGGTAGCAACATCATGTGGATGCACATCGCTAATATTAAATGTGACTAATCCAGCCCGTTTTTTCGGACCATAAATAGTTAATCCTTCTATTTCGGACATGCGTTCCATCGCATATTCGGCTAATTTATGTTCATGAGCCTCAATGTTTTCTAAACCTATCTCCTCTAGAAAATCAATCGCAGCCCCTAGACCTATAGCACCAGCTATAATTGGTGTCCCAGCTTCAAACTTCCAAGGAAGCTCTTTCCATGAAGATTCATACAAGCCTACAAAATCAATCATTTCGCCACCAGTTTCCACTGGTTCCATTTTTTCAAGAAGCTCACGTTTACCATAAAGAGCACCAATTCCAGTAGGTCCGCACATTTTGTGACCAGAAAGTGCTAGAAAATCGCAATTTAAATCTTGAACATCAATTTTCATATGCGGTGCAGCTTGAGCTGCATCCACAACCATGACAGCACCATTACGATGGGCAATCTCTGCAATATCCTTAACCGGGTTGATAGCACCAAGTACATTTGACACCATCATTATTGATACAATTTTCGTATTAGAAGTAACTGTCTTTTCAACATTTTCTAATGTGATTGATCCATCATCAGTTAAAGGAACATATTTAAGAGTTGCTCCCGTTTTTTTGGCTACTTGCTGCCACGGAATAATATTTGCATGGTGTTCCATATATGATATGACGATCTCGTCACCTTGATTCAAGTTTGCATTTCCATAGCTCTCTGCCACTATATTTAAAGCAGTTGTTGTACCTCTAGTAAAAATGACTTCCTGCATTGATTTTGCGTTAATAAACTTTCGAACCTTTTCACGCGCACCCTCATATCCATCCGTAGCTTTAGTTCCTAAGGTATGAACCCCACGGTGTACATTTGAGTTGTATTCTCTATAATAACGATCTAACGCCTCGATTACCTGTACAGGTTTTTGAGACGTTGCCGCACTATCTAGATATACAAGCTTCTTACCATTGACCTCTTGATCAAGTATTGGAAAGTAGGAACGAATATCTTGGATATTCATTATTTTACTTTCCTTTCGATAACCTCGATTAATTGTTTCTTAACTCCCTCAATTGGAAGTTCGTTAACAACAGGTGCTAAGAAGCCATGAATTACAAGTCTTTCAGCCTCAGTCTTAGGAACACCACGGCTCATTAAATAATAAAGCTGAATCGGGTCAACACGACCAACAGATGCTGCGTGACCAGCAGTTACATCATCTTCATCAATGAGAAGAATTGGGTTCGCATCTCCACGTGCTTTTTCACTAAGCATTAGTACGCGAGATTCTTGCTCGGCGTTTGATTTAGTAGCACCATGTTCAATTTTACCAATACCATTGAAAATTGAGCTTGCACTATCTTTCATTACACCGTGTTTTAATATTTGACCGTCTGTGTTTTTACCAAAATGAATAACACTAGTTGTGAAGTTTTGTTTTTGTTCACCACGACCAACAACCACTGACTTAGTGTCGCCTGTAGATCCATCTCCCATTAGATAAGTAGTGTTTTCAGAGATTGTATCTCCGTCATTCATTAATCCTAGGGCCCATTCGATTGTACTGTCACGACCAGCAACACCACGACGATTCACATAAGTCGTTACGCCTTTTGCAAGTGTATCAACTGCACCATATTGAACTTTTGCATTCGCACCAGTAAACACTTCAGACACAATGTTTACAACTCCATTTTCGAAGCTACCAATTGCAATATAGTTCTCTACATATGTTACAGAACTATTATCTTCAGCAACTACAATTACATGGTTAAATAATGTTGCATCAGAGTTTTCATGGATAAATACCGCTTGTAAAGGAACGTCGACTTCAACGTTTTTAGGTACATAAACAAATACCCCACCATTTAGTAATGCAGCATGAAGTGCAGTTAAACGGTGTTCATCTACCTTTACTCCATCTTTCATGAAATACTTTTGAAGTAAATCACTATGATCTTTTGCTGCCGAAAAAATATCTGTTAAGATAACTCCCTTTGCTTTTAGGTCTTCAGAAAGACTCGAAAAAGCCGGTGTATTATCACGTTGTATATATATGTTTTCTTGGTCTGCATCAATCAGTGTCGCTACTTCACTAGGTAGTTCCTTTAATGAAGTATATGGTGCACTTTCAACTGTATGTGCTTTAAATTGAGTGAAGTTCCACTTATCAATTTTTGTTTTATCTGGCTTAGGCATTGGTAGATCTTCCAGCTTGGATAAAGCTTGTAAGCGAAGTTCTTGCAGCCAGCTTGGTTCACCAAGTTTAGTTGAGTGCCCTTTGACATATTCCTGATCGAATGAAAATTTCGTATCAATTGTCATTTTAATCCCCCTAACGCTTACGCTTCTTGACCTACTGTCTCATCTTCAATTCCAAGCTCTTGCTTAATCCAGTCATATCCTTCAGCTTCAAGTCTTTGTGCAAGCTCAGGTCCACCTGATTTTACTACACGGCCTTGCATCATAACGTGAACGAAGTCTGGAGTAATATAGTTTAATAAACGTTGATAGTGAGTAATGATTAAACAGCCAAACTCTTCTCCACGCATTTGATTAATCCCTTTTGATACAACCTTTAACGCATCAATATCTAACCCTGAGTCAATTTCATCAAGGATTGCAATTTTTGGTTGAATCATCATTAATTGAAGAATTTCATTACGTTTCTTTTCTCCACCAGAGAATCCTTCATTTAAATAACGTTGGGCCATATCTGGATCCATTTCAAGGTATTCCATGTTTTTATCCATTGTACGGATGAACTTCATTAATGAAATTTCATCGCCTTCTTCGCGACGTGCATTAATTGCAGAACGTAAAAAGTCAGCATTTGTTACACCACTAATTTCACTTGGATATTGCATAGCAAGGAAAAGACCGACACGTGCACGCTCGTCTACTTCCATTTCTAGTACATCTTCACCATCAAAAGTGATGCTTCCACTTGTTACCTCATATTTTGGGTGTCCCATGATTGCAGATGATAGAGTGGATTTACCTGTACCATTTGGTCCCATGATTGCATGGATTTCTCCACCTTTTACTTCAAGGTTTACACCTTTAAGAATTTCTTTACCATCAATTGCTACATGTAGATCCTTAATTGTTAATGTTGAACCTGCCATAACCAATACCTCCAGTTACCTATAAAATTTGAAAAGTTTTGACGTGATTTGTCGCTACTTTTATTCTCAATTTATTCTCATTACAATCTTATAACAAATTAAAAGTGATAGCAACTATTTGATTTATTATAAAAATATTCAAGCAACATCTCAAAAGTATGTACTTTCTAAGGATTTTGAGATGTTAATTGTTAATGATGACCATTCTCAATTAGAACAGGTTTTAGATCTCTTAATTTGCTTCTTATAAATGTTATACTCATTAATTAAACACTATCTATTCATTTATCCAATTACTGAGTAAAAACTGTGGCAAATTTTATGTTCTGAAGCGGATGAGGTTGATTTCTTAATTTTAACTACTCCTAAATTCGAGTTTTTTCTTTATTTAAAAAACCAGCATATAGCTGGTTTTAAATCTTATCTATAGTTTCCCATAATATTAATGGTTCATGTGAGATTTTTCGATAATTTTAATAAAAGAGTTTTTTCTTGCTGATAATTTTCTTGTCTACTTTTCTCTACTTCCATTCGACAATCAAAATCCAGACAATATTCCTCATAACCAATCCCATGCGATTGAAACATCGCTTTTTCCAATTCTGACGTATAGTTTATTCTTAAATGATTAATGAACTCTCATCTCCTTATTTATTGTTATTAATAATGGTAACAATTCCATAGGTTTACCACAATCAGGAGAAAACCTGTTATACCTCCACATAACTTGTTGGGTTTCTATATAAATAAAATAGAAACCTCTTTGTTAGAATTCCTCCCAAATGCTATGTATTTCTCACACTAAAAAAGACCGACTTTAAAATTTAGTCAGTCCTTACGCTCACTTACTGTTTATATTGGTTCAAATCAGAAATACATTCTTGTACAAGTGTAACAGCTTGGCTCATCGCTGCCCCACCACCAAATGCAGCAGTTACTCCGATGGCTTCTAGTATTTCTTCTTCTGATGCACCTTGATCTAAGCACCCTTTTGTATGATAAATAATACAGTATTCATCTTGTGAATAAATACTAATCCCAAGAGCAATGAGCTGCTTTTCTTTTTGTGAGAGCGTTCCATCCTTGAAGCACGCTTCGGTAAATGCATTAAAATGGTGAGCAATATCAGGCATCTTTTGTGTAAAAGTTCCTAATCCTAGTTTATAGTCATGCAATGCTTCCTCAGTATTATTGCGTGGTTCAAACTCCATACGTGACAACTCCATTCAATTTAATTTTCTACGTTAGTATGAGTCCAAAAAATTCGTAATATGCTCTCTTCTCATGATAATTTTTTTAAAACAAAAAAGTCTGACTGTTGAAACAGCCAGACCGTTGTTTTATTCACTTACAGGTACTACCGCACCCTCATATTTTTCTAAAATGAAGTTTTGAATCTCTTCTGAACGTAAAACTTCAACTAGTGCTGTTACTTCTTCACGAGTTTCATCACCTGAGCGAACTGCAATAATATTCACATATGGTGATTCAGGACCTTCAATTGCTATAGCATCTTCCATTGGGTTTAATCCAGCATCAATCGCATAGTTTGTGTTAATTAATACTGCATCACCTTCGTCATTATTATAAATCTGTGGTAACAATGCAGCTTCTACATCTGCTTTGAATTCAATGTTTTTAGGGTTATCTGCAATATCATCGATTGTTGCAGTAGTAGTATCTTCAAGGTCTTCTCTTAATGTAATAACACCTTGATCTTGAAGCATTGTTAAAATACGACCATGGTCAGCTACTGAACTACTCATAATAATTAAAGCACCTTCTGGTAGTTCTTCTAGACTTTTATATTTCTTTGAGTAAACTCCGATTGGTTCAATATGAATTCCACCTGCGTTTACAAAATCATATTCCTCATTCTCAGCCATTTGCGAGTTTAAATATGGTATGTGTTGAAAATAGTTTGCATCAATTTCTTTGTCTGCTAAAGCCTTATTAGGTAAGATATAATCTTGAAAAGGAACGATTTCTAATTCAATTCCTCTTTCAGCTAAAATCGGTTGTACTTGTTCTAGGATTTCAGCATGTGGAACATTTGATGCTCCGACTACTAATTTTGCCGTTTGATCTTCAGTTTCCTCACCTGCACCAGTTGTACCTTCACCCTCATTAGCAGTTCCGCAAGCGGCAAGAGTAAGAACTAATCCTATTACGAATAAAAAACTTAAAAACTTCTTCATGTTTAACTCCCCTTTTATCTTTTATCTATTTTAGAAGTGACAATGTCACCAATAAACTGAAGTATAAATACAATAACCAAGATAAGTGCTGTTGCAACAATTGTTACTTGATTGTTAGATCGTTGAAATCCTTCTAGATATGCCAGATTCCCAAGTCCACCTGCACCGATTACTCCCGCCATGGCAGTATAACTGACTAGAGCGATTGCCGTTACAGTTATTCCAGATACTAATGCTGGTTTTGATTCTGGAAGAAGTACTTTTAAAATGATCGTACTTGTTCTAGCTCCCATTGACTTAGCAGCTTCAATAACACCTTTATCGATTTCTCGTAATGCAATCTCAACCATTCGTGCATAAAATGGCGCAGCTCCAATGATTAAAGCTGGAAGAGCAGCATCTGCACCAAGAATGGTTCCTACAATTGTTTTTGTAAATGGTATCAATAGGATAATCAATATGATGAATGGAATTGAACGAAAGATATTCACCACTGCTGCTATAACAAAATTAAAAAATTTATTCTCCCATATGTTGCCCTTTGACGTCAGAAATAATAACAATCCTAAAATAATTCCTAAGAGAAATGTGACTAAGACTGAAATTACTGTCATATATAAGGTTTCATTTGTGGCAATAATTACACGGTCCCATTTGACCTCTGGTAATAGCTCATTAAGCATTTGCTACCACCTCCACTTCTACTTGTTGCTCTTTTATATAATCAATCGCTCGTTCAACTTCGGTTAACTCTCCATCCATATGAATGAAAAGTGTTCCATACGAACCATTTTGTGTTTGTGAGATTTTCCCTTGGAGGATATTCACATTAAGTTCAAAGTGACGAATGATATGTGTAATAACTGGCTGCTCTGCAGCTTCTCCTACAAAAGTTAATTGTACGACTCTACCATTTGGGTATTGATCAACCAGGTGTGCAATTGTCTCTTTTGTTTCTTCTGGTTCGGTGACTTGTTGGACAAAACGCTTAGTAATCGGTTGCTTAGGTTTTTTAAACACCTCTAGTACTTCGCCTTGTTCAACAATAGCTCCACTATCCATAACTGCTACACGATGACAAATTTTACGGATAACATGCATTTCATGTGTTATTAAAACAATGGTTAAACCAAGTCTTTCGTTAATATCAACTAATAATTCTAAAATGGAATCAGTAGTTTGTGGATCAAGTGCAGAGGTTGCTTCGTCACAAAGTAATACTTTAGGGTTATTTGCAAGTGCTCTTGCAATCCCGACTCTTTGTTTTTGTCCACCACTCAGTTGGGAAGGATAAGCATTTTCTCTACCTTCAAGTCCCACAAGTTTAATTAACTCATCTACTCTTTGTAGCCGTTTCTTTTTGGGAACTCCGTTTATTTCTAATGGGAAGGCGATGTTTTCCCGAACTGTTCGAGACCATAGTAAGTTAAAGTGTTGAAAGATCATACTAATTTCTCTTCTTGCTTTCCGAAGAGACGTTGAATTTGCTTTAGTGATATTATGACCTGCAACATCAATCGTTCCATTTGTCGGTGTTTCTAACCCATTTAATAATCGAATTAATGTGCTTTTCCCAGCTCCACTATATCCAATAATTCCAAATATTTCTCCTGAATTTACATTTAAATTTATATCATTAACTGCCGTTACCTTATTGTTTTTCGATTCATAGATTTTTGATACGTTCGACAATTTAATCATGTTTTTCACCTTCCTTCAAATCCCTACACACAATACGTTTAGTTTACTCTCAGAAAATTAATACATGTATTTTTTCTAATCAAACAAAAAATGCCACTTCTACATATGAGCAGAAAGGCATGGTTTTTCCCTTTCTCTCATTTCCCAAAGCTAACGCTTTGTGTGAATTGGCACCATTTCAACAAATGTTGACGGTTGCCGGGCTTCATAGGGCACATCCCTCCACCTCTCTAAATAAGAGTAAATATATATGTGATTGTATGTGATTTTTAAGTACGAGGGTGATTGTATAACAATAAAAATAGGTTGTCAATTATTATATTTAGATAATCAAGACTAGCTTGTGAGAGCTCCCTTTTATTTTAATTGTCCCACCAAATAAGAAAACCCTTTCAAAAAATCCAAAAAAATGTTTTATACTTAATAATAAATGCCAAACAAGTCTCCAAAGAGAGGTTCGACATAATTTTCCGAGGTTTATTTTTATTATTATAAAAAAGAACTAATAAAACGAAATTATTAGTTCTTTTTGTATAAATTTCCCGAGAAATATGTCAATATCATGAAATCTTTGCAAAAGTTTGTTGAGGCTTCATTCGAGCACGATCTTTGAACATAAAATAAAAATATAGCGAGCCTATTAAGTACAAGCTTGCGGTTATACTGAATACATAAGCATAACCCCAATATGCCCCATATATAACGACTATGGACGTTGATACAGGTCCCATCAATGCCCATCCTAATGAGAAAACCATTTGATTAACTGAGTTTGCGAAACCTTTCATTGAATCATCAACACGGGCCATCATCAGAGATG
Source organism: Litchfieldia alkalitelluris (assembly GCF_002019645.1). Taxonomy (GTDB): domain Bacteria; phylum Bacillota; class Bacilli; order Bacillales; family Bacillaceae_L; genus Litchfieldia; species Litchfieldia alkalitelluris. Next base: position 1,244,878 of record NZ_KV917374.1, on the reverse strand, counting down.
CTTGTATTGGATTACCGGCATTCATAAGCGCTTGTCGAAATAGGAAACCAATTGAAGCCAAGAGAAGGCTTTCTGTATAAGCGGTTAATAGTAAGAATGGCAAAGAACAAAGCTGCAAATAAACAACAGCCTTTACTTCACCCACTTTTTTAACTACTAATGGACCAATGATCATCGCTATTGCCGTTGCTGCTTGACCTAAAGATAAAATGATTCCTATTGTAGAATTATTTGTGTTAAAGCGGTCAGCAAAATATAAATTTAAATATGGAATCACGAGCCCTGACCCAAACCCGATGATTAACTGTGCAATCGCAAATAGGGCAATAAGTTTGAAATGCTTTCTATTTTGATTCCATGCCTTTTTTATTGAGAATTTCTTTTTATTTATTGAATTGACTTTTACTTTCGTTTGTTCACTCATTTTAAAAATTGGTAATATCCCTATAAAAAAGATTATGGATGCTATGATTAATGTAATCCTAATACTCCATATTTGTGGAATCTGAAGAAGTATGGAAAAGGTGTCAGTCAACAACCCTCCAGCAGCATTACCAATTACATTTGCAACCATCATTGTCGCTGCATGGTAACTAAATAAATGAACTCTCTGGGATTGATTAGAGTTTTCAGCTAACCAAGGGATGGCAGATACCTGAATAAATGCATTTGATAATCCTCCAATAAATGCAGCGATTAACAAAAAAGACTCCATTTCAAATATACTTCTTGCCATTAATGCACAAGCTGTAGTTACAATTCCCAATAACATGACTTTTTTTCTTCCCAAGCGATCACTAATGATACCAGCCGGTATTAATATAATTGCTGAAGCAAGTGCCGTCATTGCAATGATATTTCCATTCAAATTTTCGTTAAAGCCCAACTCACGAATATAAAAATTATAGATAACCATAAAAATTCCCATTCCAATTTGTGTACAAATATTGGTAATGAAAAACAATTTTATATTTGAGTTGTATGAAGAAAATTGTTGTTTCCATTCAGTTACGATGTTCATGAATTTACCTCTATTTTAGTTCATTAATTTTATTTCGAATCCCTAAATATCATACATCAATGAACTAAAATTGCAAGATAAAGTACAGAATAGTTCTTTTTTTGACATGAATTCATTAAGAATTATTTAGGTAAAGGTTTCATCATTGCGCTCCAATTACTTTCCAGAAAGCATTCCGGAAGTCCTGTTAATAACTTAGTGCCCTTCGCTTCGATCTCCCCGCTTTCCGCGGGCGGAGTGTGAGTCGCTTTATCTCCTTAGTAATCTCAGGTCAACCAATGTCTATCACATCCAATGTTTTAATAGACGAACCTTTCCATTCAAAAAAAAAATCCCCCGAAGGAGATTGGATTACTTGAGTATCGAGTAGAGATATTGTACTGACTGAAATGCGTAAATTTGCTCAACAATTTCTCGGTCCTGAACTTTAACTAGACATGGGACACTCTTGATTTCCCACTTTTCAGCTAACTCAGAAAAATAATTCAAGTCACACATACCTATTTCAAGGTTAGGGACTGTTTGTTCAACAACATCTAACATCTTTTTTGCTAGTTGGCAGGTACCACAAAGGGGTGTATACAAATAGATAAAGATTGTACCACCCCGTTCTAAGTTTGACTCGATAACTTCTTTATTCCATTCAATCATTACTATTCCCCTTTTGTTAAAATTGATTGTTACATTCATTTTAACAAAAGTATCTACAAAAAGTCAGCGTGAACATCAATATCCGCACCTAGAAGAACGGTGGCAATATGTTGCTCTGGTGCAGTTGCTACTTCCCGATAGTTTCTATCGACATATAGATGTTCTGCTTCTGGAAGTTCCCTTTTAAATTGTTTTCTCAATTTATCACCAGAATCATCTGAGTCAACAAGGATGTATACGTCTTTGTTAAAAAGATATTCAATTAGCTCATCAAGCCTTGAAATACTAATTGTCCCGTTTGTACAAATGATTTCAATCTGATCTTTTAATACTGCCTCAACCTTTTTTTTATCCGATTTACCCTCAACGATTAAAACCCTTTCTATTTCTTCATTAATCAATATAATCACCCTGTTTTTCATTCTAAAACGTTATAAATTATTATTCTTCTTGCTTTTTGATTATTCCTTTCCATATTTGTTTTTAAAATAGGATATGCTATATCACAGCTAATGGTTATCATTAGGTTTCATTTAGTTTTTCATTAGAGATTAGTCAAATCTTATGGAGGAAAAGGGTTATGAAAAAAGACAGAGGTCACCCGCTGTCTTTAACACCAACCATTTTCATCATCACAATCTACATATTTCTGATCAGGACCCGTAGTAATATCTACAAATTGATAAATTTTACTTTCTTCCTCTTCGAATCCATTATTCAATTCATATTCATTTCCTTGACGAGTAGTCACCATTCTTCCGATTGGCTCATTTTCTAAAAATAAGTCAACTTGATTCTGTCCTATTTTTCCTACAACGCGATCTGTTATATCTAAACGTCTTTTTTCAAGTACCATTTTTAACACCTCTTAATGAAGGATAAACTTATCTTTTGCATTTATCTATCAAGATAATCTAACGAATATTTCCACAAACTTTATAAAGGTAGTCATATTACTTGATAGGACATGCGTAAGATAGAGTAGTGACCGCCACACGGAAAGGAGTTATCTTTATGCTGTCAAAAACGATGTCTACAATATTTACTATCCTGTTTTTATTATTCTTATTTGGAGTGACCTCATATTTAGAGAATGCACATGTAGAAGAAAATGACTCCTTATCTGGTTTCCTTACTAGTTATTCAGCAAATGGTGAAGTGGAGGAAACTGGTGCTAATGAAGGAGCTGACCAAGCGCTTGAGAACATTATTCCGGTTTTTGAAGACAGACTTGTCGATACACAGCTTAAGGACGGGTATATTGTGGAGGAATATCGTGAGTATGAGCTTTATATAGACGAAAATGGGAAGCTTCTTAAAACGGTGCCTACGTCAAACTACAACTATATAAGGTATGACATTAATTACTAATATCGGAGGAAGCGTGCGTCTCCACATAGCATCAATTTGAGTATCTATTGTATTTTGTAGCTATACTGAATTCCCTTTCATGTCTTATCCTTTGTCAACTAACGATCAAAAGTAAATAAGCGGAGATTTTTCCGTTAATTGAAGATTAGAGCTCGTTTTGGGGGAAATAAGGGAAATTTTTCCCTCTATACAAACCAAAACTATCTATTTCCAAGCTTTTAGAGTCAAATAAAAGAAATTTCTCCGTCTATTTAAGCTATTTTCGGTGTTATTAATAAATTAAGGGGAATTTTCCCCTCTATTTAGTAGATCAAAGTGCCTAACCTGATGCCATAACCGATAAAAGTGAACTCTTTACTATCTCAGATGCGGAAATCAGAATCTCTTTTTATCGACTAGTTGAGAAAATACTATAATTAAAAAGCTGCCCAAAAAGTGCGACACACTCTTGGACAGCCTTTTTTATTAGTAACTTAGTCTTGATTCACCATTTCTTCATATTGTTCTGCAGTCATTAAGCCTTCTACTTGGCTTGGTTCGGATGGTTCGATTACAATCATCCAAGCTTTTTCATATGGTGATTCATTAACAAACTCTGGGCTATCATCTAACTCTTCATTGATTTCAACAATTTTTCCGCTTATTGGGGCATAAAGCTCTGAAACAGTTTTTACTGATTCTACGCTTCCGAAAGGCTCATTAGCTTCAATTGTATCTCCAACTTCTGGTAGTTCAACAAACACGATATCACCTAGTTCAGATTGAGCAAAATCTGTAATCCCAATACGGATACGATCTCCTTCAACCTTTACCCACTCATGTTCTTCTGAATAACGTAATTCCTTTGGTGTATTCATTTTAATGTTCCCTCCATGATTATGTAAATTATATGATTAAAAGATGTTCGATCTTTTAATTTTATTAAAGCCATGTGTCCTTATACTGTTCCTCTTTGAAGCCCAGTGTTACTTTTTCACCATCTGTTAAAAGTGGTCGTTTAACAAGCATACCATCCGAAGCTAATATATCTAATAGTTCATCATCTGTGCTAGTTTTTATTTTATCCTTTAATCCTAGTTCTCGATACTTTTGTCCACTCGTATTAAAGAATTTTTTTAACTCAAATCCGCTTTTTTGATAAAGGTCAGCTAGTACCTCACGTGACGGATTTTGTTCGACGATGTGTACTTCCTCGAAAGAGATATTATGCTCTTCTAAAAGTTTTTTTGCATTGCGACATGTACTACATTTTGGATACCAATAAAATGTTAAAGCCATAACCTCACCCCATTCTTAGCAAAACATTCCACTCTAATTTTTTATTTTAACATATGCCTTGTCCAATTCATAATATCCAAACTAAAACTTATAAGAATTTTGTTTATAAATAATGCTTATTAACTTATAAGAAGCATTCCTTTTATAAAAACGTCTAACTAAAAGGTGCTTACCTTTTAGATAAGCACCTTTTCAAAGTATTTTTTTATTTACACTGTAAACTTTTCTGCTTCTATTACACTTGCTGCGATTTCACGTTTTTTAGCAATCACATTAACTGGTGTATAGCGAGTAAATTTACGTAATGCTGAAAGCATCATTCTTAGTGCGTCACCTTGTTCTGTCGCAATTAATGTTTCTTTGGCATGTGCTTCAATTTCATTAAAAGCTTCTTGACAGTATACTTGAGTATATAAAACCTTCTGACTATTCTTCTCAAAGCCAGTTCTATTAATGGCTTTCTCAGTTCTTAGTACTGCTGATTCCATCGCATATACATTACTCACAATGTCCGCAATATTAGCTAAAATTTCCTGTTCTTTTTCTAGTGATTTACCATACTTCTGTACAGCTAAACCAGCAATCAGCAAGCCAATTTTCTTGGCATTTTTAACAAGATATTTCTCTTGTTCTAACACTCCGTCTCCAACTTCTTCTGGCATTAACATCATTAATTCCTCTTGAAGAGCCTGTGCTTTTTGTAATAAAGGAAGCTCACCTTTAAATGCTTTTCTTAAGAACGTTCCAGGTACTAATAGGCGATTAATTTCATTCGTTCCTTCGAAGATACGATTAATACGTGAATCTCGGTAAGCTCTTTCCACCTCATATTCAGCCATAAATCCATATCCACCATGAATTTGTACACCTTCATCCGCACAATAATCAAGGGTCTCTGATCCAAACACTTTATTTAATGAACATTCAATTGCATATTCACTAATAGCTACAGCGATCGATTTGCCATCCTTTACCTCTTCGTCAGTTAATTGTCCCATACGGTCTTCATACAAACCAACCGTACGATATACAGAGCTTTCCATCGCATAAGTTTTTGTCGCCATATTCGCTAGCTTTTCCTGGATAAGAGTAAATTTAGAGATCGGCGTTTTAAATTGTTGACGTTGATTCGCATATTTGACAGCCAATTCGATGATATTTTTAGAACCACCAATTGTACCAACAGCTAATTTATAACGACCGATATTTAAAATATTGAAAGCAATAATATGACCTTTTCCTAGCTCCCCTAGGAGATTTTCTTTAGGTACAGCAACATCCTCCAAAATTAACGTACGTGTTGAAGAACCTTTAATTCCCATCTTCTTTTCTTCAGGTCCAGTTGAAACACCAGAGAAAGCCCTATCAACAATAAATGCTGTAAAGTGCTCACCATCCACTTTTGCATAAACAACAAATACATCAGCGAATCCGGCATTTGTAATCCACTGCTTTTCGCCATTTAAGATATAATGTGTTCCTTCAGCATTTAATTTCGCTGTTGTTTTCGCACCTAAAGCATCTGAACCAGAACCAGGTTCAGTCAACGCATAGGCAGCAAGTTTTTCCCCGGTCGCTAAGTATGGTAGGTATTTTTGTTTTTGTTCTTCATTTCCAAATAAAACGATTGGTAAAGATCCAATCCCCACATGCGCTCCATATGATAAAGAAAATCCACCAGCACCAGAAAACTTTTCTGTAATTACGGCAGAACTAATTTTATCAAGCCCCAATCCACCATATTCCTCAGGGACATCTACCCCTAATAAACCTAAATCCCCAGCCTGTTTTAAAAGCTTAACGGAAATGTCGAAATTATGATTTTCAATTTCTTCAATATGTGGCTTTACTTCTCCACTGATAAAATCTTCAGTCGTCTTTCCAATCATGATATGCTCTTCATTAAAATCCTCTGGTGTGAAAATCTGATCCGCTTGTAAATCCTCGATTAAGAATGCTCCACCTTTAACTAAACCTTCAGTCGTTTTTGACATATTTATATCCTCCTCTTATTGGTTAAATAAGTTCAAATACTCCCGCAGCACCCATTCCGCCACCAATACACATTGTTACAACACCGAATTGCTGCTGTCGTCGGTGTAATTCATGTAAAAGTGAAAGTGTCAGCTTTGCACCTGTACATCCAAGTGGATGACCAAGAGCGATTGCACCGCCATTTACATTCACTTTATCTTCATCTAGGCCTAGCTCACGAATAACTTGTAATGATTGTGAAGCGAACGCTTCATTAAGTTCAAACAGATTTATATCAGAAAGTTCAAGGCCAGCCATCTTTAATGCCTTTGGAATGGCTGCAACCGGTCCGATTCCCATCACTTCTGGTGGAACACCAGCAACTGCGAATGATCTAAACCTTGCTAATGGCTTTAAGCCCAAACTTTCAGCTTTTTCACGATCCATGACCATTACAGCTGCAGCACCGTCACTTGTTTGTGAAGAATTTCCAGCTGTAACCGATCCAGTCACCGAAAATGCCGGTCGTAATTTAGATAAAACCTCCAAAGATGTATCGGCCCGAATGCCTTCATCTGTTGAGAAGGTAAAATTCTTTTCCTTCAACTTATGATCCGGTCCCACCGATCTAAAAGTTACATCAACTGGTATGATCTCATCTACGAATTTTCCTTCATGGATTGCAGCAGTCGCTCGAGCATGACTCCGCACTGCAAATGCATCCTGATCCTCTCGACTGATTCCATACTTTATTGCTACCTGCTCAGCAGTATGTCCCATTCCCATATAGTACTCCGGAGCACTTTCTGCAAGTTTTGCATTAGGACGAACGACATGCCCCATCATTGGGACAAGACTCATTGATTCTGCACCACCCGCAATAATCGTATCTGAATGTCCTAACATAATTTTTTCAGCCGCATAAGCAATTGATTGAAGCCCTGAAGAACAATAACGGTTAATTGTAATTGCTGGAACTGTATGTGAAAGCCCTGCAAGTGCACCAATATTTCTAGCCATATTTAGCCCTTGTTCCGCCTCAGGCATCGCACAACCTATAATTAAATCATCGATATTCCCTTCGTAATTTCCTGCTCGTTTTAATGTTTCTCTAACGACTAAGGCGCCTAAATCATCGGGTCTAACACTTGCTAGTGAGCCTTTTTTTGCTTTTCCTACTGGAGTTCGAGCCCCTGCAACAATGACTGCTTCCCTCACAATATTCCCCCCTGTTTTTCGTTTTTAGAGTTTACTAGAGCTTTTCTTGTAATCTATTAAAAAATAAGGCATTAATTACGTAATGGTTTACCCTTTACGAGCATATGCTGCATTCTTGCTTGTGATTTTGGTTCACCAACAAGACTTAAGAAGGCCTCACGTTCAAGGTCAAGTAAGTATTGTTCATCTACTTCTGTACCAAATGAAATTTTTCCACCTGAGATTACAGTTGCAAGTTTTCCAGCAATCTTTAAATCATGATCTGAAATATATCCAGAGTATTTCATTGTCTGAGCACCTAATAAAAGTGCAGCATATCCAGATTCTCCGGTAACTGGAATTTTCTTGCGGACAGGAGCTTTATATCCAGTATCATACAAGGAAATTACCCTTTGTTTTGCGTCATGTAATAAATGCTCACTATTAAAGCTCACACCATCATCTGCCGACAAAAAGTTATTTAGTCGCGCTTCTTCTGCTGATGTAGATACCTTTGCTGTAGCAATTGTCTCAAAGACCTTATTAGCAACGTTTTGTAAATCATAATTTACTCCATTTGCCATTCCTTCTAAATGATGAATGTATAATTCTTTGTTACCACCACCACCAGGAATCAAACCAACACCTGCTTCCACTAGTCCCATGTATGTCTCGCTTGATGCTTGAATAGCGCTTGCAGGCAAGCAAATTTCTGCCCCTCCACCAAGTGTCATTGCAAACGGTGCAGCAACTACAGGCTTTGCACTATATTTAATGTTCATCATCGCTTGTTGGAAGTGTCGTACAACCATATCTATTTCAAAATAATTATCATCTTGAGCTTCCATCAAGATCATTGCAAGGTTTGCACCTACACAGAAGTTTTTACCTTGGTTCCCGATAACAAGCCCTTTAAAGTTGCGATCCACTTCATTGATGGAGTAGTTAATCATTTGGAGAATGTCTGGTCCAATTGAATTACTTTGTGAATGGAATTCAAGTAATGCAACATCATCTCCTAAATCAACTAAACTAGCACCACCATTCTTTTTAATCACACCTTTTTCATCTTTTAAGCGCTTAATATTAATATTCTTTGGATTCTGTTGTAATGAAACATAGTCTCCATTTTGATAATAGGAAATGCTAGAACCTTCCCTCTTATAAAAGGATGTAAACCCTGAGGCTAACATTTCATCAATCCACTTTGGAATCTCGATACCGTCGCTCTTCAGTCGCTCGACAGATTGTTTTAAACCAATTGCATCCCAGGTTTCAAACGGCCCTAATTCCCAACCAAATCCCCATTTCATCGCTTGGTCAATCGCAACAATATCATCAGCGATTTCTCCCAATAGTGCAGCTGAATAAACTAGTGTTGGGCTTGTAATATTCCATAAAAGCTGACCAACGCGATCATTTGCATAAATAAGTGTTTTAACTTTGTTAGCAAGACCCTTTTGTTGCTTGCTCATTTCAATTGAAGGTGATGATAACTTCTTACGTGGTTCATACTCTAGAGTTTTTGGATTTAGCTCAAGGATTTCTTTTCCTTTTTTCAAGAAAAATCCTTGACCTGTTTTACTGCCAATCCAGCCCTTTTCAAGCATCTGCCTCATAAACCCAGGGACTTCGAATACATCCTTTTCAGCCCCGTCAACTTGCTGATAAACATTATTAGCAACATGAACGAACGTATCTAAGCCAACTACATCCAATGTCCTAAAGGTGGCACTCTTTGGTCGACCTACAAGTGGCCCAGTAACAGAGTCCACTTCACCTACACTGTATTCTCCTTTTAGCATCTCTCTAAGTGTCACAAGGAGACCATATGTCCCTATCCGGTTTGCAATAAAGTTTGGCGTATCTTTTGCAAACACGACACCTTTTCCAAGTACATCTTCTCCGAACATTTTCATGAAGCTTAACACTTTTTCGTCCGTATGTTTCGTTGGTATGATTTCAAGTAATTTTAAGTATCTAGGAGGGTTAAAGAAGTGAGTACCAAGAAAATGCTTTTTGAAATCTTCGGATCGTCCGTCAGCCATTGCTTCGACTGAGATCCCTGATGTATTTGAACTTACAATGCTTCCTTGCTTTCTAACTTCATCTACCTTTGCGAACACTTTCTTTTTTATCTCAAGGTTTTCTACAACCACTTCAATAATCCAATCAACCTCTGAAAGCTTTTCCATATCATCTTCAAAGTTACCTGTCGCTATCAATGACGCATTATGTTTCGCAGTTAATGGAGCAGGTTTTTGCTTAAATAATTTTTGTAGCGCTGTATCTGCTAACCGATTTCTAACAAGCTTATTACCGATTGTAAGCCCTTTCTTTTTTTCGGTTTCTGTTACATCCTTAGGAACTATATCTAGTAATAATGTGGGTATCCCAATGTTCGCTAAATGTGCAGCTATCCCTGAACCCATGACTCCCGAACCTAGAACAGCAGCCTTCTTAATACGCTGGATCATTCATCGTTTCCCCCTTTTGAACTTTGAATGAATACTCATTCATTTTGTGGTTAAAAAAATATCCGCTTTTCAGATATGATTTCTTACTAATAATATATCTAATTTTACAAATCTATGCAATAAATAGTTCATTTTTTTTCGACTTATCTGTAAAATTCAGATCATTCTAATCCTCAGAATTGAAACCAAGGTAAATGGTGATTCTAAAAACGGAGGTGATTTGTAATGGCAAAGCGAGATAAAAACCCATCGAAAGCTGCTGTTAGTGCAGCAAGTGTAAAAGGAAATGCTGGTCCACATACAAGAGAGCATTTTGGTAAAACTCAAACAACCAACCAACAATACGGTTCAGATTCAACTCAAAAGGACTTTTAATTAAGTAATGTCACGACCTCTAAGGCCGTGACATTACTTTTTTACCTTCGCAATAGAAAGCTTTGGAGGTATTTCATTGCAATTTAGTTTGCACAATGAAGTATGAAAATAGTTTTTTGCTCATCAAGTACTTGGAATGAGCGGAGAGCAATGCCACTCCTGCGGGATACACGGGGTACAGTGAGACCCCGCAGGAGCCTGCGACGAGGAGGCTCACCGTACCGCCCGCGGAAAGGGCATGGATCGCAGCGAATGGAAAGTTTAATCCACTTTTTTACGGTAGACTATTTCTTAATAATCCCTTTCAATACAAACGCAACATTAGCCGGACGTTCTGCTAATCTGCGCATAAAGTAACCATACCAATCGTTACCAAATGGCACATATACTCTCATCGTATATCCTTCTCCTGCTAATTGCTCTTGTCGCTCCGGACGAATCCCATACAACATTTGAAATTCAAACTGATCTTTACTAATGTTTTCTTCTTTTACTAATTGCCTTGTATATTCAATCATCTCATCATCATGAGTAGCAATTGCCGTATAGTTTCCGTTCAGCAAATGCATTTTTATGATTTTTTTGAAATTTTCATCTACATCTTTCTTATCCGGGAAGGCAACTTCAGGGGACTCCTTATAAGCTCCCTTCACTAGACGAAGGTTGGGTTTATATGAATTGAGATCCTCCATGTCAGCTACTGTTCGATAAAGATAAGCTTGAATGACCGTACCGACATTATCAAACTCTTTTTTTAGTTCTTTGAAAACATCAATTGTTTTTTGACAGCGAGAATAATCCTCCATATCAATGGTCACAAATACATTATGTTTTCTTGCTGCTTCTAGGATTCTACGCATATTATGCATAACAACCTTTTCTGAGATGTCAAGACCCATTGAGGTCATCTTTAAAGATAGCTGCGCATTTAATTTGTCTTTACCAATTGCTTCAATAGCCTTGATTGAGTAATCAGCCATTTCATTAGCTTCGGCTTCATTGTCAACGAATTCTCCCAAATAATCCAAAGTTACAGCTAAGTTCTTTTGGTTTAATTCTTTAATCGTCTTTACTGCTAATGGTACTGTTTCACCTGCGACAAAACGGGCTGCACCAAATCTTAGACCGTATTTTTTCGCTACTTTTGTTAACGGCCTATTTTTTGATAAAAATAAAAAGAAGTTTCTCATTAATTGTTCCATCAGTAAGCCCCCATTTCCCCAAATAAGACTTATATATATTTTTGTAGAATAATACCCTCATTTTATCACCAATCAAACTCCTTGAATATTAGTTACTAAAAATTTTGTCGAGATATTACTCATTTTGTCAAAAAGAAAGAGAATAGTATGGTTCATTTAAGGAACGATAGTAAAGAATTACTTTTTACATAGGAGGGTTTCTATGCAAGGACAACAACAAAATCAGCAAAATCAGCAAACAATTCCGAATACAATGAAGCAAAATCAGCAAAATATTCAGTCTCAGCCGCCACAAGTTCTTTCAACCAAGGATGTTTTATATCTTACTGATATGATGTCTTGGAATCTTACGGCGTTAAAAAAGGCTCACTTTTTAGAAAGCCAATGTCAGATTCCTGAGATTAGTCAAGCAATGCAACAGGCTTGTGAAATGCATGAGCGTCATTATCGCACGATTCTAGGTCATTTAGACCCAACAAACCAACCAACACAATCTCAATCTCAACAACAACAACAACAACAACAACAACAACAATAATTTCAAGTTAGGAGGTTTATTATGCAACAAAACCAAAACTCAAGCATGATTAAAAACCCAAAGTCAACCGTACCAAAAACGCCCGATATGAATGATCGTGATTTCTTAAATGACATGCTTGCAACTGAAAAGTACATGACAGATGCTTATTGCACAGCACTCAATGAGATGAGTCACGAAGCTCTTTATCAAGACGTACGTCAAATTTTCAATGAAACTCAAGACTGCCAGCGCCAATTATTCAACCTCATGTATAAAAATGGCTGGTATAAATTGGAAGCTGAAGAACCTCAAAAGGTACAAAAAAAGCAGCAACAATTCTACAATTATACAACGACCCAATTTCCAAACCACGGGAATGGAATGTTACAGTAACAGTATATAAAGTTAAGGATGGTTTCGTGAAAGCGATGCCATCCCTCTTTATTTTTACATACAAAAGAGATAGCAACTTTTTCGCTATCTCCCTTTTTATTAAGCTATTCACATAAACTTTAGAGTTTATAAAAAAAACGCTATAAACCTGTATAACTGGTTTTGTTTTGAAGTGAAATATGAATTAACATTGCTTTTTCTATAGTAATTCGCACCAAAATTAAAAAGCAATATGGCAAGTAATCCGAAAAAAAATGCTCGGAGACATATGCTTCAAGCATTTTTCATCCCAATATAAGCACCGGTTAGCGATTTACAAATCTACAAAAGTTGCCAGCAAATAAGCTACAAAAATAAGGGAAGAAATTCCTCTTATTGAGGAAATAGCACCAAATATAGAGTAAATAAAGGGAAAAATTCTCCCTATTTACGCGAAAAACATTAAAATGGACCATTTTGCTTTGACTTAACGGGAAAAACTTCCCTTATATCACCCTAACCAAGCCCAATTCTGCAGGCTAACGGGAAAAACTCCCCTTATAAAAAATCAGAGGTTAGTTTTTTTATTCGAAATCCGAACCCGTTAAACCAAGTAGTTTGGCTTTTTCCCGACCATTCTAATCTATTCTTACATTTACTTTAAATTAGCTCAATAAAACAAATCCTTCAGAAAAGATTCTTCATTTCTTCGCGCGGTGTTCTTCATTTAATTCCTTAATTTCATTAACTAATTGTTTCATTCCATCTTTCGCATCAGGATATGTCTCATTCCAGTGCTTTGCAAGTGGTGGCATTGATTTGGCAATATGGGAATAAAGTGCCCACATTTGAACCTTTTCAATTAACTCAGGATCACTTTTCCCTACCATTAATTCCGTGTATTTTTCTAACAGACCATTAAATTGTTCTTTTAGCTTTTGTTCCAATTCACTCTCCCCCTTTCATCTTATTGGTAAAGGAAGGATACACACACTGATATCAGTTTATCACTAAATAGCAGCTTTTTTAAATTGCAGTGGACATGTAGTACATTTGGTTTGCTCTGCATTTGTTTTATAGTACAAACAACACGTAGAGCGAACCCTTATTTCTTGGTCGGTAACTTCCAGCTTTACTTTTTTATGATAAAATTTTTGAAGAGGATTTTTACGATATGCACCAAACAAGTCGGACTTCGCCTCCGTTACAACATACGAGAAATCATCTTGAATTCTCGCTTTTGTCACTTCATCAAAGTCTCCATTTTCTTCAAGTAACCGTTCGTAAAACCAAAAGATATATATTGCGATATTTTCCCAAAGAGTCTGTTTAGAAAGATTTGAAACAGAAGCCAATTGTTTAACCACAACATCTATGTGTTCATTAAAGATTCCATGAATAGTCTCATCACGCCATGCGATCCTTTGCTCATCAGTTGACTCGACGGCTGTATCTTCAAAAATAAATGTAGGTAGCCAAATATCACCCTTTTGATTAACATCCAATAACACATTATTAATCGAAGTATTTAACCGTTTATTTAATATCGTCATTGAATATAGGGATAATACTGCAAAAAAACCATATCTTTTTGCAAACATCGATCCTGCCACTAAAAGGTCTGGAGCATTGATACTTTCCTTGATATCAGTCAAAAAGGCGACTAGATTTTCCTTAATTAGTAGATCCTCCAATTGGACAATAGAATCCATATTCAAAGAAGCCTCCCCTAAACGATATTGTTTTAACTGATCAATTTCCTCTTTTAGAAGATTCATCTTCATTTCTTACACACCCACTCTATTTAAAATACAACGTCCTTTTCCATGTGGGATACATAAAGGAGTCCCAAATAAGGGGTCAATGGTAACCTCACAATTCATATCAAAGACATTCTTAACTAAGTCACAATTAATCACATGTTCTGGTTTTCCTTCTGCAAATATTTTCTTATCTTTAATTGCAACAATGTGGTGAGCATATCGACATGCAAGGTTTAAATCATGTAATACCATGATTATCGTTCTTTTCTCTTTTTCATTAAGTTCAAATAGCAAATCTAATATTTCAATTTGGTGAGTCATGTCAAGATATGTTGTTGGTTCATCTAGTAGAATGATCTCAGTTTGCTGTGCCAATGTCATCGCAATCCATGCTCTTTGGCGTTGACCCCCTGAAAGTGAATCAACTGGTTTATCAGCCAACTCTTCCATTCTTGTTGATTGAAGTGCGTTGTTAACAACTCTCTCATCTTCTTCAGTCCATTGCTTTAACCAGCTTTGATAAGGATATCTTCCTTGTTTGACTAACTGCAGGACGGTTAGTCCCTCGGGTGCTATCGGTCCTTGTGGTAATATCGCTAACTTTTTTGCAACTTCTTTTGTCGCGAGCCTAGAAATGGAATGCCCTTCTAGTAAGACTGACCCCTGCTGAGGTTTAAGTAAACGCGCCATTGAACGTAATAGCGTCGACTTTCCACAACCATTTCCTCCAATAAAAACGGTAATTTCACCCTTTGGAATATGAAGGTTTAGCTCATCTATAATTAAAGAATCACCATATGATAATTTCAGATCTTTTGTTTCCAATGCATGCATATCATTAACTCCCTCCCTCTATTTAGAAATTTCGGCTTTTTACATAATAAATAAATGATATAAGGTGCACCTATTCCTGCTGTGAACACCCCTGCTGGAATGTGTAGTGGAGTGACCGTTCTGCCAAATAAATCGGCAATCATTACAAATACCCTTAAATAAATATCAGAGCTAAAAAGATGCATGCGCAACTTAGAATTAATGACTGCTGGTGTTAAATCAATCCATTTTCCAAGTTTAATACGTAATCAAACCAGGTAATTCATATATTTGCTAACTAAATTGATATATTATAAACCCTAGTCGTAAACACCTAAAAATGCAGCTAAAGGTACCACTGTATACTTACTGTAAAAGAATTGTTTTTATCACTAAAATTCCCCAAAAAAGATACAAACGCAACAAAAGCTCCTCATGTTAGGATAATACGTTCTGGCGATGCAAGTGATTGTCTAATGACTCCACGGTAAGCTATCAGCTACTATCTCATTGCTAGCACTCACTAGGAATCCGATAGTAACCCGTGGAAAACCTAGCTAATTGTTAAGTGGTTCTTCTTGTTCTCTTCATTAACACTTGAATAATTTTATACAAGTGTTAAGCTCACCCCACTGCTGATGTTTTCTATAAATATAAGTCTATTTTAAGTCGTTTGTGAAGTCAATGATTTTGAAAATCATTTTCATTTACCAGTTTACAATTTTGAGAACGTATTATTACTCTAGCGGTAAATGAAAATCAATTAACAAACAAATTATATTCATTCAGCAATATTGCAATAATACTGTCAGGTTGAAGTTCAACTTAAACTAGTGATAATCCAATCTACATGTTAGTTGATGCAACAGACGAACACCTGAAGAAACCAACTTCCTGTCTCAACGCCAGACCCCGTCACTTTCCCGCTGCCTCTTAATCTTCATAAAAAAAGTAGCCATCCCTCAACGGAACAGCCACTAATCATTAACTACCTATCTATTTCTCAACTTCTCCAAAACAACCTGCGCTTCATATCCAGCTGCAAAGTCATAAAGCTCTGCTTTCTCTCCATTAAGAGCTTTTACAATATTACTTATAAGGCTATCTGATTGGTCAACCATTTCTATCGGTTTGATTGACTCTCCCAGTTTTCCACCTTCAACTGCAGACCAATTAATTAAAGAAAGAGTTCCTTCTGTGCCATAAGCAGTAAATGATATCCTCTCATCACCTGCGATATCACTTAGACCATTTATGATGAATGGAATACCGCCTTCTAATTCAAGATTAGCAAAAATTCCAACTTCTGATCTCGCTTGATCACTTGGTAGCTCTAACAAACTTTGAATTGGCTTAACGGAACCAAAGATGCGCTGAGTTTGTTGGATAAAGTGGACACCCACCTCAAGAACAAAACCACCTTGTTCCCTACTTGCCACCCAATCGTTTTGTTGCCAAGATCGCGGCCACTGTGGAAAGTGCATAGTTAGTTCTACTCTTCGTAATTCCCCAACATAACCTTCATCAATTAGCTTTTTAAACGTGTTCGCACCAGGACTATAGTTTAAAGGAAAATTCATCGCTTGTGTAATTCCTTTTTCATTGGCTTTGTCCATCATTTCTTTTGCTTCTTCAATCGAATTAGCAAGAGGCTTTTCACATAAAATATGTATACCCTTTTCAATCACATCTAAAGCAATTTTATGATGAAACTTCGGTGGAACTGCAATATAAACTAAATCCAAGTTTGTTTCATTAATCATTTCATTGTAATCTGTATAGCCTTTAACTCCATCAGCTTTACTAGTCATCGCCTCGACTCGCTCCGTCATCGTATCACAAACAGCAACTACGCTTGTCTCCGGATACTGCGAAAATGCTCCAATCAGCCTTTCCCCTATTGCTCCTAAACCTATCACACCAACATTTATTGTTTTAGCCATCTTTATTCCCCCACATTTCTTGTTCTATGAAACTAGTTACTAACCTCAAGGCTCGTTTTTTAGATCATTTCTTTTATATCATAAATTTTCCCGTTAACAGGTAATCCATTGAACACCAAGTTAAGTAAAATTTTTGCAACGGTTTCTGTTGACCTCAATAGTCCTTGTTGTTCAAATTCTACAAATTTTTCTAACTCTGCAAAATCGTCTTTATCTGATTGACGTATGTCTGCTTGCATATCCGTATCCATAATACCTGGTGAAAAAGAGATAACCACTGCAGGATTTGCTACATTTTCCTGCTCGATACTAACTGCCTTAGTGAACATATCTAATCCTGATTTTGAACTACAATAAGTTGCCCAACCGACACTTGGTCGATTCGCTGCACCAGATGATATATTTATAATCATTTTCACCGTATTAATATTACTTGTATATTGGATAAAGTATGTTGATAAAATCATCGGAGCAATTAAATTGACTTGGACATTCGTAGCGATTTCATTTGATGTTGCTTTGCCGATTGGTTTAATAGGCTGAATCACACCTGCATTATTAATCAAGTAAATTCCTTCTGCACTTGAAAAATCAATTGTTGTAAAGATTTTCTCCATAACCCGCTCGACTTCTTCAACTTTTTGTAGATCACATGAAAAATAATATAATGGAATGCCCTGACTACTTGCAAGATTTTTTAGTTCGTTATTCTGTTTTCTTGAAATACAAAATATCGTATGATCCTTTGCAATGAGTTGTTCAGTTATCGCTTTCCCAAGACCGCGTGAGGTCCCAGTGACAATAAAATACTTCAAAACATACACCTCTTATTTTGTTTTAATAGCCTTTAATTCGTGTAGCATCGATTTTAAAAATATAAGACCGTCTGATTCTCGTTTTTTTATTCTGT
The DNA here is from genome assembly GCF_002019645.1 of Litchfieldia alkalitelluris. Taxonomy (GTDB): domain Bacteria; phylum Bacillota; class Bacilli; order Bacillales; family Bacillaceae_L; genus Litchfieldia; species Litchfieldia alkalitelluris. Next base: position 1,227,011 of record NZ_KV917374.1, on the reverse strand, counting down.
AAGGCAACAAATTCATAAGACCTACCCACAGATTAAATAGTATAAACAACTCAAAGAACATACTTTCCTGTGTAGTTACTAGCAATACAATAATGGAAATAACAATATTTATAAAAGGTCCACCTAGAGAAATGAGGCCTTTTTGCCATTGAGGTATCTCATTTGTAGAACCCTCATTGGTTGTATATGCACCTATGAAATACAACATATGTATGTTAATAACAATTCCCACTATTTTAAACCTATATAACAACTTTCCTGTTCCTATTCCTATATGTATTTCACTTAACTTAAAAAGCTTTGCACACAAAGCATGACCCATTTCGTGGAAAAGGTTAGTTACTGGTACAATTAGCAATAACAAATAGATAATAAAAAGCATTTCCCCAATCCTTTGTTTTTATGAATTTCTCCTATGCTAAATTGTACCAATTGTTACTCTATTATACCAGTTTGAATCAAGTCTACCTCTGCTTCAACTTTTATTTCCACGTCAGGATATCCATTCCTCCATTTTTCTTCATCAAAACCACGTAAAGTACTTTGAGCAAAATATCCTATCCCTATTGGGTCTGCATTCATTTTTTGGTATTTTTTTATCAGTTTTTCAGATCTGTATATAATCTCTTTTTCCAATTCTGAAATAATTGCTTGAACTGTTCCTTCGTCAGTTTTTCTACCAGAATACTCACTTAATACACCTTGCAAATAAACTTGTACTGTTACCTTTGGATCTCCATTAACTTCTTCTACCTTTATTTTCCTCTTAGAAACGATTCTTTTTATAGATGCGTATTCATCTTCTTCTTCTAAATAAACTGTATGAGTTCCTTCGCCAAAATTCTGTACCAATGCTTTAAAGAAAAAGAGATTGTCTTGATCAACCACGTCAATCATTTTTTCTTCTTTAAAAATAGCAAGCCCTTTTATCTCTACTTTATCTTCTATAAGCTTTATATACGGTAAAAACGGGTCCATCCCTTTTGTGTAGTAGCGGAACACAAATAAATGGAGATTCATTTCAGGTAAATCACGTCTATTCATGTTATGGCTTAACATATCTCTTAAATATGTTCCAGTCCCACGGTTACCTAGTGTTTTAGTTAGTATTTCGCTTGCTTCACCATCAACAACAGCTAAAAACACCCTTGAACCAATACTAGCATCTCTTTGCAGTGCGTCTACATATTCATTGATTCCCTTTTTAGCCACTTCTTCACCATATAATGCTACCCTTATTCCACCGGTAACTAATGGATCCGCCGATTTATTTTGAAGTTCATTAACAACTTCACGGGCTAAAACTGATTTCCCCTCAAACGATGCATTTTCAATGCTCTGATCAGCTAAAAATACGGGTATTACTACTGTTCCCTTAATTTCATTTTCTTTAGCTGCATCAATGCCAATCGCAGTAGCTATGTTAATCTCGTCAACGATTTCTTTTTCAACTCTACCACTTGTAAAGGTTACTACCACGAGTATAAAAAAGGCCATTCCAATGACTATAGTTCTCATTGTTTTTTCCTCACTTTTTGTACAACCAAAAATAGTACATACAGAAATGGAATATAAAAAAACACGAAATAAAAACCTATTTGAGCAACAATGTCATTCACCATATTAATTTGAGTCCTTGTTGTTAGAAGACTAGAGCAGATTAATACGAGTCCTGCTAACACTATAAGAGCATGTCTCTGTTTAAATGAGGAAACTCTTTTAATTATCCGACTCGAGGCCCATAGTTCTAAGCATACATTCGGTATAACTAGAATCAACCAAGAAGTAATTCCTACATATTCAAACCTTTCGACAATAGGTATTTCAACGATTTTCCACATTGACAATGTTGCCCATATCATTTTTTCTAACTGTCCTTCACTAAAAAATATTAGGGAAACAACTCCAGTAAGCAAAAAAATAAAAGTTGAGTACATCACACCTAAGTGAGCCCATTTTTTTGATTTCTCTGGATTTTTTATATAAGGATAAATTAGCAATAAAATTTCAAACCCAATCACTGTTAGGGACATTGACTTAGTAGCTTTTAAAATATCAACGACTGAGTGAGTAAAGGGTGGTACTAAGTTTCGAAAACTCGAAAACTCAATAGGAAACATAATTGAAAAGATTAAATAAAAAGGTAGGATAATGCTAAATAAACAAATTCCAGCCACAACTCGGAATCCACCTGTAACAATATAAATCACTAATAGAAGAAAATATAAGTTAAAAACCCATAAATTTAGTTCTGGGAACATCCATACCTGTATGACTTCAACATATGACCTAAGTATAGCAATAGACTTAAGAACCAGATATACAATAAAAAACAGGCTCAACCCGTTACCCATCCATTTACCAAAGGTTAATTGATGAATACTTATCAGATCTCCTTTTGACTCCTTTAACATTCGATACATAATAAAAACAATAATGTGAACACAAAGTGCTGCTAAGAGAATTGCCATCCAGCTATCTTTGCCTGCTTCTTTTGCAATAATTCGTTGGAATCCAAGAACCCCAATGCCTATTTGTGAAGAAGATATGACAAAAAAAACCAAGTGTGGTGATATTAAAAATCTTTCTTTAACCATTGTAACAGCTCCTTAAAACACACTACTCATCAATATCTTTCTTCTCTTGAGCCTGTTTCTGATTGAACCTACTTCTATTCTTATCTCCAGTGAACACTGGACGTTTTGATAAAGTTGAAAAAGGAAAACGCACAAGTGAATCTTTCAGGTCATTGAGCCTTAACGGATACATTGGCTCTAAGTATGGTCTTCCTAATGATGTTAATCGAAGAAGATGGGTGAGCATGAATGAAAAACATAAGACAATACCTAGTAACCCCCAAAGCTCAGCAAAAAGAAGAAACGGAAAACGAATTAGCCTTATCGTATTACCCATGCTATAAATTGGTGTAGTGAATGAAGCAAGTGCAGCGAGTGCGACCATGATTAAAAGTACATTACTCGTTAAACCAGCTTCAACAGATGCTGTTCCTATTACGATTCCTCCAACGATACCGATTGTTTGACCTACTTTGGTCGGAAGTCTCGCTCCAGCCTCTCTTAGTAATTCAATTGTAAGTTCAAGGAATACTGCCTCTAATATTGGCGGTAAAGGTACCTCTCTTCTAGAAGTGATCAGTGTACTCATCAAATCTCTCGGAATTAATTCGTAATGATAGCTTAATACAGCGACATAAAGCGGTGTTACGAGAAGAGAAAATGTAACAGAAAAAAACCTTATTAATCTAAAAAACGATGAGATGTACCAATTTAAATAATAGTCTTCAAAGGAAGAGAAGAATTCAACCAAGGTTGTTGGTCCAATCATCGCTTGTGGAGAACCATCAGCAATAATGGCTACTTTTCCTTCAACCAAAATAGAGACGACCCGATCCGGCCTTTCTGAACCAAGAAGCTGTGGGAATGGTGAGGAATGATTATCAGCCATCATTTGACTAACATATGTACTATCATTGATGTGGTCGAATTCAATATCTGACAGCCTCTGAAGAACCGTTTGTACATTTTCTTTATCCACAATATGATCAACATATAATACCGCAATTCGAGTCTTCGAGAGTTTACCGACAGTTACTTCTTTAACTCTCAACTGTTCTATGGGCAATCGTTTTCGGATTAGATTCAGATTTGTATCTAATGATTCCACAAATGCTTCCTTAGGTCCAAGTACACTAAATTCTACTTCTGGCACTGTTACACTTCGGGTTTCGTGAAGTTCCGCCCTTATTAAAGCACAATTACGGTCTTTTTTACTTAATTGGACCATAACAAAACCTGTCATGACTTTCTCTTTGATCTCATCAATATTGTCCGTTATGATAATACCTTCAATTGGTATTATTTTCTTAATATCCTTTGCCTTTTCAGTAGGATAATACTGTAAATATGGTAAGATCATTTCATGTAATTTTTTTGAATCGACAAGTGATTTTTGATAATAGATCCAATATGGACTTACAGCTTCAGTGCTGTGATAGCATAAAAAATCGGTTGATTTCTTAAATATATTATGAACCTCTTCAATCAACTTTGGTTTTTTCTCTTGTTTATTTGGCCATTTAAACATTATCACACCACTCTTTTAAAGTTCTAAGATATGTTAGTTATTGTTGAAATGATTGGTAAATATGCATTAATAAAGAAATTTTGTTATAAATGTCGAAATTCACTATAACCATTTATTTTCGATGTTCACCTTTATAACTTATTACGTGCGTTATTCTAACTAGGAAAATTTTTCTTAGAACCGAGAGCCGATAGCGCCTGTAGCTAGATTCCATAAACTTGGTAATATTTCTGTAACGAAAAAAAGACTGTCACTTAGACAGTCTTAAAGAAACCTGTTGATATTAGTCCTCTTTATCTTGTGATGTATCTTGTTGGCCGTTATGAAATGGAATTGGCCCTTCTTCTTCTCCAAATTCCGTTTGATATCGGTGAAACGCATTATGCGTTTGTTTCTCCCTTAAATCTTCATGCAATTTAATATTGTCGTTATTATTTTCCTCATTCAAAACTCTGCTTTGCATATATGCATGGAACAAGGCTTCTCCTAAAGAGATGAATATAGCTGCGAAAACAGACGCTGTGAGTATCGGAAAGGCTGTTCCAATAAAAATCGCACTTAAAATCCATACAGATGCAAAAGCCAAACCAAAATCAGCAATAGTTGCAATCATATTTCCAAGTCTTGGTAAGATAAACAAATCACCAATGATATAAGATACCCCAGTTACCATTGCTGAAATGACTAATACCCCACCTATTGTCGCATTTGAGAATATCGTTAAAACAGACAACAAAACGATTGAAATGACAATAAATTTAATTCCTAAGGCTTTTAAATGTTTCAAATCACTTCACTCCTTAGATTCAAGTCTTATCTATTTTTTACTATTTACCTTAAAATAAAAACTGAAAAAATTGGAAACTCATCTTTTTGGAACAAAGCATGATTTTCTTAAGTTCTCCTCATACTAAAACATACCAATAGATTATAGAACCTGAGGTGAACAATGATGAAAAATAAACGTGGCTACGGATTTAGTATTGCTGTCGTGTTAGGGCTTCTTGTGTTAGTGCTAACTCCTTTTATTAACCGTATAAATAATGATCATCATGCTACTTATGATAATTATAGTGAAAGCAATATGAGTCAAACCAATTTATACGATGAAGAGAGAAATAAACACCCGCAGGTAACTGGTGAAAAACAAATTATCCCTGGTAATGAAGGTCAATCGAGAATCATGGATATTGATTCGATTCTTTTGTATCAAGAAACTTTAGACGAACTAAATACAGATGAATCTATTTCGATCATTAACCATAATGGTACGGAAAAGAGTCATTATGTGAAACAACAGGTAGTAGTCAACTTTATGGATGAACAGGTTCCCCCTAAAGAAGAGCTTGCATCTATTGCGAAAGAGATAGATGGAAGACTGTTAAAGAAGTTTAACTATTCCGTGATCTTTGAATCAAACTCGCTTAGTACATCTGAACTTCAAGCATATTTTTCAAAAAGAGCAGATGTCCATATTGTTGAGCCGAATTTCATTTTAATTCAAAATCAACAAAATGAAGCGTTATTAGATGGTCCCAATGATCTCCTTTATCAACGGTATCAGTGGAATCTCCCGATGATTCAAGCGGAATCCGGCTGGAATATCAGTCGCGGTGTAGAAGACATTAGGATAGCAGTTCTAGATACAGGGGTAGACTTAGATCATCCTGACCTTGTAAGTAGATTAACGAAAGGCTATAACGTTATCACAGATGATAATAATGCAGATGATGATAACGGTCATGGGACACATGTTGCTGGTGTAATCGCATCTGAAACGAACAATCGAGAAGGTATTGCCGGCATTACATGGTTTAATCCTATTATGCCTGTAAAAGTAATGGGCGACGAAGGTTATGGATCTTCTTTTGACATTGCTAACGGCATTATTTGGGCAACAGATAACGGTGCGGATGTGATTAACATGAGTTTAGGGAATTATCGTGATTCAGACCTTTTACACGAAGCTGTTAGATATGCATATGATCATGATGTTGTAGTGATAGCGGCATCTGGAAATGATAATACGGATCAACCGAGCTATCCAGCTGCATACTCCGAGGTATTAAGCGTTGGAGCAGTTGATTATAGAGGAGATAAAGCGTCATTTTCCAATTATGGAGATTATATTGACGTAACTGCACCCGGTGTTCAAATTCCTAGTACTTATATCGATAGCCAGTACGCTGCACTATCAGGAACTTCCATGGCCACACCTCATGTTGCTGCACTAGCAGGATTAATTCGCTCTGTCCAACCCGATTTAAAAAACACTGAGGTAATGGAAATAATTAGAGGAACTGCTATCGATTTAGGCCCAAAAGGAAAAGATAACTATTTTGGTCAAGGATTAATTAATATTTCTGGAGCATTAGAAAATGCGTCACATCCTTGAAAGGATGATAAAAAGGTACCGTGGTGTCAAATGATTTGGTGTCAATAAGAAGTAGGACGATTCTTCGTCCTGCTTTACCCTATTTTTAAAAAAACTAATACCATTCAAAATGTAAGATATGGAGGCAGTTATACTTGTATCAACGAAAACAAATCGATCATTTTGAACAAAAATTACTCTTTTTTGCATTTATTTTTATTTTACTTTTCGTTTCCCCTTACTTTATCTTGGGAGAAAATGCACATCTTCGAGTACATGATAATCTCGACTCAAATATCGCCTGGTATCAAGTGTTGAAAAATAGCGGTCAGTTGTTTGGTCCAGTGACAGCAACCATTCCTCAGGTGATTAACGGCAATCTGTCCCGAAATGCATTTGGAACAGAAATCAGTGGGATTGTTATGCTTCATGCCCTATTTGAACCTATGATGGCATATGGACTAAGCCAACTAATCACTAGATTCATTGCCTTTCTAGGAATGTATCTCTTACTAAGAAAGCATTTCATACAGGCTCCTGATTTAGCTTGGATTCGAGTGGGTGTTTCGCTAGCTTTTGCACTTACCCCTTTTTGGCCCTCTGGAATGCTTAGCACTCTTGGTATGCCCCTTGCACTTTGGGCTTTTTTAAATATTCGATCCGGTGAGAAATCCATCATAAATTGGTTAACGCTCGCTTTAATTCCTTTATACGCAAGTATTGTTTTAGGATTTTTCTTTTTTTTGAGTGCGATGGGTGTGTTTTGGTTAGTTGATGTAATCCGTGGTAAGGGATGGAATGTGCGGTTTTTCCTTTCTATCGTTTTTATGACCATCATCTTTTTTGGAGTAGAATATCGGCTTGTATATTCATTTCTATTTGATCATATTCCAAATAGTCGAGATGAATATTTTCATGCTAGGTTATCGCTTTGGAGATCCATTCGTTTAACTTTTAAAAATTATGTACTAGGTCATACCCATGTGATGACAGTACATGGGCTAATTATTCTTCCAGTCTCTTTATTTGCTTTATATTACGTGATCGTGAAGAAACAGTTGAGACATGAGAAACCGTTCATCTTTTTACATATATTAAACCTAGCATTATCCACTTGGTATGCTTTTTGGTTTTACAAAGGCTGGGTACCATTAACTGAGCGGTTTCACTTTTTAGATACCTTTAATTTTGCTCGCTATCACTTTTTGCGCCCTTTAGTGATTTATGTATTATTTGCACTTTCCTTAAAAATTCTAATGAATCTTGGGATTTCATGGAGAAGAACCGGCATCTTTCTCATCACTGCTCAAATTCTTATTTTATGTGGATTTAATGAAGAAATTTATTATCATAAAAAGCCATCCTTCAAAGAATTTTATGCAGAAGAACAGTTTACCGAAATTAAGCAGTTTATTGGATTACCCGAACATGAATACCGAGTTGCTAGTATTGGCTTGCACCCTGCGATCTCACAATATAACGGGTTTTATACTCTTGATACTTATAACAATTTCTATCCGCTAACATACAAATATCAATTTCGAGAAATCATCGAGCATGAAATCGAAGGTAATAAAAAGCTAAAGCAGTATTTTGATGAGTGGGGTGGACGCTGCTATATCTTTGTTGATGAACTTGGAAAACACTATATGTTCAAAAAGAACTCAAAACGAGAGATAAAATCGCTAAATCTCAATACACAAGCTTTTTATGATTTAGGGGGACGGTATATCCTTTCTTCTTTACCTATTTTGAATAATGAAGAAAATCACTTGGAGCTAGAAAGAACATTCGAAGCAAAAGAATCTGCATGGAAGATTTATCTGTACAAAGTGAACTTATAGCCCAAAATCATCATCTAAGAAGGCTCATTTCTGAAAGATGGTTGCTAATTGACCTTTTTTGGTAGGATACACTATTTCACTTGATATTATGGTTATCATTTAGGAAGAAAAGATGCCACTCTATCAAGTTCATAGTGATTATAAAAGACCTTTAAAAGCAACAAAGTTTACGAAAATAGCCTCTAAGAAAAACGGACAACCTTAGGAGGATGAAGGAATGAACGAGCCTATTTTAACGATTGTCGTGCCTTGTTTTAATGAAGAAGAGGTCTTACCAGAAACCATTAAACAGTTACTAAATCTACTTGAAAGACTAGAGAATCAATCATTAGTTTCAAAACATAGTAAATTACTTTTTGTCGATGATGGAAGTACAGATCAAACCTGGAAAATTATTTACCAAACAGGGTTGAACGACCGACGTATAAAGGGGATTAAACTCTCTAGAAACTCTGGACATCAAAGTGCACTGCTTGCTGGTTTATTTTCAGCAAAAAGTCAGTCGGATTGTGTTGTTTCAATTGACGCTGATTTACAGGATGATATCGATGTTATCAGGGATTTCATTCTAAAGTTTCGTGAAGGCTATGAAGTGGTTCTAGGTGTTAGAAATGAGAGAAAGACAGATACATTTTTTAAGAAGCATACAGCACAGGGGTTTTATAAAATCATGAAAAAATTAGGCGTAAATATTGTATATAATCATGCAGATTTTCGATTACTTAGTAAACGAGCAATCGAGGAACTTGAAAGATTTAATGAAATCAACTTATTCTTAAGAGGAATTGTCCCTCTGATCGGATTTCAGACGACAAAGGTTTTTTATGACCGGAAAGAGCGTCTAGCTGGGGAAACAAAATACCCATTAAAAAAGATGGTTTCCTTTGCGATTGATGGAGTTACATCCTTTAGCGTCACCCCGATCCGATTTGTTTCACTTATAGGCTTTGCTTCATTTTTTGTAAGCCTTATGTTTGGAGTCTATTTTTTACTTTTAAAATTTAGTGGCAATACGACAACTGGTTGGACCTCTTTAATCACATCAATTTGGCTTATTGGGGGTTTACAGCTGATTGCTGTTGGTTTAATTGGCGAATATATCGGGAAAATTTATAAAGAAACGAAGCAGCGGCCTAGATATATTGTTGAGATTGATACCTATAACTTGGGTTTTCGGAATAAAGTAGAAAGTAATGATGACACTAGCTTATTTTCATTTACAAAAGGCTGAATAAAAAACCTAGTCGTTTGGACTAGGTTTTTCTACGTCTTTTTTTAAGATATAAAAATGAGGTAATGATGAAAAAGAGAACCAATAATAGAATATAACTTACTGCTGAATCATTATTTTTCTCTTCAGTATAGACGTCACCTAATGGAATTGTTGACTCTACTATTGTGGATTTATCGATTTCCTCTAATGGGTTGATTAGTGTGTGATTCGCAATTACTCTGTCGTCTTCGCCATAAATGGTTAATTCACCACTTTGACTAACCTCTTGTCTTACATTCTCCTTAAGCATCTTCGTAAAATATAGATTCTCTTTAAGATGGTAAACAATAGAATCTACTTTGAACTCTTGAGGAGCTATGAGTTCACCAGTTTCAAAATGTTCAAACCCGAAGTCAAATAATTTTTCTGTATCATTGTACATCATTCGTTTTGTAGTTGCATTTAAGACTACTGCAATTAATGTAAGGTCTTCTCTTTGAGCCGCAGTCACTAATGTATGGCCAGATTGGTTGATATATCCGTTTTTCCCACCAATAATTCCTTCATATGGCCACTCTCTTAACATCCAGTGATGGTTATATATGGTGGTATCCCAGCTCTCACCAACCCATTTTAATTCACTTGTTCCCATAATTTCTCTGAAGGTAGGATCTTTAATGGCATACTTTGTGATTAAAGCAAAATCGTAGGCAGTGCTATAATGGTTTTCACCGAATAATCCATGGGGATTTTCAAAATTCGTATCCTTGACACCGACTTTATTTTCAACAAATGTATTCATCATTTCAGCAAAGCCTTCTACGCTTCCACCTAGATGCTCAGCAATTGCAACACCAGCATCATTACCTGAATTAATCATTAGACCTTGAACAAGCTTTTTCAAAGGTACTTGTTCTCCTTCTTCCAAATATACACGTGTCCCGTCAACTTCTCGTGCTCTTTTACTTACTGTAACAGTTTCATCTAAACGACCAGATTCGATAGCCATAATTGCTGTTACAATCTTTGTTAAACTAGCAGGATACATCACTTTTTCGCTATCTTGCTCATACAAAATAGCTCCGCTTACAGCATCAATTAATACAGCTGTTTCGCTCTGAATAGCGGGGTGTTTAGGTGCGGTACTCTCTGCAAAAGAGTGAACAGGTAATATAATTACTATTAGGATTACTTGAAGTATTATTAAAAGTAATTTCATTTTCATTCTCCAACCGATTTTTCTTATGTTGTTAATTGTAGACATCCCTTTTTTAAACTATACGAATAAAATAAGATATGTCTAACCGTATTTTAGCAGAAAAATGAAATAGCACCTATAGAAAATTTCTGTTATCGAATGACAATTAGTTTTTTATGAGAAACGCGGAAAATCATTTTGATATTAAGAGATGTGTATTTTGTTACCCTGAAAATAACCTAGGTAATGGAGTTGCAATCGCTGCATTTCAGTCGTGGAATACCGCGGACGTCCGGGAGCCTCGTCATCGCTTTTGGCTCCTTCGGCGGTGCTCCATTCCCTTTTCATACCAAATGCCCAAGCAAAGGAATCAAAGCCGATGTCCGATTCCCTTTCTCATTCCACATTTCCTTTTAGCTACATGTATATTAATTCCCCAGTTCCTTGTAACCTAGTGCATGTTTCAGATAGATTCTCACACCTTCAAATTGTTCAGGAACTTTTGAATCTTCAACATTGATAACAAGTAATTGGATATGAATAGAGTCAATGATATTAAGTAAGTAAATGGCAATTGCTTCTAGAGGCTGGATTGGCGTAAATTCTCCTCTCCTAACACCTTTTGATAGGAGTTCCACTAGCCACTGGATTCCTTTTGCATATCTCTTGCTAATAAACTCTTTTCTTCCTAGTTCACTTCTTCCTACGATAAAGTATTCAAGATTCACTGAAGCAAAGCTGGATTGATTATTTAGTAATGCTCGCTCTGCTTGGATTAAGTAATGTTCAATTCCTTCCCAAGCTGTATCAAAGTCATTCACTAATTGGTGAAAAAATGCACCTGCTGTTTTATCCTTTTCATGAATAATGGCTTGATATAGTTCATCTGTATTAGAAAAATAGTGATATAATCCACCCCTACTTAAACCAGTAGCATTGACAATATCTGTCATTGTTGTCTCAGAAAAACCCTTATCAATAAAAGTCTTTTCGGCTATTTCAAGTATTTCAAGCCGACGTTTCTCCTTGTATTCCTCGCTTACTTTCGGCAATTTTCCCCCTACTTTCCAGTCTTGTTCTTTTGAGCAGTACACCTATTCCAACTATAACTAATAAACTACCTGAAAGAATAAATGCCATATTTACTCCGAATATTTCAGCCAACACCCCACCACTCACCATCCCAATTAGTGCTGCAATTGTTGTTATACTACTTATTGTACCAAATACCCGTCCTGTATATTGAACAGGAGTTCCTAGTTGAGCACTAATTTGAAATGGGATAAAGATTGCCGCTGCCCCAAGTCCTGCTAAAAAAAAGACGGTTGGGATTAGAATCATCATCAGGCTAGTTGAAAGGGTTAAAAACCATACTATAGAAGCAAAGCAGACTCCGACGATTACCGTCCCCGTCCCTATATATATAGCCATTGAATGTATCTTTTTCTTACTTAAGATGATTGACATTAATAGCATTCCAATTCCGTTTGCAGCAACTGCATAGCCTACTATACTTGTAGGATCAGCATCTATTTGACGTAACAAAACCATAATTTGTGTATCAGCAATTTGAATCACCAGTAAGGCCAAGCTAAAAACGAGTAATCCAGCAAATAGAAAAGGGATGTTCCTCACTACACGTAACCCTTCTTTTAATTCTTGTAAGATAGATTGTTTCTCTTCATTCTCTTTAACTATGTTAGTTAACTGATGAGTCGTTTTGGGTACACCAATTAATAATATTCCAGAAAGAATAAATGTAAAGGCATCAATATAAAACGACCAATGGATCCCGACTAAGGAAACCACCAAACCACTAATTAAGGGCCCGACAATTTTACTCCCATTATCAACAACTCCACTTATAGCCATTGCAGCCTGCATTTGAGATTCTGGAACAATTTCCTTAAGCTTTCCATTTTTCGCTGGAAGAAATAACGCAGCAAACAAACTTTTGATGATTAATAACATATAAACCTGCCACAATGCTGTCGCAAATACAAACCCGACTACAACTATACATCTAATAATATCGGCTAAGATCATGAGCTTCTTGCGGTCATATTTATCAGCAAATATGCCAGCAATCGGACTTGCTACAGCCATGGGGCCTAATAGACATAAGCCTATTCCAGCCATCTCAATTGGTGATGCCTCCCATTTTAATGCGACCAATGCCATTAAAGCAATCATATCAAGCCAATCACCAAGACTCGAAACAACTTGAGAACTAATTAAATATAGGTATGGTTTATTTTTCAACAAACTCTTTTCAGTCTGAATCGTTTCCACTTTGCATTCCCCCAAATATAGTTCAAGTGTTTTACCGACACCTTTGTCGTTATTATAAACGACAATTGTGTCGTTTTACAATAGATAATTTGAAAATAATTACAATTAAGTTTTCTTACACAAAAAAGACAGCCCCAAAACTAATCGGAAGCTGCCCTATCTATATTATTCAACTAACAAATTCCTGAACGGACCTTCTTGCTTGATCATAGTGTTCACTATGACTATTATTAGTATATTCTGTAATGGTTTTTCTCCAAAAAGCCTGTGCTGGATAGTTATTTTTAGATTGTGTAATGATCCAAGTTCCTTTAAATTGGTTAAACAACTGATGTGCAACAAATGTTCCAATACCTTTTCCTTTTTTCACAATAAAAAATTCATCTATTGAAAAGAAACTCTGTTGGTTTTGATTATTCTCTTTTACTATCGCAAAACCTGCAAGGAGGTTATCTACTTTCACTAGATAACAATGATACTTTGAGTCGGTAAAATAATTATTCAATTTATCAAAACCGTATGTGCCATCTTCTCGTATTTGAATGGATTCAATGTACTTACTAAACTCGTACACATAAAGTTCAAATAGCCGTTCAAAAATTAGTTTTTCTTTAATTGTCGCTTTTGTAAGACTAATGTTCATAAATCTCCTCTTTTCTAACATGATGAAAAATACCCTATATTCAGATTACATTAGCTAGTAAGAATACACTAGTAGAATTTTGAGAGTTATTGGTAATCCAAACAAATAGAAAGCTCTCTGGTATTCCCCATATATAAGCTGGAAACCAAGAGAGCTAGCGTATATTTTATTCTATTTCTATTGTGTATGGGAATACATAAACTTCCCCTTCTATTTGGAATTCAGCCCATATTTTATAAATGCCAGGTTTATCAAAGCTGGTTTCAAAAATAGGTTCTTCATCATTTAGAGGATGAACATGAAGGTAATTTTCTGCTTCTTCATCTAGTATGACAACATGCCCCATTGCACCAAGATATGGTTCAATTGTGACATCTGGTAGTGTGAAAGTAAGCGTTATTGGTTCCCCAGCGTTCATTGAACTCAATTCAAGGGTGGCAGTTTTACCGTCTATCACCTTTGTTAATTCAGTATCAACTGTTAAATGCCCATGTTCATGTGCATCTTCAACTTCACCTATCTCAAAGCTAATTGGTGTGACCTGATATTGATGATCTACCGGAAGAATATCAATAAACGCTTTATAAGCTCCATCTGGCAAATCAATATCTGTTTGAAAAACACCAACATCGATTTGAGATGGATGTAAGTGATAATAGTTGTCTAGATGCTCATCAACGACAATTAAGTGTAATAGCTTTTCATGATTGACCTCTAAGTCTTCAATCGGGTTTCCACTCAAATCAGTTAAATATATATTTAACCCTTTTCCAGTCACCCTTAGCTGTACGTCAACTTCACTTTCACCTTCGGTTGTTGTACCATGTTCACCATGTTCACCATGATCATCATGTTCACCATGATCATCATGTTCACCATGTGCATCTTTTTGATCACTATGTCCATGCTCAGTATCGGTTTCTACCATTTCAGCACTATTATCATTACCACGTGTAACTAAATCGTAAATATTATATCCAGCAATTACTATAACTAGGTAAACAACCGCCCAGCTAATCCATTTTTTCATGAGCAATTCTCCCTTCCGTATCTATTCCCGTCCCAGGGTAATGGGCGAATGGTTTAAATATTATAATTTTACTCGTTGCAATCGTAATGCATTTAGCACTACTGACACTGAACTAAATGCCATTGCTGCTCCTGCAAGCCATGGTGCTAAGAACCCAAGGGCTGCTACAGGTATGCCTAATGTGTTATAAGCAAACGCCCAGAATAGATTTTGTTTAATGTTACGGATGGTTCTTTTACTCATAAAAATGGCATCAGCAATACTATTTAAATCTCCTCGTATAAGTGTAATATCAGCCGCTTCCATCGCAACATCTGTTCCTGTTCCAATTGCCATACCAATGTCAGCTGTCGCGAGAGCAGGTGCATCATTAATACCATCGCCAACCATTGCTACTTTCTTTCCATTCTTTTGGAATTCTTTTACGGCCTCAGCTTTTCCCTCAGGTAGTACTTCCGCTACGACATGTTCAATTCCTGCTTGCTTTCCAATCGCATTTGCTGTACGTTGGTTGTCACCAGTAATCATAACAACCTCTAGTCCTAGCCCTTTTAATCGTTTAACAGCTTCTTTTGATGTTTCCTTAATGGTATCAGCTACGGCAACTATACCTGCATATTTTCCATTAAGAGCAACGAGCATCGCTGTTTTTCCTTCATTCTCTAACTCTTCCATTGTTGCAAGACTATCAGTAAAATCGATATCATTTTTAAACATTAGTTTTCTTGTGCCAATTAACAACTCTTGCTCCGCAACTGTTGCTTTTACACCAAATCCAGGTATCGCTTCAAATGCAGATACTTCCGGAAACGTAATTCCCTTCTCCTTTAAGCCTTGAACAATTGATTGTGCGAGAGGATGCTCTGATTGTTTTTCTGCAGCCCCAATCAATCCTAATAATTCTTCTTCACGTGCTGAATCTTGTAAAAGAATATCGGTTAAAACCGGTTTTCCATTTGTAACAGTACCAGTTTTATCAAGAATAACTGTTGTTATACGGTGGGTCATTTCAAGATGTTCTCCACCTTTAAATAATACACCAAACTCAGCTGCCCGCCCTGATCCTGCCATGATTGATGTTGGTGTAGCTAATCCTAATGCACAGGGACAAGCAATAACTAACACAGCAATCATTTTTTCAAGTGCACCTGCAAAATTTCCTTGATCAACCATTAAAAACCAAACTAAAAATGTGACAATCGCAATACCAACAACGATTGGTACAAAAACCCCTGAAATTTGATCCGCTAAGCGCTGAATTGGTGCTTTGGAACCTTGTGCTTCCTCTACCACCTTAATGATTTGAGCCAAAGCTGTATCGCGACCAACTTTTGTCGCTTTAATTTTCAAGAAGCCATTTTTATTAATTGTTGCACCAATAACTGTATCTCCAATTTCCTTATCTACAGGAACACTTTCACCTGTTAACATAGATTCATCTAGAGCAGATTTCCCTTCAACAATCTCTCCATCAACGGGTACTTTTTCACCAGGCTTTACATAAACGATATCTGCTACTTGCACCTCTTCAAGAGGGATATTTTGTTCAACTCCATCCCTCACAACGGTAGCTGTTTTTGCTTGAAGATTCATTAGCTTCTTAATCGCTTCTGAAGATCTACCCTTCGCGCGAGCTTCAAATAGCTTTCCAAGAATGATTAATGTGATTAAAATCGCACTTGTCTCATAATATAATTCAACCATATGGGCATTGGATCCAATTGAAGCGAATGATAAAAACAGACTATAAAAATAGGCAGCTGATGTACCTAACGCAACTAGGACATCCATATTGGCACTGCCATTTCGTAGTGCCTTATAAGCTCCTACATAAAATTGTTTTCCAATGATAAATTGAACAGGTGTTGCTAAGGCAAGCTGTACCCATGGATTCATGAACATATCAGGTACATATAGGAAGCGTGTAAACTCAAAGTGCCCTACCATTGCCCATAAAAGTGGCAATGATAAAATCGCTGAAAATAAGAATTTACCTGTTTGAGTCTCAACTTCCTTTGCTTTATGATCGATTTGTTCTTCAATATTTTCGCTTTTTATCTTTGCACCATATCCTAGCTTATCTACTTTAGTTATAATATCGGATACTGAAACGATCGCTGGATTATATTCAACAGAGGCTGTTTCTAATGCTAAATTTACAGTAGCTTCTGCGACTCCATCTAATTTATTTAAACCTTTTTCGATTCTAGTAGAACATGCAGCACAAGTCATACCGGTAATTGAAAATTCTTGTTTCTCATGTATGACCACAAAGCCTAATGCTTCAATTTTATCTTCAAAAGCTTTTACATTCGTCGCTTCAGGGTTAAATTTAATCGTGCCTTTTTCAAGAGCAAGATTAACCGATGCCTCTTCAACACCTTGTATTTTCTTTAAGCCTTTCTCAATCCGGTTTGCGCATGCAGCACATGTCATTCCTGATATCTGTAAAGTCGTTTCTTTACTAAGATTACCCATTACGAATCCCTCCAAACATACTGTATAGGGGTATATTTATTTCTAAAATAAAGCGTGCTAGCAAGTAGCACGTTGTTATTACTTAAAAATTATTCTACGTCGTAACCTTGATCATCGATTGTTTCTTTAATTTTTTCAACAGATACTGCAGCTGGATCAAATGATACATCTACTTTCCCTTCGTTCAGATTAACACTAACCGTGCTAACTCCTGCTAATTCACCAACACTACCTTCTACTGCCTTCACACAATGTCCGCAAGACATTCCTTTAACATTTAGCGTGATTTGTTCCATTTAAAAAACACTTCCTTTTCTATTTTTTCATTAATTTATGAACTGTAGTTAATACTTCATCTAATACTTCTAAATCGCCCTCTTGAATACGTTCTAAGACACAGCTTTTCAAGTGTCCTTCGAGTAATATTTTACTCACACTGTTCAATGCTGATTGAATTGCCGATATTTGGGTGATTACATCATCACAGTAAGTGTCCTTTTCAATAAGACCTTTGACACCGCGAATTTGACCCTCAATTCGGTTTAAACGACTCACCAGGTTCTTTTTGGTATTATCTGAATGATGACTTTTTCTTTCACCTTGGGGAGAGCAACAATCTTCTGTAAGCTCTTCATTTAAAGTAGGGTTTTCACTCATTCCCATCCCCTCCTACATAAAATTTACCATACCCCCCTACTGTATGTAAAGAGTTAATCTTTTATTTAATTTTTATTTTTTACAAATGTGAATATTGTTTGTCATTCTTATATTTTACATTGAAAATAACTTAGATTGGGAGCTCCATTCGCTGCAATCCACTTGCTTTCCGCGGGGCGGCCCGTGAGCCTCCTCATCGCTTCCTGAGCTCCACGAGGACCGCTATATCCCGCAGGAGTCAGGTGGCTCTCCGCTCATTCCACACATAGTGATAAACATTTTCGTCTTCCATGGGCTAATACTCATTCGCTTGGATGTCTATCCTGATATAAAAATCCTCCTGCTTGCAGGTATCTATTTGTTATATATCGAATTCATCTTAACCCGAATAAAAGGAGTGAATTAAATGAATTCATTTGATTTTGCTTGTATTGTCCCGCATGGTGGTGAAATTATTCCAGAGCTGGCTGGTGGGATTCCTTCTCGTATGGAGACAACGAGAAAAAGTATGGGACAGCTTGGTAAAAGTATGAGTGATTCAGGTGTTGATTCTATCATCTTACTTACCCCTCATGGGACAAAAATAAACGGACAATTCTGTGTCGTTGACTCCGAGCGATGGTAGGAGAAGTATGTGAGAATGATCAAGCATATTCCATGGAACGAGCGGTTGATCGAGAGCTTGCAGGACTTATTGCTGATCAAGCGTTGGAGAATGATCTGCCTGTAGGGACAATTAACTTTGGAACAGCAGCTGGTCCGTATTCTTGCCTTCCTTTGGATTGGGGAGCTATTGTCCCATTAAGCTTTATGCCTAACGTTCCAATTGTCGTTATCACTCCTTCTAGAAATTTGAGCTTTGAGCAACATCTGTCTTTTGGCCAAGCGATTAAACAAGCCGTTCGGGTTTCTAACAAAAGAATAGGTTTGATTGCGAGCTGTGACTGGTCACATACACATGATGAAACTGGCCCCTATGGCTTTCATGAATCAGCTAAAAAGTTAGATGAACAAGTAGTTGACCTCATCAAAAAAAATAACTTAGAGACTTTAGCAAACTTTGATCCTATTTTTATCGATCAAGCAAAGCCTGACGGAATCTGGCAATCATTAATTTTTTAGCTGGAGCTATTCCGAAGGATGAAAGACAAATCAAATTTCTCTCCTATGAGGCGCCTACTTATTTTGGTTTAATTTGTGCAGTTATAAGATAAAACAAATAAAAAAAGATAGAAAAATCTTAATGACTTTTCTATCTTTAGCAACACCCATCTTTTGGTGTAGTATCATCCGCTCTAAACAAACAACATAATTCTTCTGACAAAAGGTTGTTAACTTCCTTTGGATTTAATTCATAATAACTCCAAGTTCCCTTGGTTACCTTTGAAATTAAGTTCGCATCTAATAATATTTTCAAATGATATGAAAGCTTTGATTGTGGCAAATCCATAATTTCGCATAAATCACATACACACACATTACCACGCTGAACAATCTCATTCATAATTCTTAATCTTTTTTTATCTGCCAACGCTTTAAATTTTGCTTCGTATTTTTCAAATGTTGATTCAAGTGAAACGTCTGTTAATGAAATTGTTACATTGTTATTCATCTCTTTCACCACGTTTCTTTACATCTATTTTTTTTGATTAATATTATTTTACCTTAAAACAAGTGACATTTCAAATTAAAAAAGCAGTCATAAAATTATCTCCCAAATATATATCATCTGTCACTCTTTATGGTAATTAACTTTATGTTTGCACGAATCTATTAAATTAAAACCTTATTAATTGTTATGTTAAAATTTAATAAGAGGTAAATTGATATAATACGAAACATTTGGGGCTACCGTGAAAAAAACAATTATCTTATTTACTCTTTCCTTTTTTTTATTAGGTGTATCAATTAGTCCATTATTTATGATGACACGAGAGTATTGGACGGAATCTCGAATTTCTGATCGTTATGAATTCCATCATGCGTTTCGAGATGAACATGGCTTTGAAACTACTTTAGATACTCACAAACTGACTATGAACGGTTTAACCTTTGAAATTGTTGAAGAACAAACTGGAAAGAAGGCTCCACTGACTAGTTGGGATGATGATGAAGTTGTTCCCCCGGGGGATATCGTAAAAATCCATTTACTTTTAAACGATGAAGAAATCTCAACACCTGACGAAATCTGATTATCTAACCGAAATAGAGGCAATAGGTATTTTTCTGGGCTCGATGTAGTGATTGTTGAGGACCGGTCCACAGGAAAACACCAAATCAAAATTATCCAGAGACTTTCAGATGATGCCCAACCAATGGACGAAAGAAAGTGGAAAATCATATCGATTGCTGAAGATGGGACATTTGAGGAAGAGCAGTTTCTCTTTTCTGAGAGAGACGAGAATAACCTAGGTGTGAAGCTCATTAATTTTTCTGGCACTTCAATGGTGTCGATGGGATACTATTCTGATATTACTCAAGGTTATCCAAGTCTTTTGTTTCCGTTAATCTACCCTCTTTTTTCAGGAGTGGTCGGAATCTGCTTATTTTTCTTGTCATTTATAGCTTTTTATAAAAAAAGAGCAAGAAAGGCTTAGAATGAACTGAGCCTTTCTGTTTTATATAGAAACTGCCTCTTGTAACTGATCAAATCCAAAGCGGCTAATAAACTTCCAAAACGCTTCTCGCCTCTTACCGTTTTCTTTATACACATCAAGAAGCAATTCGATAGTTTGATATAATTCTTGTTCACTTAGACCTTCTCTTAACTTCAGAGCAGTTCTAGCATTTTCACCAGTTGCCTTTCCACCAATATATAAATCAAAATGATCTTTCACCTTAATTACTCCAATATCATTAACAAGCGGTTCGCCACAAGCATTTTGGCAACCTGTATAAGCTGGGCGTAATGGCCATGGTACCTCTCTTCCAGCAATTCGATTATTTAACTCGATTGCAACCGGCATTCCCTCTTCTTCTGCTCCTTTGCAGAATCCGCAAGTACGTAAACTTTTTACATATGCACCAACAGGATAAATCTTCAAGCCTACTTTTTCGAATTCTTCCCTGACAACATCAATTTGGCTTTCAAGTACATCTATATATAACTGTTGAAAAGTTGTTAATTCCACTTCACTATCTTCTTTTATATATTTTGCTAATGAAATTAATTGTGGAGCAGTAATCTTCGCTCCAAACCCAATGCCAGCGTTCACTGCTAATTTAACCGTTTTCTCCATATGTTCTACCCCTTACATTAAGATAATTATCTTCTTCGATATTTTACAACTAATAAAACAAGTCCGACAACAGCAATGATTGACAATATCCATTTTCCTTCAGTTGTCCAATTTGTCACATGATAGACAGAATAACCTTCAATAAAGAGTGCTGGCATTTTACCTATGGAACTTGCTATAACAAATATCCATCCGCTTACCGCTCCTACCGCCGCCGTAAATGTAACCAAACCTGATGGGACAAAAGGGAGAAAACGAAGGAAAATCACCAGGAAAAAGGCGTCTCTTCCTTTTACTAACAACAACTTTGTTAGCAACTTGTTTGAGTTCTTCTGTTGAACAATATTTTTAAATCCCTTTCTGTAAACCCAAAAAGCAATAATAGCCCCTAATGTTTCTCCGATGAAAGCTAAAAACATGCCTTCCCAAAAACCAAACACAATAATATTAGCAGCAGTTAAAAAAAAGCTAGGAATAACCCCAAAAATACTAATGATAATATTAAGTAGAATACTTATTAAAACGGCTACCTCTTCATATGAATGAAATAAATCTACTACATAGTCTTGCATTTCTACCCCCATGTTGAGAATTCACTAACCTTAAGTTAATGGTTTTTAAGTAATCTTGATTGAGAGATCTGTTAAAGTTTATTTCTTGCACTTATTAGTTCATCATTGGATGATACCTATAGAATAATTTAATCTACTCTGTTTTCATTATAATAATAATGATAAAATTGAAAGTGCTAGATATTATCAGATTTCATAGATTTAATATCATTATAATTGATTGCCCTTCTTTAGAGGGGTATTATTATATCTAATAGTTCACCTTGTTAATTTTTTAATTTTCGAAATAGAGTTTTGTTTAGCAATATACCGTGAAAATACTTAGTTAGCGGAGTTCCATGAGCTGTAATCCACCTACTTTCCTCGGGGAGGTCCGTGTCCGTGAGCCTCCTCGTCGCTCCCTAAGCTCCTGCGGGGTCTCATGAGACCGCTAGATCCCGCAGGATTCAGGTGGCTCTCCGCTCATTCCACACTGAGGAGTAAACATTTTCATACACCATGGTGCGAAATACTTATTTAGCATGATTGTCTACCATAAAAAAAACGGAAGGCACCCGCTTATTGTCGACAAGTATAAGAAAGGCGCTGAAAAAAGGTTACATATTCAACGTATACAGTTTGTCTTACAACTCAACATTTATTTTAAATTCAAAGGAGAATTTCCTATGCAGTCTAGAGATGATTTAGTACATGAACTAGAAAAGCAATTTCGTATCGCGTTTAGACAACTGAAATCAGAAATTAATGATTTGTTTAAAAACGAAATAACAAGCAATGAGTATGCCATTTTAAGGTTCCTTTCTCATTTCGGTCCACAAATGGCATCCGCAATATCTAAAGAATTTAACGTTTCAGCAAGTCATATTACAGCTGTAACAGATAGCCTCTATAAGCAAAATTTAATTAAGCGCGAGCGTTCGGAAACTGACCGCCGTATTGTTCACATTATTATTACTGATGAAGGAAAAGACCTAGTCAAACGATTAGAAGCTCTTAAGCATAACTTCCTCTATTCAAAGTTTGATTCTCTCTCTGATGAAGAAATACAAACAATGATTAAGATATACAAGAAAATTTTAAAATGATCTTAAATCATAAGGATATCTTTGGCTAATACTTAACTATCTAATTTTAGCGTATGTTTAGGAGGAATGTATGGAGCATTTAGAACAGAAAAAGAAAGTAGTTATCATGATTGCCATTATGGCTGCAATGCTTTTTGCAGCCTTAAATCAAACCATAGTCGGTACAGCGTTACCTAGAATTATCGCTGAATTGGGTGGAATGGAATATTTCAGCTGGGTTTTTACTATATACATGCTCGCATCAAGTATTACTGCCATCTTAGTAGGTAAGCTTTCTGATATATACGGACGTAAACCATTTATATTAATTGGGATAGGTATTTTTATTGTTGGTTCCTTTTTGGCCGGTTTAGCTGAATCAATTGGTCAATTAATAGCATTCAGAGCAATTCAAGGTCTTGGCGGTGGGATGATTATGTCTACTGCATTTACTGCGGTGGGAGATTTATTTGCTCCTCGTGAACGTGGACGTTGGCAAGGAATAATGAGTGGGGTATTTGGCTTAGCAAGTGTATTCGGTCCGACTTTAGGTGGTTGGATTGTCGATAATACAGACTGGCACTGGATTTTCTGGGTGTTTCTTCCTGTCGGTGTTATTGCTTTCTTAATGATTATGTTTATGTTTCCTGCAACCGTGCGAAAGGAAACAGAACCAGTTGATTATTTCGGGTCGCTTTTCTTAACATTAACGATTATACCCATGCTTCTTGCGTTTTCTTGGGGCGGTACACAATATCCTTGGGCATCATTCCAAATTATTAGCTTATTAATTGCTACAGTGATTGCACTCACTATTTTTATCATGATTGAAAAAAGAGTGAAAAGTCCAGTTCTTCCTCTTCCTCTCTTTAAAAATAGTATATTCACTATATCTAATATGGTCGGTTTCTTACAGGGTGCAGGTATGTTTGGTGCAATCATGTATATGCCGTTTTTCGTTCAAGGAGTAATTGGAACATCTGCAACTGCTTCAGGGCTTGTGATGATGCCTATGACATTAAGTATGGTTATTGCAAGTACTATTGGAGGTTCTTTAATTACAAAAACAGGTAAATATAAAAAAATGGCTTTACTAGGGCTTACAATTATGGCTGCCGGGATGACGTCAATGACTTTTATGGGCACACATTCAACAAACTTCATTGCGGTCATTCATATGATCATTGTTGGAATCGGCCTAGGCATCAGCTTTCCAGTCTTCACATTAACGATTCAAAATGCGGTTGAACAAAAACTTTTAGGGGTTGCAACTGCTTCTTCTCAGCTTTTCCGGCAGATTGGAGGAACGGTCGGGGTAGCAATCATGGGTACTATTATGGCTACCCGAATGCAAACAAAAATGGAAGACCTTTCAGCAGAGTCTGGTTTGAACTTGGAAAGCGTATCAGATCTTGATCCTTCTGTAGCAGCAAGCATAGAAAAAATGCAGAACCCTCAGGTTTTAATGGATCCTAATCAGCTAGCAGAGATTAAGGCGAGTCTTCCAGATCAAATGAACGGAGTATTTGATCAGTTGGTATCGATGTTAAGGGAAGCGTTAAGTTATTCATTAACTGGTGTATTCCTAATTGGTGGAATTATTGTAGGTTCTGCGATTTTACTGACACTATTTCTACAAGAAATTCCTTTACGTCAGTCAAATGAAGATCCTGAACAGGAAACTGAAGATCAGTCTTCATTGACCGTGGCGAAATCTACTTCAAAACCATAATTTGCTGTGGTTAAGGCTATTTATTAATTTGAAGCTAAAACACTAGGGCACGAGATTATTTTCTCGTGCCCTAGTGTCAATTATTAATATTCTGTCGTAATAATAGGCGTCCCAATAGTCACATCTACAAGATTTGAAGCCTCATTAGCTCTTAATCCAATTTGCAAATTCATTTCATGCCCTGCATTCTTCATAACCGGAGCATCAATCTCATCTGCTAGAGCTGACATACTAATAAAATCTTGTTCAAAAAGTCCTTCTGTTAATTCTCCATTAAACCCCTTTAAGAGTTGCTCTGCTTTTTTCTTCAAGTTCTCGGATTCACTATTTAGAGTTCCTCTTATCGTATAAAACATTTCACTATCATTAAATTTAGTTTGATAGGTTGAATAGACATATTGCTTTACTTCTTTTGTCCAACTTTCTCCGGTGATTTCATAAGCTACATTAATCTCGTATTCACCATTATAAAGATAACCTGTAACTATAATCGTTTCATACAGTTGTTGTGAGCTATTTTCTTTAACACCCTTCATCAAAAAATGATGATCAACCTTTTCATTTTCTATTTTCCACACGAATTCAGGATGTTCATCTATAAAACTCTCAAATCTCTCATTCAGTTCCGTTTCATTAGCAACATACTCTATAAGACCTCGACTATAGACTGTCCAAGAAGAGTACTCTACTCCACTTTCCGCTGCTATTTCAATTAGTTCATCTATCATCTCTTTATGTTCATTTCCCATAACCTGATTATAAAAGTTAAATACTATCGTTATTAATAGTAGTATTGATAAACTTAATTTCATTTCCCCTCACCTCACTATAAGAGTGGACAAATAGATTCACCTTTATACATAAAAATTAAAAATTTCATATATTAACAGATTTCGTAAAATTAATTGATGATTGTCGATTATTTCACGTTATAATGGGAATTAATGAGATAAGGATATTTCTAGATTTAGGAGGTAACATTAGTGTTAAAGTCGAAGGTCCACTTTTGGACCCTTCAAATCCTACTAGTTTTATTGATTGTATATGTAGGATCAAGGGTTTCATTTTTATTTCAGCCAATCATTGTTTTTAGTTCTACTCTCTTTTTGCCCATATTAATTGCAGGAATTTTGTTTTTTATCTTTAACCCGATTGTTAAACTTTTAGAGAAAGGGAAAGCACCTCGGGCGATTGCCATCCTTGTATTATACTTATTGTTTATTAGTCTAATCATTGTACTAGGTTCACTTATTGGTCCAGTGGTTTCGGAACAAATAACTGACTTCATCCGAAATTCACCGAGGTATGCTGCAGCCATCCAAGGTTATGTTATTCAACTATCTGAGGAACCTTGGTTTACGTGGATTATGACCCAAGAGTATGTATCTATTAATGAAATTGAAGCCGGATTCCTAAACTTTGTTGCAACCATTCCTGATAATATTGCAGCAAGTATTGGTCAAGTTTTAGGTGTTGTCACCAACATTACATTAATTATCATTACTGTTCCGTTTATATTGTTTTATATGTTGAAGGACGGACATAGATTTTCTGAAACAGTCGTTAAATTTTTCCCGAATTCTTATCGCAGCGAAGTGCTCGTTATTTTAAAAGATCTTTATGTAACACTATCTACCTACATCCAGGGCCAAGTGATTGTTTCGCTAGTGATCGGTACAGGATGTTTTATTGGCTTCTTAATCATCGACCTAAAATATGCTCTTCTTTTAGGAATGATTATCGCTATTACAAACATTATTCCTTATGTAGGACCCTTTATTGGAGCAGCACCTGCCGTCGTAATTGGTTTACTTGATTCGCCAACAAAAGCTCTTTTGGCAGCAATCGTTGTGTTAATTGTTCAACAGCTTGATGGGAATGTTCTTTCTCCTCTAATTATTGGTAAAAGATTAAATACCCACCCATTAACAATCATTTTATTATTAATTGGTGCTGGGAGCTTTGGGGGAATTATCGGAATGATTCTTGCAGTTCCTACATATGCAGTCATTAAAGCAGTAGTCTTACATGTAGTTCGACTTGTTCGCTTAAGAAGAAAGTATAGAGACGAATTAATCGTTTAAAAGAAAGTAAAGACATTTCAAAAGCAACAAAGTTTACGAATACAACCAAATGAAAAGCCTCTTATGCACTTCGTTTCCTGCATAAGAGGCTTCTTAATTAGCTGAACTTAAATGTAAACCCATTATAAATTTGACTAATTAGTCATAACATTTTATACTTTGTATGACCCTATGGTCACCTTATATCAAGAGCTTAGGAGGTGTTAGGAATGAAAGATAAGGAAAAAGTCATTATTGAAACAGCAATCAAATTATTTGCTCAAAAAGGGTTTACAAATACATCAATTCAAGAAATAGCGGTAGAAAGTGGAATATCTAAAGGAGCATTTTATCTTCACTTTAAGTCAAAGGATTCGCTCCTATTGTCTGTTCTTGAGTACTATTATGATAAAATACAACATAACTTACACAAGTTTGACAACCTGACACTTCCACCTAGAGAGACCTTTACACGTCAGTTAGAATCTTTATTAGATATACTCATTCAAGAAAAAGAATTTATTATCATGCAAACAAGAGAACAAGCTATTCCATTGAATGAGTCCGTTAAATTCTTTTTATTAAGGATGCACAAAGAGTCTCATGAATTTTATCAAAATGCTATTAAAGCTATATACGGGGATAAAATAAAGGATTATCTTTGGGATTTATCAATTCTCCTTGACGGGCTAATGCAAGCCTATATTCGTTTAATACTTCTTGATCCAACTGAATTTAATACTGAAAAGGTCGTTAAATTTATTATGAATAGATTGGATAATATTGTGGCTGGAATTACCGACGACGAACCACTTTTTAACGAATCAAAATTAACGAATTTAATGTTAAAGACTAAAACTTTTTTTATAAATGACGATCAAAAAATCGAAACTGTTTTAAAACAATTACGTCAGCAAATCGAAGCACTCGATGAACATGAAGATCTTTTAATTTCACTTGATGTTTTAGAAACTGAAATTAGTAAAGACTCACCTAGAATACCAGTTATTCAAGGAATGCTTTCGAACTTCAAAGACTTCCCTACACTTGACAGATATCGTAAAGATATCGCTTCCTTCTATCACTTAAAAATTTAATGTCACAAAACGTTCAAATTTAGAACGTTTTTTTAATTTTTCTAAAAACTTAATTGACCAGTTAGTCACATAATATTATAATTAATATGACCAGTTAGTCAAAAGATAGTGAAATGAGGGATTGAATGAGTCATAGTAATGAGATAACCAATAAGAAAAAGCCAGTCTTATCTTTAACAGAAATTGTAAAAAAGCTAAAAGAACAAGGTGTAAATGCTCAAATAGTAAAAAACATTAGGCTCTCCAATGATCATTAGTGGAAGAGCCTTTTTGTTTTTTACTTACAGGCTATTTTAGTAAATATGCTTATGGTCTTTATGAACCAATTAAAGTCCCATTTAATTATTAAAGGTTTCAATCTCATACTTCTCTTTTAACTCTGTAACTAATGTCGAGTATTCAGTACTCATTTTTTCGTCTAATAAAGTTTGTTTAATACTTTCCTTACTGTCTTCAAAATTAGCTTCTGTGGCCTCTTGTTTATTTGTAACCTTGATGATGTGGTAGCCATGTTCTGTTTTTACAGGCTCACTAATCTCGTCAATGTCTAAATCAAAAGCGACTTTTTCAAAGTCCTCAACCATCTCACCCTTACCAAAAAATCCCAATTTTCCACCATTACTTGCATTGGCTGTATCAGTTGAATATTCGTTCGCAAGTGTGGCAAAGTCTTCACCATCATTTAACTTGGAAAGGACCTCATTTGCTGTCTCTTCGTCTTTAACTAAAATATGACTTGCCTCAACCTGTTCACTGATGGCAAAGGTGGCTTTATTCTCTTCAAAATAGGCTGCCATTTCTTCATCGGTAATAGTAATTCTTTCTTGTAAAAGTTTTTCAGTCAACAGATATAATTTAATATCCTTTTTAACCGTATTCATGGATGTCCCGTTTGACTCTAGGACAGAAGCGAACGTTTCTTCTCCACCATATGAGCTAATTAATGTATCTACTTCTGTTTGTATTTCTTCGTCAGTAACGGTAAGCTTTTGACTTTCAGACTCAAGCTGAATTAATTTATTGGTGATTAGCGTATCTAAAACAGTAGTTCCATATTGCTCGAAAAGTTCGTCCGATAATTCTGCTTTTGTAATTGATACACCAGAGACACTTGCAACTACTTCTTTCTTCAACAAAAAGGTGGATATAATAATGGCTATAATAATTACGACTACAATACTTATAAATTTCTTTCTATTTTTTAAATCGGTTAACATATTAGTCTTCCCTTCTATTTATAACTTGTCTTTTATTTGATAGGTTTATGTTACCTTTAAAATATGAACAAATTATTAACAAAGTCGGAAAAAGATATTAAACTAGAAATTGGTAATTAGTTACTAAAAGTCTACCCTGAAAATACATAATGATGTAGAGTTCCATGAGCTGCGATCCACTTGCTTTCCGCGGGGTGGTCCGTGAGCCTCCTCGGGGCTCCTGCGGGGTCTCACGAGACCACTGGATCCCGCAGGAGTCAAGTGGCTCTCCGCTCATTCCACACTTAGTAAGTACCTATTTTCATTCTCCATGGTGCGAAATACATATTTAGCATGGATGTCTACCCTGAAAAAAAAGAAATGCGGAAGGCGCTCGTTCATCGGCGACAGGCATAAGACATGACGGCTAGAAGGTTGCTCTTTAACCTTCTAGGGTGGCTTGTCTTAGACCTGAGAGCCGATAGCGCCTGGAGCTAGACACTAAGCTAAGTATAATTTTTCACCTACATGGTGCTAATTTTAATTAGCATAGAAGTCTACCATGAAAATAATTTAGTTAGCGGAGTTCCATGAGCTGCGATCCACTTGCTTTCCGCGGCGTGGTCCGTGAGCCTCCTCGTCGCCAGGTGCTCAGCTCCTGCGGGGTCTCGCAAGACCACTGGATCCCGTAGGAGTCAAGTGGCTCTCCGCTCATTCCATACTAAGTGAACAACATTTTCATCCTCCATGGTGCGAATATTCATTAATATGGAAGTCGTAAAACTAAATTTAGTAATAGGGCTTGTCTCTTAATTAGGTATAAAAGAACCATATTTATATAAGACCACATTTACTTGTGATACGGTTCATGTAATGCTTCAGATGAAATTGTCTTGAGAAATAAGCGGAATTTTTCCGGTTAGATGCCAGATGGAGCTCGTTTTGGGATAAATAAGCGGAGTTTTTCCGATTATGTAAAGCAGAAATCGGCTATTTTGCATTTTTTAAGGTAATAGGCGGAATCTCTCCGTCTATTTAAGCCTTTTTTTATAATAATCAGCAATTAAGGGGAATGTTTCCGTCTATTTATCAGATGACTTCTTAATCTGAGCCCACAGCCAAAAAGTGCGGACCCTCTTGGGAATCAGACGCTTTTTATCAACCAGCTTATAAAAATCAATACTCAAAACGGAACTGCAAATGACAGAAGGTTGACCCTCTTTTTAATCGTACCAATAGTTATTGCCCATCATAATAATAATGTCAATTGCTACTTCAAAGTTAATGGAATATTGTAGAAACCTTGATAAATAAAGAAAAAGCGTATGCTAATTCATACGCCAATTTTGAGTCTATTTATATTAAAGCAACCTAAAACGGAACCATTTTTTTGTATAAATTCTCCCTGTTTTCTCCAGTCATTATTATACAGTTGAAAATAGTATCGTTATCTTTATTTTGCAAAAGTATGATTTCCGATTACTACAGTAACTTCTCTAGATAAAATCCATTTGTTAGTGATTTTAGCTGGATTGTAGAAGAATAATGATCCTTTACCTTGACCTCTAAAAGCGATTGCTTCTTCTACTGCTTGTTTAGCACTAGCATCTGCTGCTTGGTTGATTGCGCCGTTCCCTACCGGTGAGAACGCATAGCCACCATTTGATGTGCGTTCATAGATAACACCTTTAATCGTATTTGGGAATAAAGAGCTGTCCACACGGTTAAGAACCACTGTCGCAACTGCAACTTTACCAGCATATGACTCACCCTTAGCTTCTGCATGAACAATTCGTGCCATTAAGTCCTTGTCTGCAGCACTAATAGCTTGTGGTATCGCTAACTTTTGCCCTGGATATATTGTGTTAGTAGTTTGCTTGTTTTCCTGTTTCAGGGTATTAACTGATACACTGTTTGCAGTAGCAATTTTCCATAGTGTATCTCCTGCTTTAACTGTATAAGTTGTTGATGATGCTTCAGTAGTTGCATTATTGAAAGCGAATAATGATAATGCAAGAGTCGAAGTAATCACTAGTTTTTTAAATAGTTTCATGTTGGCCTCCTAGTATTCTTTTTCTCTACTAGAAGGTAACAGCTGCAATATTTTAAAACACCATCTAAAAAATGGAAAACGCAACCGAACCTTAGGTATTAAACTATTAATTTATCAATTTGAAAAATTATCCAGATGAAATAATTTACTACATTTTTCAACTGTTGGATAAATAAACCTTGATTATTTCAGTATGTTTCATTGATTTTACACACGAAGGAAATACACTGTTCATACTACATGATGCGACATTTATTTAGATTTGTTAGCCAATAAAAATAAAAAATGTGAGTCCTGATTTTTTCAAACTCACATTTTCTTTACTTATTTCATATTTGGTCGATGGTTTAGAAAGTTTAGGTAGGCAAATCCTTTTACTTGGTCCTCAGTGAAATATTTTAAGAGCTCATTGATTAGATTTTGCGTTTTTGAAGCATCTTCTAAATCAATAATGAACTTACTTATTCCATCAAAGTCTGAGCCTAAGCCAATTTGGTTCACTCCTCCAAGGCTACAGAAGTGATCAATATGTTTAATTAAATCTCCAATCGTCGCAGGGCCTTTTTCATTTATGAATGGAGGGTTATAGACCACATGAATCAGACCGTTTTTCACAAACATTTCGTTTGCCTGCGCATCTGTAAGATTACGTGGGTGGTCACATAGGGCTTTTGAATTCGAATGACTTGCGATTGGATAGTCTGCAATTTCCATTACATCCCAAAATGCTCTCTCACTAAGATGGGAGACATCAGTAAGTACTTGATGCTTATTGTTCATTTGGACAATTTCAATGCCTAAAGTGGTGAGGCCTGCTCCCCTCGGCTCACCCGCTCCATCTGCCGCTAAATTTGCATTATTCCAAGTTAAGCCCACAGAGCGGACACCTAATTGAAACAGAATGCTTAATTTCTGCAAATCATTCCCGATTGCATCAACACCCTCAAGAGTAAGCATCGCTCCAATTTCATTATCCTCAAGTGTATCAAAGTCCTCCCAGTTTTTTATCTGTTTCATCTCAGGGTTTTTACCCAGTACCTCTGTATAGAAATACTCGATTTGGTCTAATGCAGCTTGAAATTTTTGATCTGACTTCATTTCTGGTTCTATAAAAATAGCAAAGCTTTGAACCTTAACTTTCCCTGTTTTCAGACGTTGCTTGTTAGTTTCAAGTTCTTCTGAGTCACTAAATCGTAATTCCCCTTTATGTTCCCAGAGCTTTAATAAAGCATCACAATGTAAATCAATCACATGCATATTAAGGTACCTCTCCCATTCTAAGTTTTATTAAGATTGTAATGTTATCTATCTATGTATATGTTCTTATTATATCTTATAATGGTCCAAAATTATCTTAAAGTCTATCCTAAAAACACCTAGGTTTATGAGTTCCATTCGCTATGTGATCCACTCGCTTTCCGCGGGGCGGTTCGTGAGCCTCCTCGTCGCTTGCTGCTCCTGCGGGGTCTCACGCTGACCGCATATCCCGCAGGAGTCGAGTGGCTCTTCGCTCATTCCACACTAGGTGAAACGATCACTTCCGTCTTGCTTTTACTTCAGCAATTGTATCAAATCCATTGGATTCAACACTAGGTGAGTACACTATTTTCATATTTAAAGTGTAATCTATTTTGCATGCGATTTACTTTTAGAAAATCCCTACAAGTATTTCTACTTATAGAGGATTTAAGATTAATGTTGATGAACTTTCACTTCGTCTGCAGATTCTGGTGAGATTGTTCTTTTTATAAAAAAGGCTAATATCAATCCAATGATTGCGAACCCTAGACCAACAGTAAACGCCAATTTCACACCAGAAATCAACGATTGAGCTAGTTCGTTGGTTGATGTTGGGTCATTAGATTGATTCAGGTAGATGTCTTGTCCCGTAGACATGATGCTTACAAAAAATGCTACACCAATTGCGGCCGCTACCTGTTGTAATGTGTTTAATATGGCAGTTCCATGTGGATAATGCTTTCTGTTCAGTTGATTCAACCCATTTGTTTGTGTTGGCATCATAATCATAGCAATTCCGATCGATAAAAACGTATGAAGAATAATGAATGTGAACAATGAAGTTTCCATTGATATATTCGAGAAAAACCACATCGTTATAACTAAAATGAGTGTACCAGGAATAACTAGCTTTCTGGGCCCATATTTATCAAATAGACGGCCTGTTACTGGTGAAATTAACCCATTGATAAGTCCACCTGGTAGGAGTGCAATTCCTGTCATAAATGCTGAGAATGCAAGGCCCCCTCGTAATAGCATTGGTAAGAGAATAATGGTTGAAAATAAGGTCATCATTGAAATAATTAATAAAATAGTAGTCAATGCAAACATTGGATATTTAAATACTCTTACATCTAACATTGGTTCCTCTAGACGTAATTGTCTCCAAACAAACAGAATGAGTGAGATAAAACCAATAATAATTGCTAAGTAAACCTCAGGGTGTGTCCATCCAGCACTTCCTTCTCCCGCACTACTAAATCCGAAAACAATTCCACCAAAACCTAGTGTAGATAATATTACAGAGACAAAATCAACTTTTGGCTTTGTTACCTCTGATACGTTTTTAAGATATACACTTGCAAACGCAATAGAGAAAATAGCAAATGGAATGACAATATAAAATAGCCAACGCCAATTTAACGCTTCAAGAATAATCCCTGAGATTGTCGGTCCAATTGCTGGAGCAA
Source organism: Litchfieldia alkalitelluris (assembly GCF_002019645.1). Lineage (GTDB taxonomy): Bacteria > Bacillota > Bacilli > Bacillales > Bacillaceae_L > Litchfieldia > Litchfieldia alkalitelluris. The sequence continues at coordinate 1,193,454 of NZ_KV917374.1, read as the reverse complement.
ACATGATAACCAATCCAACTGTCCCCATGGCTCCTCCTCTTTGGTGTGGTGGATAAATTAAAAGAATCGTATTCATCATTACTGGCATTAACAATCCTGTTCCACACGCTTGAATAAGGCGTCCAATTAGTAAAGTGGAAAAATTAGGCGCAATGCCACAGATTATTGTTCCAATTGTAAACACTATCATAGCCCCAATAAACATTTGTCTTGTTGTAAACCAGCTAGTTAATAATGCTGTTATTGGTACGAGTACTCCTACAACTAACATAAATCCTGTCGCTAACCACTGTATCGTTGGAGCATCAACTTGAAATTCATGAATTAAATCAGTAAAAGCAACGTTTAATAATGTTTCATTTAATATTGCGAAAAATGCTCCTATGATTAACGAAATCATAATAGGCTTTCGTTTAATTTCTTTTATATCTTTACCTTCATTTGCTGTTAAGCCTGATGTATCCAAGCCAACTCCTCCTTTAGTCGAACAATTACATTTTCTCCTGGATATATAGTAATCATGTATATTAGGTCTACCCTGAAAATAACTTTGGTTGTGGAGTTCCATGAGCTGCGATCCAAGTCTAAGAAACACATAAAATTATACAATACTGATTCAATCAACAATGCACTTTATCACAACAATTCTTAAACAGGAAAGAAATCTGCCTATGTATTATTAGACAGATTGAGTGTCACTTTAGTTCGCGATACTTCTTGATAATTGAGAGTGATATAATTCGGCATAAAACCCATTTTGACTTAGCAACTCATTATGTGAGCCTTTTTCAATAACCTCGCCGTTGTTCATAACTAGGATCATGTCAGCTCCTCTAATTGTTGATAGTCGATGGGCAATCACAAAGCTTGTTCTTCCCTTCATTAATTTATTCATCGCTTTTTGAATATTCATCTCTGTTCGGGTATCAACATTACTTGTTGCCTCATCTAAAATGAGGATTTTAGGATCAGCCAAGATCGCTCTTGCTATTGTTAAAAGCTGGCGTTGGCCTTGCGAAATATTTGTTGCATCTTCACCTAACATAGTTTCATACCCATCTGGCAATGTCCGAATAAATTCATCTGCATATGCACTTTTTGCTGCACTAATGATTTCATTTTCTGATGCATTCTCACGGCCATACAATATATTTTCTTTAATGGTCCCATTGAATAGCCATGTGTCCTGAAGAACCATTGCAAAAAGTGACCGTACCTGCTCTCGAGACATATCGTTCATATCGATTCCATCTACAAGGATTCTTCCAGCGTCAATCTGATAAAATCTCATGAGTAAGTTAATGATTGTTGTTTTACCCGCCCCAGTAGGTCCAACAATTGCCACCGTTTGTCCTGCTTTGACATCAAGAGTTAGATCCTTAATAATTGGTTTATTCTTTTCATAACCAAATCGAACATGATTGAAGGTAATATGCCCTTCAATTCTGTTCATATCTGTTTGAAGCGGCTCCTCTTTTTCTTCTTCATTTTCATCTAAAAGAGAAAATACCCGTTCAGCAGAAGCAATCGCTGCTTGAATCATATTTGCAATACCTGCTGCCTGCGCCATCGGTTGTGATAGTTGCTGTGAATATTGAATAAAGGCTTGAACATCACCAAGTCGAATACTTCCATTTAATACAAGAAAACCACCCGCAATACTAACAAACACATAACTTAAGTTCCCCACAAAAATCATAAGTGGCATCATCAAGCCTGAGTAAAATTGAGCTTGCCATCCTGATTTATAAAGTCGGTCATTGATTTTATCAAATTGTTCGATTGCAGATTTTTCATGTCCAAATGACTTAACAATTTGATGATTGGAAAACATTTCTTCAATATGACCATTAATTGTTCCTAATTCATGTTGCTGACCAATAAAATGCTTTTGAGAAAAAGAGGCAACAAATCGAATTGCAAGCATGCTTAATGGAAATGAAATTAATGTAACAAGAGTTAGCCATGGGCTAATGATAAGCATCATAATTAAAATACCAAGGATTGAAATGATTGATGTGATTAGTTGAGAAAGAGCTTGCTGTAAGGAGTTATTAATATTATCAATATCATTTACTGCTCTACTAAGGACATCTCCATGTGAATGTTGATCAAAGTATTTCAACGGCAATCTTGATAACTTTTCATTTACAGCCTCTCGAATTTCAGCACTCGTTTTTTGTGAAACACCTGCCATGATATATTGTTGAATGTACGAAAATAGGGCTGAAAAAATATATAATCCAATTAACATGAAGACAATTCTTCCAATAAACTCAAAATCAACCCGTACATCATTCGTATAGCTAGAAAATAATGACGTAGTTACATCACCGAGAAGCTTTGGACTGATCACATTAAAAACAGTAGAAAATATCGCAGCAATCGCTACAAGAACAAGCCGACCTTTTCTAGGTTTTAAATAAGCTAACAAGCAGAATAGTGTTCTCTTAAATTCTTTCGGTTTTTCTCCTGATCCCATCGGACCAGGCCCAGGACCCATCCCTTTCATTTTTGAGGTTGAAGAGCCTTTTCCTACCTTGTTTTTCATGCGCCCACCTCCTCGACATGTTGAGATGCAACAATCTCTTGGTAAACCTCATTTTCTTTTAAAAGCTCTTCATGAGTTCCCATTCCAGAAATCTTGCCTTGATTTAACACAATTATTTTATCAGCAACGATTACTGTGTTTACTCTTTGAGCAACTAAAATAATCGTTGCTTCCTTTGTTTCCTGCTTTAATGCCTCACGTAACTTCGCATCTGTTTTATAATCCAGTGCAGAGAAGCTATCATCAAATAAATAAATTTCAGGTTTGCGAATTAACGCTCGTGCAATTGAAAGTCGCTGTTTCTGTCCACCTGATAAATTCGCTCCGCCTTGTTCAACAATGGTCTCTACGCCCTCATCATACTCATTCACAAATTGAAGAGCTTGAGCGGTTGTGAGTGCTTGGATGATCTCGCTCTCATTTGCATCCGTTTTACCAAATTTAATGTTTTCAGCTATAGTTCCTTTAAATAACGCTGCTTTTTGGGGAACATAACCTAGCTTATTTCGAAGGCTTTGTTGTGTCATATTTCTTACATCTACTCCATCTACTAGGATAGAGCCTTCCTCAATATCATAAAAGCGTGGGATGAGCTTTACCAATGTTGATTTTCCCGCACCAGTACTTCCTATAATTGCAGTAGTCTCCCCCGCTTTTGCATGAAAGGATATATTTTCGATCGCCGGTTTTTCTGCTCCTTGATAACGAAATGTAACATTCTTAAATTCAACTTGTCCTTTAACATTCAAATCTTTTTCAGGATTCTCCGGATCCTTAATCTCCGCTTCTAACGTCAGAATTTCGTTAATTCTTTTTGCTGATGCTTGTGCCCTAGGAATCATGATAAACGCCAATGATAACATGATTAGTGACATTAAAATCATCATCGCGTATTGTAGAAAAGCCATTAGATTCCCTACTTGCATTAATCCTGCATCTATTCTAATTGCCCCAAACCAAACAATTGCAATATTTGTAAAGTTCATCATGATCATCATCATTGGAAATAACAAGGCCATTAGCTTATTAACCTTAATACCCGTATCACGAAAGTCTTCATTGGCTTCATTAAATCGTTGTTTTTCAAAACTAACACGATTAAAGGCTCGAACAACCCTTATGCCTATAAGTCCTTCTCTTAAAATTAAGTTCAAACGATCAGTTTTCTTTTGAAGTGACGTAAAATATGGGATTGCCTTTCTAGAAATGAGAAATATAGAAAGTGCTAAAAGAGGTAATGCTCCTAAAAACACAAGTGATAACACTGGATCCCTTGATACTGCAAGGATAATTCCACCAACTAGCATTAATGGTGCTCTAGTCATCATTCTCAGCATCATATTTAATACATCTTGGATTTGCTTCACATCATTTGTTGTTCTTGTAATCAGCGAAGCTGGTCCGATTTTATCAAATGATTGAAGTGAGAAGTTTTCAACATGTATAAACAAACTCCTTCTTACATCTCTCCCAAAGCCTAAGGCAACCTTTGAAGAAAAGTAAGATACGGCGATTGTGAAAAGTATAGCTGCAAGTGCGCAAACAATCATCCATCCTCCAGTTTGCAATATAAATGGCATATCATTATTCACAATTCCAATATCGACGACATCAGCCATCAATGTTGGTAGATATAACTCCAACACACTTCCCGCTAATGTAAAAACTACTATACCTATTATTTGCAAGGTATAGCCCTTCAAATATTTAAACATGGCTAACATCAGTTCACTTCCTCAAAAAATAGTTAACTAACTAAATTATTCACCTATTTACCTATTTTTAGTTGGATTGCCTGAAATGTCAAATATAAGGATTGATTTCAAGGGAAAAATAAAAATGGAACTTGTTTTACGCTCCATCTTTTGTTATTAGTTATGAATACGAATCAACATGGAGGTATGTTATATGGAACATCTTTTCGAATTAAAAACACATTCACGTGACCAAATGATTGAAATTACGGCTACTATTAATGGATGGTTAAAAAAACAAGGGGTCTCTGAAGGAATTATCGTTGTGTCATCCTTACATACAACTGCTGGTATTACAGTAAATGAGAACGCTGATCCAGATGTAAAGATTGATATGTTAAGAAGGTTTGATGAAGTCTATCCTTGGCATCACCAAAAGGATCGGCATATGGAAGGAAATACGGCAGCGCATTTAAAAACCAGTACGGTTGGTCATTCTCAAACACTGATCATTTCAGGTGGGAAATTATTGTTAGGGACATGGCAAGGGGTTTATTTTTGTGAGTTTGATGGACCAAGGAACCGCAGATTTGCAGTTAAAGTGATTCAGAGCTAGGTAACCCTGAAGATAATAGGGATGACTTTCCGTCACTAAGAGACCTGATTATATACCAAGTGATTATCTGAAAATACTTAGGCTAGCGAGTTCCAATCGCTGCGAGCCACTAGCTTTCCGTGGGGCGGTGCGTGAGCCTCCTCGTCGTTTTCGCTCCTGCGGGGTCTCACGTCAACCGCATATCCCACAGGAGTCAAGTGGCTCTCCGCTCATTCCACACAAGGTAAGCAAAACATTTTCATTCTCCTTGATACAATATTAATTAACTTGGAAGTCTGCCTAAAATCAAATTACAAGATTCCAAATCGGACACTGTTAAGCTAGCCTGATTTAATTTCAAAAAGTAAAAAAGCTGCTTAATGAAGTAATTGAAACCTCATCAAGCAGCTTTTTTTAGTATTAATTCACGCGTACAACTCGTCCGTTAAATTTTTGCTTCCAATAACCTGTTGTCATATCAGCGATGGCTACTCCAGTTGAGCTTTGTGAGCCAATAAACTTTCCTCCACCGATATAAATTCCAACATGTCCATCTTTTTTATACGTATCAAAGAATACTAGATCACCATATTGCATATCTTTAGTTGAAATTTGGCGTCCTGCATATTTAATAGAATCAGTGCTACCACCGATGCTTTTTCCTGCCTGGCGGAAAACATATGATACATATCCAGAGCAATCAAATCGACCGTTTGCAATATCATAGGCAGTTCGTCCACCACCAAAAACATAAACGGAATTGCCAATATATTTATATGAATCCTCAATCGCTTCTCTTAAACTAGATGACACTTTGGCTGATGGTGCTTGTACCACAACACTACCTATCTGGGTGTTTGGTTTTATAGAAGAAGTTCCACCTGAAGATGTTGCTTCTTTTTTAGGACTTATACTTTGTTGAATAGCGATAGCTTTTTGAGCTAACTCATTATCTTTATTCTGTAGCTCTTCTAAAAAAGCTAGACTTTCATTTTCCATCTCTTTTAGTTCTTCTTTAAGCGCATCATTTTCTTTCTTTTGTTCCTTTATCTGCGCTTGCATTCCTTCAAATTCCGTTTTCATCGCAGTTAAATCTTCTATTTTTTTCAACGCGATAGCCTGCTTGTCCTTCAATTCCTGCTGATCGGCTTCTTGCTGTGCTAGCAAATCGGCATCTGATTGTGCAATCGTCATTACAGCGAAGACACGATCGATAAAATCACTAAAGCTTGAAGAACCTGCTAACACCTCAAGATAAATTACACTACCGCCACTTTGCTGTAGTGTAATTGCACGCTCTTTTAAAATACCAAAACGGCGATCAATTCCTTCTTGAAGTACGCTCATTTCCTTTTCTAGCTCTTCAATTACACTTTCTGCTACTTCTATCTCTTTTTCAGTTTTTTCAATCATTTTATTATTATCAGCAATTGCTTGATCTACTTTTTCGATTTGTTCATTTAATCCATTAATCTCTTGTTGTATTTTTGTTAATTCTTCTACAACTGCTAATAGCTCTGCCTGGATTTCAGTTCGTTCTTCTTGGATGAGAGTGTATTTCTGCTGACTATCGCTTGTTAATTCTTCTGCGTTTACTGCTGGTATTGAAAACGTTGTCAATCCTAGTGCAAGTACTGTATTAATTACTAAGAGCCTTTTCTTTAACACACTCTTCCCTCTTTCCCCAATTTCAGTTAATCTATGAAAATTCTATTCTATTTTATTGAATTAAACACGAATATTACCAATATGTATGAAATAATCTAATTTTTTTCTTTATTTGCCACAATTAGAAGTATATCATCATAAAAAGACAAATAGATTATAATTATATTACAAATATATTTCATTAGATAAAATCAATCTATTTTTCAAACATTATTCAAAACTAGTAAACTCAGCTCACTAAGTTTGATGAACTTAGTTTCACACGAGATTATTATTATATCACAAATAGTTTATTTATTTGAACCATTTTGTGAAAATTGTCATATTTCAGGAATCCCTGCTGCTTCATGATCAGACACCTTTTTATCTCCCCATCCATATAATAAGCATAATTTAAATAAAGGGGAGAAAAGGACCTTGTCAGTGAATCGCGATGAACAATTTGTAAGCCCTAGACTCTTTACCGATACTAAACATACAGATGAAGCTGGAAATCAACGTTTGTTCTACTATAACCGTACTTCAGAATTTATAAAAAAACAAAAAAAAATAAATCTTGAGCAAGCATTTTTCAACCAACAACTAACGATGTTATTAGACAGCATGAAAAAAGAGTACTTAGCTTTTAGTCAAAGAGTTAAAGATGACTTTTGTAAGCAGGACTCCATTAATCTAAGTGTTCAAGAGACTTTAAGACGTCATGAAGAAGTATATGTTAACCAAATGGATCAACTTAGCGAACTCAGGAACTTCTATCAGAGGTTAAATAATCTCGCCTTAACACATACAGACCGGTTATCACAGCAATCAAATAGGATCTCGTCACAAAAGCAAAAAATTCAAGAGATTCAAGACCGTATACCAAACATAGTTGAAAAACAGTTGGAAGAGTGCTTTAACATCTTCAGGAAAGAGCTTGACGATCAACATGCTAAAGCAAAACAATTAATTGAACAACTTTTAAACTATGAAAGAGTCGCATTGCAACATACTAACATTCTAGATCAGCAAATGGAAATAAACAGCAAACTAGCTCATCATATAAATCACTATAAATCTACCCATAGCCAACTCTCAAAAGAGATGGAAGATATAAGATCCAAGGTTGAGGATATATTAAACAATCTAAAAGACCATGGAGAGGTTTTTACAAAGAATTCTCAAATATTTGATGAGCAAAATAAGATTAATGAAAAGCTCACCCATCATATAAAACAAGTTAAACATATCCAAGATCAATTAACTCAAGAAGTAGCTAATCAGAACAAACTACTACAGGAATTTAAGCAGAAAAGAACCGAAGATGAAGAACATTATTCGCATCTTTCAAAGGAAGTAAATGAATTAGCTTTAAGAAACAATGAGCTAAAACAAAGAATAAAAGGAACAATTAATTCCAACGGGGCATTCAGCCATATTTTTAAAGATCTTCCTGAAAATTATCCATTACACAGTATTCTAGTAAATGGAGTTGTTGTGGATGTTACTAGATTTTTAAATATGAATCTTGAGGATAACCTTGCCCATTTTACGGATGATCTTCATGTGTCGACCTTCGACTGTCAAAAGATTGAGGGGGTGAAATGGGGAGAAGGTATAAAGCAGGATAATAATCTTAAAAAGTCACATTAAGGGAAGGGAATGCCCTACAATGTAGGGCATTCCTCCTTTTTAGATTATTCTTCGTCTGCTTCTTCTGCTTCTTCTGCTTCTTCCACGTCTGCTGGTGCGAATGAAATACCATCGATTTTTTCAGGTTCTAATACAATGACATTTCCTGCATCATCTGTGAAGTATGCAAGACCTGCAGCTGGGTTTGTGTTAGAGAAGCTGAATACTGGCACCGCTACCCCATTTAAAAACACAGTTCCCATTTGAGTCGGAGCCATTCTACCTAGTAAAGCATCAACACCTCTTCCTCTACCTTTGCCTCGATCTTTGTCATGATCCTGTGGACAACGATCTCTGTCATAATAGTTTGACATCAAATTACCTCTTTCTTTTTAATATTTCTCTGTTTTTCAGAGATAATATAACTTATGTTAATTTTAATAAATGGCTTGGACTATAATCTATTTTTTTATAAAGGGGCTAATTACTAGATTTTAAGAAGTATGTACTTAACTTATTAACAACTACTAGACTAATTCGTAGGACCACGTCCTTTCTCTAGACGTTCCGCCGGTAAACTAAAATGGAGGGAATACGTTTTATGCGTATTCCCTCCATTTCCTTATTACTCTTCTTCTTCTTCTTCTTCTGCTTCTGCAGGCGCGAATGAGATTCCATCAATTCGCTCTGGGTCAATTACAATAACATTTCCTGCGTCGTCAGTAAAATAGGCAAGACCCGTTCCTGGGTTTGAGTTTGAGAAGCTAAATACGGGTACTGCTAACCCATTTAAGAATACAGTTCCCATTTGAGTTGGAGCCATTCTAGCTAATAAATCGTCGACTCCTCTTCCACGTTTACGATCACGATCGTCTCTTTCACAATAGTCTGACATACTAATTCCTTCTTTCGTAAAATTTTCTCTGTCTTTTTCAGAGATAATACAATATATGTTGCTTACGATTAAAAGCATGGACTTCTATCTATTAATTTTAAAAAAGGCTTTTGCTAGGGTTTATTGGTCCCTAGACAAATATATTAGTATGATCAGATGGTTTTTGTTTCCTTACTCTCCCCGTAAACTCTGTTACTATAAGAAAATAATTAGATTATCACTTTCAATTAACACTCTTCATCTTCGGTGTCGCCAAAGGCTATTCCATCTATAGATGATACATCCATCATCAATGTCTGTCCTTCCTCGTCAATAAAATAGGCGATTCCGGTTTCTGGATTTACATTTGAGAATAGAAAAACAGGCACTTCCTCACCGTTTAAAAATACCATCCCAACAGGATAATTTGGTGGTAACTTTATTAACATTTGCAATATAGCTGATTTTCCTGTATTACCAAGAGTCATTTAATTTCCTCTCCCTTCTATACGATGCTATAGGTGTCCGATGTAATATATAGTTTATTATCATATGTCAAAAGCCGTATGGACAGTTAACCAGTTACATGGACTTAGCCAAGCCCTATTTTTAGAAAGAACACATTTTCCATTGTACGGACAAACGTTCAACCAAAAAGACAACTATAGAATAGATTGTAAGTATTCTTATGAAACACTAAAATTATCAATGGAAAAAAGGAGGAACTCATTTGAATAATCTCCACTTTTGTATGTGTGGAAAGATGAAAAATCACTGTTGTAGACGATTAAAAGCAGAGATGATGCACCAATCCTTATCTCAAAGAAACCTCTCAGTAAACTTAAGCAAGTTCATATACCATCAAGCGGTTTTTGAGGTTTGTTCAAGGCATCATCAGAATGAAAAGTTTTTGGGAACTATTGCTGGTGTTGGAAGTAACTATATAGCAGTACAAATGAATGTAAAAAACGAAGAATTCAAAAAAAAGGAACAGGGTTTTAGACAGAATAAAACGATTAGATTTATTCCGTTTTCATCCTTAGTTGCTATTAGAATAAAAGGGCAAAAGTTCACTCAAGAAGACTTTACCGAAAGCCATGAGGTTGCTGACCACCTCTTCAAACTAGGAAGCAATCAAGCTCCATCATTCCTTCTACCGATACTAAATGAACAAATCGAAATCAACGAAAAACTTTCCAGCCATATAAAAAGACTTTATAATCAGCAATCCTCACAGAAAGAAAAGACCGAGGATCTGTCAGAGTTAATAAATAACCTACAAAAAGAACAACAGCTATTATCTGAACAGTTGAATCTTCTCCTTGAAAGCCTTCTTAAAGGTGAACTTAATGAATGTTTAAGTAGCAATTACGGTACAATTAATAAATTTCTTCAATCAGTCCCTGAAAACTCACCAGTGCAACAGCTCTTTGTAAACGGGCAAATGATTGATGTTGTGCGTTTTTTAAACTTAAATTCTCACAAGAATGTTGCTAATTTTTATGATAATAATACGGTTACCACATTCGATTGCGATAAAATAGATGGTTTAAAATGGGGAGAAGCAACAAATGAAGTAGATTAGTTAACCTTTATTCTAGTATCTCTAAAGACGAATGTGCCTTAGTATAACTTGCACTAGGGCACCAATCTATTTCCAGTTCACTAGGTTCCTCCTCCCATTTGCCACCTTCTTTCTATCTAGTAAATAAACACATTTTCATATATACAGGACAAGTGTTCAACCAAAAATAGTAACCAAGAATACACTATAAGTACAAACATGCAAAATCCCCATTCAAGAGGCTATTAGCATGAAAAAAATAAGGAGGAGTTTAATCATGAACAATCATCATTTCTGCGGCTGTCATAATCATCAAGTTCGTCGTAAGCATTCCTTTAATAATTGTCATTGTCAGTCCCATCAACCAGTAAATGATCACGAAACCTGTTTCGAGCAATTTCGTCCATTAACCCCAGTACTTGGAAGCCTTGGCATAAGCCTAAGAGAATTAATTGGTGAACGAGCAATTTTTGAAGTATGTTGTGGGCACATTGAAGAAAAATTCCTAGCTACCATTGTTGACGTTGGTAAAGATTTTGTGGAAGTTGAGATAATAAAATTATTTAAGAAGGCGCCAAAGAATCCTAAATGTGAAGAAAAGCAATTCATGAAAAAAACGATAACAAGATTTATTCCGTTCCATTCTATAAAGTGGATTGAAGTCAAAGAAAAGACCTTCTTCGAGAAAGATCCTACCAAATATGACGAGGATTTGTATCGACCTGTAGACTTAGATCACGAGGAATATTAGAAATCAAATTAAAAATGATGTCCCTTAACAAGGGCACATCATTTTTTTCTTCAAAACTAAACTTTTGATATCAATTAAATTGGTCCCTGTCCACTGCACTTTTTGTAGTTGCCGTGTTGTATAATCCTTTTATCTGATTTTCCTTGTTATTTTATTTTTCCTTAGATAGTTGCCTTATTGCCCCTAAAATATTATCTCTGTCAACAGGTTGGGATTGGTTTGCCATATTATACAAAGCTCTAATTTGTTCCTTACTATCTACTAAATACATGGTGGTGTTATGTGCGATAAAATCGTCTCTAAGCTTTTGATACTTCATATGGTACATATTCGTAATTTCCTCTGTTTCCTCACTATTTCCTCTAAGGAATTTCCACCCCTCATTATCCGTATTGAACGCACCAGCATATTTACGAATACGATCTAATGTATCATTTTCTGGATCTAAAGTAATGGCTATTAACTCAACTTCCGTCCCATTCAAACCTTCTTTTTTTAACTGATCCTGGATGACTTTCAAATCATACATTGTTAAAGGACATACATCAGGACAGTTTATATAATAAAATGTCACTAATTTTATCTTGCCATTATTGGAGCGATATTCATTTCCATCTTGATCTAATAACACAAAGGGTGATAAGCGTTCTAATACCGGAAGTTGTTCTGACTTTGGCCACAGCCAATAAGAGGTGACCAAACCAAGGAAAACCACAAAAGTGGCAAACATGAATAAAAATTTCTTACCGTTCATTAACAACTGGCTCACCTTCTTTGAAAGTGATGCTAAAACCATCCATCACATGCTGTCCTCGAGAGGTGACATGGTATACCCCTTCATAGGGCTGTATTTCGCCAATTGGCAGTAGGACCTCATAAATACCCTTACCTAGATGCGAAGCTTTAACAGTCGTCATTTCAGCCTTTTTTCCTGTTTGCCACAAATCAACCATTACCTCTGCATCGTTTACTTCGTCACCTTCTTGGTTTAAATAAACTTCTAGGACAGTACCTGTACTTCCAGAAGGATTAATCTTAAGCGTAACATCAATAAGTTCTTTTTGTAGATCCTCCATTTTCGGGGTATGTGGCTGAGAGGAACAGCCGATTAATAAAAGGCATAATCCCAACGATAGTAATATCTGTTTCATTATCTAATCCTCCACTTTTTTATCTAGTTTATGAAGTGGACTCTTTTTTGGGTATCCGTGATTTGCGGATTTTACCTTTTCTTAGTCATTCGTTCAAGCAATTTTTATACATCCTCATAGTATAGTACAAACACTGTTTGCTAATTTAAGTGTTAAATAACTAAAAGTTAGGAGGACGTCTTCATGAATCATTTTGGACAAATGAATATGTTTAACAATTTCCATAGTGGTCATACGAAATTAAGTCAAGAACATTATGATTGTGATTGTCATAAACATCATGATCACCATCACCATGAAAACAATTTTGGTCACTTTTGTGCTAATTGTGGAAAACAACATCATGTTAATAAATGTGAGCATCCTATTATATTTGATCGTCGCTTTGTTGTTGATGAGCACTTTTTCCACCCTTGTGGTTGTCTACGTGATGATCATTTTGATCACCGCTGTCTTTGTGATAACCGCTTCCGATTTCGTCTCGCAGGACTAGATGGAGGGTTTGGCTTCCGGTTACATCAATTTAAAGGGTGTGAGATAAAAGTAGAGACCGACTGTGAAGGAACAACCAAAGAAGTAAGAGGTACTGTATGTTCTGTTGGCTCAGACTTTTTAGAACTACAAATAAACAAAAAACAAAAAGGTAAAAAAAATCGTAGAAAAAAGAAATGTCCTAAAAAGGAATTCCGAATTATTCGTTTTAATTCTATTAAATCTATTAAATATCGCGAACACGATGACTGCGACTGTTGCTAATCTCTCTTTTCCGCATGAAAGGAGGTGAGCATGTTATGTGTTGTTGCCGTAAGATGAAATCATGTGGGTGTCAACATAATCACTCCAACTCGTGTTGTAATTTTCACTTTAGAAGTCATTGCTGCAATCGTTTCGATTCACATTTCTCACATCAATTTCACTTCAATGGTTGTTGTCGGAGTCACGTAAGTCACAGATCCCATCATTTTAGACACTTTTGCTGCTAACTAGAAAGACGGAATTACCATTTTAAGTGTTAGATGAATAGGTAAGCAACCACATAATAAGGAAACATGAAAATTGAGGCAATTCATGTTTCCTTTTTTGATCCCTTTTTTATAGATGGTGTTTAATTTATAGATTCTAATTTTGGAAGAAGTAGTTTAAATACTCGTAAATCGGTTACTTTTAAATGTTAGATCGGCTTTTTGATAAATTATCATTTGAGTTTGATAAGAATTGGTGTTTAACGCTTATAATGTAAGCTTTTCCAAGGTGTCTATCAAAAATATTAGCCTCTTATAAAAATTTATTGTCCACTTTTGGGTTTTTATCAACCACTTCACCTAGTTTATTGTCCACTTTTAACATTTATCAATATTCCACGTTCAAAGAGTACTCAAAGATTTTTATATTTTTCCTTAAAAATACAAAAGAGACGACACCTGCCGTCTCTTTGATTACTTAGGAACAACCATATTTAATTATTAATATCTCATCCATAGAAAGTTCTTTAACAACATCTTCCTTTATACACAATGAAACCGATTCTTCACTATTACCAACAAGTACTCCAGTTATTTTTTTAGCAGGTGTTATTACAGTGATTTTCTTATCAAGTAACTGCAATAAATAGATTTTTAAATCTATTCGATAGAAGATATGAATTAACTCCGGGGAACAACTGACTGTCTCTCCAAAGTTAAAAGCTAGTGATCGTCTGAAACATGGATCTGTTTCTAAGAATCGCGGTTCAGTTATTGGAGGGATGGAAGTCTCAACACTTTTAATTGAGCATATACGGTGAAGTGGAACAATCATTCGTTTCGAATCTTTAACCAGCAATAAAAGGAAATTCCTTCCAACTAACTCTATACACCCTTTTACCCAGCTTCCTTTTCCTTTCTTCTTTTTTCTTCGTGTTGACCTTCTTCTTTTTTTGAAATCTTGTAATCCATTAATTTTCACAGAAACTTCTATACCTATTAATCCATCAAGGATATTTTGTCTTGTAAGCACATCCTGTTCTTCTAGTCCTTCTTGTCTGTTAGACAAGGCTAAATCTAATAATAAATTATTGACTTCTTCAATTCTCTCTTCAAGCTCTATCTGTTGTTCTTCTGGTAAGCATGTTGTGGGTGATGGGTATTTAGGCGTGTCTATTATTTCAGGACAGTACTCCTTTGGAATGCAAAAGTCATCTGGCATTCCAGAAGGAACACATTCTGGACAGCATAACTCTCTTTTCATTCTTTCCACTTTTCCTCATCTCCTTTCTACTTAAGGGTGCCTAAAAGACACCCTTCCAATTAATTAGTTAGTTAACCTTGGTAAATGCTTTTGCAATTCTTCATGAACTCGAAGAATTCCCCACATCCCTTGTTCAATATCCCAACGAATATTTCCTGATCGGTACATATAATCACCTGGTAAATTCAACACTCCTCCAGCTCCGCCAATTAAAGGTAAATCATCCGTATCCCCTGCAACGATATGACTTACAAAAGACTGGACACGCGAGTCAATATTCCGTGAATCTGACTTCCAGTAGTGGCCGTGTAAATGGAAGGTGTGTGCCCTTCGACGCTCAGCTGGATTTGTCAGTCTTACTGTGACAGGTTCTCCAGGATATGCTTCAAAAACAGGTGTAGCAGGATCCCCGAATACCTTTGAACTAAATAAATCGCTCAATTCAGGGTGCTCCCTAAAACGATTTATCAACCGCTCTGTTCGGTAGTTAAAGCCACGAGAACCATAATCATATGTGTCAACTTCCATATCTTCTGGATTATCTTCTAACAGAATACCTTCAATCGGGTCAATAATTACTTGACCATTTTTATCCTCAAGCCGGACTCCATCATGCATGATTAACACAAACTCTCTTGTTGAAGGTAAAAACGGATTAACTAAAATTACATTTGCCCCCGTTTCGACTGGCTCCAATGTGTGTGGATCAAGATAGGTTGTAAATCGTGGTTCTGATATAAATGCCCCAAAGGTACCAAACGACCTGTGATTACGCAAATCAGCCACATCCCATAAAGCACTTGTGCCAAAAGCAGCATTTACATACCAGCGATAGGTAATCACCTCCCCTGGACCAACTGTTTGATCAGGGTTAAAACCTACCGTATCTCCGCTAGATGTTTTCACATCATAGTTTAATAGACTAGGATGTAAGGAGATACGAAGTGATGGTGGATAAAAAGCTTGTTCCTTTACTGGTGGATACGGGTGAATGCCATCAGGAAATGGGAACTTTTCAAAATCAAGCATACTAGTTAAAGACACTTCAATTAAATCTCCTGTATTCCCACGTAGAACAAGAGGTTCAGGATTTTTTCGGCCACAAAGAATGTCCTCCACATCCTCTTCAAGTGCAAAAATGATTCCATACGGGTCATGATCTCCATACTCGTTATAAATAATAGGTGTGTGCATTGCCACAACACTATACTCCCGAACTGGTGAATCTAGTGAAGCTTCAGGTGGTAATGACGCTAATGGATTCGCAAGTGGTGGTGGGCAGCCGGTGACTTCTGGCAATGGACAAGTTCGAGGAGGTGGGCAAGGTCTGTCCTCTAACACAATTAGATCATCAACTAACTCATCATAAGCTCGTATCAATCCCCACGTCCCAAGCCAAACATCTTCTTCAGTCTCAAATGCCCATAAATAATCCCCTGAACGCGGTATTTCCATTTCAAATGTAAACGATTCTGAAATACCAATATGCCTTTGGCTTTTTATTTGTGAATTCACATCGGGTCGATCCTGTGGCCATTTAAGACCATGGATATTAAAACTGTGAGATTCTTCATGTGCGCCTTGTTGTAAACGAATTCTGATTGAATCTCCTTCATATGCTCTTAAGATAGGAGTGACTGGGTCCCCATTTACATAAGAACTAAAGGAGTATGCTGGATCGCAATCCTCTCCAAGTCTAAACTGTAATGGTTCACACTTATAGTTAACTGCAAAAACCCCGGGGTCTTCCAAAGAACCTGGATAGGGAGGAGGTTGAATTGGACAGCCATCTTTATCAAATAAATAAGCAAAATCTTGTACAAATAGCGATAAATCTCGATAATCTGGGATAAGTGGATTACTTACAGTTACTTGAGTTCCATGATCAACTTCTTCCCCAGTTTGAGAGTCAAAAAATTTAGAGAACCTAGGTTGTATTACCCCGGCTCCAAAGATACCATGCTGTTCATGACTAGTTGAAAATAAATGGTCATGGTAGAAAAAGGCTTTTAACTCTGAATCAGCGTACCATTCATATCGAATCGTCTCACCTGGTAATACTGAACTATCATAGTTCCAACCAACATTAGCCCCATCTGTTACTAATACATCAAACTTTACATAATGGATATGAAATCCGACTTCATATGCCCTAGTTACAAGCTGGAAGGCATCACCGTCTATAATATGGGGAAGTCGATTGGTGAAGTTCATCCTTATACAGGTTGATGCTGGTACATGAAATACCAATGGCTCAGGTTCTTTTCTTCCTGCTAGAATATCATCAATATCCTCATCAAACACATATAATCTACCCTTAGGATCATGCCAGCCCTGTCGATTATAAATAATCGGTAACTCGATGAGTGATACGTTAAACTCGGCAACGACTGGATTACCTAAACAACTATCTACAAACACTGCACCTGGTCTCGCATTCGGAACAGCTGCGTTTTTTTCCAGTTCTGTCATTTCCCGGCCCCCAACAATTCCTAAAGGCGGTCTTGGGGCTTTACAACCAACCTTTCCAGGGATGAAATTAGGAAAACCTGGACGCTCTTTCGTTGGTTTTGGAGGACATGGTCGGTCCGGTAGTGGCTGAAGTGGTTTGATAGGAACGCCATTAGGATAACATTGACTTCCATCTTGAAGTGTATCGAAAATTCTGTTAATTCCCCACATCCCCACTTCAAAGTGAGGGTAAAGGTGACAGTGGATGATTGCATCTCCAATTGCTCCATGAAGACTTCCGAGACCGTATAGAGCTTCAATCGTATAGTAACTTTGGGGACTAATTGACTGTGAATCAATTAGTTCAGATTGGTTATTATCGGGATCTCTTAACCATTGATGTACATGATAGTGAAAAACATGTGTCTCCTTCACTCCTCCATGAATTAACCTAATAACCGCTGGATCATCACGATACCCCCTTAATATTGGTGTTGCTGGGTCACCAAATACCCATGAATCATGATGCACCTCTTCTCCCTCAACATCAGGAGAAACAACACCTTCCTCCACCAACCTCAATCGGTTACTTAAGGGTTCATATCTTAAATTCACCCCATGAAATGATTCTGTTTCTTGTCCTGTCATAGGACTTATTGGACTATTCCCTGTCAGATCTTTAATTTCCATTTCATCATTAAAATACCAAGCATATTCTCTAAAAGACGGTAAAAATGGATTATGAACATCCGCAAACACCCCACTTTTAAGTGGTCCTCCTGTAACAGGATCTGTCCACCATGAGCCTCTTCTTTCTACAAGTAATGCTCCAAAGAGTCCTTGAATACTAGAACCATGTTCAGAGCTCGAAGGGTTTCCGAGATCTGTGAAAAAATGGACCCCCTCTTTCGTAGCATTTATGCGATATAATATTTGCTCCCCGCAAGGTACTGTTGTATCCGGATTAAAACCGACATTTGCACCATCTGATGTTAACACATTATAATCAGCTTCCTGAAAATGCATGCCGGCATTAAATGGCAACTGATTTTCAAATAAGATTTCAACCACGTCACCTTGATTCGCACGAATCGTTAGAGGTTGAACAAGATCAACCGGTGTAAAAGGCTTTTTACGAACAAGCTCTTTCACTTCCTTTTCATCTTCTTTTAATACATAAATACGTCCATTAGGATTGTGATCACCGAAATTATTAACAACAATCCTAATAGGGATTGCTACAACGTGAAATTGTCGTAACATGAGTGTAAATTCCCCCTTTCTTTAAAACGATCACCCTAAATCATTTAATTCTGGGATTTTCGGTTCGCCTTCACGTTCAATATAAAACACTTCTATATTATGGATGTGAATGTACCAAGTTCGTTCCTCTAGTTGTGGAAATTGTGTCACTTCTACTTCAATGACTACAATATCGGTAACAACATCTACAATGGTACCGACAAACATAAACGGAAAGGATGGAGTCAATACAAAGACACGCTCTCCAATCCCTCTAGTAAAATGGTCAATAAGTCCCTGGTCATGAAGAACATTTATATCCGTCTCTTCATTTTTTTGAAACATAGTTTATTAACAACTCCTTCTTAGTTATTAAATAAGTGGTATCCTTGCGTTACAATCGAATTTAGGTGTGAAATGGGCCATCTTTTCAAATGGAATTGATAGCGGTGTTGGAAACTTGTAGAATGGCGCATTTAATAATTTAATTGTTGCAGGATAAATCGTTAAATGACCTGTCTCTACCTCTACTATTGGCCCACAGAAAATCGGTCGAAACGATTGACCTAATAAATTCAACTGTGGAGATTCTGTAACAACCAGAATAGATTCTCCAAGCAGTCCCTCTAGTTGACGTAACAACAAATCCTCTTCTTGCTCAAATTCCTCTTCTTCCTCAAATTCTTCTTCTTGGTCAAATTCCTCTTCTTGCTCAAACGCCTTTTCTTTCATTTTAAAAACCTCCCTTTAATATGACTATTTATAAAGTATGTGATAATATAAATCTTGTTTAAGGCATTTACCTACTTTTATATTCTTTTCTTGAAAAAGAGACGAATGATAGAGAAAAATCGTAGAGTGTTAATTACTTCTACATCACTCAAATGTATTTTTTGTTTATCTCCGAAATATGCTAATTGTAACTGGTCTTTTTCAACGACCATTATTTTCCCAACAATCTTTGATGTCGTTGTTGTAACTTTAACCCACGTACCTTCCCAAGTGCGTAAATTTGTAAACAATGTTTCTTCGTAAAATTGTTGCTTTAATGCATCACGCTTTGAAACAGTTTGACCGAAGTTGTTTAAAAGCTTATCTCTAAGTTGATTGTCATAAATAAAATTTTGGTGGCTATTAGAATAGGTAGGAACACCTGATGGAATATTTGCGGATTCAATTGATTGATACGGAATCCAGATGCGCTCACTAAGATTGGTTAGCATCACAAAATTTCTTCCAATCACATTCACTTTTCCTTGAAATGTTTTAACATCACCCTCTGTTTTCACATAGACGTCAACCTGCTGATTTCTTTTCATTTTAAAAAAGCGTTTAAGAACTAAGGGTTTCTTTCGTTCAAGAGAAGAACCACCTACTTTAAATAAATTTGATTGCTCAATGTACTCTGTGAGAATTCGAGTTTCTTCCTTTGAGGTTGCACTTGTCGGGGATGTGATTTGCTCACCTCGTTCATGGATATAATCGATCTTTTTCTCTTCATTTTCCCTTTTCTCAGACAACACGTTAATATATTCACTTAATCTCATTCCTGTTTTCATCGTATCCTCCAGACATTATTTAATAGGCTATTTCCTGTAAGATTATTAATTTAAAACCTTATCAGAAGCAGCTAAGGTAATATGTTGTTGCACAAAGTGTATCCTTTAATCACCCGGTTAGTTAAAAATGCACAAGATTACAAAAGCATCCTTTAGTAAATTACAATAGTATATGTAACTACAAGGAGTTCTGCCTTTCTTTCAGGAAAAAGGAGGCGAATGCACAAAAAGACTCCTATTATATATATAGGAGTTAGTGAAAAGCTTATTAAACTCTAAATGAGTAGAAAAGGATAATCGTTGTAGCAGCAAGAAGCAGATTACCAAAAGTACTAAAAAACAAAATCATTTCTTGCTCAGTAAGCAAATCTGATGGCAGTGCACAAATGGATGGATCCTTTGCAACCGCACCGATCATAGAACCCATTAATCCTCCTGTCACACCGCTATAGACTCCTGCCATTAAAGTCTGATAATTGATAAGGGCCCCAAAGGAAATTCCAATGATGATTCCTATAATTATATTCACAACGATTGCTGAGGCAGGTTCATTCGAAAACAAATAAGACAGTTGGCATGTAATTGTCAAAGTGAGGATATTCGTCACTGTAATCGTACTACTAAAACCAAAGCGATCACTAAATAAATATCTAAGTTTAAATAATTTCCTATAAGCAATCCAACCAATTAGACAACTGATGACCAATAAAATAGATATTAATCCTTCCATCCTTCACCCAACCTATGTTTTTTTAGCGGAAAGAATAAGTAATACAAACGTAACTAATATAGCGGTTTCAACGAGCAAAATGATTATCATATCATTTATGGCCGCACCAATCATCGGAGACATAATTCCCATCATTAACCCATTTATATAACCTGTTAGTAATGTTTGATAATCAAATAATGCACCGAATAAACTACCTGTTACAATTCCTATCAGGGTAGCCGCGACCGTCACTTCAAAAAAGTGCAATGGAAACTGATTAATTAATATCATGCCTGTCGCAATGGCAATTCCTCCGCCAGCTACCATACTAATATTCATTCCAAGATGAAATCCGATTAATTTTCTTCGTTTATATAAATAAAGATACGCTATCACTGCAAAAAGAATATTTAGGTATAAAAATACGCCAAACCACTGACTCATCTCCATCACCTCTTAGTACAATATGAAAAAAAGAAGCGAAAGGTGTGATAACAAAATACCCTCCACTACAAAAGAATAGTGGAGGGTATTTTTAATTTAGTGTCTTTTTTCGAATAATCGGTCCTAAACAAACATGCAAACAAATATCAGATAAAAAATGTGAGAGGATGGCAATTTCTATTCCAAACTTCCAATACAACCAACCAAAAAGTATTCCAGGAATTGCATTTAGCAAGATGGTACGAGTCACAACTAAACGCGATTTTCCAAAGATTGAAAATGCGGCCGGCAAATGTCCTACACCGAATAGGACTGCTGCTATTATAATCGCAACTTATACTGCAAATTCACTCAATGTTATAAATTTTAGTAAATAAACGAAAAGCGTCATTATAAATAAGCGCATTAGTACTTCCTCTGAAATTCCTCCATAAAATGAAGCTAACACTGACTGAGTTCTTCCAGGTACTGGCACCTCGACCTTTGGTAATTTTTTCATAAAGAGAATATCAAGGAACAAGATGAAAAGACAAGCAGTAAGTGCAATAATACCCGCTAACGCCAAAACTCCCCAGACATTATAAGGAATCACATCTCTATATAAAAAATAATCAACCAACCACCAATGCAAACCTACTTTAGGTGCCAAAAGTGTACCAACAAATGAGGCAACTCCGAGTAGAATTGCACTTTGTAAAAAAGTGATCAACATTAGAACTGGATATGGCGGAACCTTTTTGTGAGGTTGCTTTATCTTTTGTTCTTCAATCTTCGGAATTAATAATTTAAATTGATAAGGTATTATTGCTACTGCACCAACCATTGATGCAATCCAAAAAATCCAAAATGCCATTCTTCTCTCTCCTTCGATCATCATAGTATCTATTTGACGACCGACGTTTACAATTCGTTCATAGCATAATGAAATTATTATTTATTTTCTTCCTGAATATCTTTTTTTCTAATAGTTGTATCTGGCTCAAAAGAAAATGAATATTTCACATAACCATGCGAAGCTTTTGCACCGTATTCCTTCTCATTTAAACCAAATACATTGCCATTAATTGTTACTCGTTTATAACTAATGCCTTGAGCCTTTAGCGTATCCTGGATTTTTTTCGCAGTCAAAACCGTCTCTTCTTTCGTTGAATTAGTGGAATCTATTACAATATGAATGTCCATCGGGGAATCTAGATTAACATCTTTCTCCCATTTGATGTCTTTTGGTAACTGTCCTTTTAGAACCTCTAGTTGGATTCCAACTTCTTTTACATTTTCTACTTCAGTGGTTAACAATGACTTTATTTTAATTTCTGCCTCACGACTTAAGCGCGTCATTAAGCTTTGATCTAGTAGACTATAACGGACCCCATCCCAGACGATTGCTGGTGAAAAAAAGCCACGAACGCGGAACTCATATTCTTTCGGGCCAACATTTGTTTCATCAACTGAGCCAATTTCAATTACATTGAATAAATACTCTCCAAATTTAAAATCATAAAAACCTTCTTGAACTCTAAATTCTCTGTCAGGATAGGTTGATGCTACATGCTTTTCAACCTTTTTAAAAGCGATCCATTCACTGATTGGATTTCCGTTAAATGCATTATAAAACGTTACTATAAAGCCAATTAAAATAAGAGCTATTAATTTATAAACAAGATATCGTTTTTTCTTCATCATGAATCTCCTTTCGATTTTAAAAATAACCAAACAATGATACTTCCCAAAATTGCAAACAATCCATGAAAGATACTTAAAAATAGACTTCCTAAAATGGATTGACCAAGAAAAGGTAGAAAAGATATTCCTTCAACACTACCTGAGGTGAAATCCATGATATTTGAACTTAACGACCAAAGGAAAATTGGCATGATTGAAATAAATAAAACTAGCTTCCAGTCTTTATAAAACTGAAAAGTTAAGGCGCCTAGCACCGCGTACCACAATATAAATCCGAAGCTCTCATTTAACAATGATGTTTGTATAGCCAAGAAAAATGAGATTGCCACAAAAATCATTTGATACAATGAAAGACGTCGATTTATTTGCTTGAACATTTTTTCATGGTCAATCGAAGATACGATTTCAGGTGTTGGAAGATCTGAAGTGATATGATTGGCAATATTCTTAAGCTCTTCATTACTTTCAAGCTGCTGCTCAACCCACTTTGTTGTTTCAGCACTTAGCAAGCCTTCACTATATAAAGGAAGTAAATCTTCAACTATCGCCTGATTAACTTTTGTGCTCATTTTTTCCCTCCTCTAATTCCTTCTGCAATTTCAGTTTCGTTCGATAAAAATTGACCCTAGCATAATTCTCCGTTTTGTTTAAGATGATTCCTATCTCCTTAAACGACAATTCACCATAGATTCTTAGCGTGACAAGCTCTTTTAATGGTTCTTCAAGAAGCCGGATTTTTTCTAAAAGGAGTTGATGATTCTCTTTTTCTATCATTTCATCGATGATTGAAACTGTATTCGCGTCATCAAAAATCAATTTTTGCTGTAATTGCTTTTTGTATTTTTTTGATCGGTAATACTTCTTTAAACGATTCATGGCAATCGCAAAGATCCAAGTATCTATTGAGCTTTTGCCAGAAAAACTATGAATATTTTTCATAGCGTCATAGAACACATCATGTGTGAGATCTTCCGCTATTTCTTTAGCTAATGTTTTAGCATAAAAGTAAGCAAATATTCTTGGGCTTACGTTTTTGTAAACTTCCTCAAGCTCCATCTCGCCCCTCCCATCTATAGTTGGGTCGTAGTTTAGTTTTTCATTGTATTAGTACCATCAACTTGGTATTTGTTACAAGAAAAGTGAATTTTTTTTGCAAGGTGGATTTATTATGAAATGCGGCCCTTGATTTGATAGAGGGAGTAACCGTTCACCCTAGTATTTTTTGATTTTATTAAACCATTTATTGATTTATTTACCAATTACTTAGGTTTATCAACCAATTCTTTGGGTTTATCAACCAGTTTTATGATTTTATCAACCAATTCTCCTGTTTTATCAACCAGTTCTCTCTTTTTATCAGTCTTCCAACATCACTTCGCAGAATATCCAACTACCCACACAAAAAAACCGCACCCATATGATGCGGAATCATAAATTCTTATGTATTAATTCAAGTACTCTTCTTAGCTCAGTTACCGAAATCTGTCCCGGTGCAGAGGCCTTTTTAGCTGCACCAAAAGTAAGTGCTGAACCAAAAACTTCTCCAGCAAGACGGCTTACAACCCCATTACCTGCCATGGACATTGTAATAATCGGTCTGTCAGCATATTGCTCTGACATCATGAGCGTTGCATCAAGTAAAACAAGTACATCAGCCGCTGTTCTTGGCATGACTGCGATTTTCGGCAAATCTCCGCCTAATTCTTGAGCTCTCCGTAAACGAGTAACAATTTCATCCTTTGAAGGTGTTTTATCAAAATCATGATTTGAAATAACCACAAACACCCCATGCTTGTGAGATTCCTCAACAAGCTCTTTGATCATTTCCTCATCATTAAACAACTCAATATCAACCATCTCAACTAGACTTGATTTTACTATTTCGCTATTAAGCTCAAAATAATAAGAGCTGCTCACTTCCCTCTCTCCACCCTCTTTGGCACTTCGAAAGGTAAAAAGGAGGGGGGTATTTCCTAAGGCTTGGCGGATTTCAAAAAGTGCTGATTTCACAATTTCGATCGACTCTACATCTTGAAAGAAGTCTATGCGCCATTCCACGACATCTAAGTCAAGAGATTTCAATGAGACTATTTCTTCAAGCAACTGCTCAAGTGTTTCTCCAACAACCGGAACACATATCTTTGGAGCACCTTCTCCAATCGTTACATCTCTAACCTTGACTAATTTTTTCATGTAAACTGGCTCCCTTTTCTACTCTTTAGGAATATGTTACATGAAAAAAACTGGGAGTGCCAATAATTTTTTAACGAATCATCTTTCCAAATTAGATCTTTATAACTTTTAATAATTAAACTTTTTCACTTTCTAAATAACTTATACTTGATATTTCCATTCACATTGAGTGAGCAGAATCGTTCAATTCTACTAAATTACAATAAAAAAGACCTATCTCGAGATAAGTCTTAGTTTCTAACTATAACAAGGTAAACCCATATCCTTTTTGTTTTATTGCTTTGATTAATTCAGGCAACACCTCAAGAGTTTGCCGCAGTTCATGTAAAAGGATAATTGCCCCATCCTCTAAATGGTCACAAACATTTGAAATAATCTTTTGCGAATCGTGTTTCAGTTCCCAATCCATAGACGATATTCTCCACATCACAGGAACTAATTGAAGCTCTCTAGCTACCTCTAATGTATTTTCATTATACTGTCCATATGGCGGGCGAAAGTATCTAACTTTTTGACCTGTAATTTCTTCGATTTTTTCCACACTATGATAAACATCCTGAAACTGCTCTTCAAAGCTAAGTTTCACCATATTGCGATGCTTTGTGGAATGTGTACCAATTAGGTGTCCCTCGTCTAAGACTCTTTGCCATTCTCTCTCATGAAACAAAAGCTTTGATTGCCAGAAAAAAACAGCTGGAACCTCTTCATCACGAAGGACATCTAGCAGCTGTGGAAGAACTCTACTTGGACCATCATCGATTGTTAAGACAACCTTTTTGGTGTTGTTTGTGTTTACTTTTTTAAGAATAGTATCATCTTTGCAGTCGTACACGACTTCTGTAATATCGACCACTCATGGAGTTTTTATCATGAACTTCAACTCCTTATTCAGAGATCAACTTACGTAATGTAGGTTAAGCTCTCTTCTACATTTGATTCATAAATCTCATGGTATTCTTTTTCAGTGAATCGCTCTGGTGGACCATCAAATAATAATTCACCATTTTTCAAGCCAATAATTCTTGTTGCATAGCGCTTCGCAAGGGTTACATCATGAACATTTATGACAGTCAACAGCTGATGTCTTTCGTGCATCTCTTTTAATAAGGTGAAAATTCGGTTTGATGTACCTGGGTCAAGACTTGCAACAGGTTCATCACCTAGTAATACCTTTGGATGTTGAAGAACAGCTCTAGCTATTCCCACACGCTGCTTTTGGCCCCCACTTAGATGCTCCACTCGTCGGTCAGTAAATTCTGACAACCCAACATCTGCAATAATTTGTTTAGCTTCAGCAATTTCATGTAAATCAAAAAAACCAATCATATTTTTAAAGGTATTCCGATAACCAAAATAACCGGTTAACACATTTTGAATAACAGAAAGGCGTGGAACGAGATTAAAGTGTTGAAAAATCATCCCCATCTCTCTACGTACAAGTCTAAGCTGCTCATCGTTTTTTCCAGAAAGGGATTCACCGTTCCAAAGAATGTCACCTTCAGTCGGTTTTTGTAGCCCATTGATACAACGGATGAAAGTAGACTTTCCGGCTCCACTTTTTCCAAGAATACAAACAAAATCACTTTTCGCAAGAGAAAGATTAATGGAAGTTAGTGCATTACTGTTGCTCCTTGGATAACGAACCGATAAATCTTTAATTTCAATCATTTTGGACCACTCCCTTCCTAAATTACTTTATTTCTGACATAGCTTCCTAATAAGTCAACTAAAATAACAATAATCATAATGATAAGTACATCTAGAGAAACCGCTGAATATTGAAAGGTCTTGAAATCGTTAAATAGCCTTTGTCCGATTCCACCACCACCAATAAATCCAAGAATTAATGACGTTCTTATCGCTACTTCAAACCGATAAAAATAGCTCGATAAGACATTCGGCCAAATTTGTGGCAAGATGCTAAAGAGAGAGCCGAACCAGCTTTTTGCTCCCACTGCTTTCATTGCTTCCTGTGGCCCTGGCTCGGCTGCTTCAATTAACTCAGATATCAATTTACCTAATACCCCTATATTATGAAACATAATAGCTAATACTGCTGGAAAGGGACCTAACCCAAGTGCTGTAAGTAAAATAAGACCAAACACAATCTCAGGAATGGAACGAACAAAACTTAAAACCGTCCTTGATAAATGATAAACAACCCCAGATGGAGCTGTATTTTTAGCAGCAATAAAACTAATTGGGATGGCGATTAGCAAGCCAAAAAAGCTTCCTAAAAACGCCACCGCCAATGTTTCCAAACTATCATTGATTGCTCTTGGTAGGTATTCCAAATCCATCGGAAACCAATGTGATAAAAAATCAATCATGTTACGGAAGTCTCTAAATTTTGTTAAATCAAACTCCGTGAGTCTCATACTGTAATAAATAACAGCCACTAAAACAATCACGGTAATAATATGATGCCTTTTAAACCACACAATCATCAGCTCTATTCGTTGATAATTCCTTCTTTAATCGCAGCATCGCGAATACTTTCATAATCTTTATCCGTTGCTTCAATAAATCCACTTGCTCCAAACGCATCAAGAACGACCGGATCCTTTATGCCTAAAAATGCTGCTTGAAGTTTTTCAATTGTTTCATCATCTGTATCAGCGTGAACTGCCCATGGATATTGGAATAGTGGTTCTGACTGCCAGATGATTTTAATTTGTTCACCATCAATTTTTCCTGATTCAACTAACTGATTATAAATCGCACTATCAATTGCACCAGCTGTAACTTGTTTATTTTGAATAGAAAGTGCTGTTGCATCATGTGATCCTGTATAACGTACTGTTTTGAATTCATGTTCATCTTCCGAAACAAAAACACCACGATCTTGTAACTCTATACTTGGAATTAAAGATCCTGAAGTTGAATTAATATCACCAAATGCGAAATCAACTTCTTCAGTTTCTGTTAAAAGCTCTTCCAATGAAGTCCAAGGGCTATCTACATGCGTAATAATATAAGAATGATAAAATGGCTCTCCATCAATTAATTGTGTGATAATTGCTTTTGCTCCACTATTAGCATGCGCAACAACATATGTTAAAGGTCCAAAGTATGCCATATCAATTTTGTCATAATTCATCGCTTCAACAACACCATTATAGTCTGGGTAAACATCTACCTTTACAGTACGACCTAATTTTTCAGTTAAAATTGTTTGAAGCTCTTCCATTGCTGCTTCCATTGATCCTTCCGTTTGAGAAGGAATGACTCCTATTGTAAAATCTTCAGCTTCTTCAGTTTCATCAGTTGCTTCATTTCCTTCATTGCCCGTTGTACATGCCACTAACGAAAAGAATAGTATACTGGTAAACAACAATGCTAATAACTTTTTCATATTCCCTATGCCTCCAATTTTTCTAAGAAGGACTCAGGAACGAGCCCTTCTTAGATCACTTTAATTCTTCCTGGCGTTTCAGCTGTTACAACCCCAATAATTGCAGAGGGTACATTTCGGTCAAGAAGATCTTTCTGCAAACTTTCTGCCGCTTCTTCAGGAACAGAAATTAATAATCCTCCTGATGTAACAGCATCACAAAGAATCAGCTGACTGATTTCGTCGACGTTCTCTTGATAATCGATTCGATCAGCGATCCATTTATGGTTTTTCTTTGTACCACCTGGAATGATGTTTTGCTCAGCAAGCTCTCTCGTTCCTGATAATACAGGTACATTCTTACTATCCACTGTTATCCCAACATTGCTTCCTTCAGCCATTTCTAATGTATGACCAAGTAAACCAAAGCCTGTAATATCAGTACATGCATTTACTTGATAATTTTCCATAGCTTCAGCCGCATCTTTATTTAGAGCTGCCATGACTTGCATGACCTCATTTAAGCTTTCCTCAGATAAAAGATCCCGCTTAATCGCAGTTGTTAAGATTCCTACACCAATAGGTTTTGTTAAAACAAGGCGGTCACCAGGTTTTGCACCAGCATTAGCTCGAACTTTATCTGGATGAACGACACCAGTTACTGATAATCCAAACTTCGGTTCATTATCATCAATCGAGTGACCCCCAACTAAAGTCGCTCCTGATTCAGCCACTTTATCTGCAGCACCACATAAGATATCTGCTAAAATACTTTTGTCCAATGTATTAATTGGAAAACCAACAATGTTCATCACGGTTAGTGGTTTCCCACCCATTGCATAAACATCACTTAAAGAATTTGCTGCCGCAATTTGACCAAACATATACGGATCATCCACAATTGGTGTAAAAAAGTCCAACGTTTGAACAAGTGCTGTGTCTTCATTTATTTTATACACTCCAGCATCATCTGAGGTATCCAGCCCTACAAGTAGATTTGGATCTGGTACCGATTTTGGTAAATGACGCAGAACCTGCGCTAGGTCTTCAGGACCAATTTTGCATCCTCAACCACCTTTTGATGATAATGAAGTTAATTTAATGATTTCTTCTTTTGACATAGTGTTCACTCCTTTTTGAGCAGTGATTCCTTATCGTTCTTATCGAATCACTCTGTTTAATTATTTGATGATTTTAGGGCATTTTTATAAATAGTTATAAAGCGTTCGGCTTCATATGTAGCAGAATGATTGGAATCAATATAGATTTCTGCATTTTTTCCAATTTTAGCCCTTAATTCGTTATTATTCACTAGTCTCTCCGCAAAATCAAGAAATTGAGCCTCTGTCGAATAGACCATTCCATTCTCTTCATGCGAAACAATACTCAAGTTTCCATGATTGCTTGATACAAGTACAGGAAGTCCATGTCCCATCGCTTCTAAAATCGCAGCTGGTTGCCCTTCTGAGTGAGAGGTATTTAATACAATATCACTTATTTGATATAGTGCTCCCATATCAGAATGAGGGAATGGACCTAGATATTTTACCCATGTATGGTGTTTATCTGCTAACTCTTCAACTACTTTTCCTTCTTCTTTTTCAAGAATTGGACCCACAATCCATAAGCGAATAGAAGGGATCTTAGTTTGCAGTTTCTCTAATGCTTCAATTGCAAATGGGATATTCTTTACCTTTCTAACTCCAGCTGGAAGTAGAAAAACAAGTGTTCCTTGTTCTTTTTTCAATTCTATCTTTTCCTCAGTAAATTGAGTCGTTCCTTGGGCGATTACATATATTTTATCTTCAAGTCCTTCAACTTCAGTTTGTAACATCTGTTTTGCACTCTCATCAAACACATGAATAGCTTTAGCCTCTGATAAAGAACGAACCACATCATTACGTCGATTATGATCAAATAGATCATGATTTAAATCAGTGCCAGTAATAGACAAAACATATGAATCAACTTTCGTTTTAAGTTTCTCTTTGAACTTTAAAAATTTGTAAGCATGAAATCCGTGAACAAGATCAGCGTCTGGGAGCTTCTCTACATCTCCATCTTCTGTCATAGAAACGATTTCAGTCTCTACACCTTTTTTCTCTAAGTTATCAGAGATCCTTTGAACAGTTACTGTATTTCCTCGTGGTTGGTGAAAATTTGGTGTAACTAAAACAACCTTCATCTCTGTCATCCTTTAAAAGCATTTTTAGACATCATTATAAGTCTGCATCAATTATTACGAAACTATTTCTGTTTGTCACATTTTTTGCTTGGAAAGTAGCAGAACGGCTCTATCAACTTCTTCTTTAGTTGTGAACCTTCCAAGACTAAAACGTATCGTTCCCTTTCCTGTAATTTCATCGACCTTCATCGCTTCAAGCACCGGAGACAATTGAACACTACCTGTATGACAAGCTGCACCAGTTGAAGCTGCTAATTCAGGAGTCCTTGCTAAAAGCTCTTGTCCAACTTCACCAATAAAGCTTACATTTAGCGTATTTGGTAGGCACTCATCTAACTTCCCATTTACAACAACCTTTTCTCCAAAAACCCTTCTTAGTTCTTCCCAAAAATAATTTTTCAAGGTATGTACATTCTCGTTTATTTCAGTTGCTAATTCACAAGCCTTACCAAGTGCTACAATTTGCAAAATATTTTCGGTTCCCGCTCTACTTCCACTCTCATGACCAGCACCATGGATAAACGAATCAATTCTAGTTCCTTTTCGAACAAATAAAGCCCCAATTCCTTTCGGAGCATATAGCTTATGACCTGCGATTGATAATAAATCCACACCCATCTCGTTAACCTTTGTCGGAATCTTTCCAATAGATTGAGCTGCATCGGTATGGAAAATCACGTTATTTTGCTTAGCAATCTTAGCTATTTCTTTGATCGGCTGTATCGTACCAACCTCATTATTTGCATGCATCACACTTATTAAAATCGTTTCATCAGTGATCGCTTGTTCGATTTCTTGAGGATTAACCTTTCCATACTGGTCAACATTCACATATGTAACCCGAGCTCCCAACGTTTCTAGAAAATTACAAGGACTAACTATCGCTGGATGTTCTATTTTAGTTGTAATAATATGATTTCCTTTATGCTTATTTGCAAAATAAACACCTTTTAATGCGTGATTGTTTGATTCACTTCCACCACTCGTAAATATGATTTCCTCTGTCTCACAACCTAGTAAAGCAGCTACCTGCTCACGGGACTTTACCAGTGCATTTTTAGCCTCAATTCCTGCCCAATGACTCGATGATGGATTACCAAAACCACTCTTCAAAAAAGGGACCATTGCCTCAATTACTTGAGGATCAATTGGTGTGCTTGCGTTGTAATCAAGATATATTTTATCCATTTCTATTCCTCACTTTTTCTCATCTTTTGATTTATTTTACTACAGCTTATAGTGATTTACATAAGAAAAGCACAAGCCCAGTTTTATGCTGAATAGCATTTAGACAACTTGCTTCAATCCAAGGTTTGAAGATCGATCTTTTAGGGGCAGGGCCCAAAACAAGGCTTTATATCTAAACCAAAGATTGTCAGTATAATCACGAATACATCAGTAAAAGTTATTATTGTTAACGATGATTTACACATTTTTAAAAAGGAAGTGCCTAATTTGAATTACTTACAATTGATTACAACTTTAGTTGATCGCGTTTTGCCATTAATGACTGGCAAAAAGAAGAAAAACAATAACGGTATGATCTGGGCTTCAATTATTGGTATCGTAGTCAGCTTAGCCGCTGTTCTGATTAGACAAAAACCTACTACTAATATGAAGGAACCTCTTCAAAATATGATGGAACCCATCCAAAAAATGGTTACTAATTTCAGACAAGGTGAAGAGAAGAAAACGACGACTTCTAATCTAATGCAACAACCGGCATTTGCTGAATTTGCGAATGAAATTAAGCCTAATGTTAATGGTAATGTTAATTTTCCAAATCCACAAAATAAACAAGATTAAAGAATTTTAAGCTGTCAATTTATTGGCAGCTTTTTTACGGGGATAATTGGGGAAAGTTGACTATTACTAAATCCTATATTAACGGTAAAAATAAAACTATATTTTATTGAAGGAGTGTATGTATGCCGGTATGGTTAGAAGTGATTGTCAGATCATTTACGGTTCTGATTGTTTTATTCTTAGTCGCTAAATTAATTGGTAAAAAACAACTATCAGAGCTAAATTCAGGCAGAAGAGCCTCAATATAACCAAGGTTAAACATACTACTTTTAAATACTCAAAATGGTTGGTCCTTGACCAACCCTTTTTATCTTATTTATATCGTAACGTATATTTTATCAACATCCATTCAAACTAAGTTTAGAAATATATATTAAAAGTGAGTTGAAAACTACATGTCAAATCAGAAAAGAAAAAATATAACTCCAACAAAACAGGAGTATTACCAGTTTGAAAAAGACCGTGAAACAAAACGTCCTGTGTTAATGAATTGTCTTAAAGCTTTCTTGGTTGGCGGGATTATTTGTAGTGTTGGGCAAGTTGTTCAGCTCTTTTATATTTATAATTTTAATTTCACACAACAAACAGCAGGCAACCCTACCGTTGCAACGATGATTTTCTTTGCGATGCTTTTAACCGGCTTTGGTGTTTATGACCACCTCGCTCAATTTGCAGGTGCTGGAAGTGCTGTTCCTGTTACAGGCTTCGGAAATGCGGTGATATCAGCATGTATTGAGCATCGAACTGAAGGATTTGTGCTGGGTGTAGGTGGAAATATGTTTAAATTGGCTGGATCAGTTGTATTGTTTGGTACCTTCTCTGCTTTTGTCGTTGCCCTTATTAAAACAATCTTAATTCAATGGGGTGTGATTTAATGTTGCAAGGACATCAAACATGGACCTTCGCTAATAAACCTGTGATCGTTTCTACAGGGACAGTTGGTGGTCCTTTTGAGGCAAATGGAAGAATCGCAGATGATTTCGATCTTTTACATGAAGATTTATGGCTCGGTGAAGATTCCTATGAAAAAGCACATAAGGTATTATTTGAGGAAGCTTACTTTAAAGCACTAGAAAAGGCTGGATTATCAAAAGATAAGGTTCAGTTTATTTTATCAGGAGATTTGATCAATCAAATTACCCCCTCTAGCTTTGCTGCGAGAACAATGAGTGCCCCCTATTTAGGACTGTTCGGAGCTTGCTCCACTTCCATGGAAGGGTTAGCCTTAGGTGCTCACTTAGTGAATTATGGAAGTGCAGAGTACTTATTAACTGGGGCAGCAAGTCACAATTCTGCAGTAGAAAAGCAGTTTCGTTATCCAACGGAGTACGGTGGTCAAAAGCCTCCTACCTCACAGTGGACAGTTACTGGAGCAGGTGTGGCTCTTTTAAGTAATAAAGGTGACGGACCGCGTGTGACCTCTGCAACCATTGGTCGAGTGGTTGATTTAGGAATGGCTGACCCATTCAATATGGGAGGTGCAATGGCTCCTGCAGCGGTTGACACAATAACAGCACACTTCCGTGATATGCAAATTGATCCATCGTATTATGATCTTATTGTAACAGGTGACTTAGGTCATATCGGTCATGAAATTGCTTTAGATTTATTGAATAAAGGCGGACTTAAAATGGATGAAACAAAATATCAGGATTGTGGCTTAATCATTTACCGTGAAGATCAACCTGTCTTTTCTGGGGCAAGTGGGGCTGGGTGCTCAGCAACAGTTACGTATGGACATCTTTTAAACCGTATGAAAAAAGGTGAATTCAAACGCATTTTAGTTGTTGCAACTGGTGCACTTTTATCACCAATTTCTTTTCAGCAAAAAGAAACAATACCTTGTATTGCCCATGCTGTTTCTATTGAATATGACGCTTAAAAGGAGTAAATAAATATGACTGTCGCATCACAGGTAAAACAAAATCTTGCTAGCTTAAAAGGTATACATGCCTCTCTTCAAGGCTTGGCCCTAAAATCTGTTGATGAAGAAGCACAAAGAGCTTTTCATGAAACTGAAACAATGATTGTCACTGAAATTATAAAAGATATCAAAACACGTGTTGGACAACTTGAAATGGAAGAACCACAATATAAAGGTTTTTAACATCCCGTATTATTTGCGGGTTGTTTTTTTATGTAAATTATTGAATTTTTATTGCTTATTAGAGGAGAAGTTATGTTAGAATTTTACTGACTATTTAAAAAATTGAAAGGGGAAACAAAAATGACTGAGAGAACATATGGTTTTGATACGATTGCTTTACACGGAGGTCAGCAGCCAGATTCAGCAACAAATTCCAGAGCTGTTCCTATTTATCAAACATCTTCATTTGTATTCAATGATTCTGATCATGCAGCAGATTTATTTGCTTTAAAAGAACCTGGAAACATCTATACTCGGATTATGAACCCTACCCAAGATATCTTTGAACAAAGAATATCTCAATTAGAAGGCGGAATAGGTGCTCTTGCTACATCTTCTGGTCAGGCAGCTATTACTTATTCAATCCTAAATATTGCTGAAACTGGCGATGAAATTATTGCTTCAAGCAGCTTATATGGTGGTACATATGCACTATTTGCACATACTTTACCGAAGATGGGGATAACCGTTCACTTTTTTGATGTTGATGATTTGGAAGATTGTAAAGCAAAAATAACTGACAAAACAAAAGCTGTTTTTATTGAGACAATCGGTAACCCTAGTATCAATGTTGCAGATATTGAGAGCTTGAGTAGGATTGCTCATGATAATAATATCCCTTTAATTGTTGATAATACCTTTGCATCTCCATATTTATGCCGTCCGATTGAGCATGGTGCAGATATTGTCGTTCATTCTGCAACGAAATTTATTGGCGGCCATGGAACTTCAATTGGTGGAGTCATTGTTGATTCCGGTAAATTTGATTGGAGTAGTGGTAAATTTCCTGGCTTCACCACCCCTGATCCAAGCTATCATGGCTTAGTCTATACAGAAGCACTTGGTGCTGCTGCATATATCGCTAAAGCACGTGTCACATTGCTTCGAGATACTGGTGCCTGCTTGTCACCATTCAACTCATTTTTATTCTTGCAAGGCTTGGAAACGCTTCACCTTCGAATGGAACGTCACGTCGAAAATGCCAAAGCGGTTGCGGAGTACTTGAAGGGTCACGAACTTGTTTCTTGGGTCAATTATCCAGGTCTTGAGGAAAATGACTATCATGCTTTAGCTAAAAAATACCTTCCTACAGGTGCTGGCTCTATTTTCACATTCGGTATTAAAGGCGGAGTGGAAGAAGGAAAAAAATTCATTAACAGTCTTCAATTATTCTCCCATTTAGCAAATGTCGGTGATGCAAAATCACTTGTTATTCATCCTGCTAGTACAACACATCAACAGTTGGATGAAGAAAGCCAAGTCAAAGCAGGTGTTACACCAGACATGATTCGTCTGTCGATTGGGTTAGAGAGTATTGATGATATCTTGTGGGATTTAGATCAAGCATTGAAGAGTAGTCAGGAGTAGTTTGGTTGATCAATGACCCGTTCAGCTCTTTGGAGGTGGCGGGTTATTTTAATGTGGTGGGAGGTAGTAGATTCGGCCTTTGTTTTTTCCGTTGTGGGAGAGGTTTTGTGACTGGAGTAACTTTTTCGCAATAGTAGAAGAATCAATTAATAAAAAGTCTCTAAGTTGCCTGTTTGTTATAACTGGGGAGATTAGTAGGGAATAATCTTCAATCGCTTCAAGATGTGCGTCTGGGTTTTTCCACTTGCATTTATTGCAATACCAATTCCCTCTGATTCTTTTCAGTGGATGATACTCGCAGTTTTGACAGATTACACCTTTAATTAATTCATGAGCTTTTATACGGTATTTTTCTAAAACTGAATATCTTAATTCAACATGCTGTCTTATTAAAATACGAGCCATTTTTTTGATTTCTTTTTCATTCATTACTTCTTTTGAGTAAATTTCATCTAGTTGGCTAACCTTAGCCGGGAGATTTATGCTATGTGTAACAATGTTGGAGATTTTCCGATGATCTGACGATGTTTTAATAACTGACTGAGGACTAGTGACAACCACTAATGGGCATACAGGTAGTTCCGGCTGGTTATGTCTTTTTAAGAATCCTTTTAATTGTAAGGAATGTTTTTGGACTTGAGATATAGGGTCTCCAAACCCGCTCTCTATTCCTTCTTTTGTTCTAATTAGCTGGTTGAATACTGAATCAAAGTATAGTGTTCCCATTATATTTTTTATTTCAACTGCAATCATCATCTTCTTTGATACGATTAGTGTATCGACTTGAAAAAAACGACCTCGCTCATCGGGTAATCGTAAATCATGAAGGATTGAGTACAACTGACTGTCTATAAAACTTAAATGATAGTCAAGAGACACTTCACCTTTATAACCTGCTTCTCTTTTTTTGAAGTCTTCAATGACTAATGAACGTCTTTCATGCTGTGGATGAAGTCTTTTAATTAATGCTTTAAGCTGGAGTAAAACCAATGGGTACGTTCGCTCCTTTAATATCATATTTCCAACTCCTTTCTTGATTTTTTTCAGTATACTTTTTAATTTTTTGGGGAGCAAACTAGCATTTTAATCATTTTGAATCATTTTATAGGTCATTTTTTTATTTTATTGAGAGATAATAGGGATTTTAGCTGTTCATGCTTTTAGTTTTTACGAATATTTACTACTAGGAAAAATTTATCAGTCTAATGCACCTGAATATCAGTCTAAATTGAAATATATCGGTCTAATTCGAAATTTATCAGTCCAACTAAAAATATATCGGTCTAACTCAAAAATGTATGTGTCAAGGGCCCTCCCGATAAAACACTACCCAACAACAAAAAGCCCACTCCCCAAATTTACCCAAGAGCACACAAACTAAACCCACTTCTCTCAATGAAAAGTGGGCTGGCTCTTATAGCACCTTCAAAGCCTGCAACACATCTGCCTTCAAATCCTCAATATGTTCAAGTCCAACAGAATATCTCACGAAATTCGGTGGAATCCCAGCTGTTTTCATCTGCTCCTCATTCAGTGCCCCTTCCCACATGGCAGCTGTATGAACGACTAGAGACTCGACTCCTCCGAGGCTCACTGCATTTAACGAAAGGTTCAGTGCTGATACAAATCTCTGGGTCGCAGCGTAGTCCCCTTTTACCGCAAAAGCGATAACCGAACCATAGCCACCTTTCATTTGCTTCAAAGCGAGTTCATGTTGTGGATGACTAACAAGTCCTGGATAATATACGTTTTCAATTTCTTCTTGATTCTCTAAAAATTCCGCCAGTACTAAAGCATTCGAATTGATTCGTTCCATCCTTACTGGCAACGTGCGTAAACCACGTAATAGTAGCCATGCATCCATGGGGGACAGGACAGAACCAATGGACGTGTGTGTATCCCAAATCATCTCCGCTAAATTATGACTTGTACAAATGACACCAGCTGTGATGTCACTATGACCTCCAAGATATTTTGTAGCACTATGTACTACCACATCGACACCCAAGTCATGTGGGCGTTGATTAAGCGGTGATGCAAAGGTATTGTCCGCCACAACCAGTATTCCATGTTTCTTTGCCAACTCCGTAACAGCTGCTATGTCTGTTAAAACCAACGTTGGATTTGCAGGTGTTTCAAGCATAATTAGCTTTGTATTCGGTCTAATAGCAGCTTCAAATGCAGTAAGATCCGTTTGTTCCACAATTGAAACTTCTACACCAAAGCGTGGTAACATTTCATCCATAATCTTCGTTGTGGACATATAGTGCCTTGTTTGAGCAATGACATGATCACCAGCAGACACTAGCGCTAATAAAGTAGTTGCAATTGCCCCCATACCAGAACCTGTGACAAGCGCTGTTTCTGTGCCTTCAAGTTCGGCCATAATTGCTTTTACTCGTTCATGTACGGGATTTCCATAGCGAGTGTAATATTGTGAGTGAAGAGGTTTGCTTGCCATCTCAGCAAATTCAGCCGAGTCTTGTGCAGGAAAAGTCGAGGAATAATATATAGCTGGTGCAACTGTACCATCTTTTTTTACCCAATCATGATCTGCGTGTAAAACGAGTGTTTCTTTATACATGTCTGTATCTTTTTTCAATTTTATTTCGCTCCTTTAATTCTCTGCTGTTATTTGTCGATTTTAGTAAATATTCTCTATTTTAAAAATAATTCCTGCTTTAAATTAAAAAGAACTGCAGATTTACAGTTCTTTCATAATTAAATTATATCTAACGTGAAAAACTTCCCTCGGACTCTATTCCCTCAAATGATTGCTTTTCACTATACCTTTTTCTATATACACGATTCGGTCCGCCAAAGCAGTTGCGTCTTCTTGGTCATGTGTGACAAAAATGGAGGTGATTTTTGTTTGTTTAAGAATCGATTTTAATTCATCTCTTATTTTCACTTGAAGGCTTGCATCTAAATTACTAAATGGCTCATCAAAGAGAAGTAGAGATGGAGCTGGTGCTAATGCTCTTGCAAGTGCTATACGCTGTTGCTGCCCTCCACTTAGTTCGTAAGGATAACGCTTTTGATAGTCTGAAAGATTTACGAGTTCTAGCATTTCTTCAAGACGCTCCTTCTTTTTCTTTCTTGTCATGTGTCGGAGGCCAAATTTAATATTCTTTTCAACTGTCATATGTGGGAAGAGAGCATAGTCCTGAAAAACCATACCTATCCCTCTTTTTTCTGGAGGCGTAAATGTTTGATGGTCAACCATGGTTTTTCCATTAATTGAAATAATCCCTGACTTTGGCGTCTCTAGTCCCGCTATTAATCTAAGAACCGTACTTTTACCACTTCCACTCTCCCCAAGAATGGCAACAATTTCACCCTGTTCAATCTTTAAGGAGAAATCCTTGATTGTTGGTTCACTAGATTTTTTATATTGGTACCTAAGTTTTTCAATTTGTACAATCAATTAATTTCGCTCCCCTCTATCAAGAACCTTATGAAAGAAATAGATACATATCCCGCTAATTAGGATGATTAACAATGATGCAGAAGCTGCCTCACTGATCATTTCATCATTTGCATACCGAAATGCTCTTGTTGCTAGTGTTTGAAAGTTAAATGGTTGTAGCAACATCGTTAATGGTAGCTCTTTTAAAATATCAACAAACACTAAAATAAACCCACCTATAATAGCTCCTCTTATCATTGGAATATCAACTTTGAAAAATGTTCCTAATGTCGAAGAACCCAGAGTTCTTGATGCTTCAGTGAAAGTGCTGCCTACTTTTTCAAAGCCAGCTTCAATAGAATTATACCCCACGGCTAGGAATCGGATAATGTATGCAGAAATGAGCATGACGATACTAGTCCTTAGTACGAAGGTGATATCAAATGAAAGCATGGTAAACAAAGTAGATAAGCTACGATCTAACATTAAGAATATGGTAATAACACCAATGGCAATCACTGCTCCAGGTACAGAATATCCTAATATCGTTATTCTAGATAAAATTCTAGGTAATACTCCTTTATGTATTCGTGAATAATTTGCAATAATTAATCCGATGATGACAATAAGCAAAGCAGCTGTTGAAGCAGCAAAAAATGAATTTTTGATTAAAGTAAAGAATTCTTTAGATAAGATTCGCTCGTACGTCATAATCATCCAAAAGAACAATTGGACAAAGGGTATAATGAACCCAAGACTAAAAATAACCAAACAGTAACTAAACACCCCCCAAGCTTTTACCCCCTTCAACTTCTTCTGTCGAATTGGGCTAACTTTTGATGTTGAATAACTATACTGTTTTCGTCCGCGAATAATCTTTTCAAGCATTAGAATAGCAATTACAACTACCATCAATGTGCCTGCTAGTTTAAAGGCAGATTCTTTATCGCCCATGGCAAACCAGGTTTGAAAGATGGAGGTAATAAATGTTTGGATGCCGAAATATTTTACTACTCCATAATCATTGATGACTTCTAGCATAACAATTACAACGCTACCGACAATAGCTGTTCTCGATATAGGCAGGACAACCCTGAAAAATGTTTCAAGAGAATTCGCACCTAGTAGCCTAGCATTTTCAATAATAGAGGAAGATTGATTTTCGAGAAAACTTTTCGAAATTACATAGACATATGGAAAGAGAAACATCGTAAAGATAAAGATTGTCCCTTCCATTGACATCATACTGAAATACTTTTGATTTACTTGAATATCAAAAGTATTGCGAAGTGTTGTTTGAATAAACCCGGTGTAATTAACCATCCCCTGATAAGTGTATGCTCCAATAAAAGGCGGAATCGCTAAAGGTAAAATTAAACCCCATTTAAAAAAGTTACGAAGTGGAAACGAGTACACCGTAATCATCCAAGCTAAACTAGTACCAATGATGGTTGTTGTTACTCCAGTAAAAACTAGTAGAATAGTTGTATTATAAAAGATATCTAGTAATAAGAACTCCTTAATATGGAACCAGTTCTCATTTGGCTCTCCAAAAAAATTTACCGCTATTAATATATTGGGTAATAAAATGATTAGTATAAAAATAAAGCTAAGTACGGCCCACATATTCAGTTGTGTTTTTACTAGTTGAATAATCCTCATTTAATACACTCCTACGATCCGGTAACTTATTATCTTAAGTATATCTAACATTTACTTGAAAGTGAATATCGTTCTCAAATAAAAAAACTGAACCATATCTGATTATGGTTCAGTTTTTTTAAAATATTTACTTCCAACCTACTTCATTGAAAATCTGAATTGCTCTTGTGTTGTTATCACCAAGAATCGTTAAATTAATATCTTGCTCTTTGAATGCTCCCCAAGATGTTAATGTTTCTGTAATTGCTGCGTTTGGATTCACTGGGTATTCATTATTACCTTCAGCAAAAAGCTCTTGTGCTTCTACATTTGAAAGGAATTCGATAAACTTAACTGCATTGTCTACGTTTTTCGCATGTTTTACAACAGTAGCTCCACTGATATTAATATGTGTTCCTGTTGTATCTTGGTTCGGGAAAAATACTCCTACTTGTTCTGCTACTTTCACTTCTTCTGGGTCAGTAGAATTTAATAATCTTCCTACATAATACGTGTTTGAAATAGCCACATCACCTTCACCAGCAACTACCGCTTTTACTTGATCGGTATCTCCACCTTCTGGCGTTCTGGCCATATTAGCTACAATTCCTGCCGCCCAATTCTTCGCTTCTTCCTCACCGTTTAACTCAATAAATGAAGCTAATAAAGATTGGTTATAGATATTTTCAGACGAACGAATAAGTACACGTTCTTTCCAAGTGTCCTCAGTTAATGCTTCATATGTTGAAAGTTCTGATGGATCTACACGGTCTTTTGAATAAACAATTACACGCGCTCTTTTCGTTAATCCAAACCAATGGTTTTCATCATCACGAAGTTTTTCTGGGATATTTGATGTTAATACTTCACTTTCAATTCCCTGTGTTAAGCCGTCAGCCTTTAAACGAGCTAAATTACCTGCATCTGCTGTAATAAATACATCGGCTTCAGTTGCTTCTCCTTCATCTTTTAAGCGTTGAACTAACTCATCTTTCCCTGAGATTACATTTACTTTTATTCCTGTTTCTTCAGTAAACTTTTTATAAAGTTCTTCATCAGTATCATAGTGTCTTGTTGTGTATAAATTCAGGACACCAGCTTCCTGTTCATTTGCCACTTGTTCTGTTGTTTCTTCTGTTTTTTGTTCTGTCTCTGTTGTTTCTTCTGCATCCGTCTTTTCTTCTGCTGCTTGTTTACAACCCATTAAACCAAGAACAAGAAAAGATAGAAGTAATACAAATAATACTTGTTTAAAACGGTTCATTTCTCTGTTTCCCCCTAAAATTATGTATTGAGAGAATGAATTTCATTCTCAATATACTTTATTATATTAATAATGATAATCATTGTCAACTATAGTCTGTAGCTTCTAAAAAATAAAAGGCATAAGTTGTCCTATTTTTATCGGTCAACTCATGCCTTTGAAATGTCACTTTGTAGCTTCCTTGATATCCAAGTAATTTAAGAATCATATTACGGCTTGCCTGAATTTTCTTTCTTCCCTTTAGGGGCCTCTTCAGATTCCTTGTTTGAGTGATCTTCTTCATTTCTTTCTTCTGAATCATCTTTTTCTTCATCTTTTTCTTCATCTTTTTCATGATTTTTATCATCATCACTATCTTTACTTGTTTCTTCCTGATTTCTAACTTCTCTATTTTTACCTTTTGCTGCATTATTAGACTCTTCTTCTTTATCTGTGTTTTGTGGGCTACTGGTATCCTTGGCTTCACTTCGGGCCCGTTTTTGACCTTCTTTATCCCCTATTTGAGAAGTACTTTTCTTAGCAGATGAATTTCCTTCATTCGGTCTTGAATCGTTTTTCCGATTTTCCTTATCTTTCACTACAATAGTTGGAGGTCTTTCTTCTAATTTCGTAGTAGACTGATTATTTTCAGGATTATCTATTGAGCTATCTTTTACAGAATCTTTATCTTCTATAGATGCCTTTTCCAACTGTTGAATTTGTTGAATAGATTGTTCCTTTATATCTTCCATTTTAACCTTAATACCTTTTGACTCAAGGTCAGTATACAAAAGATACTTTGTAACTGACATATGATGATTTCTTGCTAATTTAAGCGTCTTTTCATCCGTGCTATGTGTAATGATATCTGCAGAAATCCCTGTAGAATTTAGAGCTTTGCCAACAATCTGTTGAACGTCTGGCACCTCTGTATCTTTTAGGTTTCCCAAAGAAACCGTAGTGATCGCAACGACTCCCTTGTTAGCACGTGTAAGATAATTTTGTTTCACTGTCTGTTCGAGAATCTCCGTTATGAGCTCGTTTGTACTCTTGTTCTCAATACTTAATCCCTCAATAACCTTTTGACCATCTGAATTAAGAGCAACTACTTTTGATACTTTTAAATCTTTATCAGCATATAACTCTATACTTGGATTGATATCAATCGCTAAAATATAAGCATCTTTTTTATTAATGTTAATAAAGAAAAAAGAGCTTACCAACACAATAAAAAGTAATGAAGCTATTGATAAATAACGTGTATTAGAAAAACCAATCCATTCTTTTTGCTTGCATTC
Source organism: Litchfieldia alkalitelluris (assembly GCF_002019645.1). GTDB lineage: Bacteria > Bacillota > Bacilli > Bacillales > Bacillaceae_L > Litchfieldia > Litchfieldia alkalitelluris. The sequence goes on along the minus strand of NZ_KV917374.1, from coordinate 1,150,055 downwards.
GAACTTTTCTCCAATTTTTGGAACTGATTTCTTTAGAGGTACATTCCTAAATACGCCATCTTCACACATCAAGACGATATGTTTGTCTGTCACTTTTAATACAATTCCTTTATATTTCTTTACTTTCATCATTGTTTTCCACTTCCTACAGGAACTTGAATATATTCCGATAATTTTTTCCATTCAGGATGTAACTTAAGAATTATAAGTGTGACAATATATTTTCTGTATCTTTCTAGTGTCTTAATGTTGAATGATGTCCTTGAAACAAATGCTGTAACCGGAATCCTTCTTTTATCCATAAACTCGTTGACTAAATCTTGTTGGTGAATAAAGGACGAGACTAACTCTAATAACATTTCTCTGGTATCTCGATGTTTTGGTGTATACCCTTCCAATTCTTCAAATTGAACACCAAACTCATTTAAAACCTTACTAAACTCTAGAATCTCTTCAACTAGCTCTTTAGCCTCTTCTTCCTGATGATAACTCTTCATAGATTGCTTTATGTCGAAAGTAGTCGAAGCAGCTTGCTCATCCTCAGATGCAGTAACAATTAACCTCTTCTGGCTTCTTTCCTTTCTAGAAAAATCAATTAAATCCCTTTTAATTAGTAGGTAGGAATAGTTTAAAAAACTTCTTCCCCCATTTACTTTATACGTATCAATGGCACGATTTAATGCGATTAGCCCTACACTAGACTCTTCATCACTCCATGTCACATACTTTCTAGAAAGATGGCCCACCGTATTAATAACAAAGGGTTTATAGTGATTAATAATATATTCTCTAGCCTGTTCATCTCCACTTGTTGCCTGTGAAAGAAGTTGAGCTAGCATGTTTTCATTCATGATGACACCCCACTAGAATACAATTCACCAACCTCTAAAAAAGGCTATATAAATTGTCATTTGAAGTACGAAGCAATTATACATTCACTATAAAAGTAAAGGACCCATTTGTATAGGGTCCTTCTTGAAAATTAATTACCACCATCTTCATCTTTGTCTTCATCTTTGTCTTCATCTTCATCTTTGTCTTCATCTTCATCTTCATTCTCGTCATCTTTACCTTTTTCTTTTTCATCGCGCTTTTTTTCTTCATCTTCTTCTTGCTTTTCGCGCGCTTTTTCTTCAGCTTCTTCTTGCTTTTCACGTGCTTTTTCTTCAGCTTCTTCTTGCTTTTCACGCGCTTTCTCTTCAGCCTTTTCCTGCTTTTCACGTGCTTTTTCTTCAGCTTTCTCTTGCTTTTCACGCGCTTTTTCTTCAGCTTTTTCTTGCTTTTCACGTGCTTTTTCTTCAGCTTTTTCTTGCTTTTCACGTGCTTTTTCTTGCTTCTCTTGCTCTTTTTTTGCATTTTCCTTTTCTGATTTTTCCGGTTTTACTGATGCTTCATCTTCTTTTGCATCTTCTTCTTCATCTTTTAACTCTTCTTCAATTTCTTCTTCCAACTCTTCAGCTTCTTCTTTAGCTTCTTCCTGTAATTCTGCAAGCTCTTCTTCAGCTTCTGCTTTTAGTTCTTTAATCTTCTCATCTGCTTCTTCCTGAGTAATTTCACCAGCAGCAAGCTCCTCTTGAATTTCTGCCAGTTCCTCAGCTAGTTCTTGCTCAATTTCATCATATTCCTCTAAAATATCAAATTGAAGTTTTTGCTTTTTAATGGTTGCTAATGACTCTGATAGTTTTGCGATTGCTTCTTCATTTCCTGACTCTTTCGCATCTTCGAAAGCCTCTTCAATTAACTCCTCTTCTCTTTCCAAAACTTTCTTCACAATATTTGCTGGGTCAATATTTAATTCTTTTGAAATATCACCAAAGCCTTTACCTTCGTTCAACATCGCAATAATCTCTTCTTCAGATTTTCCGCTTTCTTCGGCAAGTGTTACTACCTTAACGATTTGTCCGAAACCAAGTCCTTGATTACGTAGAGATATTACCTTTTCTACATCTAAGTCTTTGACCACGTTTGCAACTAAAAATGCTTCCTGTTTCTTTTCTTCAAGCTCTTCAAGTTGTTCTTCATCCAACACGGTTTCAATTGATTCCTCAACATCAGTTACATCTTCTAGCTTTTCAGAAAGCTCTTCCTTTGCTTCTTCTTCAACTAATTCATCAATTATTACTTCAGAAACCTGCTCTTGAGCCTCTTCTAAAGTAGCTAAATATGCATCAATTAAACCAGTAATATATTCATCTTTTGATTCTTCAGCCATTTGAGTAGACTCAGATAGGCGCTCCATTGCGAATTGTAATAAAAGTTCGGATTCCTTTTGTCCATCTAATGTAAAAAATAATTGTAAATTCTCCCCAAGACCATCAATAAAATAAAAGAAATTATCTGGTGTCAAACCTGATTCAACAATCGCAACTTCACCAGTATCCTCAGTGTTTGCATATGCTGATGTTCCAAATAGTAATGCGCCTGTCATAACCCCTGCAGAAATAATTGATTTTAAATTCTTGTGCATTTGTGTCTCTCCTCTTAAAATTTTTTTAACAAATTGATAAGCCCGTCCACTTAATCGGTAACTGGCTAACTTAGGATCTTTTTCCTTTAGTCCCTGTAGTTTTGCGTCACCAGCTTTCGCTAGTTTTGCCTTTATCAATCTACCTATTAATCTATACGGAAGTTTGTCGAAATTTCAGGGGGGTTTTGAAATTTTTTTAAAAGAATTTCGTTTTTTAATTTGAATAAAAAAACTGCACCACCAATGTTAGTTATAAAATAACATCTTGGGGTACAGCTTTTTATTTTCTTAATTAATACTATTAAACTCTTTCATTATTAAGTCTACTAGTGGATGCTCATTATTTAACCCACAAACTTCTTCGATTGTTTTCTCAAACCCTAGTTCTTTTACCTTTGCTTGCAATGCAACAGCCTCTTCATCTTCACCAAAGTCATATTGTAATGCTGCTGCAATTCCTTTTGCTAGGTTTATAGGTTGCCCTTCTAGGTATTTATAATATTGCAAAGCTGGGCTAATAAGTCGATCATTAGGACCTAGCTTCCGAAGTGGTCCTCGTGCAACTCTAGGAATTTCGTCATTTATAAACGGATTCATGAAACGTCCGATAATCTTATTGATATACTTTTGGTGTTCGTCATTGTTAAAGTTGTATTTTCGCACCAAAACCGCGCCTGTTTCATTTAGAACATTTTTCACAATTTCTAATACTTCTGAATGCTCCATTGCATCTTTAATCGTTTTTAATCCAGCTTGATAACCAACATATGCACAAACTGCGTGGCCTGTATTAACAGTAAACAACTTACGTTCAATAAACGGTGTTAAATCGTCAACAAATGTCACCCCTTCAATATCAGGGACATTGCCCACCATGTTTGAACGATCAACAACCCACTCAAAAAATGGCTCTACAGAAACCATCAATTTATCTTCATTCACTTGGTTTGGCACAATGCGATCTACTGCTGCATTTGGAAATGCAAACAGTTGGTTGAATTGAGTTTTCTCTTCTTCACTTAGCTTCTCAAACACCTTTTCTTTAAGAAATGCACTACCACCAATCATGTTTTCACAAGCGATGATGTTTAATGGATTGTTTGACAATTCAACTCTTTTTCTTAATCCATTGACAATTAATTCTGAAATAAGGACAAGAATATTAGGGCCAACAGCAGTGGTCACAAGGTCAGCGCTAGCGATCGCTTCTAATACTTCGCTTGGGTTTTGAATACTGTTAATGGCCCTGACATTTTTCACAGTTGCTTCTTCACTATTTTCATCAGCCAGAACAACTCGATATTCTCTTTTCTCATTCAACAAATCAACTATTTCTGCATTTACATCCACGAAGCAAACCTCATATCCAGCATTAGAAAGGAGACTTCCGATAAAACCTCTTCCAATATTGCCTGCGCCAAAATGGACTGCTAACATATTAGTTCACCTCGTCAAATAGACCTAAAATTTGTTCCGCAGATGTTGCACCAACTATTTTTTCAATGTTTTCTTCTTCAGAGCAAACAATCGCGATTTGTGAAAGGATATCTAGGTGCTCCCCGTCCTTACCAGCAATACCGATTAAAACCTTTACGATATTTCCATTTCCGAAATCCACTCCACCAGGGACTTGAATAATCGAAAGTCCGGATGCTACCACATCCTTTTTTGCATCCTCTGTGCCATGTGGGATGGCTACGAAATTCCCCATATAGGTTGAAGTTAGTTCTTCACGCTCAAGCATTTTTTCGATGTAATCAGGTGTTACATAGCCTTTGTCTACCAAGATTTGACCTGTGCTACGGATAGCATCTTCTTTGGATGAAAAACTTGCGTTTAATACGATATTTTCTGATGATAAAATTTCTTTTGTCATAATGTAATGCACTCCTTATTTCTTCACTTTATTCTCATATACCTGGTTTAATTCAAGAGCTATAAGTTCAATAATCTTTTCCTTTTTTCCTATTTGAAATAACTCGATTGTTTGATCATCTCTTATAATTAACGAGCTAATAGCACTTAATAACTCGATTGCTTCTTCATTTATTCTCTTAGGAGATAACATAAGTAAAATCGTATTGATTTCTATGTCAGAATCATCCATCCCTTTTACAACCAATGATTCGTTTAGTCTACCTATTGTGAAGCTTGGCTCTAACACTGAATCACTTCTAGTATGATAAAGGGCTAATGTTGTGCCTGGAATACCTAGTCCACCGCTCTTTTCCCGCTCAAGTAAATCATTAATTACATCTTTAGAACTGGTTGTTACAACAAACTTTTCAACCATGTCGGTTAAGGCATTCTCAATGGATTGATTACTCCCAAGATGTAATAGATTAAAACCACATAAAATTTGATGAACAGCTGTTGAATAATTCTTTATTTTACCAATATTAATCATATATTCTTTAAAATCAAATGATTGGGGGCGTGCTTTTGTAATCGTTGTTTTATATCTACCGACATTGTGCTTTCCTACTAGTGAATGTTTAATATTCTCAATATCTTCTTGAGAAAGTAATGGACTAACAAAGAGATAATCACCTTTAAAATTCTTCAACGGAATCGTTGAAATAATGGCATCAAACTGATCTACATTTAATGTTTCCAATTGGAAAAGAGAGGCGTTTACTGCTTTCAGACCAGGGATTGCCTGCTCAAGCTTAGTTGATAACATTTTCGAAGTCCCTATTCCACTAGAACACACGACTAAGGTCTTTATTTCTGTGACTTCATTTCGATTTAACAGTGCCGAGGCAAAATGCATGACTAAATAGCCTATCTCCTCTTTTGGGACTTGCATATCTGGAAAGATTTCTTTTACTCCTTGATCTAGTATAGTAAACATCTCTGTATAGTCATTTTCTATTTTTGATAAAAGAGGATTTGTAATCCCCATTTTCTGCCTGATTCTATGAAGTGCTGGCCTCAAATGCGCAACTAAGCCTTGAAATAAAGAAAGATTACTCGTCAGATCAACTTGAATTTCATCGCTGACATATCGGATCATTTTTTGTGCGACTATCCCCACTTGCAGACTGGTATCCTCTAGTAAGTCATCATGATCATTCCGATGTTTGGCTCCCATAAGGTGCATTGTAATATAGCCAATTTCACCAATTGATATCTCAATCTGCAATATCTCTGCCAATCCTGCAACGATTTTTCCGGCTGCCTTATACTCAATTGTACCCTGTAAGCTTTTCAGGTAAGCTTGATCAAAGTTGATTTCTTCCCCTTGTTGAATCCTTTCAATTGCTAAAGCGAGATGAACCACAAGACCTATATAGGCGCTATCCGCAATCTCATATGGCAAATCATCCTTTATCTGATCTATTTGCTTCTCAATCACAAGCAGTTTCTTTTTATCAACCAATCCTAGTAGTCGGTCTGTGACTGTATTAACAACCTGAGTTGATTTTCTTTGAATATTTTCCTTGATCAGTGAAATAAATTCAAATTCTTCAATATTTTCAATGATTAGCTTACTCATTGTTTTTCGCTTGGCTGATTCGGAGCCGATAATTTCTACTCCATAGCCACGTTTTCTTAGTAGCTTCAAATCATACACCGCTAATCTTTCTTCAACCTTATCAAGGTCGTGGCTTACCGTGGCAATCGTCACATTTAGGTCATTAGCTAGTGACATCAGTTTTACCGGGTCTTTCGAATCTAAAAGCTCTGAAAGGATAATCGTTTGACGTTCTTCAGGTGTATATTCATTGTGTGATAAATTGAATAAAAACATTTCCAGTCTCTGTTTATTTTCATCTTCACCAACTATTTGTATCCCAATCCCTGACTTTTTGTTAAGGTGCAAATCATATTCTTTTAGAATGTCTTCTACCCCTTTTAAATCGCGATGTACTGTCCGGGGGCTTACGGTTAACTCATTAGAAAGATCCTTCACAGTTGTTTCGTCTTTTTTTAGCAATAAAAATTCTAAAATCTTACGTTCCCTTGCCGAAATATACATACTTATCCACTCCGCTATAAAGCATTTCCTCATGCTATATTATTTGCAAGGTTCATGACAAATATTAAGAATTAATCCTTATAATCATCATGATAGACCTTATTATCACCTATCTCAACAAAAGAAAGTTATAATTTAGTCATAAGGGTTGTTGCCATAATTTAATAAATAATATTTTTGATATAGTAAAAAAACAGACTGATTCTTATCCGAGAACCAGTCTGTACGCTGTTGTTTATTTTTGCTATTTCGTAAACGTCTTTTCTGAAAAGAACCTTATTTTAGATTTTCAATCAATTCATCATACTTAGGGCTATTTAAGAAATTATCAACTGAAATATGGTGTGCTGTTGGTAGTTTTTCTATTGCACGAGACGTTAGGTCTTTATGTGTAACGACTACATCTGCATCACTTGGTATATTGTTAATAGAAGTATTTGTAATATCAATTTCTAAGCCTGCTTTTTTCGCTTTATTTTTCAAGATCGAAGCACCCATTGCACTTGAACCCATTCCTGCATCACAAGCAAAGATAATTTTGTTTACGTTCTTATAATTGAAGCTTTCAGTTTTAGCCGAGAATGAATTTGCAACCGAGCTCTTCTTACCCTTCATCGCTTCCATTTTTGCAGCTGCATCTGTAATATCTTCTTCTTGGTTTTTACTTGTTTTTAAGATTAATGATGCTACTGCAAATGATACTGCTGTTGCTACAAGAACCCCTAGTAATACTCCGAAATGTCCTCCACCTTTTGGAGTCATTGCCATTAGCGCGAAGATACTACCTGGAGATGGTGGTGCTACCAGTCCTACATTGAATAATGTGAATGTGAACACCCCACTGATACCACCAGCAATTGCTGCTAAAATTAATAATGGCTTCATCAAAATGTACGGGAAGTAAATTTCATGGATACCACCAAAGAAGTGAATAACCGCTGCTCCTGGTGAAGTTTGTCTTGCTGTACCTTTACCAAAGACCATGAATGCTAATAGAATTCCTAGACCTGGTCCTGGGTTTGTTTCTAGTAAGAATAGAATAGACTTACCAGCATCCGCTGCTTCCTTCGCACCAAGTGGACTTAGGATTCCATGATTAATTGCGTTGTTTAAAAATAATACTTTTCCTGGTTCGATAAAGATACTAGCTAATGGAAGTAAACCAGCATTGACAATTACTTCTACACCCGCTGCTAAAACTGTGTTTAACCCTTCAACAGCAGGACCAATTCCTAAGAATGCGATTAGCGTTAAAATAGATGCCAAAATACCTGCTGTAAAGTTGTTTACTAACATTTCAAAACCTTGTCGTACTTTTGGCTGAATCACTTGGTCTACCTTCTTAATTAACCAACCACCAAGTGGACCCACAATCATTGCCCCAAGGAACATTGGGATATCAGAACCAACGATAACCCCCATCGTAGCTGTTGCACCAACGACTCCACCTCGGCCATCATAAACCATTTTACCACCGGTATAACCAATTAATAATGGAAGTAAGTAAGTGATCATTGGACCAACTAACTTAGCGAACTCCTCATTTGGTGCCCATCCTGTTGGAATGAATAGCGCTGTAATAAGACCCCACGCAATAAATGCACCGATATTTGGCATAATCATGCCACTTAAATAACTACCAAAACGCTGAATTTTAACGCGAAAATCTGGTTTTGAATTAGACATATCTATAACTCCTCTCAAATTTAAAAAATTTGTCGTTTTTTCTTTGTTACCTTGTATCTTTATCATACGCCCTTGTAAAAGCGGTTTCAATTTAAACTAAAATGCATTTTGTCATTCGTGATGTTGTCATTATTTAAAAACCATGTAAGGATAGAATTTTAAAATTACAAGTAATATCTGTAGATTTAAACATATTCATGTCTACCCCATCCGAATAAGTTTTGTACCGTGCAGAATGAAAAGTGCTCACTTTTTGTAATGAGCGGAAGGTCACTCGACTCCTGTGGGATTCAGCGGGCAAAGTGAGACCCTACAGGAGGCAAAAAGCGACGAGGAGGCTCGCCGCACGCCCGCGATATCCCGAGAGTGAACTACAGCGAATGAAATGACAACCTATGTATTTTTTTGGTAGACACCCATGCAAATTAAATATTCGCACCATGGAGGATGAAAATGTTGTTCACTTAGTGTGGAATGAACGAAGAGCCACCTGACTCCTGCGGGATCTAGCGGTCTCGTGAGACCCCGCAGGAGCCTTTGGCGACGAGGAGGCTCACGGACTGCCCCGCGGAAAGCAGGTGGATCGCAGTGAATGCAACTCACTAACCTATGTATTTTCAGGGTAGACTAAACAAAAATAAAAAAGCCCACATGACTACGTTACTTAGGGCTGCTGCATTCCTGCTCTGACCCATTTCGCAACTTCATCATTGGACTTTTATTGGATTAGTTGGAATTGCACCAACGCGGTTTGCCTCTCTAAGAGTAATCCCATATTATTATCTGTGAGTTAACACCAATCATACATACCTCGTAAGCCGTGTTTTGTTCATCCTGTGCTACAAGTGACTAATCGTCTCGCACGAAGATGGAGAATCATCTATCTCATGAATAGATTCATGGTGTCTGTTGGTTGAATTTCCTTAAGACACTTCCCCTACCAAAGTTTGGGTTTCTCGCTCGTGGGGTTTACCTCGTTCCACCCTCAAGGTTTCCCTTAAGGCTCCGTCACTGTGGCACTTTCAAGGTATTCGCTCCATATCAGACGAAAAGCTGAGGCGCCTTGCTAGCCCCGACAAGCATAAGACGAGCCGGCTGGAAGGTTGCTTTTTAACCTTCTAGACGGATTGGCTTATGACCTCGAGGGGCTAGGCGCCGAAGCTAGACAATCATCAGACTTAGGATACTTTCCCTGCCGTCAGCCCAGCACTTAGCCAAGCTGCCCTAGCTGTTTGTTTCGCTAGGCACGAACACTACAGACATCTCAGTCTGTGCGAGCACGGACTTTCCTCACAGAATAATCTGCGCGATTCTCTCTGGTGTATGATTTAATTTTGCTGTTGTTAACTACATTTCCTATAATACATCACCAATCATTAGAAGTCAACTTCTATGAAGTGGAAATGAGTGGTAATCATACAATTAAAATTTAAATCATATACATATGAACCCACCAATAAGGTGAGTCCATCACTTTATATTATCTTTAATCTTTTGTTAAACCCACTGATTCTTTGACTAACACATGAATTCTTAGGATTCGTTTATCATCCATCTCAGCTACAGTGAAAGTTATATTTTGATACTCAATTGTTGGCTTGTCGTCCAAATTTGGAATATATCCGAGTTGTCCGATAAAAAAACCACTTAGTGTATCAAACTCATCAGTTGGTAAATCTACCCTCAGTACATCTTCAACCTCGTAAAGGTTAATTGTCCCTGACATCACAAACGTGTGATTATTAATGATTTGAACTTGTTCCTCATCGATTTCTAGTTCATCATATTCATCATTTATATTCCCAACGATTTCTTCAATAAGATCCTCAATGCTTACAATTCCGTCAGTCCCACCATATTCATCAATCGCAATGGCTATGTGAACATTATTCTTTTGCATATCTTTAAACAGGTGATGAATCTTTTTAGATTCTAAAACAAAATATGGCTCACGGATTAATTCTTTCAGGTTAAATTGACTTTCACCCGAGTTCTCCACAAATTGAATTAGATCCTTTACATGGAGAATTCCTATTATATTGTCAATTCTCTCTTCATAAACCGGAAATCTTGTATATTGTTCAATCTTAACAGTTTGAAGCGTCTCTTTTAGGCTATAGGTAACAGGAATTGCTACAATATTTGTTCTGTGAGTCATAATGTCTGATACAGTTTTATTATCAAACTCAAAAATGTTATTAATCATAACTTTCTCTTCTTCTTGAATGGTTCCTTTTTCTTTTCCAACATCAACCATCATTCGAATTTCTTCTTCAGTCACATTTTCATCTTCAGCATCTGGATCAACGCCAAAGAGTCGAACAATTCCGTTTGTGGACCAGGTTAACAATTTAACAAAAGGCGCTGAGATTTTTGATAAAAATGTGAGAGGTACCACCGCAAACATCGAGATTGCCTCTGCCTTTTGAAGAGCAAGTCTTTTTGGAACGAGTTCACCAAGTACCAATGTGAAATAAGATAAAATAAGCGTAATCACAATCACTGATATCGTTTCAAGAAGTGCTTGTGAGATGGGAATACCCATAGCGTATAGTGTGCTTGCTAACCTTCCTGCAAAGCTCTCTGCTGCAAATGCACTTGCCAAAAAGCCTGCCAGAGTAATCCCAATTTGTATTGTTGCTAAAAATCGACTTGGCTCAGATAAAAGATTGTAAAGCATCTTTGCTTTTTTATCTCCACGATCAGCCATCATTTTCACTTTGTTATCATTTAACGAAATTAAAGCAATTTCTGAAGCTGCAAAAAACGCATTTAATATAATTAGTACACCTAGTACTAATAATTCAATTCCCAAACTAAACCTACCTCCAAATGAAATAAAACTAATTCTCTTGTATTTTGACTAAAATTATTTAATATATTCTTTATTTATTGTTTTTACACGACAATTCTCCCTGTTTGAGGATTATATTAGACCCCAAGAAAACTATAAAAACCTTTACCATCTTTTATGGTAAAGGTTTATTTTCACAAGAAAAGACCTCTACCACAGGTAAAGGTCTTGCTAACAACGTTTTAGTTGCCAACAAAGCCGAGAGTCAAAAACTCCGAAATGACGACTTTGCTGTAAAAGCTACTCCCCTTTAGGGAAACAATATTAAAATATTAAACTGAGTTTGTTTATTACTTGTCGGATGTATTCTCGTATGATTAAGCAGATTGATTCATATTCGTGTTATTTTTAATAACAACTTTCTGAATCCGTCGATTTGTTACTTCTTCAATAAGTATATTCAGAGATTCAAAATGAATTGTTTCACCTTTTTTAGGTAAATAGCCAAATATCTCTGTTATCCAACCGCTGATGGTTGAAGACTCATACTCTAAAGTAAGCATATTGAACTTTTCCGAGAAATCTTCAATTGGCAATTTTCCATCAACCCTATACTTATCATCGTCTAATTTCTCAATTAATACCTCATTATCATCATGCTCATCCCAGATATCGCCCACAATTTCTTCAATCACATCTTCCATTGTGACAACACCAGAAGTGCCACCATACTCGTCAAGAACAATAGCAAGATGAATTTGTTGCTCTTGAAATTCCTTTAATAAAGTTGAGATCTTTAATGTTGGAATAATGAATAGCGGCAATCGAATAATACTATTTATATCAAACAGTTGGTTTTGTACATATTGTTCAAAAAAATCTCTATGGGAGATGACCCCAACGATTTTATCGATGTTATTTTCGTAAATTGGCATTCGAGAATATTTTTCCTGAATAAAAACTTCTTTTATTTCTTCGTTTGTCATACTTAGCGAAACGGCAACAACGTCTGGTCGTGGTGTTAAAATATCTTTAACAACCACATCATTAAATTCCATTGCATTATACATCAATTCTTTTTCCGTAGTGAGAAATGTCCCTTCCTCTTCCCCAATATCCAACAACGTCTTGACATCTTCATCAGTAACGGTTGGTTCTTCACCTTTTGAACCTATCATCTTATTGACGATTAGCTTCAGTTTTACAAATAACCAGGTGACTGGATAAAAGAGTTTCATAATTATCAACAAGGAAGCAGAAACACTTAACAGGTATCTCTCGGCCCATTGGTTTGCTAATGACTTAGGTAAAATTTCTCCAAAAGTTAAGATCATTATCGTAATAACAATTGTTGTGGCAAAGACTGTACTAGCCTCACTACCAAATAGATCCATCGCGATTTGGGTTGATACTGTCGCCATTCCAACATTTACAATGTTATTACCAATAAGAATCGTTGATAATGTTTGGTCGAAATTTTCAGTCATTTTTAACGATCGCTTTGCTTTGCTGTTATTACTCTCCGCAAGCGCCCGCAATCTTAACCTACTCGCACTCGTCAATGCAGTTTCTGTAGCAGAAAAATAACCTGATAAAATTAATAAAGCCCCTAATAAGATAATCGAGTCATAGGGTATACTGTCCAAGACTTCATCACTCTCCTAAATATTTATAACTAAACTATATAACATAATAAGTTGTTTTGACAAATGGTATGTTAAAAAAAAGGAAATAGTTTTTACAGTATATTTATGCTTAAGACATAGGGTAGAGAATAAATATTTATAAAAATTCTTCTACCCTGAAAAAAGAAATACGGAAGGCGCTCGTTCATCGGCGACAGGTATAAGACAAGACGGCTAGAAGGCTAGGGTGGATTGACTTATACCTGAGAGGCGATAGCGCCTGGAGCTAGACACTAAGCTAAGTATAATTTTTCATACTCCATGGTGCGAATTTTATTAGCATTGGGGTCTACCCTGAAAATACATAGGTCGGAGAGTCCCAATTCCCTTACTAATGCCTAAAGCCTAACAAAAGGAATGAAAAGCGTTGTTTTATTCTCTTTCTCATGCCAAAGGTCAACAATCATTCCCTTTCTCATGCCTAAAGCTCAACAAAGGGAATGAAAAGCATTGTTTCGTTCCCTTTCTCATGCCAAAAGCCCAACAAAGGGAATGAAAAGCGCTGCGATTCACTTGCGGGATACCGCGGGGTGGTCCGTGAGCCTCCTCGTCGCCAAGGGCGGGCTCCTGCGGGGTCTCACTTTGCCCGCCGCATCCCGCAGGAGTCGAGTGACCTTCCGCTCATCCAACCAAGGATAACAACCTTTTCATTATCCATGATGCAATTTATTTTGTCATAGAAATCTACCTGTCAAAAAAGGACTCACAACTCTAGTAAGCCCTTTCTAATATATTTAATTATTTACACTGTTTTGGTGTTTTTTATAAATGTGGCCAACCATCTGTATCCCAAAATAAAGGTCTAATTTGTAGGGTTGGTTTTCCTTCATTCAAGGAATCATACACATGATTAACTAAAATGGATGAGTCGTCAGAGAAATACACCGCACAGTGGCCTGGGCCAATCCAGCGTCCGCCCCCTGCATCAATTAATGTCCCGCCACCTGACATCATAGAGACACCATTCTTATCCACATACGGGCCTGTAATGTCCTTTGATCTTCCCACGTAGATTTTATAAGTGCTTTCAACTCCACGACAACAAAAATCGAAAGATACAAACTGATAATAATATCCGTTTCGATGTACGATAAATGGCGCTTCAATCGTATTAGGTTGCTCGGTTCGACTTGAAATAGATAATAACTCAGCACCATCTTTTACCTTCATTGTTACAGGATCCAATTCAATAAGCTTTAATCCTGACCAAAATGAACCAAAATTCACCCATGGTGTACCGTCTTGATCGAAAATTAAATTTGCATCAATTGCATTATAGTCATTAGATGCAGTTGAAGAAATAACATGCCCCAAATCCTTCCACTCAAAGTTAGGATTATCAGGATTTAATGTGGTGTTTGTTACCAAACCAATGGCTGAAGTATTTTTACCAAAGGTAGAAACTGAGTAGTATATGTAATAAACTCCATTATGAAAATATATATCAGGAGCCCAAATGCTCTCCTCATTTTTTTCCGGGACATATTCTTTGCACCATTCTGGTAAAGTTGAAAAAATAGGAGCTTCTTGCTTCCAATTGACACCATCTTCTGATGACTTTACTTGAATTCCGTTTCCAGTATGGAATACATACCACTTGGAACCTTCTTTTGCAATCACAGGATCATGTGCTAATAAGTCACCCTTTAGGTCCCAGTTCATTTCGTAAAAATTAACGCCATCAAAACCTTTTTGATTATTCATGATATAACTCTCTCCTTTTGCTTTGTGTGCTACAAGTTATAGAAAAGATTCATATCAAACGGTGATATGAATCTCTCTATTTTCAAAAGAACTTATCGTTGTAAATTATCGTGGCATTCCAAAGTTTGGTGTTCCATCAGGATTCCAAGTGAATTCTTTAACACATGTATGGCGATTAGGATCATATAAAGGATCTCCAACGATTTCTGTATAGTTTCTTACATGATAGACCAGTAAATCTTTTGTACCGTCTTCAGAAACAGTAAAACTGTTATGACCAGGACCAAATTGGCCAGCTTCATAGTTCGTGTTAAACACAGGCTCCTTAGATTTAGTCCATGAATTCGGATCCATTACATCACTAGTTTCATCGGCAGTTAATAGACCCATACAATAATTTTCGTCAGTCGCACTACCTGAATAAGAAATAAAAATCTTACCATTCCGTTTTATTACTGCTGGTCCTTCATTTACCCAAAACCCAATCGTTTCCCAATCATATTCTGGCTTTGAGATCATGACCTGTGGACCCTTAATTGTCCATGGGTTTTCTAATGGAGCAATATAAAGATTAGAGTTTCCTTTAATATCCGGGTCCTTTTGTGGCCATACCAAATACTGCTGTCCATTATGTTCAAAGGATGTTGCATCAAGAGCAAAAGATTCCCAATCAGTTTTCACTTGGCCTTTTTCTTCCCATGTACCCTCTAATGGATTTTCTGATTTATTTTCAATCACATACATTCGATGCTGAAACAGACCATCTACGATTTCTTTTGATTTTGCTGCAGCGAAATAGATATACCAGCTTCCATTAATATAATGAAGTTCCGGTGCCCAAATAAGTGAACTTAAAGGACCTGTTTCATGTTTTCTCCATGCCACCACTGGTTCAGCTTCCGCTAGTCCTTTGATCGTTTGTGAACGTCTTACTTCGATTAAATCATATTCAGGTACGGACGCGGTAAAGTAGTAGTATCCATCAGTATGTTTATACACCCATGGATCTGCTCTTTGCTCAATCAATAAATCTTGGGCTCTTTTTGCTTGGTCAATTGTAACCTGTACCATAATTAACATCCTCCTTTTAAAACTTGTCTTTTATTCTTTGTTTGCATCTGCAACAGGAACACCAAAGTTCGGAGTCCCATCTTCATTCCATGTGAAAACTTGTGCACGGGTATGGCGGTTTGGATCCCATAGTGGATCACCAACAATCTCACGATAATTACGACCATGATAGACTAGGATATCTTGAGTCCCATCTTCTGAAACCGTAAAACTGTTATGTCCTGGTCCATACTGACTATTTTCTTCAGATGTTTGAAAAACTGGTTCCGATGATTTAGACCATGATTTTGGATCTAATAAATCACTATCTTCATCTGCCGATAATAATCCCATGCAATAATTATAGTCAGTCGCACTTGCTGAGTAAGTCATGAAAATCTTTCCGTTTCTCTTTAAAACTGCGGCACCTTCATTCACTAAGAAGCCAATTGTCTCCCAATCATATTCAGGCTTTGTAATCAGTACCTGAGGACCTTCTATGGTCCATGGATTGGTCATTTTTGCAATATATAGGTTTGAGTTACCAACGATTTCAGGATCTCTTTGAGCCCATACGTAGTATCGTTGTCCTTTGTGTTCGAAAACTGTCGCATCAAGCGAGAAGGATTCCCAGTCGGTTTTCACCTGTCCTTTTTCTACCCAACTTCCTTCTAATGGGTTTTCTGAGTCATTTTCAATCACATACATACGGTGATCAAAAATAGCATCTTCACGAGCTGCAGCAAAATAGATATACCATTTTCCATCTAGATAATGAATTTCTGGAGCCCAAATATTTGCACTCATTACGCCACTCTCATGTTTCGTCCAAGCTGTTACAGTTTCAGCATCCTTTAATCCTTGAATTGTTTTCGAGCGTCTTACTTCAATTCGATCATATTCAGGAACTGAGGCAGTAAAATAATAAAAACCGTCTGTATGTTTATAGACCCATGGATCTGCTCTTTGTTCGATAACTGGATTGTTTATAGTTTCTACTTTTTGCATGATAATCACCTTTTTCTTTAAATTAATAGACTACACTATTTTAGGAGTGTTGATTGAACATTTATCTCGTTCAAAAATTTTAAGCCTGTGTAACGTTTTCGTAAGTTGTGGGCCTCACTTAAGCTCGCTTTTACTAGTTCATCATCAATACCTAGTTGTGCTGGAATTGTTTCGCCACTAAGCTTTTCTAGTAACCTACGAAGCTGACCTGATTCTGGTATCTGTTGATAGACATGATTAATTTCTGTTAAGTTTTCCGAAATTTTTGCTACAATAGCTTTGTCTTCAAATGAATGTAAACGAGATGAATCCAAAATAAATGGAAGAAACTTTTCCTTATATATCCCAGCAAGAAGCGAAGTTGATACCCCTACTTTAGCTCCATGAAGGATTGCAGGACGTTTTTGGCGTAAAAATTCCATCTCCCAATAATGTGATAGGTGATGTTCACCACCAGAGGCAGGGTGAGATTGTCCGAATATTAGCATCGCAAGCCCTGATTTGATTAGTGCTTCAATTAAAATACGAACTCCTCTTTCATCACCATCCGCAATCGAATCAACCTGTTCCATACAAGCATCTAATGCTTCACGTGTTATTTCTGCAACAAGTGGACAATACGGCTCTTCTTTTACAAGATGATCAAATTTCCAATCTGCTAGTGAAGTGAATTTTGCAAGCATATCACCAAAGCCAGCTGCAATCATTTTTTTAGGGGCATCTTTTAAAATACCAATATCAACAAATAAGGCAATTGGTGCCGTCATCTGATAGGTGATTTTAACTCCTCTAACAATAAGTGGCGCGCCCATGGACGTAAAACCATCGACAGAAGGCGCTGTTGGTACAGAAATAAACGGCACTGCTGTTTTAGCACTACAAAAACGTGCGATATCATGGATTGTCCCAGCCCCTACAGCGATGATTACATCTGTATCTTGGGGCATCTCTAATAGGGCTTGAACTAAGGATTTCTCATCTGCCACAACATCATTGTTTTCATCCGGTTTGATTAAGCTAACCGAAAAGGAAATATTAGATTGAGTTAAGTCTTTTGATATTGACACACCCGCTGCTTCGAACGTATGAACATCGGCAATCAGTATAGGCTTTTTATATCCTTTTGATTTCAGGAATGATACTAGTTCTAGTAATACTTCTTTCCCAACTGATATCTTTTCGATAGTGATGGGGTTGTGATGATTACCACAATCACATTGTTCGGCCAGGGTTACTAGATTAGCAATATATTTTTCCATCTATTAATCCTCCTGATTCCTAGAAACTTTTCCCCATATATAAATGATTCCATACCTTTTCCAATTAAATAGGAGAAGGTATGGAATTTTTACACATGAATTCACACTTACAATTAAGGTCTTATAATTAGTTACGTTTTGCCAAACGAATCACATTCCAAGATAACTTAGGTAATAATGTATTCACTTTTCCATTTTCAGTTTTAGCATTTCCGTTTGAATGAGGAGCTACAGGAGTGCCTTGTGCAGAGTTAGTTTGCTTAACATCATCATTCTCAAGCACAATGTGTTCTACTACTTCATAGCCTTCAAAGTTACGGATGTCTACTTCTAGTTCTAGACCTTCTTGCAGATGACGGTTTACAGCAAAGATTGTTAGTTGTTCATTTTCTTCATTGTATACAGCTGTTGATTCTAAGTAAGGTACATCTGTGAAATCTTTGCTGTCATACTTAGGACTTGAAACAATCGGGTTTAAAGATACTCCGCGTCCATATACAGATGTATGCATGTATGGATAGAAGATGGTCTGCTTCCATGCAGGACCATTGTTTTCTGTCATAATAGGTGCGATTACATTCACCAACTGAGCAAGACATGCGATTTTAACGCGGTCTGCATTTTTCAGCAATGTAATTAACATACAACCAACTAATAACGCATCTTCAAAGTTATAGATGTCTTCTAATTGTGCTGGTGCAATGCTCCATGGCTCAATTAACTTATCTTGATCATTGCTGTGGTACCAAACATTCCATTCATCAAACGAAAGGTTCACTTTCTTTTTGCTGTGTTTTTTTGCTTTAATGTAATCAGCAATAGAAACAACAGATTTGATAAAATCATCCATTTCTAATGATAGTGCTAAATAATTCGAGATGTTATTATCACGGTTTCCATAGTATTGGTGAAGCGAGATAAATTCTACATGATCGTATGTGTAATCAAGAACTGTTGCTTCCCAATCAGCAAAAGTAGGCATGTTTCGGTTCGAACTACCACATGCAACAAGCTCAATCGTTGGATCAACCCACTTCATAACTTTCGCTGTTTCTTGAGCTAAACGACCATATTCCGCAGCAGTTTTATGTCCAATTTGCCAAGGACCATCCATTTCGTTTCCGAGACACCACGTTTTAATTTTATACGGGTTCTTAACACCATGAGAGATACGTAAATCACTATAATAAGATCCACCAGGATGGTTGCAATATTCCACTAGATTTCTAGCAGCATCAATGCCACGAGTTCCAAGGTTAACCGCCATGTTCACTTCCGCATTAACAAGCTCTGCCCACTTCATAAACTCGTTTGTTCCCATTTCATTTGTTTCAGTTGTACGCCATGCTAAATCAAGTCGACGGGGACGATTCTCGACAGGTCCTACCCCATCTTCCCAGTTATATCCTGAAAGAAAGTTTCCACCAGGATATCGTACAAGTGGTACTTGAAGTTCTTTTACCATTTCAATGACATCTTGGCGGAATCCAAATTCATCTGCTTGTGGATGACCTGGCTCATATATGCCACCATATACCGCACGTCCTAAATGTTCAATAAAAGAACCATAAATACGATTATCTATTTCAGAGATTTTAAAGTCTTTTTCTAAAATCATTTTTGCTTTATTATTTGTCATAGTTTATTCCTTTCTACTATCTTCATAGTTTTGCAGGATAAAAAACTTCTATTAATATTGTTAGGAATCTTTTAGATTACCCAACCTTTTCCCACTTTGGCTTCCCCGAAAATGGACAGCTTTTATTTTTAAATTTAGCTCGATAGCGGACAATACATCCGCTATGAGCACAAGTTGTACCGTATTGAAGGGAGGGGCAGCCTTCACAAATTCTCAACCTTGCTGCATAGATTTCATCAGACACGACCACAGATAAATCTTCCTCTGCTTCCTTCACGAGCTCTTCAATGACTTCTTCTGAAACAATGACTGTTTCAACGCAGCCTTTGCATAGACTTTGCTTATTCACTGCTTTTTCTCCCCTTATGTTTTATTCTACTACTAATGTAACAACAGACATCGCTGGAAGCTTTATGTCTAATTTTTGATTGTTTAATGTTACCCCTGTAAATTCAACAGGCTTTACAACCTCTGGTTGTTCAAAAGTATTATGAGCATTCATAGTGTCTGCAGTAATGATTGTTCCTGACACTTTTGCTTCACCTACATTTAAACCACGAAGATCTAAATCAAGTACTGACTCATTTTGGTGATCAATATTACATAAGCTGATATGAATTTTTCCTTCTGCATTTTTAGATGCCGATACAGTCACTTGTGGTAGAGTTTCTCCATTAAGTTCATACGTTCCAAATGAAGAATCAACAGCCAACAATTCAGCATCTTGGTGTACTTTATACATATCAAATACATGGTATGTTGGAGTAAGAATCATCTTCTCACCCTCAGTAAGAATCATTGCTTGTAGTACGTTCACCGTTTGAGCAATATTTGTCATTTGAACGCGATCACTATGATTATGGAAGATGTTAAAATGTAAACCTGCTACTAGTGCATCACGAATTGTATTTTGTTGATATAGAAATCCTGGGTTCGTTCCAGGTTCTACGTCAAACCAAGTTCCCCACTCATCAATGATCATGCCAATTCGCTTTTTCGGATCATATTTGTCCATAATTGTGCTGTGCTTGGAAATTAATTCATCCATATGAAGAGCTTTCTTCATCGTAATGAACCACTCTTCTTCAGGGAAATCAACCGCAGAGCCTTTTCCTAGCCAGAAATCTCCTGGAATAGTGTAATAATGAAGGCTGAGTCCATCCATTAACCAATGAGCATTTTTCATTAATACCTCAGTCCAGTTATAATCATCGACATTTGCCCCGCCGGCAATTTTATAAATTTTGTTATCGCCATAATTTCTTACATATGTTTGAAAACGACGATAAAGGTCTGCGTAATACTCTGGACGCATATTTCCACCGCAACCCCAGTTTTCATTTCCTACGCCAAAATATTTTAGCTTCCATGGCTCATCTGCTCCATTTTCACGGCGCCAATTTGCCATCGGAGATTCACCTTCAAAGGTCATATATTCAACCCATTCAGACATTTCTTGAACGGTACCGCTTCCAACGTTTCCACAAATATATGGTTCACATTCTAGTAATTCACAAAGAAGCATGAACTCATGGGTTCCGAAGTGGTTATTTTCAACAACACCGCCCCAGTGTGTGTTAACCATACGCTTACGTTCTTCTCTAGGACCTACTCCATCTTTCCAGTGATACTCATCCGCGAAACATCCACCTGGCCAACGAAGGACTGGAACTTTTATGTTCTTAAGCGCTTCTAGCACATCATTACGAATACCTTTTGTGTTTGGGATTGAAGAATCTTCACCAACCCAGATTCCTTCATAAATACATCTGCCTAGATGCTCTGCAAAATGACCATATATATTTTTGTTAATTGTGCCTTTTTTAATATCGGTGTTTACGATAACATTGTTTTTCATAGACGAATCCTCCATTGAAAAATATAGGTTGTGATTTTATTTGAAATCTAATCCTGGAAATCACCTTGGTAGTGGATTTCCATGAGCTACGATCCACTCGCGGGATACCGCGGGGTGGTCCGGGAGCCTCCTCGTCGCTTTTTGGCTCCTGCGGGGTCTCCTAAAGACCACTAGATCCTGCAGGAGTCAAGTGGTTCTCCGCTCATTCCACACTAAGTAAGTACACGATCTCATCCTCTATGTTGCAAATACTCATTCTTATAAAGGCCTTCTTTATAAGTAATATAGTAATCTTAAAATCTATATATCTATTAAATAAGGGCTATTATTTCTAATAGCCCTCATTTAGTTAAACCACATAATTTCAGATTAACGGTATAAGATATCGTTCCAGCGAAGTTCGTTATTGAATGCTTCTGTTTTTGTATCGTTATTAATAACTACCATTTCAATTCCAGCTAATTCAGCAAAGTCTCTTAATTGCTCAGTTGTTACTTTGTAAGAGAATCCGGTATGGTGTGCTCCACCAGCTTGAATCCAGTTTTCAACTGCTTGACTTAATGATGGCTGAGTTTTCCATAGTACTCTTGCTACAGGAAGATTTGGCATTTCCTCTTCTAGTTCAACTGCATCAACTTCATTTACAAGCAGGCGGAAACGGTGTCCTAAGTCAATAATCGATGCATTTAATGCTGAACCACCTTTACCATTAAACACGATTCTAGCTGGGTCTTCCTTGCCACCAATACCTAGTGGATGCACCTCAATTTTAGGTCGAGT
The DNA here is from genome assembly GCF_002019645.1 of Litchfieldia alkalitelluris. Lineage (GTDB taxonomy): Bacteria > Bacillota > Bacilli > Bacillales > Bacillaceae_L > Litchfieldia > Litchfieldia alkalitelluris. The sequence goes on along the minus strand of NZ_KV917374.1, from coordinate 1,128,143 downwards.
AGCTGAAATGGTTGGACAAATCTCAAGCATATGAGCACCAAGAACCAATTCGTTTCCTGGCTCAAAGTGATACGTGTAATCTTCCATAAATGATGTATCTTCATTTCCAGCAATAATCTTCATTAAACGAACAAGAGCTGCAGTTTTCCAATCACCTTCACCAGCAAATCCATAGCCTTGTTCCATTAAGCGCTGTGCTGCTAGACCAGGAAGTTGTTGCATTCCGTGTAAATCTTCAAAAGTAGTTGTGAAAGCAGTATATCCACCTTCTGTTAAGAAAGCTTTCATTCCAAGTTCGATTCTAGCTTGATATTTGATTGAATCCCTTTCTGGACCATCTGTAAGTCCCTCAGGAGTAAAATCATAAAGCTCTTCATATTCAGCAACTAGTTGTTCTACTTCTTGTTCTGTAATATCATTCATTTTTTGTACAAGGTCGCCAACACCATAGCCATTTACAGTCCAGCCAAACTTGATTTGTGCTTCAACTTTGTCACCCTCAGTTACAGCTACTTGGCGCATGTTATCACCAAATCTTGCAACCTTCAGAACCTTACTTTCAGCAAATGCTACTGAAGTTCTCATCCAGCTACCAATACGCTCTCTAACTTCTTCGTTCTCCCAATGACCCACAACAACCTTACGTTTAACTTTCATACGGCTGTGGATAAAGCCATGTTCACGGTCACCGTGTGCTGATTGATTTAAGTTCATGAAATCCATATCAATAGATTCCCATGGAATATCACGATTAAATTGAGTAGCCAAATGTAAAAGTGGTTTTTGTAAAGCAGCTAATCCTGCAATCCACATCTTAGAAGGCGAGAAGGTATGCATCCATGTAATGATACCTGCACAGCTTGGATTACCATTCGCTTCAAGAATTAAATCACGAATCGCATCTGAATCCTTTACTACTGACTTAAATACTAGTTTATAAGATACAGAAGCGTCATTATCTAAACCAGTTACAATTGTTTTAGAGTGTTCTTCTACTTGTCTTAGAACGTCTTCTCCATAAAGTAACTGACTTCCAGTTACAAACCAAAATTCATACTCTTTTGTTGTTTTTAACATGGGTATATCCCCCTATAGTAATTTTATTTTTTTATATTCTACTAGTTTTATGATCTCTCTTACTTAATAACTATTTTTGGCCGTAGTAGGCATTAGCACCGTGCTTTCTTAAATAGTGTTTATCAAGTAAGAACTGCTGTATTGGTTTCACATTCGGATTTAGTTGGAAAGCATGAAGTGCCATCTTGGCTACTTCTTCCAACACCACGGCATTGTGTACAGCCTCTTTTGCATTTTTCCCCCAACAGAATGGGGCATGGTTAAATACGAGAACCCCAGGCATAGCAATTGGATCAAGGCCTTCTTTAGTAAAGGTTTCAATAATCACATTTCCTGTTTCAAGTTCATACGCGCGATCAATTTCCTCTTTAGTCATTTCACGTGTACAAGGAATTTCTCCGTAATAATAATCTGCATGTGTTGTTCCTAGCGCTGGAATTGAACGACCTGCTTGCGCCCAGCTTGTGGCCCACGGGGAATGTGTATGAACCACACCACCAATAGTTGGGAAAGCACGATACAACGCAAGATGTGTTGGGGTATCTGAAGAAGGACGCAATGTTCCTTCAACGATATTCCCATCTAAGTCAACGACCACTAAATCTTCTATCGCTAATTCGTCATATGGAATACCACTTGGTTTAATAACGACAAGGTTTTCGTTTCGGTCGATTCCACTAACATTACCCCAAGTGAAGGTAACTAGATTATGCTCTGGTAACTGAAGATTTGCTTCAAGGACCTCTCTCTTTAAGCGTTCTAGCATACCTCCTCCTCCTTTTTCTCAGTGCTAGTACTTTTAATCTTTTTCAATGTTTTCATTACATCGTTTGCACCGCGTCCAAAGTAGTCGTAAAGACGAGCGTATTCAGAGAAAAGTTGGTCATATACTTTTGATTCAGCTAAGTTTGGCTGATATACATAATCCTTGACTCTTCCCATATCCTTTGCAGCATCTGTAATATTGTCATAGCCTCCGCGTTCTTTCCCAGCAGCAACCGCTCCAAACATCGCTGATCCAAGTGCTGGTGTTTGAGAAGAAGCAGAAATCTTGATTTCCATATTCAAAACGTCTGAATAGATTTGCATCATCATTGTATTTTTCTCGGCAATACCACCTGCTGCATATACTTCATTAACAGGAACACCGTTATTTCGGAATGTTTCAACAATCATACGAGTTCCATAAGCTGTCGCTTCAATTAATGCGCGATATATTTCTTCAGGTTTTGTTAATAATGTTTGCCCTAGTAGAACTCCTGTAAGATCAGCATCTACAAGTGTCGAACGGTTTCCATTCCACCAATCTAATGCTAGGAGACCGCTTTCACCAACTGCTAATTTGCTCGCTTTTTCTGTAAGTAATTGATGGATGTTAATTCCTTGTTCCTTTGCTTCTTCATAATAGCTAGCTGGCACACAGTTCTCTGTAAACCATTCAAAATGGTCACCTACACAAGATTGCCCAGCTTCGTATCCCATAAATCCAGGAATGACTCCATCTTCTACAACTCCACACATACCTGGGACAATCTTTTCCTCTTCCCCTAATAAGATATGACAAGTAGATGTACCCATAATCATTAATAATTTACCTGGCTCTGTAATACCTACGGCAGGAACAGCAACGTGAGCATCAACATTTGCAACAGCTACTGCAGTACCTGGCTTTAATCCTGTAAGCTCTGCACCAGCTTCAGTAATTTCGCCTGCTTTAGAGCCAATTGGAACGATATCGTTTGATAACTTATCTTCAACTACATTCTCTAGACGAGGATCTAATGCTTTGAAAAATTCATTTGAAGGATAACCTTCCTGCTTGTGCCACATTGCTTTATAGCCTGCTGTACAACTGTTACGCGTTACTTGTCCTGTTAATTGCGAGATAACCCAATCAGTCGCTTCAAGAATTTGATCTGCTTCATTATATATGTCTGGAGCTTCATTTAAGATTTGCCATACTTTTGGGATCATCCATTCAGACGAAATTTTACCGCCGTAGCGCTTTAAAAATTCTTCGCCCCGTGCTTCTGCAATCTCATTTAAACGGTTTGCTTCATCCTGAGCCGCATGGTGCTTCCACAACTTAACATAACTATGAGGATTTTTACTGAATTCTGGCTTCAAACATAATGGTGTACCGTTCTCATCGATCGGTAAAACCGTACAAGCTGTGAAATCAATTCCTAAACCGATAACATCTTCTGGTGATACTTGTGCTTTATCTAATACTTCACGAACCGTAATCTGTAAAACTTCTAGATAGTCTGTTGGATGTTGTAATGCCCAGTCATGTTCCAGTTTAGTCGTACCGTCTGGTAAAAACTCATCCATTACACCATGCGTATATGCTTTTACAGATGTAGCAACTTCCTTACCAGTTCCAATTTCAACAAGTACAGCTCTTCCTGATTGTGTACCATAGTCAACACCAATCGAATATTTAGCCATTATACTCACCCTACCTTTTAATATAAGAATACGTTTACAAACTAGTTAAAATAAAAATTAAGTTTCATAATTTTATAGCATCTACTGACTCACTATTCACTATAAGATTTCCTTTTGTGTATATTTTGTTATACGTACAAGAATAAGATTGATTTCAAGAGAATTTCAAAACCCTACAAGTTAAATATAAAACTTAACTCACCTCTCTAACTTGTACGTATAACCTTTAACTTGATTGTACCACCTATCTTTAATTTTTCAATGGTATTTTGATATTTATTTAAAAGTTTTTTAGGAATATTTATTTAAGGTGAAAAAATAAGCACCAATTATCACAACCGCTTCTAATTGATGTATTATTTAATTCTTGTACCATTCAAACACCCGACAACTTCGAAGTATGTTCACCTTTAAATCAACATCTCTTTCGGCCAGAAAAATCTATTACTAACTGAAAGATTGTAATGTTTGTCAATGAAGTTCACTTTCTTTTGATTGATTCATGAACATCTTCATCTCAGGTTACTCAACCCTCTTCTTCCCCCAAAGGACTGTTCCTTCTTGATCCATTCCTGTAAACACCAATGTGCCATTCCAATTCTCCCAGTCCCAAGCTGGAACAACTTTTAACGCATAATTCCAATAATCTCCAGGAGCAATACCTGGGTCATAAATAGACAATCTTAATAGATTATCATCAGTTAACTCCCAATGACTCTTTCCAGATTCATCATTCGTTTTTCCGTTCTCTAAAAGTTCAATTTGCTGTGAAACCTGTACACTATCATCATAGCGTGGTAACAAAATCTTTTCCCAATCACCGATGATGTTTTCTTCTGTTACAGCCTGTTCCTTTTCACCTGCGTACCTCTCTGGTGAAACAACTGGCCATCCATCTTCTGTCCACACAATCTTTCTTACATGTAAATGTGACCAATAGATATCCTCACCAGGCCTAGCATTATGAGTAAGATAATACTCCCCATCTTCTTCTAACAATCCGTTATGGCCAGTCCCTTGCCAACCGCTATCGTTATCAAATACATATGAACCAACTATCTTATTTCCAGTATTAAAAGATTCATCAGTCGTATCTATCATGTTTTTATCGTTATAATCAAGGTAAGGACCCGTAATACTTTTAGATCTAGCAGTTCTTACATTATACGTATCCTCTAACCATTCATAGGACACCGTTAAATAATAATATCCAGTCTCAGGGTTATACATGATCTCTGGTCCTTCTATTCCAAAATTCATATTCTTTCTTTGCGCAATTAAAGTTCCTTCATCATTAGAGTATTTTAGTTTACCGGTACTTTTATCAAGTTGGGTGATAAAAATACCACCAAAATAAGAACCATAGACCATCCATGGCTGACCTTTTTCATCTAATGTAATCCCAGCATCAATTGCATTTACAGTAAAATCATCACCATCTTTTGACTTTATGACCGCACCTTCATCTGTCCATGGACCTTCAATAGAATCACTTGTTGCTAATCCAATATATGAGTTCCGACTTCCGACACTTGAAACAGAATAATACAAATAGTACCTGTCATTCATTTCGAACACATCAGGCGCCCAAAAGGTGTTTCCATTAGTCCATTCCCATGCTTCTGATGGAACTTGGTCAAATACTCGACCAACAAATTCCCATTGTATTAAGTCCTTTGATTTTCTAATCTGTATACCCGGTGTCGGTGTCGCTCCCACCATGTAATCTGTGGAAAATGCGTAATACCAATCATCAGCTTTGATTAGTGCTGCATCATGAGTGAAATTAGTTGTCCATTCATCTTCCTTATAAAGGATGTCATTGTTAACATTCAATATCGGTTCCACTTGAGGAGCAGCAGGAAGCTCGACTCCTGAATAATCATTTTTCTTTGGTGCAAATGACTTCGAGCCATACACTATACCTAGAATGAGAATAAATAATATGACTAACCCCATGATAATTTTCTGTGATTTATTTTTCATATAATTACTCCTTGCTTTGATAACAAAATAATGCAAAATAAGCTACTTTATCATCTGATTTTGTTTTGAAAGAATCACTCTCAAAGTTAACCTAAAACAAAAGACACCTATCAGTAAAACTCAATTGATAAGTGCCTTTTTAACTTCTCTATTAACCTTTTACATTCTCTTCAACATGCACTAGCATTCGATTGAATGGTATTAACCTTTTACACCAGAGATCGCAATAGACTCGATGATTTGCTTTTGGAAGATAATAAAAACAATTAACATCGGTAACAATGCAACCACTGAGGCCGCCATGATTAATGGATAATCACTTTGAATTGCATATGAAGCGTTAAAGTTTGCAATTACAAGCTGTAACGTTTGTTTTTCAGGTGAGTTCAAGTAAAGAATTGGAGCGAGGTAATCATTCCAGATTCCCATAAACCACAAAATCAACTGTGCCGCTACCGCTGGCTTGATCAACGGAAAGATGATTTTATAAAAGATTTGAAAATAAGAACATCCATCAATCTTTGCCGCTTCAATGATTGAGTTGGGGACGCTTGTTAAAAACTGACGTAAAAAGAAAATCATGAAGATGTTTCCAAAAAAGCCCGGTATGATTAATGGTAATAAAGTGTCAATCCATCCAACAGTAGAAAACATGATGAATTGTGGAATCATAACTACAGGATAAGGAATCATAACAGATGCAAACAGCATGATGAAAATTTTATTCTTCCCTCTGAAATGTAGTTTAGCAAAAGCAAACGCTGCTAAACTTGATGTAAACGTTCCAATCACTGTAACAGAGATCGCAACAATTAAACTATTACTTATACCAGATAAAAGCGGACCCATACTCCAAATTTCAGCATATTTTGCAAATGAAATGGTTTCAGGAATCCAAACAGGAGGTAATGCAAATACATCCTCTTTAGATTTAAGTGAAGTAGAGAACATCCATAACAACGGTGCTACCATGAAGATAGCTCCACAGCTCAGAAAGATGAAAATTAATGTATTGGTGATTCTATTTTTTTTCTTTTCAGACATATATTCTGGTTTAACAGACTTTTTACTTTCAATTGCAACTTCCATGTTGAAACGCCCCTTTCTCTTACTTCTATACACACCTTATATTAATCCAAATCAAATGAACTTTTTTCATTTATTTTAAACTGAATAAGAGTGATGATGAAGATAAATAGTCCCAGTACTAAGGCCATTGCAGATGCGTAACCTAATTGGAAGTTACCAAATGCTTTCTGCCAAACATAAAACACTACAGATGCTGAACTGTATTCCGGTCCTCCTGTAGGAGTCATAACGTTAATTTCAGCAAAGATCTGAGCACCACCAATAATACTGGTAACAACAATGAAGAATGTAACAGGTTTAACCATCGGTAGTGTGATATATAAGAATGATTTAAAAGCATTAGCTCCATCTAGTTTAGCTGCTTCATAGAATGATTTTGGTACACTTTGAAGAGCTGCTAAATATAGAAGCATTGTGTAGCCTAATCCCTTCCAAACAGCCATAATAATTAATGCAGGTTTTACTGTTGAGGTATTTTGTAGCCAGTTGGGTCCTTCAATACCGAATATCGCTAGAAATTGGTTAACTAAACCATAATCTCCGTTATAAGCCCACTGCCACAGGATTGCAATTGCTGCGATTGATGATACAACAGGAATGTAATAAAGAACTCGGAATGTATTTGTTCCAGGAATCCCTCTATTTAAACCTAGTGCAAGTAATAGTGCTAGTACTATTCCAACCGGTATACCAAGCATCATGAAGATCGTATTATACATAGATTTGTAGAAATACTCATCTTGAAATAAATTAATAAAGTTTTCTAGGCCAATAAACGTCATTTGTCCTAGACCGTCCCAGTTCGTAAAAGCTCCATATATTGAATAAATTAAAGGAACTAATGCAAAAATAAGAAATCCTAAGATTGGTGCTGCAATAAACAACCAGGCATTTCTTTCTTCTGTGCGATGCAGCTTGGATGTTGTAGCTTTCATCTTTCCTCACCCTTTCAAAGAGCATTAAGTTAAACATTTGCCTTTTTTAAAATTTTCTTATATCTTATCACAAAAAAATTTAGTTAAAAGGAATAAATGGTGCTAGTAGACTCTAGTAAACTAGCACCATTTATACATGTTACATGTAGGAACAATTTATATTACTTTTTAGCAGCTTGCTTTTCCTGTTCGATCGCTGCATCTAATAGTTTTTGCATTTTCGGCTGAGCTTCTTTCACATATTCTGCAGCTGTCATCTTACCATCCATAACTGGTTGAATATTCTTAAAGAATTCATCATACCACTCAGCAGTGTAAGTTTTTTCAGCAGGGAATCCGCGGCCATAATCTTTAATGATATCTAAAAATTCTTGCTTGTTTTCAGGTTTGATTGAAGTATCAGCAGCCCATTCATCTGCAACTGTTACACTGTTTGGTAATTGAACTTGTGCATCTACTAATGCTTGCTGTCCTTCTTGGTCAGCAGATAGGTACAATGCTAACTGTGCAGCAGCATCTGCGTTTTTAGTTGTAGCGCCTACACCGATTCCAAGAGAACCAATCCATGCAGCTGACTCACCAGTTGAACCTGCTGGCCATGGTAATAAATCATATTCAAATTTTAATTGTTCTTTGAATGCAGCCATATCCCAAGGACCTACAGGGAAGAATGCTAATTCACCTTTTAACCATCTTTGGTACGTATCAAGTGTTTGTGCTTCTGAAATAGAAGGAGTGATTTCATGTACATTTTGTTGATCTGCAAAGTATTGTAATGCTTCAACAAATTCAGGTGTATCTACTGTTACCTTTGTTCCTGTTTCATCAATCCAGTCCCCACCATTACTCCAAACGAATGGTTGTAGAGCCCAGTTAACATTGAAACCTGTTCCATATTGATCTTTTTTACCATCGCCATCTTTATCTATTGTTAATTGCTTAGAAACGTCGATAAATTCTTCAAAAGTATATGGCACATCTTTGTCAGGAAGCGGGATTCCAGCTTCTTCAAACATTGTCTTGTTGTAACCTAAAGCAAATGGCCCTAAGTCTTTTGGTAATCCGTAAATCGCACCTTGACCAAGTGTTGTACCATCAAAACGGTATTTAGCAACACCAGCTGCCCAAATATCATCAATTTGTACATCTTCTGAACCTTCTACAAACTCAGTGATATCTTTTAATACACCAGAGTTTACGTATGCTTTTACTTGAGCCGGGTTATAGAAGAACACATCAGGAATTTTACGTCCAGCGATTGCAGCTTTTAATTTTGTATCATATTGATCTGGAGCAACTTGTACCATTTTAACTTTCACATTAGGGTGTGACTCTTCAAATCTCTTAACAGTCGCTGAATAAGCTTCTAATTCCTGCGGCTGTCCTCTGAACATAAACTGTAATTCTACTTTTCCGCCGTCTTTGCCGTCACCACTAGAACCTTCACTCGAACAACCAGCAAGAACAGTACTAATTACCATAACCAATAGCAACATCATCATTCCGATTTTTTTAGATGATTTAAACAAGTAAATCTCCCCCTAATAATTTTTTATAAGTTTTAAAGAATAAAAAATTTGTGAAACCTTTGAAAAGCAGTTAAAGACAAACGAAAAATTTGTAGAAAACTGTAAAAACGTACGTACGTGTAAAGCGTTTACATAAGAGTCCTCCTATATTTCCTTTTTTTTCTTTTTAAGGAAAATACCTTTATAGAAGGTGCTTCTAACGTACTATAAGTCTCTCTTTCAAAACTTATGAAAACGTATTCTCTACACTTCAAATAGTAATACACCCATTCGTACATGTCAATTATTTTTATAAAAAAATTTTTTATGTACGTACATGTAATTTTATTTACTATTAATATATAATTTAATCATAGTATATTTTCATTTTATTTGTTACTATGATTAGTATGTTTTAGTGTTGTACGTATAAGTGATAGATTCATACAATATCTGAAAGGCGGTGGTACCGTGGCACCAAAAACCAAATATAATATGGTTAAAGAACAAATCATTGAGTGGATATCTAGCGGCAAAGTATCCCCTGGAGAAAAAATCCACTCTGAAAATGAGCTTGTCAAACTGTTCAGCGTTAGTAGACATACAGTTCGCCAAGCCGTTGGGGATTTGGTACATGAAGGATGGCTTTACAGAGAACAAGGCGCTGGTACCTTTTGCTCAGACCATTCACACGAGCCGAAGTTACAATCAAATACCCAACATCTTACCGATAACGGGAGAAATATAGGTGTCATTACCACGTATATCTCCGATTATATCTTCCCTTCCATTATTAAAGGAATTGAATCCTATCTTACAACGCAAGGATATTCTTTAATTTTTGCTTGTACGGATAATGATGTCGAAAAGGAAAAACAGTGTTTGCAAACAATGTTAAGCAGAAATATAGACGGTTTGATTGTCGAGCCTACAAAGAGTAGCAATTATAACCCTAACATTAATTATTATTTAGAATTAGAACAAAAAAATATTCCATATTTAATGATCAATCAATTCTACTCTCAATTAATGCCTCCTCATTTCGTAATGAACGATGAACACGGTGGTTATATCGCTACTGAACACCTGATTGAATTAGGTCATGAAAAGATTATTGGGGTATTTAAAACTGATGACCTTCAAGGGGTTAATCGAATGCAAGGATTTATCCGAGCTTTTAGAGAACATGAAGTCCCCTTTTTCTCTGACATGGTCATTACCTACACTACTGAGGATCAGGATCACACAATACTAGAAAAACTAAAGAGCTTTTTAACCGGAGAAGATAAACCTTCAGCAATCGTTTGTTATAATGATCAGTTAGCTTTAAATGTTTTAAATATATTAAGAGAACTTGATTTAAGTGTTCCAGAAGATGTCTCCATCATCGGTTATGATGATTCCTTCTTGGCTGAGGCTTCAGAAGTTAAGTTAACGTCAGTGAGTCACCCAAAAATGGATATGGGGATTGAAGCGGCGAAGTGGATTATTTCTGCAGTGGAAGCAAATGGTAGTAGCACTCATTCCACTGTGTATGAACCCGAATTAGTCATTCGACACTCTACTGCACCTATAAAGAAGACTACCTTGATATAAATGAAATAGCAATATTCCCTCCTAGTTATGGTAACGCTACCATAGTTTAACAAAAAACCACCCATTAAGAGGTGGTTTTTTTCTTCTTAATATAATTTTAGTAAGATGGAAGCATGTGGAGCTAGAGATTGTTCAATAAAACCGGATACGGTTCCTAACTCAATTTTCTTCCACAAATCAGTAGCTTGTTTTTCACCTAATAGCCCTAACTGTTCCATCGATACTTTTACTGTGTCTTCTTGCTCACTCAAATTAAACAAAGCCACAAAGGTATTTCCCGAATGATCTTTAGCCATCCAAACACTTTTATTCTCTTCACGATAAACAAGACGATTACTATGACTATTTTGATTTACTTGCATCACTTCACGGTTGGTAAGTAGTGAAAGGGTCCATTCATCATTATCACGAAGTTCACCGCCAAACATAAGAGGCGATTTAAATATTGACCATAAAGTCATCATCGTTAATTGTTCATCCTCTGTGAAGCGAGACCAACGATCCCCACCGCCACCATCTACAGACCGAATACCAATATGCCCTAAAGGCAACATATCACAGTCAGGCCAATAACCTTGCCCTCTAAATTCATTCCATTTCTCACATCTTTCAAACATGCCCAATAGGAGATCCCAATGATCCCAGAAATCATCTGTCATTCTCCACATATTAGCATTGGACTTTAGTTCAGCAGCATACTCTAATGGAGCTGGACCTGGAGATAGACTTAACACCATATCTCTTCCACAGTTATCGATTGCTTTTCGAATGAGTTCAATTTCTTCTTGATGGAAATGATAAAGCCTTGAAGCTGCTATATCATCTACCTTTACAAAATCAACTCCCCATTCCGCATACATTTGAAATAATGAGTCATAATATTGCTGTGCTCCTTCTTTAGAGGCATCGACTCCATACATATCAGTATTCCATGGACAGATGGAATTTGGATGAGCGATATCTCTTGCTGTAATATCTATTCCAAGTAATGGGGTATTGTTATGAACCGCTTGCCTTGGAATTCCCCTCATAATATGAATTCCAAATTTGAGTCCTAGATTATGGACATAGTCAGCTAATGGTTTAAAGCCTTTCCCTCCTTCAGATGATGGGAAACGGTTTACCGCGGGGATTAGCCTTGAATATTCATCCATCTCTAGTGGAACAAAAGGGCGGTAAGCAGATGAGACTGCACCTGATTCATACCATTGTATATCCACTACTATATACTCCCAACCATACTCCTTAAGATGTTCAGCCATATAATCTGCATTTCCTTTAACTTCTTCTTCTTTCACTGTCGCACCATAGCAATCCCAACTATTCCAACCCATTGGGGGTGTTTTAGCTAATGAATGATGTCTCATAGTATCGTTCCTTTCGTAAAAAACATAACTAAATGGATTTTAATTTGGAAAAATAATACGTTCGTTGTTCATTTGAAAGTGTATACTTATGAAATTACCTTAGATACTAATTGATTAATTTGTCATCAAACGACATAATCCTTCTTTTTTATAAAATTTTATGTTAATTTTAATACATAATTACGAAACTAGGTGAGAAGTAATGATCGAAAGAGCTTTTAGGATACTAGAATTTATTACAGCATTTGTCCAATTAAATTTACTTTGGCTTCTATTTTGTGCGCCTATTATAACCATTTTCCCAGCGACAGTTGCTATGTTTTGTGTAGTCCGTCAATGGGTGTTGCACAAGGATTATAGCCTCTATCGTCCTTTTTTCAAATATTTCAAAGAAAATTTTAAACAAAGTTTTATACTAGGTATTATATGGATTATATTTACTAGTTTATTTTTCCTTAATTTAAATCTGGTTCAATATCTTGGTTCTTTTAAATATATCTTTATACCTATACTTTACTTTTTTGGAATCACAGTACTTTTTATTAGCATTTTTATATTTTCAACGATTGCACATTTCAATACGAACTGGTTAGAAGCGATAAAGAATTCATTCTTCTTTTCGATTAGGTTTTTTCCAACTTCGATTGGATCAATTATGTTACTTGTACTTGTGATATTGTCTTTATATACTTGGCCAATTACGTTTATTTTTATCGTTAGTCTTTATGCCTACTATAATTACATGCTTTGTCATCGTATATTTCTTAAAGTTAAATAAAAAGGCTGACATTGTGTATGCTGAAAAAAACCAAATGGAGATTTAGTCCATTTGGTTTTTCTAGTTTTTTACACGAAAACATAGGTGGTGTGGCAGGCTCTACAACCCAAAGATATGTAGACCAGCTATTACTCTAGGAGTTCCTTTCTTTCTTTTAATTAGCTGTGTTATATCATGTTGATTTCACTGTGGTTGAGTTTAAACCGAGAAATTCACTGTGGTTGAGTTTAAACGGAGAAATTCCGCCTAAATTGGGAAATATCAACATTTCCCTAAAAATAACGGGAATTTTTCCGCTTATATGAACCTAATCTATAGATTTAGTCATATATTAGAGGCGTTAACCGGAATTTCTCCGGTTATATCTGCTTCTTATGCCTCTCCTAGATACATTAGCCGGAATTTCTCCGCCTATGAGTTTCTATCTACGCGAAAAATCAACAAAGATAAATAACAAAGCTGTTCCCAATGTTGATTTTTTCAAAATTGCAAAATATAGTCTCCATTCACGAAAAATACCACAGTATCAACGCCTCTGGTATTCCAAAACATATCTTACAAAAAAAAGCTGCGAGCATATGCTCACAGCTTTTCGATTTATAGTATTGGTATTCCACCAACATATGTATGTTTGGTGGAGACGGTGGGAGTCGAACCCACGTCCAAAAGCATTGCCACTTAAGCGTCTACGAGTATAGTCGATACATTGGTATTTCGCGAACTTATCGGCCTATCGACAGGCTTCCAAGCAGCTAGTCTGGTTGTTCTCTTCCTTTGCCCTCAGACGGTGAGCTCCGGCGTAGTCCACTAAGAGTGAGTCCCTTACCCTACCACATGGACGATGGAGGGAGGAACCGCATTAGACTGTTATTAAGCAGCTAAAGCGAAGTTGTTGTTTTCTTTGCCAGTTATAGGCTTTGACGTTTTAACGAGGCCGATCCCCTCGACTCGCAACCTAAGCTCAAACTACCCCTGTCGAATCCGTAACGTCCCCATGTAAAATGATAAACTTGAAATCAATCATGCTTATCAGGGAGTCGAGTAACTTGAGTTACTATCTATAATATTGTATGTCTTACAAAACCTATTATAACATATCGAGATAACTTTGCAATTAGCAGTATATGTTAATGGTTCCAATTAGATTTTCTGACGATCACGGAAGGCACGCTCAATCTCACGTTTAGCTTCTTTCTTTTTCAGGTCTTCACGTTTATCAAATTTCTTTTTACCGCGACCTAATCCTAATAAAAGCTTTGCATAGCCATTTTTAAGATAAATCTTTAATGGTACTAGTGCATAACCTTCTTCCTTTGTTAAACCAATCAGCTTATTGATCTCTTTTTTATGCAATAATAGTTTCCTTGCTCTTAATGGATCATGATTATAACGATTTCCTTGTTCATATGGACTAATGTGTAGGTTATGAAGATACACTTCACCTTTTTGTACTCGCGCAAATGAATCTTTTAAGTTTGCTCGACCATTTCGGAGTGATTTAATTTCAGTCCCCTGAAGTACCATACCGGTTTCATATGTTTCTTCAATAAAATAATCATGATTTGCTTTTTTATTTTGTGCGATAACCTTACCTGCACCTTTTGGCATTGGACTTCCCCCTTACAACGGTACAGTATATTATAGCAAAACTTGGGATAACTCTCAACTTATGAAAAGTTATGACCATTTATTAATCAATTTCATTTCCTGTTTTTCCATTGCATCTAAAAGACTATGTGGATCCATTTCCGTAATTATATGTTCAATATACACTTTCTTAAGGAAACCTTCATTAACCATATGATCAAAAAACGTGTGGAGACCGTTGAAAAATTGATTTACATTAAAAATACCAATTGGCTTAGCATGATACCCAATTTGGTACCACGTCATTACTTCCGCTAATTCTTCAAGCGTCCCAATTCCCCCCGGCAAAGCAATGAAGCCATCTGCTAGCTCATACATCTTCGCTTTACGCTCATGCATGTTTTCAACCACAATTAAGTCTGTTAGCTCTACATGATGGACATTCTCATAGATCACTTTAGGGATAACCCCCGTCACTCTACCACCATGCTCGAGAACTGTTCGAGATAGCTCACCCATAATCCCAACATTGCCGCCACCATATACAAGCTCAATATTTTTGGTCGCCAGTAGTTTTCCTAATTGAGTTGCTTGCTCTTTGTAAATGGTTGAAGCCCCCATACTTGAACCACAAAAAACACATACCCTTTTCATAACTCCCATATGTATTTCCCCTTTATAAAAGAAATGATACTCCCCAAAGAGAAAGTGTGTACCAAATGATTGGCACACACTTATCATAAACCTTTTTGACAATGTTTTCTATCTTCTACGTTTCTTCTTCTTTTGTTTTGGTACATTTTCATAATGTTTTTTCTTTTTCTTTCCAGGACCTCCAGGTTTACGAGTAGACCATTCTCCGTCCTTTGAAGCAGTTCCTGTTCCTGTTCCTGTTCCTTCAGTTTTCCGACGGTTCCTACCTCTGTCTGCTGTAATCACTTTAGGGGCTTCTTTGGAAAGTGGTCGGCGACTTCCTTTCATGCCTACAACTTCAAAATCAATCGAACGTTCTTCCTTGTTAACTTTGACAACACGTACTGTAATCTCATCACCAATTCTGAACACATTCCCTGTCCGCTCACCAATCATAGCATAATGCTTTTCATCATAACGATAATAGTCATCTGTTAAATAGCTAACATGAACAAGACCCTCAATCGTATTAGGAAGTTCAACAAACATACCGAAGTTGGTCACAGAGCTGATAATTCCATCATACTCCTCTCCAACCTTATCTTCCATGTACTCCGCCTTTTTCATGCTATCTACTTCGCGTTCAGCCTCAACTGCACGCCTCTCCATATTAGAGGAATGATCAGCAATTTCAGCAAGCTTTTCTTTCCACTTCTTTTGTGTTTGATTATCGATCTTACCTTCAATCAAATAAGTACGGATAAGACGGTGTACAATCGAATCTGGATAACGACGAATCGGCGACGTAAAGTGTGTATAGAAATCTGTAGATAAACCAAAGTGTCCAATACTTTCAGGATCATATTTCGCTTGTTTCATGGATCGTAACATAACAGTTGAAACAACCATTTCCTCTGGTTTTCCTTGAACAGCTTCAATAATTTCTTGAAGTGCACGTGGGTGAATCGAATTTCCACTACCTTTAACAACATAACCAAAGTTTGTAATAAACTCTAAGAAGCGTCTAAGCTTTTCTTCATTTGGATCTTCATGTATACGATAGATAAACGGAACATTCATCCAATGAAAATGCTCAGCCACCGTTTCATTAGCTAAAAGCATAAATTCTTCAATAAGCTTCTCTGCAACAGAACGCTCTCTAAGAACAACATCTGTCGGCTTTCCATCCTCTTCAACAAGGACATTTGCTTCTTTAAAATCAAAATCGATGGCTCCACGCTTCATTCGTTTCTCACGTAAAACTTGTGCCAATTCTTCCATATCCTTAAACATTGGAACTAAAGGCTCAAATCTTTTGATTAATTCTTCGTCATTATCAACAAGAATGCTATTAACGTCAGAATAGGTCATTCTTTCTGTTGTTTTAATCACACTTTGGAAGATTTCGTGCTTTACGACAACACCTTCACGATCGACCTCCATATCACAAGAAAGGGTTAAGCGATCAACTTTTGGATTAAGTGAACAAATTCCATTTGATAATCGATGTGGAATCATTGGTATTACTCGATCGACAAGATAGATACTAGTTGCACGATCTGATGCTTCTAAATCAATTGGCGAACCTTCTTGAACATAATGAGAAACGTCTGCAATATGAACACCAAGTTTATAATTGCCATTATCAAGCTTAGTTACAGTAACCGCATCATCCAAGTCCTTTGCATCTGCGCCATCAATTGTAACAATGACTTGATCACGAAGATCACGGCGGTTTTTTAAATCATCCTCAGAAATTGAATCTGGCACATTATTTGCTTGATCAAGTGCTTCTTTTGGAAACTCTTGTGGTAAGCCATGTTTATGAATGACAGATAAAATATCAACACCCGGATCATTTTTATGGCCTAAAATCTGAACGACTTCACCTTCAGCACTCATTCGACCTTCAGGATAAGTTACTAATTTAACGACAACCTTATGTCCCTCAACTGCACCATTAGATGCATTTTTCGGAATGAAAATATCGTTGGCAATCTTTTTATCGTCCGGAATGACAAAGCCAAAGCTTTTACTTTCCGTATATGTACCAACAACTTCTTTCACACCACGCTCGATGATTCGAACAATGGTCCCTTCTTTACGTTGTCCGCCACTTTCTGAGTTTACCCTTACAAGAACAATATCACCGTGCATTGCATTTTGCATTTCATTTGGTGGAATAAATACATCATCAAGCCCTTTTTCTTCAGGAATGACAAACGCAAATCCCTTTGAATGTCCTGTGAGCTTACCTCTCACTAAATTCATTTTTTCTGGTAAGCCATAACGGTTACTCCTTGTTCGAACAACAAATCCTTTTTCTTCCATAACTACTAGGGCCTTAACAAACTCTTTAAATGTCTCAGAATCCTGAATCCCAAATGCTTCTTCAAGCTCTTGAACCGTTAATGGTTTATAAGCTTCTTCTTTCATAAAAGATAACAGTTTATCAATATGTTGTTGAATCTCTTCTTCCATTTTTCTCGTACCTCCTTTTAGGTTAACTATTTACCAATCCAATTGTTCTAAAAACTCATAAACATCCTCATGTAACTGATCCCGTTCTTTATCAAGAGTAATTACATGGCCTGATTCCTCATACCACTTAATCTTTTTTAAATCTGATTCCACATCGTTATAGATAATATTCGCGCTGTCAGTATTAATCATATGGTCATGTCTTGCTTGGACAACGAATGTTGGAGAATATATCATATCCACATTATCTCGAACATCGGCAATTAGGTTTTGCAGGGCCTTTAGTGTCTTCATTGGTGTTTTTTCAAACTCAATCATTTCTTGATCGATTTGTTCCGGGGTTTTCCCCTCATGTTTTTTATATTCACGAGCATACTCAAGAATGCCCTTATACATGACCTCTTCACTTTTTATATACATAGGAGCACACATAGGTACAATTCCCTTTATAGGTACAGTGTAACCCAATTTTAGAGAAAATACCCCACCTAGTGACAATCCCACAGCAGCAATACTTTCATGGCCTCGATTTTTCAAGAAATTATAGCCTTCCATCACATCTTCCCACCAGTCATCAGGCCCTGTATGTACTAGTTCTTCAGGTGGAACTCCATGACCTTTATATTGGGGAGCATGACAAGTATATCCCTTCTTTTCTAAAAATCTAGCCAACATTCGATTATCTGCTGAGTTCCCTGTAAATCCATGTAATAACAGGACTGCTCTTTCACCAGCTTCGAATGTAAATGGTTTTGGTACTAATTTCTTCATTCTAACTAACTCCCTACTTAAAAAAATCGATTATGTATAGTCTCTCTCTAACTAATATAATTAATTTAAACAAACGTTTTAAAATTTAGCAAAGATCTAGCATTTTCTCACGCGATTACTTATTATGGCTGTCTACCCTGAAAATACCTTTGGTTGTGGAGTTCCATGAGCTGCGGTACACTTGCTTTCCGCGGGGTGGTCCCCGTGAGCCTCCTCGTCGCCAGGGGCGGACTTCTGCGGGGTCTCACGAGACCACTGGATCCCGCAGGAGTCAGGCGGCTCTCCGCTCACTCCACACTAAGTGAATACCTCTTCACACTACAATGTGCAAATTAAATAAACAGTCGAAAATATACCTTGTATCTCATCTAATAAATTTATCTCAGTAGTCGGTTGGACATAAAATAGTATTCCCAATCCAAAACAAAAGGGGTTAGACAGCATAATTGATGTCTAACCCCTTTTATTTTATGGATTACAGTCCAACGTAAGCAATTAAAATTGTAAGGACAAAGAATAGAACTGCCAATACAATCGTGATTTTTTGTAATACAGCATCCAAACCACGTGCTTTTTGTTTACCGAATAATTGTTCAGCTCCCCCTGAAATTGCACCAGAGAGTCCGGCACTTTTACCTGATTGAAGAAGTACAACTACGATTAAACCAATAGAAACAATAACTAATAATGTAATAAGTAGTGCATGCATGTAAAACACCTCCCGGGAAAAAACGCAAATAACAATATTTTTAATGTACCACAAAAGGATAGCTTGGACAATAGCTATCGGTTGTTTTTATCAGTAATGGTACTGCTATTGTTTTCCATACTATACAATATGGACATTGAACATACTAAATATGACTCTTTATTAAAGGAGAATCATGATGATAAATGAAAACTATGATGCATTGCTAAGAGCTTCAAAGGATCATAAAACACCTTATCTCGGTGATCATACTAAAGATAATGAAGCTGAAAAACAATATCGCAAAGGCAAAAAACGCAAATAACATTCTTGAGTGTACCTTATTGGTGCACTTTTTTACGTTAAAAGGCACTTTTTTTGCTAAAAAACTTATTGAACGCACTTTCAATGGTTTTACCTTTAAGGTTTTTGATTAATTTTTTAATTTTATCAACCACTTTAAAGAATTTATTAGCCATTTCTGAGCATTTATCAACCACTTTCTGAAATTTATCAGCGAGTTTAACCAGTTTATCGACTTTTCAACAAAACCTAGTTCACTTTCCCCCATAAAAAAAGAAAAGCCCAGCAGGATCTCTCCCACTGAGCTTTCATTAAAGGAATTAACCTCTAAGGTTATAAAATGCTTTCGCGCCAGCATATTGAGCCATATCAACTAATTGGTCTTCGATACGAAGTAATTGGTTGTATTTAGCAACACGGTCTGTACGAGATGGAGCACCAGTCTTGATTTGACCAGCATTTGTTGCAACAGCGATGTCAGCAATTGTGCTGTCTTCTGTTTCACCAGAACGGTGAGAGATAACTGCTGTATAACCAGCACGCTTAGCCATTTCGATTGCATCAAACGTTTCAGTAAGTGTACCGATTTGGTTAACTTTGATAAGAATTGAGTTAGCAATTCCTCTTTCAATTCCTTCAGAAAGCTTCTTAGTGTTTGTTACGAATAAATCATCACCAACTAATTGAACTTTGCTTCCAATACGCTCAGTTAGAAGTTTGTGACCTTCCCAGTCATTTTCATCTAAACCATCTTCAATTGAGATGATTGGGTACTTAGAAACAAGGTCCTCATAGTAAGATACTAGTTCAGCTGAAGTGAATACTTTACCTTCACCTTTAAGGTGGTATTTGCCGTCTTCTTTGCTGAATAACTCAGAAGCTGCAACGTCCATTGCAAGTTTTACTTGCTCACCTGGAGTATAACCAGCATTTTCGATTGCTTCGATGATTGTTTGAAGAGCTTCTTCGTTTGAACCAAGGTTCGGAGCGAATCCACCTTCGTCACCTACAGCAGTATTTAGGCCTTTACCTTGAAGTACTTTACGTAGGCTGTGGAAAATTTCCGCTCCCATACGTAGAGCTTCTTTAAAGTTTTCAGCACCTACTGGCATTACCATGAATTCTTGGATATCAACGTTGTTATCAGCATGCTCTCCACCGTTGATGATGTTCATCATTGGAGTTGGAAGAGTTTTTGAGTTGAATCCTCCAAGGTATTGGTATAAAGGAAGTTCTAAGAAATCAGCTGCTGCACGAGCTGCTGCCATTGAAACACCAAGGATTGCATTAGCACCTAATTTACCTTTGTTTTCAGTTCCATCAAGCTCGATTAATGCTTGGTCAATAGCAACTTGATCAGTTACATCGAAACCAATGATTTCAGGAGCAATTAGTTCATTTACATTGTTTACAGCCTTTAATACACCTTTACCTAAGTAACGGTCTTTGTCTCCATCACGCAATTCTACTGCTTCATATTCACCAGTAGAAGCACCACTTGGAACTAATGCGCGACCAAATGCACCTGACTCAGTATAAACTTCAACTTCAACTGTTGGATTTCCACGAGAATCTAATACTTCACGAGCGTATACATCAACAATAATTGACATTATAAAATCTCTCCTTTTTTTACCTAAATAGTTATATTTTTCGTTCATAAAACATATACTCACCAATTATCTCCGGAAAATAATCAATGAATCAATCATTTTTTTAAAAATAACATTAATCTTTAAATCCTATTTCTTAATTAGCGTATTACCAGTCATTTCAGCTGGCTTATCCACGTTTAATAAGTCTAGAACAGTTGGTGCTAAATCGCCAAGAATTCCATCCTCACGAAGAGTTAAGCCCTCTTTTGTAACAATAACTGGAACTGGATTTGTCGTATGAGCGGTCATTGGACCACCTTCCAACGTCGTTACTTCATCTGCATTTCCATGATCCGCTGTAATGATTGCTGAACCGCCTTTAGCGATGATGGCATCAACAATTTTACCTAAGCAAAGATCAACTGTCTCAATTGCTTGAATCGTAGGCTCAAGCATTCCTGAATGACCAACCATATCTGGGTTAGCAAAGTTTAAGATGATCGTATCATGCTTATCAGCTTCAATTTCATTTAATAAAGCTTCAGTTACTTCATATGCACTCATTTCTGGCTGCAAATCATATGTAGCTACTTTTGGAGAATCAATTAAGATCCGTTCTTCACCAGGGAAAGTTGCTTCACGTCCACCACTCATAAAGAAAGTAACATGTGGATATTTTTCAGTTTCAGCAATTCGCAACTGAGTTAATCCATTTTGTGAAAGAACTTCACCAAGGGTGTTATCTAGATTAGTCGGTTTAAAAGCAACATAACCTTTAACTGATTCACTGAAGTGAGTTAAACACACAAAGAATAAATCTGTTGGTTGTTTTTCCCCACGATCAAATGAGCGGAAATCTTCGTTTGTAAAAACGTTAGATATTTGAATTGCACGATCCGGTCGGAAGTTATAAAAAATGACTGCATCGTCACTATTTATTGTCCCTACTGGTGTACCATCTTCGTTTGTTATCACTGAAGGCAGTACGAATTCATCGTGAATTCCATTTTTATAGGAATCATCAACACATTCTAATGCACTGTTATATGATGGACCTTCACCATATACCATCGCACGATACGCTCTTTCTACACGGTCCCAACGCTTATCTCGGTCCATGGAGTAATAACGTCCAGAAATGGTTGCAATTTCTCCAACGCCACTCTCTTCTATTTTCTCATTAAGTTCTAAAAGATATTCTTTCGCAGTTTGTGGACCAACATCTCTTCCATCAAGAAAACCATGAATATAGACTTTTTTCAGACCTTCAGATGCAGCTAATTTTAATAGTGCATATAAATGCTGAATATGGCTGTGTACACCACCGTCTGATAACAACCCAAAAAGGTGTAGAGCTGTCCCTTTTTCTTTAGCATGTTTAATAGCATTCAAGAATGTTTCATTTTGAATAAATTCACCATCACGAATCGCGACATTCACCCGAGTTAAGCTTTGATAAACAACACGTCCAGCTCCAATATTCAAATGGCCCACTTCAGAATTACCCATCTGACCTTCTGGCAAACCAACAGCTTCTCCACTAGCAGTTAATGTTGCATGTGGATACTGATTCCAGTAACGATCAAAATTTGGCTTTTTTGCTTGAATGACGGCATTTCCTTTTGTTTCACCACGTAACGCAAATCCATCAAGGATAATTAATGCAACAGGCTTTTTAGTCATTCTTACCTGCCTCCAAAAGCTGTAGGAAAGAGTCAGCCTCTAGGCTTGCTCCACCAACTAACGCACCATCGATATCTGGTTGTGCCATATATTCAGCAATGTTACCAGGTTTTACGCTTCCACCATATTGAATACGAACAGCTTCAGCAACTTCTGGTGAAAATTGTTCAGCAACCACTTTACGGATATAAGCACATACCTCATTTGCATCTTCAGCAGATGAAGATTTACCAGTTCCGATTGCCCAAATTGGTTCATAAGCAATTACCGTTGTTTTAGCTTGTTCTTCAGTTAGACCAGCTAATGCTTTTTGTACTTGTGCAGCAACGAGTTCATTTGTTTGCCCAGCTTCACGCTGCTCATCTGTTTCACCGCAACAAACAATTGGTACTAAACCATGTTTAAATGCAGCAAGAGTTTTTTGATTCACTGTTTCATCTGTCTCAGCAAACATTTCACGACGTTCTGAGTGACCAAGGATTACATAGTTAACTCCAAGATCAGCTAATGCAACAGGACTAACTTCCCCAGTGAATGCTCCACTTTCTTCAAAATGCATATTTTGAGCACCAACTTTTAACTCAGTTCCTTTAACACTAGATACTAAACGCTCAAGAAAAAGAGCAGGTGCACATACAACTGAATCAACCTTATCTGAAGCTGGAACTTGACCTTTGACTTCTTCAACAAAACTAGTTGCTTCGGATAGTACTTTATGCATTTTCCAGTTTCCCGCAATAATTGGCTTTCTCATTTTTACACCGTCCTTATAGAATTAATTTTCAAACAATCAATTAGGGTGGGGTTAACAAGAGTCGTCCCACCCTTTGTTATTACGAATTACTTATCGTTTAAAGCAACTACTCCAGGAAGCTCTTTACCTTCCATAAATTCTAATGATGCTCCACCACCAGTAGAAATATGACTCATTTGATCAGCAAGACCAAACTTTTCAACAGCTGCTGCAGAGTCACCACCACCGATAACTGAATATGTATCTT
Organism: Litchfieldia alkalitelluris; assembly: GCF_002019645.1. Taxonomy (GTDB): domain Bacteria; phylum Bacillota; class Bacilli; order Bacillales; family Bacillaceae_L; genus Litchfieldia; species Litchfieldia alkalitelluris. Next base: position 1,104,614 of record NZ_KV917374.1, on the reverse strand, counting down.
TTGCATTAGCTAATGCTTGACCGACTGCTTTTGTACCATTTGCAAATGCCTCTAATTCAAATACGCCCATTGGTCCATTCCAAATAACTAATTTAGAACTTTGAATCGCATCACGATAAATCTCTCTTGTTTTCGGACCGATATCTAAACCTTCCCAATCACTAGGAATTCCATCGATTGCTACTTCCTTAATGTTCGCATCATTTGAAAAATCATCCGCTACAACGAAATCAACTGGCATTAAGAAGTTGACACCATTTTTCTTTGCTTTTTCCATAAACTCTTTAGCAAGATCAATTTTGTCTTCTTCTAATAATGATTTCCCAATTTCATAGCCTTGTGCTTTAACGAAAGTATAAGCAAGACCACCACCAATAATTAAGTTATCAACTTTATCTAGTAAGTTGTCAATAACCCCAATTTTATCTTTAACCTTCGCTCCACCAATAATTGCGGTGAATGGACGGTCAGGATTTGATAATGCTTTCCCTAATACTTCAAGCTCCTTCTCCATCAAGAAGCCAGCTACAGCAGGAATATGTTTTGCGATACCTTCGGTTGATGCATGCGCACGGTGTGCTGCACCAAAAGCATCATTAACAAAGATATGAGCTAGTTCAGCGAAGTTACTAGCTAATTCTGGATCATTCTTTTCTTCACCAGGATAAAAACGAACATTCTCAAGTAATAAAACGCCGCCTTCTTCAAGAGCTGTGATTGCTTCTTTAACCGAATCTCCAAATGCTTCATCAGTTTTTACAACTTCTTTTCCAAGATGTTCTCCGAGACGCTTTGCAACAGGAGTTAAACGTAACTCTTCAACCACTTGACCTTTTGGACGACCTAAGTGACTTGCAAGAACAACTTTAGCACCTTGTTCGCTTAAATACTGGATTGTCGGAAGAGCTGCACGAATACGAGTATCATCAGTAACGACTCCGTCCTTCATTGGTACATTAAAATCTACACGACAGAAAACTACTTTGCCTTTAACATCGATATCTCTTACGGATTTTTTATTCATTGTAAAAAGGCCTCCTTATTTGGACTAAAAATAACTAAACATGTTAAAAGGGAAGGGAATCTCATGCCCCTTCCCTTTTTCTATCATATATAACTAGTGATTAAAGACCTTTAGAAGCGATGTATTCAGCTAGGTCTACAACACGGTGAGAGTATCCAGTTTCGTTGTCATACCAAGAAATAACTTTAACCATGCTACCTTCCATAACCATTGTTGAAAGTGCATCAATTGTTGAAGAAGCTGGGCTTCCGTTGTAGTCACCTGAAACTAGTGGCTCTTCACTGTAGTAAAGAATTCCCTTAAGTTCGTTTTCAGAAGCAGCTTTTAATGCAGCATTTACTTCTTCAACTGTAACGTCTTTATCAAGCTCAGCTACTAAGTCAACAAGAGATACGTTAGGAGTTGGTACACGCATAGCTCCACCATTTAACTTACCTTTTAATTCAGGTAATACTAGAGAAACTGCTTTAGCAGCACCAGTAGTAGTAGGAATGATGTTTTCAGCAGCTGCACGAGCACGACGTAAGTCTTTATGTGGTAAGTCAAGAATTTGTTGGTCATTTGTGTATGAGTGAACAGTTGTCATCATTCCACGCTTGATTCCAAAGTTGTCGTTTAATACTTTTGCAAATGGTGCTAAACAGTTAGTTGTACAAGATGCATTTGAGATAACATCATGGTTAGCAGCATCATATTTTTCTTCATTTACACCCATAACAATTGTAATATCTTCATCAGATGCAGGTGCAGAGATGATAACTTTCTTAGCTCCAGCTTCTAAGTGCTTTGCAGCATCAGCGCGCTTTGTAAAGAAACCAGTTGATTCAACAACTACTTCAACACCTAATTGACCCCAAGATAATTTAGCTGGGTCACGCTCAGCAGATACTTGAATTGTTTTACCTGCTACTACAAGGTTTGTTCCGTCAACTACAACATCAGCATCTAATCTTCCATGAACTGAGTCATATTTTAATAAGTGAGCTAAAGTAGACGCATCTGTTAAGTCATTAACAGCTACCACCTCTACATTAGGATTTTTTAAAGCAGCACGAAACACATTACGGCCGATACGACCAAAACCATTAATACCAACTTTTACAGTCATTATTTTTTCCTCCTTAAAGTTGAATCCTTGTGTTTTAATTTATTTAGAGAGGCTAACTCATTTGTCTCTAGTAAAATTCCCTTTAAACTGACAAGATAAACCTATCATTTTACGAGTCTTACATTGACGTTTTTAAGTTATCCCCGAACTAACATCTTTGCGGCACCCTCATCAGTAATTAAGAAGGTATTGCGCGCTTGTTTTAGGTATGCTTGAATCGCCTTTGCTTTAGAAGCGCCACCAGCTACTGCAAATACATGATCAATGTTCTGTAAATCCTCTAATTGCAGACCAATCGTTTGGACTTTATGAACAACTTCTCCTGCTTCATCGAAATAGTATCCAAAGGCTTCAGCAACTGCATTTCCACTAATAATTTTATGTAAGTCCTTAGCTGCAGTTTTTCTTCGCTCGGCCATTGTTATAGCGTCTCCTATTCCATGAATGACCATACTTGATGATTTGATTAAATGCAATACATCCCGGATTGAAGGTTCATTTATCATGGTTTGATAAAGCTCATTACTTACGACATCAGGTACATGAAGTAAGCGATAATTTCCAGAAGATTTTTCAGCCATCTTGGCACAAATGGTATTTGCTTGATTTTCCACTTGTTCTCCTAGTCCACCTCGAGCTGGAACAAACAATAATTGTTGATTTTTACTATCCGGTGTCATCATTTCAGCGACATCAACCAGAGTTGTTCCACCAGTTACAGCGACGATATTTTCTCCAGAAAGGCTTTCTTTTATACGTATAGCACATGCTCTACCCAATTCTTTTTTCACCCATGGGAATTGGTCACTATCACCAGCAACGACTATCACATCTTTGATTTGTAACTTTTCTTTCACTTTCGTTTCAAGCACTTTAAGGCCTGAGACTTCTTTGATGAGTTCTTCCAGTTGTGTTAATACATATGCGCCATCTTTTGTTATGGTCATTCCTGCAGTTCCTGCATCAATCAGATTTTGATCTTTCAAAAATTGAACCTCTGTTCGTAAAACTCGTTCACTTTGGCCCAAACTTAACGAAAGATTTCTTCGACCGATTGGTTGCATGAGTCGTATGTACTTTAAGATTTCATAACGCTTTTGCATAACTGGGAGAATATCAGGTAATAATTTTTGTTGAAGATCTACTAATGATCGCATAATTTTTAATCCCCTTTTAATACAGGGACACTTTCTGTCCCGGTGTGACATATTATGTCCCGGTTACAGTAAAAAAAAACGCTATTCCCATATGAGAAATATTATTATCGCCTGCTACAGTTTTTATTTTAACAGTTGTATTTTAGTTATTCAACAATCTTATCTCTACTTTTTTCAAGTAAACGCTTTCTTATTACATCTTTGTGAATTATGCCAAATTCCACTTCTTCTTTGTCAATTTCGACAACTGGGATCATAATTTGATATTTTTCCAACAGCTCGTCGTCTTTATAAATATCTACCTCTTTAATTTCTAACGGAAATTCTTCTGCTAGTTCTTCTAATACTTTTTTTCCTTTCACACAAAGAGGGCAATCTAATTTTGAATACATAATAATCTTTATCCTTTGCATATGCTCACCTTTCTCGGGTAGGGCTAATATCTTTTTCTCTTCGAAGAACCCACTATCCCTAATTGTTCTCGGTATTTTGCTACTGTTCTTCGCGAAATAAATATCTGAGAGTTATCTTCAAGGATAGAAACAATTTGTTGGTCTGAGTATGGCTTTTTCTTGTTTTCATGATTGATTATATCAGAAATGAGTTTTTTTACTTGAGCTGAAGAAACATCCTCATCTGATTTCTGATTTACTTGGTTTGTAAAGAAAGATCTGATTTCTATTGTCCCAAATGGGGTCTGGACATATTTATCTCTGGCCGCCCTACTAACAGTAGACTCATGAATGGCTAATTGGTTCGCAACTTCACTCATTGTTAATGGCTCAAGGTAGTTGGTTTGACCTTTAAAAAAAGATTCCTGGCGCTTAGCAATTTCAGTCATCACATTTAATAAGGTTTGTTTTCTTTGCTCAATACTCCTAACAATCCAGAGATATTGGTTATATTTTTCTTCTAAAAAAGATTTTGTTTCCGAACTCAGATCCCTAAGCTTGTAATATTGGGAATTCAGTGAAAGTCTAGAGCTATAATCATCAATAAGAGATATCAAAACCTCCCCTTGCTCAATTTCAATCTTCACATCAGGTTTAATATATCTAGCTTCCTCACAATTAAAATTGCTTCCAGGACGCGGATTCAAAGTATGAACAAAATCATGAACTTCCTGGATATCTTTTAAATTGACTTTAAGTTCTTTAGCGATATCCTTCCATGATTTCTTTGCGAATTTCTCAAAATGTTCATTTAACACCCTATTTATTAACCAATGATTGATATTTAACCGTTTTATTTGTAAAAGTAAACATTCCTGAAGACTTTGTGCCCCCACTCCTGCCGGTTCGAACTGTTGAACCAGCTCTAAGCACAAATCAATTTTTTCTTGCGTTACACCTATTTGTTTCGCGATATCCTTTTTATCAAAAAGAAAGTAACCGTTTTCATCAAGAGAATCAATTAGATATTCAATCACTGGCTGATCCTCTTCTGAGAGTTTGTATTCAATCATTTGATCTTTAAGATGTTGTGCAAGACTTTTATTCTCTAGTACTAAATAATCAATAGGGTTTGTAATCGTCTGGCTTTGCTTACCTTTTGAATAGGCATAATTACTATATTCTTTTAAATCAATTAGAGGATTTTCGATGGACTGCTCTTGAAGAAATTCGCTTAGTTCTAGTGATGAATATTGTAATAAAGAAATCGCTTGGGTAAGTTCCTTTGTCATCACAAGCCTTAAGGTTTGCTGCTGAAATAGCCCTGTTTTAAAATCCATCTACTTTACCCCTCTCTAATTTAGTGTATAGAGAAATATTAGATCTACTTTTAGGTATGAAGCTTAGGTCGAAGCTAAATGATATATAAGAAAACCTAAATCTTTCATGAATAACTTTATTTTATCATTGAAAAGGGTGGTATTGTAATGGAAAATAATAAAAAGATAATCTATACAGGTAGCCTAACGGGGACCATTTCAGAAGAAAAAGAAAACCACAGCGGAAAACTTGAATTCGGCAAACACTATATTCCTATTCAAGAAACATGGGAAGTGGAGCCAGTAGATTCTGCTCATTATGATGGAGTTGTTGGGTATAAGGATTTGTAGGATATGGATAGTAGGCTCTGCTCTTATTAATTTGCAAAAAGATGTAACATTTTAATTCGATCAGCTTCTTGTTTCAAACACTCAAGCTGTCTGAACTAGCCAACTTCGGACAGCTTTTGGGACCAAACACTTAAAACTGTCTGAACTCTAGCCAACTTCGGACAGGTTTTACTTCCAAATCCCTAAACCTGTCTGAACTCAGAGCAACTTCGGACAGCTTTTACTTCCAAACACTTAAAGCTGTCTGAACTCAGAGCAACTTCGGACAGCTTTTGCTTCCAAACCCCTAAACCTGTCTGAACTCAGAGCAACTTCGGACAGCTTTTGCTTCCAAACCCCTAAACCTGTCTGAACTCAGAGCAACTTCGGACAGCTTTTGCTTCCAAACCCCTAAACCTGTCTGAACTCAGAGCAACTTCGGACAGCTTTTGCTCCCAAACCCCTAAACCTGTCTGAACTCAGAGCAACTTCGGACAGCTTTTGCTTCCAAACCCCTAAAGCTGTCTGAACTCAGAGCAACTTCGGACAGCTTTTGCTTCCAAACCCCTAAACCTGTCTGAACTCAGAGCAACTTCGGACAACTTTTGCTTCCAAACCCCTAAAGCCGTCTGAACTCTAACCAACTTCGGACAGCTTCTGCTTCCAAACACTTAAAGCTGTCTGAACTCTAATCAACTTCGGACAGCTTCTGCTGCCAAACCCTTAAAGCTGTCTGAACTCCAGCCAACTTCGGACAGCTTCTGTATCCAAAACACCATAAAGCTGTCCGAGTCCAGTATCGAACCCAATAAAAAAGGCTAACATCATTCTGTACATACGTACACATTGATGTTAGCCTTTTACTTCTTTAGCGCCCTCGACAGGATTTGAACCCACCCTAAGAGAACCGGAATCTCTCGTGCTATCCACTACACTACGAGGGCAAATTTATACAACTACATAATTATATGAAAAAATAGGTGGCAATGCAAGGGCTATCGGTGTTTAAAATTATGGGAAAAGGGTATCATGTATATAGTTAATTCATATATCAAATGGAATAAAGTACATAAAGATGAATAATATAGTCAAAGCAAGAGCTTTTGTTTGACCTTAATTGACCTTAGATGTATGATTATATCAAGAAGTAGTACATAACTTTTAGAAGGCGTTTTTTCAAGTAATTGAATAACAACTTCAATTCAAAAATCCATGTGAGGAGGAACTCAATAATGAATTTAATTCCTACAGTCATTGAACAAACGAATCGCGGAGAACGTGCTTATGACATTTACTCTCGTCTATTAAAAGACCGTATTATTATGCTAGGTAGTGGAATTGATGATAATGTAGCAAACTCTATTGTTTCACAATTACTATTTTTAGCAGCAGAAGATCCAGAAAAGGATATTTCACTATATATAAACAGCCCAGGTGGTTCAATCACAGCTGGAATGGCTATCTATGATACAATGCAGTTTATTAAACCACAGGTTTCTACGATTTGTATCGGTATGGCAGCTTCTATGGGGGCATTCTTACTTGCTGCTGGTGAGAAAGGTAAACGTTTCGCACTTCCTAATAGTGAAGTAATGATTCATCAACCACTTGGTGGTGCTCAAGGGCAAGCAACTGAAATCGAAATTGCTGCAAAACGCATTTTGTTCTTACGCGATAAATTGAACAATATTTTATCAGACCGTACTGGTCAACCTCTTGAAGTAATTGAGCGTGATACTGAACGTGATAACTTCATGACTGCTGATAGAGCACAAGAATATGGATTAATTGATAAAGTAATTTCCCGTAATCCAGATCTAGAGAAAAAATAAATCAATGAGTCTGGCACTTAGATGTGCTAGACTTTTTTTGATTTCAATAATTAGCAACAAAACAAAAAGCACCAGTTAAAAAACAGGATCTCTCCTATTCCAAACGGCGCCTTAGCTACTACTCTCTTAAATTACAGAAAAAAACTTCATCCTTACGTTTCCCTTTATGAGAGGTTAGACATTCTGCTCTACAAACTTTGCTAAAGCCTCTAATGCTTCTTCCTCATCTGTTCCCTCTGTAATAAGGTTGATGGTTGTCCCTGAACTTACTGCAAGACTCATTAACCCCATAATACTTTTAGCATTTACCTTTTTCCCATCTTTTTCAAGAAATACGTCTGCTCTAAAGCGATTAGCTTCCTGTACAAATAATGCGGCTGGTCTAGCTTGTAAACCTGTTTTTAGTAATACCTTAACTTCTCTTTGTGCCATGATTTTCTCTCCCCAATCTATTTTTATGTGAAATATCTTTGTTTATATTGTTTGCCCCGCACGAAGTTTATCAGCAATTTCATCGATTTTTCGTAGACGGTGATTAATTCCTGATTTACTAATGGTACCGGTTGAAACCATCTCACCTAATTCCTTAAGGGTGACATCTTGATATGTAACCCTTAATTCAGCAATCTCGCGTAGTTTATCTGGGAGTATTCCGAGTCCAACAGTCTCGTCAATATAGCGAATATTTTCCACCTGACGAATGGCTGCCCCAATGGTTTTATTTAAATTAGCGGTTTCACAGTTGACAAGTCGATTAACAGAGTTCCGCATATCCCTGACAATCCTGACATCCTCGAATCGAAGTAATGCTTGATGAGCACCAATGATATTTAAATACTCAGCGATTTTTTCTGCTTCCTTCAAATATGTGATGAATCCTTTTTTTCGTTCTAATGTTTTACTATTTAAATCAAACGAGTTCATCAGTTCACATAAAGATTCATTATGTTCCATGTACTGAGAAAATATTTCTAAATGATATGAAGAGGTTTCTGGATTATTGACAGATCCTCCAGCTAAAAATGAGCCGCGTAAATAAGATCTTCTACAGCATTTCTTCTTAACAAGGTCGACAGAAATGTTTTTAATTGTTGAAAAGGCTTCTTCAATAATTTTTAAATCGTCTAAGATTTCTTGCGCTGTCTCCATTAAACGAACGATGTAGACATTATTTTTCTTTAATCTCATTTTTTTCCGAACCAATAACTCAACACTTACATCATATTGCCTTTTTAGTAAGATGTAAATTCTTCTTGCAATTGCAGCGTTTTCAGTTTGAATATCCACAATAATTTTTCGATTAGAAAAAGATAATACACCATTCATTCTGATTAGAGCAGATAATTCTGCTCTAATGCAGCAATCTTTAATTTCTAGATTTGTTAGTTCTTTTTTTGTCTCTGAAGCAAACGACAAAACATCACCCCATTTTTCCGGTAAAACAGTGACAATCACTTACGTTTGCCATTTGCTCGCCAAACTTTGTTAGGTTTATCATTCCAGAGCAAACAGCTTATTTAAGTGTTGTGGCATCTTTTCTTTTAAGCTTAAAGGTAACACCCTCTTTTAGAAAAGAACCTTGATTTACTCTTCTAAGTTGCTCTAAATTGCTAACACTGGTTATATCATCTTTTCTATTTTAAAGGCTTATAGGCATTTATTAGTTCATATAAGATTGATGCTACTTTGGTTGTATCATGTCGAATTACATCATCCTCATAGCTTATAATTTTATCATGAATAATTTCTAAGCCAAGAGATTGTAGTCTATTTATATCATAAATCACGGGTTTTGCTAATTCTTTCGCATACTTTTGCTTAATATGTTCAGGAACTCCCCCATCATTAACGAGTATTGTATCAATAAATGCGGTATTCATATGATCATATAAGGCCTTCACATGGTCACTTGCGCTATAATCGAGAGTTTCACCAGCTTGTGTCATGACATTACAAATATAGACTTTTTTCGCTTTAGCCTTTACTACCTGCTCTCCTAACTTTGGCACTAATAAGTTAGGTAGGATACTAGTATATAAACTTCCAGGTCCCAAAATAATTAGGTCTGCCTGCTCAATAACAGTTAAAGTTTCCTGTAAAGGTTCGATATCAGTCGGACTCAAAAACACCCGCTTAATCCTTTTGCCTGAATAAGGAATCTTAGATTCTCCTGAAACGATCGAACCGTCTTCCATTTCTGCATTTAAGACCACACTTCGGTTTGCTGCAGGCAAAACTCTTCCCCGGACGTTTAATACCTTACTCATTTCACTTATCGCATGAACAAAATCTCCGGTAATTGTTGTCATTGCTGCTAAAATCAAATTGCCTAATGAATGACCAGATAAGCCATTACCATTACTAAAGCGGTGCTGAAATAAGTCCTCTACCAATGGCTCGACATCTGATAATGCTGCAAGTACATTTCGAATATCACCTGGTGGTGGAATATCCATTTCACTCCGGAGCCTACCCGAGCTTCCTCCGTCATCAGCCACAGTAACAATGGCAGAAATATCTACTGGATAATATTTCAATCCTCTCAGTAATACCGAAAGTCCGGTTCCCCCACCGATGATTACAATTTTAGGCTGTTGTGATTCACTCATCAATGCCCTTTTCTCCTCTCGATATCACGATGAGTGACTCGAGTCTTATAGTCCTTACCGAAAAATGTGGTGAAATATTCAGCGAGTGTGACTGAACGGTGTTGACCTCCTGTACAACCAATAGCAATCACCAGTTGACTTTTCCCTTCACGTTTATACTGTGGAATCATAAATGCGAGGAGGTCGCCTAATTTCTCAATAAACTTTTGAGTTTCACTCCATTTTAATACATATGAAGATACTTCTTCATCTAATCCCGTTTTCGGGCGCATCGTATCTATATAATGTGGGTTGGGTAGGAAACGAACATCAAATACTAGATCAGCATCAATAGGCAGTCCATATTTAAAGCCAAATGATTGTATATTAACAGTAAATGTTTCCGTTGTATGTGTGGAAAAATGGTTAATGATTTTTTCTCGAAGTTCTCTTGGTTTTAATTCCGATGTATCAAAAATAATTTGTGCTCTACCTTTGATTTCCTCTAGTATTTCTCGTTCTTGCTCAATTCCAGTTAAAGGAGAATCTGATGGTGCTAATGGATGAGAACGTCTCGTTTCTTTATACCTGCTAACAAGTGTTGAATTTTGGGCATCTAAAAATAAAATTTGTGGAGCAATCCAGGATCTTTCGGTTAAGTTGTCTAATGCTTCAAAGAGATTCACAAAGAACTCCCCTCCACGTAAATCCATAACTAACGCAACTTTGTTCATTTTGTTACCCGATTCCTTCATCAATTCAAGGAATTTAGGTAAAAGGCTAGGAGGTAAGTTGTCAACACAAAAGTAACCTAAATCCTCAAAGCTTTGTATCGCAACTGTTTTTCCAGCCCCAGACATCCCGGTAATGATGACTAAACTCAGATCATTTTTGGAAGCATCGCTCATAATATAGTCCTCCTAAAGAAAGTGTTTTTATAATTCGGGATGATACAGCAAGATCCTTTAAGTTAACTAGGATCTAGGCGGTAAGATAGTAATTCAAAATCGGGGGTATACGTAAATTGACCATAGATAATACCTGAACCTTGAATCATATAGTCTATAATATGATAATCGCCTGGCGCCATAGGTAATTGTGATACTTCATCAATCGGATGCCATCCAATAATTCCTTCATCACTTTCATCTACATTTTCACCTGTAAAATCAGTAGCAAGAAAGGTAAACATCATCCACTCTGAAACGATTTGGTCTCCGTCTTTGATTGAAATGGTAAATATGCCTTTGACATTGGGATTTTTTAAGTAAATTCCAGTTTCTTCTCTATACTCACGGATACAGGAATCCCTCACCGACTCACCTTGCTCCATCTTTCCACCAGGAGCTACCCACCAACCACGACGTGGCTTTTGTAGTAATAATACACGATTGTCCTTTAATAGGACACAGTTTGTTATACGCTGCACGTCTTTCACCTCAAATCAATGTAACAAGCAAGCTGTATTGCTCTTATTTTTTAGGAAAGCCTAATCTGAAAGTAATGCTATCTAAAGAAGATGTTTTTAAGGAACTATAATAAATTTATTGAAAAAAGCATCCTCTGGGTTCATAGTCGTTTAGACCTGCTAGTAATCAACAAAGTTTACATATACAGCCTATGATAGAATTAACCCTACTGTCTCTAAAAAGACAAGGGAAATTCTTTATTTGGACTCTTTTCCGAAAGATTGTTGCTACGTGATTTTAAAAAGCAACAAAATATACGAAAACAGCCTGATTTATCTTATTATACTATTTCTCTATAACAGTAACAATGAACATGAATTGTTTATTTGTTTATTTTTGTATTTTTCAAAAAAAATAAGCGCAACTAGGGTGTTAGGACGGAGCAGCTACTTAATTAAATACGACATCAAAAAAGACAAAAAAAGAGCACGAGGTTTCCGAAAACCCGTGCCAAAATGTATCTATTTTATAAAAGGGGGTCAATTACTATCCTTATCATACAAAATAATTGTTGCATACATGTTACAACAGGGTTAAATAGTAATTACGTTTATTAGGCTTTTAGTTTCTCTACAAGTTCTTCTACGTAATGCTGTGCACTTTGTGCGGCAATACTTCCATCACCTGTTGCCGTTACGATTTGTCGAAGTGATTTTTCACGGATATCCCCTGCTGCAAAAATCCCGGGAACTTTCGTTTCCATTCGATCATTCGTTTCAATATATCCACTACCATTTGTAATCCCTAGGTTTTCAAATGGCTTTGAAAGTGGAACCATTCCAATGTAGATAAATACTCCATCAGCAGGAAATTCTCTTTCTTTTCCTGTTTCCGTATCAACTAATGTGACACTTCCGACTTTGCCATCTCCATTGATTTCCTTCACTGTTGCATTCCAAATGAAATCAATCTTTTCGTTATCAAATGCACGTTGTTGAAGAATTTTTTGGGCGCGAAGTTCATCACGTCTGTGCACGATCGTTACCTTAGTAGCAAAACGAGTAAGATATACGCCCTCTTCCACTGCCGAGTCTCCGCCACCAACTACAACTAGTTCTTTTTGTTTAAAAAATGCTCCATCACATACAGCACAATATGAAACGCCACGTCCACCAAGTTCTTTTTCGCCTGGCACACCAATTTTCTTGTACTCGGCACCTGTTGAAATAATCACAGCGCGTGCTTTATATTGTTTGCTTCCTGCTATAATCGTTTTATATTCTTCACCATCAATAATCTCTTTAATATCCCCGTACGCATATTCAGCACCGAACTTTTTTGCATGCTCAAACATTTTATTCGAAAGATCTGGACCTAAAATATGGTCAAATCCAGGATAGTTTTCAACATCCTCTGTATTGGCCATCTGCCCACCTGGGATACCACGCTCAAGCATTAACGTTGATAAATTTGCACGAGATGTATAAACAGCAGCTGTTAATCCTGCAGGACCAGCACCCGCAATAATCACGTCATAAATTTTTTCTTCTGACACATTTGTCACTCCCTAAAAAAACTGTTATGAGTTCTTCTATAATTGTTTTACAAAAAGCTTCTTTCCATACTAATATCCTATAAAACAACAGTCATAACGTCTATTTTTTTGCTCACTGGAGGAGTTCTTTCACAAGTTTTACATATTTAGTAATCGTTGCTTGTGAAATACCATACTTATATGCTATTTCTTTCTGACTGGATGGTGACAACTGATATTTTCCCCAGATATATTCAGTCGCTGCTGCCCAGGCCGTACAATTACCCATACTATAGCTTCGGATAACTGCTTGGTCAAAAATCATAAACCAAGTCAAATACAGCCCCTCTGCTGTATGTTCATTATTTTTGTTAAACTGACAAAGCATATCAGCAGTCATATAGCCGTTCTTTATATACTCTGGAGAGTGATCTTTTTTCCTCACTCGAGATATCTGACAAATATATTCTGCAAATTCCTGTTCAAGTGTTGCATGTAATTCAAGGCCTTCAAGATCTTCTTTTAAAATGGACTTATTTGTTTTACTTAACAAATACAGGCCATACAAACGTTCTTCAATGAAATCTCCTTGCAGCCATTTATCAAGAATATCATTAAAATTCTTACTTTTCCCCTCAGCCCAAGGTTCAGAACCTTTCTTGTCCGGGTTTTCTTCTAACACTCGAGCCCACGCACTTTTAGCCTGCTCTATTCGATCTGTAAAGTAAGCAGAATGACTTAACCAATAATAAAAAGTTTCGTCCCCTTGAAACCCTTGTTTGTGTAGATGACGGAGCCATTTATACGAAAGATCATAACGTCCAATAAGCCCAAAAGTTGCACCAAGCTTATAACGATGTTCAACCAATATCGGATGAATTGATTCAAGTCGTTTCGTAAGTTCCTTCACTTTTTTATTTTTACGTTGATAATAAAGAAATACGAGCATATTACATAATGCATGTAGATTTCCTGGATTTTTATCTAGAACATCCTCAAGAATATCAGCTGCTTTTTTCACTTCACCTGAATAGAAGTATGCTAGAGCTAGATTGTTATAAGCAGACCAAAAATCTGGATATTGCTCAATGATTTCCTTTAATAAGTAAATGGCTTTTTCTAACTCGCCAGCTTCTAAGTATTCTCGAGCTTTTTCTTGCTTAACGATTAATTCATCCTGAAGTTCTACCTCTTCTTCAACAAAGTCCGTTTCAATGCTTAATAAATCTAATAAATCTTCCGTATCCTCTGCAAACTCACCATCTGGATCTATGTCTAAATACTGATTTGCATATTTATAAGCTTCCTGAAACAATCCAAGATGGGCAAAATTATTTGCTATGAAATAATAGCATTCAGTCATCTCATGATCGATACCTTCGATAATAGATAATAGAATTCGATTGGATTGAGTATATTCACCAATCTCAGTTAATACAACAGCGAGCTGACATTGGAACATTGAATCCTCTGGTTCTATTTGAATAGCACGCTGTAAGTGTTTTTTTGCTTTATATATATCACGTTTCCGATAGGCTTTTAATCCCTTTTTGAAATAATATTCGCCTGTTTGGACAAACGGGATTATTTTCGTTAGATGTTGTCTATTATTTACCGTATGATTTCCCATCGAAACCTCCAAATTCTAATTTCTCACCGAAGGTAGTATAACACATATTTACGCGCTAGATATAGGGGAGATTGTCTTTATAGTAACAAGGGACGGACCTAATTAACAAGAGTCTCCTTGATTAGATTGTTCCTTTGTATTGCTTAAAGGTGAGTATTTGCTCCATGATTAACAAAAATGTTGCATACTTTGTGTCAAATGAGCGGAGAGCCACTCGACTCTGCGGGTTATACGGCGGAACTCCCCCTCTATGATCCAGTTGACCAGGCCAAAACAAGGAGGAAGTTAATCATAGGACCACTTTTGAGGTAGTTGACCCAAGTTATCGTTTCCACAAACTTATTCTCAGAGTAGACTTTCACTCAGCAAGCAATATAACCTGGATACCATTCTCCTCGGCCCATCTCCCCCAAAAAATAAGGGAATCACAGACACCCCATGATTCCCTGTTACTTTATATTTACCTTCTCTTTTCCAAAGCTTTCAACACTTCAGACAACGGTAGTTTTTGTTCACGTAAAAGTACAAGCAAGTGATAAAGCAAGTCAGCTGTTTCCCATTTAAGTTCTTCTGCATCACGATTTTTTGCAGCGATAATGACCTCTGAAGCTTCTTCTCCAACCTTCTTAAGGATTTTATCAACGCCTTTTTCAAATAAGTAAGTTGTATAAGATCCTTCTGGTCGCTCAGCCTCTCGAGCAGCAATAAGCTGTTCTAATTCATTGATAATTGCGAAACGGTCTGCTTCTGATCTTACTTTATTTTCTAGCAAGCTATCATTAAAGCAACTATAGGTTCCTGTATGACATGCTGGTCCCTCAGGTTGCACCAAGACAAGAATCGCATCCTTATCACAGTCATATCTCATATCTACAATTTTTTGGATATTACCTGAAGTTGCTCCTTTATGCCAAAGCTCTTGTCTTGAACGACTATAAAACCATGTTTCACGGGTTTCAACCGATTTTTGAAACGATTCTTCATTCATATATGCTAATGTTAACACTTCTTTACTTGCTGCATCCTGGACAATCGCAGGAATTAGCCCTTTTTCATCAAAAACAAGATCGATAGGGAAACTCATCGCACATTAACCCCCTTTTCCTTTAAAAATGATTTTACTTCTTTAACAGAAGTTTCTTTATAATGAAAAATACTTGCGGCTAGTGCTGCATCTGCTTTTCCGTCTGCAAACGCATCAGCAAAGTGAGCTGAATTTCCCGCTCCCCCAGATGCAATAACAGGTACAGAAACAGCGGAACTAACAGCGCTCGTTAATTTCAGGTTAAATCCATCTTTGCCACCGTCACTATCCATGCTCGTGAGAAGGATTTCACCTGCACCACGCTTCACCACTTCTTTTGCCCATGAGACAACTTCCCAGTCAGTCGCATTACGACCACCATGTGTATAAACACGCCATGAACCTAGTTCTTCATCAAATTTAGCATCAATCGCCACAACAATACATTGCGAGCCAAAAAAGTTAGCTCCTTCGGTGATTAATTCCGGATTAAGTAATGCAGCTGTGTTTAATGATACTTTATCTGCCCCTGCTCGAAGAATCTTTTTCATATCTTCCAAAGAGTTAATTCCACCACCAACGGTAAAAGGAATTGCAAGCTGTGCTGCTACTTGTTCAACAACCTCAACCATGGTTTTACGCCCCTCGTGTGAAGCTGAGATGTCTAGGAATACTAGCTCATCTGCACCTTCTTCATCATAAAACTTCGCTAATTCAACAGGATCGCCAGCATCTCTTAATCCAACAAACTGAATTCCTTTGACAACACGTCCTTCTTTTACATCAAGGCAAGGAATAATACGCTTTGTTATCACTTATTTCCCACCTCTCTAAGTGCTTCAGCTAGAGTAAATTGATTTGTATAAAGGGCTTTTCCAACAATTGCACCACTTACACCTTCACCCTCAACCACATTTAGACTCTTTAGGTCAGCGATTGAGCTTACACCGCCAGATGCAATGACTTGCTTACCAGTCGCTTGTGCCATTTCTACAACAGCCTTAAGATTCGGACCCGATAGCATTCCGTCGGTCGCGATATCAGTGAAAATAAATACCTCTGCCCCAGCATTCGTGAGTTCCACGCCAAGATCAGTCGCTTTTACTGTTGAAGTATTTAACCAGCCTTCAGTTGCTACATATCCATCTTTCGCATCTATACCAATCGCAATTTTCGAACCATATTTTTTCAACATCTCTTTTACAAACTTAGGATTGGAAATGGCCGCACTACCAAGGATGACTCGATCGACCCCATTTTCAATATAATAGGTAACATCTTCTTCTGTTCGGATACCTCCACCAATTTGCACCTTTGCACGAAGCTTCTGTGCAACCTCAACCACATACTGATCATTTACACGTTTTCCAAGTTTCGCACCATCCAAATCAACCATATGGATCCACTCAGCCCCAGCATCATCAAAAAGCTTTGCCATATCAAATGGGGAATCGCCGTATACTGTTTCTTGATCATAATCCCCTTGTACCAACCTTACACATTTTCCACCACGCATATCAATGGCAGGATAAATCGTAAAACTCATAACATTTTATCTCCCCTCAACGACCGCTGCATAGTTTTTTAGAATTGTTAATCCAATATCACTACTTTTCTCAGGATGAAACTGAGTTCCAAATACTTGCCCATCCCCAACCACAGCCGGCACTTCCACATCATAAGAACTACTTGCTAAGACCACATCTTTGTCCTCTGTATTCACATAATAGGAGTGAACAAAGTAGACATGACCTTGATCAATCGAAGCTAACAACGGTGAATTTGCTTGTATATTTAATTCATTCCAACCCATATGTGGTACTTTATATAACTCACCAGAGGGAGTTTCACCAGGAAAACGAATGACTTCTCCTTTTAAAAAACCTAAGCCTTCTGTTAAGCCATTTTCTTCACTTTTTTCAAACAACAGTTGCATACCTAAGCAGATCCCAAGAAGCGGTTTACCCGTTGCTACCGTTTCCTTTATGTAGCTTGTAAGACCTGTTTCATTTAATATAGACATCGCATCTTTGAAGGAACCCACTCCCGGTAGAATCAACCCTTTTGTCTTGTTTAAGACGGCCGGAGAATCTGATATGACGTATTCATAGTTCATGCGTTCAAGGGCCTTGCTCACGCTGTATAAATTCCCCATGCCATAATCAATAATACCTATCATTTATAACATTCCTTTCGTCGAAGGGACTCCCTTCACACGCGGGTCCACAATCGTTGCTTCATCAAGAGCACGTCCTAATGCTTTAAATACTGCTTCAATCATATGATGAGTGTTTGTTCCGTAATGAACGATCACATGAAGGTTCATTCTTGCTTCTAATGCTAACTTCCATAAAAATTCATGAACTAACTCAGTATCAAAGGTTCCTACACGAGAGCTCGGAAACTCTCCTTTTAGTTCAAAATGAGGACGATTGCTTAAATCGATGACCACTTGCGCTAATGCCTCATCCATCGGAACAAATGCATTTCCATAGCGTTTAATCCCTTTTTTATCACCTAACGCCTCACGTAACGCCTGCCCTAGACAGATTCCGATATCTTCTGTTGTGTGGTGATCATCAATTTCTGTATCTCCATTCGCATTAACTGTTAAGTTAAATTGACCATGCTTTGTGAATAAATCAAGCATATGAGTTAAAAATGGAACACCTGTATCAAGGTTTGATTGACCTTCACCATCAACCTCAAAGCTTAACTTTATATCTGTTTCATTTGTTTTTCGTTCCACCACGGATTGTCTTGACATTAGCATTTACCCCCAATATTTTTAATCTTTCAACCGTTCTTCTACCGCCCTTGCATGGGCCTCAAGACCTTCTAATCTTGCAAAAGCTGCTATCTTAGCTGCATTCTCTTTTACAGCTTGCTCACTATATGAAATAATACTAGACTTTTTCACAAAATCATCAACACTTAACGGGCTCGAAAATCGTGCTGTTCCGTTTGTAGGAAGCACATGATTTGGACCGGCAAAGTAATCACCAATGGGTTCAGTACTATATCTCCCTAAGAAAATAGCTCCTGCATGACGTATTTTACCCATCAAGTTCATTGGATCGGTTGTAATAATCTCTAAGTGCTCTGGCGCTAAATCATTTACAACATCTACTGCTACTGCTAATGAAGATGTTACATAGATTGCCCCGAAATCACGTATGGACGCTTCTGCGATCTCTTTTCTCGGTAAAGTCTCTAGTTGTTTTTCCACTTCAAGCGCTACCGCTTCAGCAAGCTCCATTGAAGGTGTCACTAGAATACTCGAAGCTCTTTCATCATGCTCTGCCTGTGATAATAAATCCGCAGCGACTTCATTCGCCTTTGCGGTTTTATCTGCGAGTACGACAATTTCACTTGGTCCTGCAATCATATCAATATCGACCGTACCAAATACTTCACGCTTTGCAAGCGCAACATAGATGTTTCCTGGTCCGACAATTTTATCTACCTGTTTAATGGACTCCGTTCCATATGCCAGAGCAGCAACTGCCTGAGCACCACCAACTTTATAGATTTCCTTGACTCCCAATTCATTGGCTGCAACTAACACACCTGCTGGCAATAATCCATCCTTGTCAGGTGGTGAAACCATGACGATTCGCTTCACACCCGCTACCTTTGCTGGAATCACATTCATCAATACAGAAGATGGATAGGCAGCCTTGCCACCGGGTACATAAACGCCAACCGCATCTAGAGGTGTTATTTTTTGACCTAAAAGCGTGCCATTTTCCTGCATCGTAATCCATGATTGTTTCACTTGCCTAGAATGATAGTCCTCAATATTTGCAGCTGCTTCCTTGATAATTGCAACTAGTTCATCATCTAAGCTTGAATAAGCCGCTCTAATTTCTTCCTCTGTTACTTGAAAATCAGATAATGAGACACCATCAAACTTTTCTGTATATCGAGAAAGTGCAGCATCGCCTTCATTTATGACATCATTTAAAATAGATTGAACTGCGTTTCGTTGTACTTCTGTCCCACTATCAATCGTTCTTTTAAGTGATACCTCACTATTTACACGTTCAATTTTCATTATTTTCACCTACTTTAGATGTATTGAGTGGCATTCATTTATTTTACGAAGATAGAGTATTTGAAAGTCTTTCAACTAAATCATCAATCACTTTATCTTTCAGACGATAACTAACAGGATTTACAATTAAGCGTGAGGTGATATCAACAATATGTTCCATCTGAACAAGGCCATTTTCCTCAAGCGTTCTTCCCGTAGATACAATATCTACAATCCGATCAGCTAATCCAATCATTGGCGCAAGCTCAATCGAACCATTCAGTTTGATAATTTCTACTTGTTGTCCTTGCTCTCTAAAATAACTAGATGCTACGTTTGGATATTTTGTTGCTACTTTTGGTGCAACATCACTCATTTTCGTATTCGGTAAGCCTGCAACTGCTAAATGACATTTACTGATTTTAAGATCAAGAACCTCATACACGTCACGTTCTTCTTCAAGCATGACATCTTTACCTGCAATCCCGATATCTGCTACACCATGCTCTACATAGGTTGTTACATCCATTGGTTTTGCTAATATAAAGCGAATCGACTCTTCTGGAACATCGATGATCAGCTTTCTAGAGTCATCAAATTCAGGTGGCAGCTGATAGCCTGCATTTCTTAATAGCACAACTGCTTCTTCAAATATTCGCCCTTTAGGCATGGCAATGGTTAATATTTCTCTCATCACTCTGCCCCCCTTTTTCCTTTTCCGATAAAATAAGTCACTTCATTGAATGCATTTGCACAAGCATCTACATCATTCAAACCATTGATATCCTGCAAAATAACTCTTTTCCCTTTACTTCGCTCTTCTTGTGCAAATTGGATGGCTGCACTACGCTGCTCTCCACTAAAAATCACACAATGAATATCCTCTTTTTCTTCACTTAAATCTAATGCTTCTATTAACCGATCAAGACGAATTCCGAATCCTGTTGCCGGAGCAGGACGACCAAATTTTTCAAATAGTTGATCATAGCGTCCACCATTTCCAATTAAAAAGCCGACATTTTCCGCATATACCTCAAATAAAATCCCTGTATAATAACTCATATGACTTACAAGGTTAAAGTCAATTTTAATATGATCGGTCACACCATACGCTTCAAGCTGTGTCCAAAGTTGGTCTAACTCTTCAACCGTCTCACGACCACTAACACTTTCTACATTTTCTCTCGCATCCGCAATTTTCGTTTCATTTCCTCTTAACTGAAGAAGTAATAACAGTCTTTGTTTATCGATCGATGAAAGAGCTAAGCTTTTCACATGCTCTCGGTATCCTACATAATTCTTTTCATATAAAAAGCGTCTCAACACATTTGCTCGTTCTTCATTACCGAGTATTTCTAAAAATAAGGCATTCACATAGCCAATATGTCCAATTGCAACCGTAAAATGTGATAACCCAGATTTTTTCAAAGAAGATACCATTAATGCAATGGCCTCGGCATCAGAGCTTATAGTTCCATCTCCAATGCTCTCGACCCCAATTTGTTCAAACTCTGCTGGTCTGCCGCCTTCTCTTTGCTGAGCACGGAATACATTAGCAGAATAAGCTAGCCTTAATGGATAGCCTTCATTATATAAACGAGAAGCTGCTACTCTCGCAATAGGTGCAGTCATATCAGGTCTTAGTACTAACGAATGACCTTGTTGGTCAAGCAATTTGAATAGCTGCTGATCTAAAATAGCTGATGCCTCACCAATCGTTTCATAATATTCAAGTGTAGGTGTTTCAATAAACTGAAAGCCCCAGCTATTGATTTCATCTGTCATTGACTGACGTACTCTTTTCTTTGCTTCATATAACGAAGGTAATGTATCTCTCATTCCTAACGGTTTTTCAAACATAAACAACATGAACTATTCCACCACCAATTTAATTTGTATCAATTATATAGTTTTTTATATTATTTAAACAACGAAAACACTTTAGTTCGCTAATATGCTAATAAGATGAAGTTATATGTAGTTTACAACTCCTGTAAACATACGTCAACCATAATCAATAATCTTTCTGAAAATTACACCTTTTATCCTTCTCTAGTTTATACGATATAAACTAGTTCGACAAATATCGGGTGGTGACAGTGGGGCAGCGGATTTTATTTACTGAGTGTTATTTTTTCTTCATTGTTCTCCAAATTGTTATTACTAGCTGTGAATTTGATATTACATCAATGATTTTCAGCAATTTGTTCCGCAAATTGCTCGTTTAGCCGCTAGATTAGGGCATTTTATATGGACCCCGATCCCGCTATCAGCGAATTTAATCATTTTATTAGCCGTTTTGACCATTTTATTAGCCATTCTGATCATTTTATTAGCCGTTTTGTTAGACTTATTAGCGCTTTTTAATATTTATTAAAATTCACACAAATCTCTAGCCCGCTTGAGGGTGACTAGCACAACAAGTACCTTCCGAAACTCCCGCATTATGACCACGAGCAAAAGAACCTCGAACAAGACACCAAGACTGCACTAAATCTTCAAATAAACGTAAAAAACCACAACCCTTCAACAGGTTGTGGCTAACTTTCTTATTCGACAAATTTCAAGCGGTGACAGTGGCACCACCTACTCCCGCTCCAACATTTCTTCCTTCGTATAGATCACTCTCATCGGATTCCCACCTACAAAACATCCTTCAGGGACATCTTTATGGACTAGAGTTCCAGCTGAGACAATTGCATGGTTGCCGATTTTGACTCCTGGTAGGATGGTTGAATTGGCACCAATCATGACTTCATCACCAATCTCAACATCACCAAGACGATATTCTTTAATTAAATATTCGTGAGCTAGGATCGTCGTATTATATCCGATCACTGTATTTCGGCCCACACTGATTTTCTCAGGGAACATCACATCCAACATCACCATTAATGCAAAAGAAGTTTGATCTCCAATTTTCATCTTCAAAAAGGTGCGATATAACCAATTCTTCAATCCCAATATAGGGGTATATCGAGCAAGCTGAATAACAATGAAGTTTTTTACAACCTTCCAAAACGGGACCGTTTTATACACATGCCAAAGCGAATTAGCCCCTTCTACTGGATATCTTGTCGTTCTTCTCAATCTTACTCAGCTCCAACGATTTTAATTAAATCATTCATGTGCTCAAGCATAAAATCCGGCTCAAACGTAGCTAAATATTCTTTCCCTTTAACTGTCCATGCAACTCCCGCAGTTAATGTTCCTGCATTCTTCCCTGATAAAATGTCATGTGAATTGTCACCGACCATAATCGCTTCTGATGCTTTCGACTTCAACTGTGATAATGCAAGCTGAACTGGCTCCGGATCTGGCTTTGCATTTTTTACATCATCTAATGTAACAACGACATCAAAGAATTGATCTAACCCAGTAAGCTTTAGGCCCATATTTACGGTGTTTCTCATTTTTGTTGTTACAATTCCGAGCTTATAACCTTTTGCATGGAGTTCCTTAATTCCCTCATAAACTCCTTCGTACTCTTTAACAAGAGCATCATGATTAGCAATGTTATGTTCTCGATAAGTAGCAATCATTTCATCTACTCGATTTTCATCAAGTGCAACAAAAGAATCATATAAAGGTGGACCAATGAATTTCAATACATCCTCACGAGTAAATTCATTCGGAAAATATTGTTCAAGTGTATGCATAAATGAAGAAATAATAAGGTCATTCGTATCAATTAATGTTCCATCTAAATCAAATAAAAGTGTATTAATTCCCATAAGAAGCTTCCTTTCTACTATTCTGTTCTACCCGTTTCCAAATATAAGCAACCACCATCGTTAGAATTATGGCTGTAACTACACGAAATAGTAATAATGGTAAAACAGGTATCCCAAGAGGTATGAATATCAGTGTATCCTCAATCACAGCATGACATGCAACAAGGAAAATAAAAGCTAAGGTCAAATCCTTTTTCGAAACATCATCTTCTTTTGCTGCCTGAATCATTACTCCAGCCCCATATGCAAGCCCAATTAGCAAACCTGCCGCAAGTGTGGTTGAGGTGTTCTCTTTCATGCCGAGCATTCTTGTAAAAGGTGACATCCACTTCGAAAAGGTATCTAGCCAGCCTAACTCTTTTAAAAATTGAATCGCAATCATTAACGGAATGATAATGAGAGCTAACTGCAAAATACCAAATGAAGCTTTTTGAATACCTTCTAGTAAAATAGCAAACCAGCCGACAGCCAGTTCTTCAGACGGTTGAACGAACCCGTACTTTGCAAGTTCGCCGCCACCATTCCATACTAAATTGATTACGATCGCTGAAAATAAAGCCAAACCAATTCTAACCGAAACAATGATCCAAATTTTTATTCCTACTTTTGCCGCCACGGAAGACTCTATTAACAGATTGTGTGAAAAAGATAACATCACTGCTAAAATAAATACTTCTTTTACGGTTAAATCAAGTGTTAAAATGGCACCAATCGCAGCATACAAATTTAGAAAATTCCCAATCACTAAAGGGATTGCTGCATCCCCAGACAACCCAAATATACTCATGATAGGAGCAATCGCACTAATCAACCAACCTAAAACGGGAGTATATTTTAAAATCGTAACAATTAAAGTAATTGGAAAAATGACTTTCCCCAAAGTCCATGTTGTTTTAAGACCAACCAATAAGCCTCTCTTGCTGGTTTCAAGCACTCGACTCTCTCCCCTACTAGCTTTCTAAGTATCTCTCTTTCGCTTGCCCCTTAACTCTTCTATAGATAATAATAGCAACTGCAACTGCAACTAAAACAATTGAAATCACTTGTGCAATCCTAAGCATATCAGTAAGCATCAAGCTATCTGTTCGAAGTCCCTCAATAAAATACCTTCCGACTGAATACCAGATCACATAACTTAAAAATAATTCCCCACGTCTTAAGTTTACTTTTCTTAATAATAATAGCAAAATGAATCCAACAAAATTCCAGATTGATTCATAAAGGAATGTAGGATGATAATACGCGCCATTTATATACATCTGATTAATAATCCATTCAGGTAAATAAAGATTTTCTAAAAATGCTCTCGTTACCTCTCCACCGTGTGCTTCCTGATTTATAAAGTTTCCCCAACGGCCAATTGCCTGGCCGAGAATAATACTTGGTGCACCAATATCAGCTAGCTTCCAAAAGCTAATGCCACGCTTCTTAGCAAAAACAATGGCAGTAACAATGGCACCAATCAGTCCTCCATGAATGGCTAACCCGCCTTCCCAAATCTGGATGATTTGACCTGGATTTTGTGAATAATAGTCCCATTTAAAGATGACATAATAAGCACGTGCCGAAAGAATAGCGATTGGAATCGCAAAAAGCACTAAATCCACAAAAGTATCTTTATGCAAACCACGGCGTTCTGATTCCTTTACTGCAATAAAAAGTCCCAGCATCGCCCCAATACCAATGATTAATCCATACCAATGGATAGCTATCGGTCCTAGCTCAAAAAAGACTGGATTGATCGGTTGTATCCCGTTTTCCATAAGTTCACCTTCCTTTTGTTAAAAAACATTAATATCTATTTTTGTAGACATATTATACATTTAAAAAACTGGTTTATAAATCTTCATGCTCATTGTCTTCAATCACATCCGTTAGACGTGCTGAAAACTGCTCAGCTGCATTAACACCCATTCTCTTTAATCTAAAATTCATCGCAGCTACTTCAATAATAACAGCTAAGTTTCGGCCTGGTCGAACAGGAACAGTTAACTTCGTGACGTCAGAATCAATTATACGCATATATTCATCTTCAAGTCCTAAACGATCATATTGCTTCGTTTGATCCCATAATTCAAGGTTAATAACAAGAGTAATTCTTTTATAGCTTCGAACTGCTCCCGCACCAAATAACGTCATCACATTAATAATTCCCAATCCACGAATCTCTAACAAATGCTCAATTAACTCTGGAGAATTACCGATCAACGTATCTTTGTCTTCTTGTCTTATTTCAACGCAATCATCAGCGACTAAACGGTGACCTCGTTTAACAAGCTCTAAAGCAGTCTCACTTTTACCAACACCACTTTTACCAATAATAAGTACACCAACACCATAAATATCGACTAAAACTCCATGGATCGCTGTAGATGGTGCTAACTTACTTTCTAAGAAGTTTGTGATCCTACTTGAAAGTCTGGTCGTTTTCTCTCCTGATCTTAACAATGGTACGGATTCACGTTCACATGCTTCAATCAACGCGTCTGGTACATCCATTTCACGAGATACGATAATTCCGGGAGTAATATCAGTACACAGCTGTTCCATTCTTGATTTTATTTCATCTAGTTCTAATCGTTGAATAAATGTAAGCTCAGTTTTTCCTAACAGCTGAATTCTCTCAGCTGGATAATATGTAAAATAACCCGCCATCTCTATTCCAGGTCTTGATATATCACTTGTGGTAATCGGACGATTTATTCCTTCTTCACCGCTAATTAGCTCTAAATCAAATTTCTCAAGTAAATCCTTTGTACGTACTTTTGGCACTGTGATTTCCTCCTTTTATATGAGCCAATCGACTCTAGAACACTAATACCTATTCTATCACTTTTTTGAACGATTAAAAAATTGAAAATAAGACAAGTTTAATATTTTGTTTTAACATGAAACATTTTCCATTAACTAACGACTATTAATACAGAGACACACAACCTGCGCAGGCCGTGTTCAGTTATACAAGGCTATTTTCATAGACTTTGTTGCTTTTGAAAGATCATCTAAATTCACTATGAACGTTAGTGTGGCATCTTCTTCCTATACTAAAACCAGAATCCAAAAAATCATAGTGCAATTTTATTTAATGTCAAATACCAACAATCGTTTTAGAAAAGAGCCTTAAATAATGGAGGAATTCAAATGAAAATAACGATCATGAAAACAATCATATCAATGCTATTTGTTCTTTTATTTATTAGTGCATGTGGAACAACACAATCTGTGGAGCCTGTTGAAGAAACAAGTAATGGGGCTGCACCAGTTGTTGAAGAATCTACTGAAGAAGAGCTGGAAGAGGAAACAGTAGGTGGGGAAACCTATATTAGATTAATGGATCTCCTTCTACCATACCAGTTTGAAGGAGAGACAAAAGAAGAATCTGCGTTTTTGATCCATAGCTCAAACCAAGGATTCTCTATCTATTTATACGAAGGTTATCAGCTTGAAAGTGAAGAACCTGGTAAAGATATCGTTCTATATACTGAGGATGAAAATGTTTATATGAGAGTTGAAGTACTAGCTCAAGACGCAGACTGGAAGCTTGTCGAAGAATCCTCAACCGAACAACTGAAGTCAGTGAGCGAAACCGTACACCGTGATGTTTTTGCCCAGCCGGATGAGATTTTAGAAAACGCAGTAATGCTTCATGCAGATAATGAAAAAGAGTGGGTACAAATCTTGCTAATTGAAGAAAAAGAAGAAACTCCAGCAATGAAGCTAACCATTCATATCACAAACATTGAGCAACAAGGAGAAGTTGTGGCTCAATTATTAGCCATGGCAAAGACAGTTATGCTTGAGGGACCAGCGAACTGAGTTAATTTAAACATACCTTTCTCCATAGTCATTTGGAGGAAGGTTTTTTAATTTTATAAGTACAGGAAAATGTCTACCCTGAAAAACGAAAAGCGGAAGGCGCTCGATCATCGGCGACAGGCATAAGGCGAGACTGCTAGAAGGTTGTTCTTTAACCTTCTAGCAGGATTGACTTAGACCTGAGAGCCGATAGCGCCTGGAGCTAGACACTAAGCTAAGTACAATTTTTCATACTCCATGGTGCTAATTTTAATTAGCATTGATGTCTACCCTGAAAATAAATTTGGTTGTGGAGTTCCATGAGCTGCGATCCACTTGCTTTCCGCGGGGTGGTCCGTGAGCCTCCTCGTCGCCAGGGGCGGGCTCCTGTGGGGTCTCACGAGACCACTCGATCCCGCAGGAGTCAAGTGGCTCTCCGCTCATTCCACACTGAGGAGGAAACATTTTCATTCACCA
Organism: Litchfieldia alkalitelluris; assembly: GCF_002019645.1. Taxonomy (GTDB): domain Bacteria; phylum Bacillota; class Bacilli; order Bacillales; family Bacillaceae_L; genus Litchfieldia; species Litchfieldia alkalitelluris. The sequence continues at coordinate 1,077,225 of NZ_KV917374.1, read as the reverse complement.
TGGTGCGAAATACTTTTTTAGCATGGATGTCTACCCTGAAAATAACTTAGGTTGCGGAGTTCAATTCGCTGCGATCCACCTGCTTTCCGCGGGGCAGTCCGTGAGCCTCCTCGTCGCTTTTAGCTCCTGCGGGGTCTCACGAGACCGCTAAATCCCGCAGGAGTCAGGTGGCTCTTCGCTCATTCAACACAAAGTATTTTCATCCTTCATGGTGCGAATTTTATTTGCATGGTTGTCTATCCTCAAAATCACCTAGGTTAGTGAGTTGCATTCGCTGCGATCCACCTGCTTTCCGCGGGGCGCCCGTGAGCCTCCTCGTCGCTTTTTGGCTCCTGCGGGGTCTCACGCTGACCGCACATCCCGCAGGAGTCGAGTTGCTCTTCGCTCATTCCACACATGGTAGGGACACATCTTCATACCTTCAGCAAATACTAGTTGGCATAAAGGTCTACCTTGTCTCCACAAACAAAGAGCCCATGAGAAATTGGACATTCCCACAAGCTCTTCTACTATAATGCTATTTTCTTTTCTTCTCCTGAATCGGATCAATAATAACCTTTTGAATGAGCAAATTCAAAATAGAGATGATAATCGCTGCCAACACCGCAGTCCCAAAACCGTCAATGACAAATGAATCACCCATAAGACCTTGAGTAATCATTAATGTAATCGCGTTGATGACAAATAAGAATAACCCCAATGAAAGTACAGTAACTGGCAACGTTAAAATAACTAATATCGGTTTTACAATGATATTTAACACCGATAAAATGACACTTGCAATAATAGCAGCAGTAAGACCTTCTAGATGAAAACTATCAATATATCCTGCCACCACAATTAATATAATACTGTTAACAATAATACTTAGGATCCATTTCATTACTTTATAACATCCTCTTCATTAGGTACAACAAAGATCCAAACAATATAAATTAGAAAGAAGGTTCCAAAGCTTGCGATTAGACCAAGTACAAACAACACCCTTAACAAGGAAGCATCAATGTTAAAATACTTTGCAAGCCCTCCAATTACGCCACCCAACTTTCGGTTTGACCGTGAACGATATAAACGATTCATTTTATCACCTCACATCATTTGGCTTTATGATAACCGAACCTGTTTTGGTGTCAGCGAAAATATATAGTTTTTCACCTTGTCCTTCACCTGGTTTTGTTTTAAATCTCATGTACTTCTGAACAACTTCACTTTTTTCCTCCACTATATTCATATGTGGAATTTCACATGAAAATCCACCTAAATTAGATTTTAACTCACCATCAATTGGACGAGTAGTTGGGGTGAAGATATCAACATTTCCTGTAGTGGTTCTCACTTGTAACGTATGACATTGGTCATCTATAAGCCTACAAATCACATTCCCGTTAAAACTTTGAACATCAAGCTTTTCCATACTGCCCGTTACATTAATCGTTCCATTAATGGTTTCAAGCTCACATTCTTTAGTAAAACAATCATTTAATTCAATATGTCCATTTGCCGTCTCAAGCTCCACTGAAGTAGATGCTAACTTACTAAACTTAATTGAACCATTGGCTGTTTTCCCTTTAAAGTGCTTTACATTTAAACCTTCCCCACTTATTGGGCCATTAAACATTCTCACTTTAACATGCTCATATTGTTCACTTGGTACAAACACCTTAGCAACTACTTTCATTTGCTTTTTTTGAACAGAGAAACGAAGCTTGCCACCTTCAATTGAAAAAATCACATCTTGTAAAAATGTACTTCTTGCTGCTTCTGTTGTATCAAGCTTATATACCTTGGCTTCACATTCGATACGTACGTCATTTTCATTCCAAGGAATAATATCTACACTCCCATTTGCAACATCTAAATCGATTTGTTTCAGTAACACATCTGAATGTTGAAATATATGGTTTACTTCAACACCATTTCCGAAATTAAAATCTAAATCTAAGTCCTTTATTTTCTTAACCGCCGAATCAATAAAATCCACCAACTTTGACTTAACTGAAGATTGTTTATACGAGTGGTTTTTTTGTTCGTGAGTGTTTTGTTTTCCCTTTTCGACCTGTGTACTAACTTCATGTACATTTGATTCTGACTCGAAGGTAGATTGATTTGTTTGCTTTGCCTCTAACGCTTCCAAAAGCGTTAAAGCTTCATTTGCATTTAATTTCCCTTCTTCGACTAGCTTTAATATTCGTTTCCGTTCTTCACTCATTTTCCATTTCTCCCCTCTAGCTTGGTTAAGAAAATACCTTAATACCTTTTACTACATTCCAAATAACTACAGCAAGGTTTACTACCCCAAATATAACCACAAACAATAACACCGATGTGCCCATAAACATTGGCTCCCCAATAAAAAACAATAACAAGAAAAGGGGTATTGATAGAAAAGGAATCAAATGCGACAATAACGCCGCCTTTGCATGCTCCTTTACACTCCGATCATCCACAATAAAATAAACTACGATTGGCAATATAAGTCCTGCAAAAAACACACTGAAATAACATAATGAAGAAATGAGTTTATTCGTATCCATCCAATCATCTCCTTTCCTCTATTTACGAAGAAAATGAACGATTAGTTTCAACTTTTTTTTATGTTATTTTTTTAAACAAACGTTTGATTAGTCGACAAACCCTTGGTGTATCTACTCTTTAAAAATTTAAACAAACGTTTGTTTAAATTCGATAGAGTGATAAATTTTAAGTTTTCTAAAGATGACCTTCTATATCTTTATTTTATTACAAGAAAATAAAAATAAAACCAGCCACCAGGCTGATTTTATGATACGACTTGAGGCTTATTATTTAATTATTTTTATAACATCCTTAACATCGTTTATAATCTCATCTACTTCTACATAACCTTCATCAAGCTTAAGCAATTTTCGAATCATCTTATGAATGGATGGATGAAGATCTAATTCATCCTCCCAGCTGCTTTCCTTCTTTGAGACAATTTCATAATTTGAGTACAATAAGAATAATAAAAAGTGTCCCAAAGCGTAAAAATCACTTGTTAAGGATATTTCACGAAAAGACCTTTTATGATGTGACTTCGGGACTTCTGAGAGATCATCTGTTGATTCGGTATAGGAAAGCGCTAGTCCGAAATCAATAAGGTAGATCTGGCCATGATCATAAATAATATTTGGTAATCGTAAATCGCGGTGAATGATTCCACATTCTTCATGTAGATATTTAACCACTTTCAGTACCTTTAACAAGATTTGCAAACACTCAATTTCACTGTACTTCTTGCCTTGAAATAAGACAAGCTCTTCAAAATTTTCTCCAGGTTTAAATTCCATCACTAGAAAGTATCTTTCTTCCCATTTAAAATAATTCAGTAGTTTTGGAATGAAGGGATGATCTAGACTCTTAAGGTTTTCAACTTCTCTTGCTAGTAATTTACTATTCTTTTTCCTTTTACGCTGTCTAAGCTGCTTGATAACTACAAATTGATTCGTTTTTAATTCAGTAGCTTTATAAACCAAGCCATAACTTCCCTTACCAATAAAGCGAGTGATCTTATAATGAGAATCTACAATCGTGCCACTTTTAAATGGAATTTCAAAAATTTTAGTTAACATGTTTTAGCTACTGTGTGATCTACCGAAAAAACTACTAGATTTGGATTTTTTCTTATAATACTTATGTCCATACTTTGATTGATGACCGTAGTGTTTATGCTTGCCTCGACTACTAGAATATTTCCGTCCATGCATTTTGCTTTTTAAAAGGTCTGTAATTATCTTTTTTAACATATGTGAAACTCCCCTCAAATTTTTAATAAAAATACTCTTTCCTGATACTTGTTGCTAGTTGACTTACTGTAGGGAAAAAAGATGGCACTCTACTTAGTTCAGAGTAAATAGGAAAGTCAAAAGCAACAAAGTTTACGATAATATTCTATAAAAAAAACGCTCCTACCTAAATGGTAAAGCGTTCCTAAAATAGCGAGGTCTTTACCATGATTGGCAAAGGTCTCGCTAACAACGTCCGGTTGCAAATAGGGCCGAGGATTTAATCCCGTAATGACGACCTTACTTTGACAGCTACTCCCCTTTGGAGTATTTAATTAATTTTATTTTATCAATTTTTGAAGGGCTTTACAATAGTCCTTCTTTCATATTCCTTGGTGGGAATTGTAATGATAACAAGTCTACCCTGAAAAAAGAAATGCGGAAGGCGCTCGTTCATCGGCGACAGGCATAAGGCAAGCCGGCTGGAAGGTTGCTCTTTAACCTTCTTGCCGGATTGACTTATGACCCCGAGCCGATAGCGCCTGAAGCTAGACACTAAGCTAAGTATAATTTTTTATACTCCATGGTGCTAAAGGTTCAATTTAATCCTCTTCACCCGAAACAGGCGAGAGTTAATAAATTTTATTTTGCAACTGTTTCTTTTTCTTCAATTCGTTCTTTCATTCGTTGGCGGTCTCTTTCGAGAATAGGTCTTAAATATGTTCCAGTATGTGACTCCATCACTCTTACTACTTCCTCAGGCGTACCGGTAGCAACAATTTGACCACCTTTATCTCCACCTTCAGGACCTAAGTCAATGAGGTAATCCGCCGCTTTGATCACATCAAGGTTATGCTCGATAACAAGGACCGTATCACCGTTATCTACTAGCCTCTGCAACACTTTTAGAAGACGAGAAATATCGTCAACATGTAATCCTGTAGTCGGTTCGTCTAGTATATATAAGGATTTCCCCGTAGACCTCCGGTGTAACTCAGATGCAAGTTTCACACGTTGAGCTTCTCCTCCAGATAAAGTTGTCGCCGGTTGTCCTAGGGTGATATAACCTAATCCAACGTCAAAAATGGTCTGAAGCTTTCTTCTGATTTTAGGTATATTTTCAAAGAAGTTTAACGCATATTCGACGGTCATGTCTAAAATATCTGAGATGTTTTTATCTTTATATTTTACTTCTAATGTTTCACGATTATATCGCTTTCCATGACATACTTCACAGGGGACATATACATCAGGTAAAAAGTGCATTTCAATTTTAATAATTCCATCACCACGGCAAGCTTCACAGCGTCCACCTTTCACATTAAAGCTAAAGCGACCTTTTTTATAACCTCTCACCTTCGCTTCATTAGTTGCTGCAAACACATCACGAATATCATCAAACACACCTGTATAGGTAGCTGGATTTGAACGTGGAGTTCGTCCAATTGGTGATTGATCAATATCAATGACTTTTTCAAGATGCTCAACACCTTTGATCTCTTTATGTGAGCCAGGCTTTGCTTTTGCATGATGAAGTTTTTGAGCTAATGATTTATGAAGAATTTCATTAATCAAGGTACTTTTCCCAGAACCAGAAACACCTGTAACGGCATTAAAGGTACCTAATGGGATCTTCACTGACACATTTCTTAGATTATTTTCATTTGCCCCTTTTATCTCGATAAAACGACCATCAGGCTTCCTACGCTCGATTGGAAGTGGGATGAATTTTTTCCCTGAGAGATACTGCCCAGTTAGAGAATTCTCATCTGCCATTACCTCATTTGGTGTTCCGGCGGAGATCACTGTCCCTCCGTGAACTCCTGCTCCTGGTCCAATATCAATCAAATAATCAGCAGCCATCATCGTATCTTCATCATGTTCTACAACGATAAGTGTATTACCGATATCTCTCATCTTTTGCAGGGTAGAAATCAAACGATCATTATCTCGTTGGTGCAATCCAATTGAAGGCTCGTCTAATATATATAGAACACCCGTAAGTCTTGAACCAATTTGAGTGGCTAAACGAATACGCTGTGCTTCTCCACCAGATAACGTACCTGCCGCACGACTTAATGTTAAATAATCAAGACCAACGTTAACTAGAAATCCTAATCGTTCTTTAATTTCACGAAAAATCATATTAGCGATTTTCATTTCTTTTTCGGTTAATTCAACATCTGTAAAGAAATCCAATGCCTCATTAATTGAAAGTCCCGTTAGATGACCGATATGTTTTCCTGAAATTAAAACTGCCAAGCTTTCTTTCTTCAACCGGTTACCTTTACATGTCGGACATGCCTGCTCAGCCATATATTTTTCCATTTGTTCACGGATATAATCTGAGCTTGTTTCCTTATAGCGTCTTTCCACATTGTTTATTACACCTTCAAATTGAATATAATTTTCACGAATTTGGCCAAAGTCATTTTCATATCGAAAATAAATTTGATCATCGCCACTGCCGTATAAAATTTTATCCATCAAGTGTTTAGGGATGTCTTTTACCGGTACATCCATTTCAATTCCATAATGATTGCAAACCGCTTCAAGGAGCTGTGGATAATATTGTGAGCTTGTTGGTTCCCAAGGTGCGAGGGCATGTCCTTTTAACGTTAAGTCCCAATTCGGAACCACGAGCTCCTCATCCACTTCAAGCTTTGCACCTAATCCATCACAATCAGGACAAGCCCCAAAAGGACTATTGAATGAAAACATTCTTGGTTCAAGTTCCCCTATTGAGAAACCACAATGTGGGCATGCATGTAACTCACTAAACATGAGCTCTTCTTCACCTATCACATCAATCATTACCTTACCTTCTCCAAGTCTTAACGCCGCTTCAAGAGAATCAGCAAGTCTAGTCGTTACACCTTCCTTTACAACGATACGGTCAATAACAACTTCAATATTATGTTTCTTATTTTTTTCAAGCTCAATGTCCTCTGAGACTTCCCGCATCTCTCCATCTACTCGAACGCGAACATAGCCTTGCTTTTTAATGTCTTCAAAAACTTTTACATGTGTTCCTTTTCTTCCAGAAACAACAGGTGCCAACACCTGCATTTTAGTACGTTCTGGATATTCTAAAATTCGATCCACCATTTGTTCAATCGTTTGGGATGTGATCTCTATTTTATGAATGGGACAAGTCGGTCTACCAACTCTTGCAAATAATAGTCGTAAATAATCATATACCTCTGTCACTGTTCCTACTGTTGACCGTGGATTTCTACTAGTTGTTTTTTGATCAATTGAGATCGCTGGTGAAAGACCCTCAATCGAATCTACATCAGGTTTATCCATTTGCCCAAGAAACTGACGAGCATAGGCAGACAAAGATTCAACATACCTTCTTTGCCCTTCCGCATAGATGGTATCAAAAGCTAATGAAGATTTCCCTGATCCCGAGAGTCCCGTAAGAACAACTAATTTGTCTCTTGGGATGGTCACATCAATATTTTTCAGATTATGGGCACGTGCACCTTTAACGATAATCCGTTCCATTACCATTCTTTCGTCATCCTTCCGCTTTTAACTCTAAAATAAGATCTCTCAATTCAGCTGCACGTTCAAAATCTAATGATTTAGCCGCCTCTTTCATTTCCACTTCCATCTCAGCAATCACTTTTTCACGTTCTTTTTTCGTTAAGTTAGCGAGCTTCGGTGCTTCGTAATTCTCTCCATCTTCAGCCGCCTGAGTAGCACGAATGATATCACGTATATCCTTACGAATCGTTTGTGGTGTTATGCCATGAACCCGATTATATTCCTCTTGAGTTTCTCGGCGTCGTTGCGTTTCATTTATAGCAATTTCCATTGAATTAGTGATTTTATCTGCATACATAATGACATGTCCATTTGAATTACGTGCTGCTCGACCAATTGTTTGAATAAGGGATCGCTCTGATCTTAAAAAGCCTTCCTTATCAGCATCTAAAATAGCGACCAACGACACCTCTGGAATATCTAACCCTTCTCTTAATAAGTTGATTCCAATCAATACATCATATTTACCCATCCGTAAGTCTCGAATGATTTCAATCCGTTCTAATGTTTTAATTTCTGAATGAAGATAGTTTACTTTTATGCCAAGATCTTTTAGATAGCTACTTAAGTCTTCTGACATCTTTTTCGTTAAAGTAGTAATCAATACGCGCTCATTCCGCTCAACTCTTCCATGAATTTCACCTAAAAGATCATCAATTTGACCTTGAATTGGACGAACATCAATCGTCGGATCAAGCAAGCCAGTTGGACGAATGATTTGCTCAATCATCTCTGGAGAATGTTCAATTTCAAATGGTCCAGGTGTGGCAGATACATAAACAATTTGATCAATGTGTCCCTGAAACTCATCAAATCGGAGAGGCCGGTTGTCCATTGCAGATGGAAGTCTAAAGCCGTGGTCCACTAGTACTTGTTTCCTCGCTTGATCTCCATTAAACATCCCTCGGATTTGAGGTAGGGTAACATGTGATTCATCTATCACAATTAATAAATCTCTTGGAAAGAAATCCATTAACGTATATGGTGTTGAACCTGGAGGACGAAGGGTTAAATGACGTGAATAGTTTTCTATCCCAGAACAAAACCCCATCTCTCTCATCATTTCCATATCATAATTCGTTCTCTGCTCAAGTCGTTGAGCCTCAAGTAACTTGCCATTTTCTCTAAGCTCAGCTAACCGTTCCTCAAGCTCTGCTTCAATATTCTTTATCGCTAATTGAACCTTTTCTTCACGTGTAACGAAGTGAGATGCAGGATATATGGCAACATGTTCACGTTCACCGATAATTTCACCTGTAAGTGCATCAATTTCTCGAATTCGATCAATTTCATCTCCGAAAAATTCCACTCGAATACAATGTTCATCACGAGAAGCAGGGAAAATTTCAACAACATCCCCACGTACACGGAATGTTCCTCTGCGAAAATCAATATCATTGCGCTCATATTGGACATCAACTAAACGGCGAAGTAATTGATTTCGCTCTAACTCCATCCCCACTCTTAATGACACAACAAGCTCTTTATATTCTTCTGGAGAACCTAACCCATAGATGCAAGAAACACTAGCGATTATAATTACATCTCTACGTTCAAATAAAGATGACGTCGCAGAATGTCGTAGCTTATCAATTTCATCATTCGTACTCGCATCTTTTTCAATAAAGGTATCAGACTGAGGTACATATGCTTCAGGTTGATAGTAGTCATAGTAACTTACGAAATACTCAACAGCATTATTGGGGAAGAATTCTTTAAATTCACTATATAATTGTCCCGCTAATGTTTTGTTATGAGCAATAATCAATGTGGGACGATTCACTTCTTTAATTACATTTGAGATGGTAAACGTTTTACCAGTTCCAGTTGCGCCAAGCAAGGTTTGGTGCTTTTTCCCTTGTTTCAATCCTTCTACAATTTGTTTAATTGCGCGGGGTTGATCTCCTTGCGGGGAGTACTTTGAGACTAATTCAAATTGGTCGTTCACAAACAAGCCCCCATTTCAAATTTAAGTGTTTATGTAAAGTATCTCTGAATGAATGTTACTTATTAAATGTGTTTTTGATATTTTTTACAATTCAAGTAAGGATATTGTACCACACTTAGGTATAAAATCACCAAAAATACGAACTGGTGTTTTGTGGAGATTGAAATTAAATTGATTTATTTTAATGGTTATAAAAAGGTTTTAATACCAAAAGGCTTGGAATCAATTCTGACTCCAAGCCTTTTTTATTCAGACTACCCTGAACAATACTTGGGTTAATGAGTTCCTATCGCTTGCAATCATATCGTGTTGCAAAAAGTCAGGGAAGTGCCTGCATTAGGCCATAGTCGGAACAGTAATTCGGCGAGAATTATTGGAAATCCGGCGGGTTTTGAGCCGAATACGGCGGGATAGGGAGAAAATACGGCCAGTCCTTGCATTCTGACCAATCCAGAGCCATAATCCGGCGAGTATCATCGGAAATACGGCCAACTTTGAGCCGAATCGGGCGAGATAGGAAAAAAATACGGCCAGTGCATGAATCCAGACTAACACCCAAGAGAGCAATACTAACTTCTGTTTTAAAACCCCTTTTTTACACTTCCTTACTTTTCAACAGAGCTACTGATTCCTCTTGATATCCTTCTTCACCATATCTAGGTAGAATTAGTGCATAATAGATTCCTACTGCAAGTAAACAGCCACCGACTAAGAAAAATAGTCCTTCAATTGTAATGCTTTTTTGGAAGGTTAACATGATGATTCCTAGTGTAATAGATTTAGAAAGCATTATAAGTGGGGAAATCCAGCCCTGAACTCGCCCCATCATTTTCGGGTCAACAATTCTTGGTAACCAACCACCAATTCCGATATTAAATAAGGGTAAGCTCAAACCAACCACGACATTAAGAGCTAGAAACATGGTAATACTTTGCGCAAAGCCTGTTAAGACGACAAAAACTCAAGAGATTAGTAATCCGATTACAATCATTTGATAAATTTTTAATTTTTTGGCTACAATGGACGCTAGAACACTTCCAATTAGAACAGAGCAACCAAAAGCTATTCCCATATAAATTAAAATTTGCTCATAGTTTTCAGGTGCTAGTTTATATTTTAAAATATAAGTAGGCATTACTGAGAAGTCACCGTTAACAATTCCAAAAGCGAAGAAACCAATAATTAAATAGAATAATAACTTTTTATTGATGATATAAGAAAAGCCTTCTTTAAAGTCTTCCAATACTGATTTTAAGCTAATTTCCCTCCAAACTATTTTTCCATTAGGTAATCTAATTTCCTCATTCAATACACATGCTTTAATCAAAATAGCACTAATTAAATACGTGATGCTGTCAAAGATAATTGCACCTTGAATTCCAAATGTCCAATAAATATAAATTCCTAATGCATTTCCAAATAACATAAACAAGCTGCTTGTCATTTGGTTGAGGCCTGCTGCTACCGTATATTCATCCTTCGTTAATATTCCTTGAATCATTGCTCCTTGTGCAGGATAGAAAAACCTAGATACCGCACTTCGTAAAAACAATAATGAAAAGATCAGTGGAATGCTATCCATATAAATAGCTGCCAATAATCCCAATGAGAATAGCATACAAATTAAGTCAGTATAAGCAGCCACCTTTTGCCGGTCCATTCGATCTGCAATGACTCCAACAAGAAAGAAAATAAACAGAGTTGGTAATGAATACATCAATTCTGCCATAGTCGCGTAAAACGGTTGTTCAGAAAAACGATTAAGTAAATAAAGCATAAATGCAGAAATTCCAATAATGCTTCCCATTTGCGAGGTAAACGCCGCAAAAAACAATAACGAATAATTTCGGTTCTTAAATATTGTTAAAATATCTCTCATTTTCTCCGATTCTCCTAACATTTTGATCTGTTAACTTTATGATACCGACTATTTCAATTGCATGTAACAGACTATGGCTCCTTTTTAACTCAGCCTTAAGGCGGAGCTTGAAGAGGGCTTTGGAGTGGTGAAAGCTTCAGTTAGAGATAATAAAAAAACGAGTCTGCCCCATCCGTCTAGTTGCCAACACTTAAGCATGATTCCTTAGCTCCGACAAAAATAAAAAAACGCCTAACCTAAGAAGTTAGACGTTTCATCATTCAATTAAGATACTTTAACCCTTAAACTTTTTCACCATATTGCGCGAATATAAAAACCCAGCAGTTAAAGATATAAAATCTAGAATATTAATAATCGAAGCTTGTGTATAGCCTTTATAAATCGACGCTATTAGTAATGCAATCGTTAGGATCGTTCCTACATAATGGTTATACGTGACTCTAGTAAATAATATAACTAACAAACATGGTAGTATTAGTGCTAAAATAATTTTAATCAGCATCTAATTTCCCTCACAATTCTTCATTTTTTAATTATTTTATCGTAGCATACCTTCCCCTTTATTTACTAGTGGCAAAACAAAAAAAGAAGATATGCCCACTCCTTAGACAAGTGGTTTGAAAATAATCGGAGAAATTTCTCTTAATTAGAAATAGAACTAATAAATAGCTCAAATAGACGGATAAATTCCGTCTATTGACTCAAAAAGCGTGAAAATGACTAAATTTGCTTTGCTTATCCGGAAAAACTCCGCTTATATTCCCAGAACCGAGCTCTACTTAGGAGTACAACCGGAAAATGTCCGCTTATTTTTATTTTTTGTAAGGTAACTTGTTTTCTAGGGCTACAACAGCCAGGCATTGTAGCCCCTCAACTTGGAGTGTATTTCTTATACAAGTTTTATTCCACCAAATGGCTTTTCACCAATAAAAAATGAGTGTCAATTTCATCTCCAAATTGGCACTCATTTTGATTTATATTGTTAAAGTTTGTGATAGGTTACATAGACAATTAGCATATGCATCTCCTAAAATTTACACACTCTTATAATCATTTGTTTCTAATAAATCAATCAATTCAACATCTTTGTTTTTACCTGCAAAATAACGAAGGGTATAATCATTTTCGAAAAGAACCGCATAGCGATCATAACGATCTCGAACGAGTAGGCTTCGTGAGTCGAACAAACGGCTATCTACATCTTTGTTACCAATCCAACGAGGGATGCGGCTTCCAATCGAAGTGAATTCAACTGAAACATTGTATTCTGCTTTTAAACGATATTCGAAAACTTCGAATTGTAGCTGACCGACAGCACCAAGAATGATTTCATCATTGGATTCTTGTCTAAATAATTGAATAGCGCCTTCTTGAACGAGCTGCTCAATTCCTTTTCTGAATTGCTTCGATTTCATAACGTTTTTCACACGTACTTTTCGATACATTTCAGGTGGGAAAACAGGAAGCTCCTGGTAAGAAATGAGATCCTTGCCTGCTGTTAACGTATCACCAATTTGATATATATTCGGGTCATAAATTCCAATAATATCTCCCGGATATGCTTCATCAACCGTTTCACGGCTTGCCGCCATAAACTGTTGAGTTTGATTTAGTTTGATTGATTTACTTGTACGACTTACAGTAACACTCATTCCGCGCTCAAATTTACCTGAACATACACGTAAGAATGCGATTCGATCTCTGTGTGCAGGGTTCATGTTTGCTTGGATTTTGAAGATATAACCAGAAAACTCCTCATTTTCAGGAGCGATAAGACCTTCATTTGTTTTACGTGGCTTTGGTTGTGATGCAAATTGTAAAAACGTATCAAAGAATGTACGAATTCCGAAGTTAGCTAACGCGCTTCCAAAAAAGACAGGTGTTAACTCACCCTGCATCACTCTTTCTTGGTCAAATTCGTTCCCAGCTTCATCTAATAACATTAGTTCATCCAGTGTGCTTTCATAAATAGGATGTTCCGTAATTTCTGCACTTAATTCACTAAGTGGAATAACTTCTTCCTTTTCATCACCTTTATATTGAACAAATGTATCTTGATAACGGTCTTTAATTCCAAGAAATCTTTTCCCCATTCCCACCGGCCAGTTCATTGGGTAAGATTCAATTCCAAGGACTTCTTCAATTTCTGATAAAAGCTCTAAAGGATCCTTTCCTTCACGGTCTAGCTTATTAATGAAGGTGAAAATCGGTATTCCTCGCATTCTACAAACTTTAAACAGTTTTATTGTTTGAGGCTCTACACCCTTTGTTGAATCAATAATCATCACAACACTGTCAACGGCAGTTAGTGTACGGTACGTATCTTCACTGAAATCTTCATGTCCAGGTGTATCAAGAATATTTACGTAAAAATCATGGTATGGAAAACTCATTACACTGGATGTAACAGAAATTCCACGTTGCTTTTCAATTTCCATCCAGTCTGATGCAGCATATTTCCCAGACTTTTTACCTTTAACCGTTCCTGCTTCTCTTATAATATTACCAAAAAGCAATAGCTTTTCAGTCATCGTTGTTTTACCAGCATCCGGATGCGAGATGATCGCAAAGGTACGCCTTTTATGAACTTCATTAATATAACTCATGTATAAATATTCCTTTCCCACTCTTTATCTATCGAAAAATGTCTCATGTCATTTCTTTATATAGTCCGAAATGAAATATATCATATTCCTACCAATTCTACAATGTGAACCTTTTCCCACTCAAACACTAAGGAAGATTATTATATTTTTTAGCTTGTTTTTATAATGAAATAAGGCCAAATTGAATACATTTAATATACAACGACAAAATCAAGCAAATGTAGACCTCAATTCCCATCAATCTTCAGCCCCCACAAACAAAGTATGTAATTTCTAAAAAGCGGTGAAAATGGTATTAAGAAGATATTTCAAGGAGGTGTATTCTCTGGCTCTAAAAATTGTCTGCTCTAAATGTAATGGTTTTGGAAAAATATCAATTTTATTTTTCCAACGAAGTTGCTCAATTTGTAAGGGTTCTGGAAAACTCGAATCCAATACCGCGAATAGCCTTACTTACCGATAATTGGATGAGTTCACTTCATCGTTTAATGCTTCAAAAAACATTCGTTAAAAAAGGAGAGGTTTTGCCCTCTCCAGTTTAATTAGATATTATCTTACAAACCATACCTTCGTAATATATTCATCTGTCGTTTCATACATCGCAATAGCCTCTACATTGATTCCGTTTGCTCTGCCTGTTACGTATTCATGATCAATTACAATATTTCCTTTTACCATACGTGATGTAAGTTCAGCATGCTGTTTAGGATTACTTTCGAATAAGGCCTTATAACGCTTTTTAAAATCTTCGCGTCCGGAAAGTGTGATTTGGTTAGATGGAAAATCCATTACCACGATATCGGGACTATATTGTGCGACGAATGTTTCAATGTCTTGATTATTGTAAGCATCAAGCTGTTTTTGGGCAAGCTCTTCTGCACGACTCATATTTTAACCTACCTTGATTTTATATTGTCTACCCTGAAAATACCTAGGTTAGTGAGTTGCTTTCGCTGCGATCCACTTGCTTTCCGCGGGGCAGTCCGTGAGCCTCCTCGTCGCTTTTTAGCTCCTGCGGGGTCTCACGAGCTGCTATTTCCCGCAGGAGTCAAGTGGCTCTCCGCTCATTCCACACTAGGTGATTACACTATTTTTCATACTCCATGGTGCAAATACTCATTCGCATAAAGGTCTACCCTGAAAATACATTGTCTCAGAATTCCATTCGCTACAGTTCACTCGCGGGATACCGCGGGGCGTGCGGTGAGCCTCCTCGTCGCTTTATGGCTCCTGCGGGGTCTCACTGTGCCCGCTACATCCCGCAGGAGTCGAGTGACCTTTCGCTCATTCCAACCGAAGTATCAACCCTTTTCATCTTCCATGGTGCGAATATTTTATTAGAATGGATTTCTACTCTGAGAATAACTAAGGTAGAAGAGTACCATTCACTACGAGCCACTCTTTTCACATAGATTATGATTATATTGCAAATTGTATTAGTTATAATAATTAATAATAAATAAGTGCGTATGCAGCGTTTGCTACTAACTAGTTCAGTTGAGTTCTAAGGTACTAAGGTTTATTTGTGAGTGAGTATTTCAGCTTCTTGGTATAAAGGCAAGCTAATTTCTACTGTGGTTCCTTTTCCGATTTCACTATCTATTTTCATGGTTCCATGATGGTTGTCAATGATGTTATGGCATACCATCATACCAAGGCCTGTACCTTTTTCTTTGGTAGTGAAAAAGGGTTGTCCAATTTTAGCTAAGACCTCGGCTGGAATTCCTTCTCCTTGGTCGATAAATAAAATAGAAATCAGATTACCTTCTAGTTTCATTTGGACGGTGATTTGACCACCATGAGGCATTGCCTCGATCGCATTTTTTAATATATTAACAAAAACTTGTTTGATTTTATTTTCAATCCCATATGTAATAAATTCTTGCTGACTCATTTTAAGAATTTCAATTTTGACGTTATGTAAATTTGCTTCTGCATTCATTAAAATGACAATTGTATCTAAAAGTTTCCCAATGTTCACTTTAAAAAAGTCGATTGAGTTCGGTTTTGAGAGAAGTAGTAACTCACTTACAATCGTATTAATTCGATCAATTTCCTCGATCATAATTGGAACATATTCATTGTCGGTGCTAGCTGTATACTGAAGTAGCTGCGTAAACCCACGCAAACTTGTTAAAGGATTTCTTATTTCATGGGCAATTCCTGCTGCTAGCTCCCCCACAACCGTTAGTTTTTCTGATTCCTTAATAAATTCTCTACTATGCTTTAATTCGGTGATATCATTTATCACGATGTGTAATGATGGAATACCCATATACATAAACGGGATACAGTTCACTTGAACATAAATAGTTTCTCTATCTCTGCGAATAAGTCGTGCCTCAAAATGTGAAGGACTCTTTTCTTCAATTCCTTGCTTTAAAAACTTGTACATCATTTCGAAGTCCTCGTGATGTACCCATTGCTTTAGACTCCGCTGATAGAATTCCTTGTATTCTTGTTCGATTCCTAAAAGATTTAACCCCGTTTTATTAATAAACGTCCATTCCTCGGTATGTAGTTGCTGAATAATAATTGCATCAGGGGAAGCCTCTACTAAGTGACGATATTTTTCTTCACTTTCATAAAGCTGTTGCCACAAGTCCTTTTGAAGGGTAATATCCTTTGCAATCCCATAGATTCCGATGATTCTTCCATCAATAATAATTGGTATGGTTGTCGAATGAATATGAATAAATGTTCCATCTTTATGGATGATTTGCATTTCACGATAGTTTGGTGACCCTTTTAGGGCAGCTTGAAATACCTTTCTGGAGTTTTCTTGATCTTCTAGGGGAATTAACTCCATAAAATCTGTTCCAATAAGCTCCTCCCTACTTCTTCCAGTCAATTTAACACTACCTTCATTCACTGAAACAAGTCTTCCTTCAAGGTCTACTGAGTAAACAGCATCAGGATGATTTTCAACTAATGAGCGGTATCGTTGCTCACTCTCTTTAATAAGCTGTACCATCTTTTGCTTTTCTTCTACTTCTTTTTTTAGTTCATGATGACTTTCAACCAACTCTGCCGTGCGTATCCTAACTAATTCATCAAGTTGGTCAAATTGTAGCTTTCGCTCTGTGATATCCCGAATTGAACACACATAAATCGCACCTTTGTTAACGTATGTAGAACAAATTTGGAAATCAACTGGAAACCTTTCCCTACTTTTTCGCTGACCATATGATTCAATTAATTTAGTATTTTCAAATTCATCTATAACTGTAGCTTTAAAGCTCGGTAGAAGTAATGATAAAGGTTGGTGTAATAACTCTGATTCCTCATACCCAAACATTTTCTTACATGCAGGGTTTACAGTTAAAATAAAACCATCGTTGTTTATGGTTAATAAGGAGTCGATTGAAGCTTCCGTTATCGCTCTTGCCAATGCCTCACTACGTTGAAGCTTCATATGGGCCCGTTCTAATTGTATAGAATGCTCTAAAATCAGATTATTTTGTTCTCTAATCTTTAATTGACTTAAATAGATTTTGACAAATCCATCCACCTTACTTTTTAGAATAAGTGGTGGAAATGGTTTAAATAAATAATCAATTGCGCCAACAGAATAACCATTTAATTCATGTTCTTTTGTTTGGCTTAATGCTGTGATAAAGATAATCGGAATATCCTTTGACTTGTTTCTAGCTCGGATTAGTTTGGCTGTTTCAAACCCATCAATTCCAGGCATTTGAACATCTAATAAAATAACTGCAAACTCCTCTTTCAATACCCACCTTAGAGCTTCTTCTCCAGAGCTAGCAGAAATAAGATTGTAGTTACTAGACGCTAATACAGCTTCTAAAGCTAATAAATTTTCCTTTCGATCATCAACCATTAATATATTGACTCTTTGATTTTCCATATCTACCTCGCCCTTAATTTAATGATTTATCTAGGCTTTGTTGCACTTTTCTATATGTTGAATGGTTTTCTGATATAGTTTTTCCGTTTTATCAACTGCTTTATATAAATGTTCAATTTTCGTATATGTAAGAGATTCTCGACTTCCTATCCCTAAGAAACCATTGAGTGCTAAGCTTTCATAAATAAGCTGATGGACTCTTTCTTGTAATCCACGATCAAAATAAATCATGACATTGCGACAGATGACTACATGAAATTCATTAAATGAACTATCAGATACTAAATTATGTTGAGCAAATGTTATATGTTTAATGATATCTTCATTTAAAATGACATCTTGCAGGTCTGCAGTATAATACTCTGAAAACTCTCGAATGCCACCTGCAGCCACATAATTACTCGTATAAGCTTTCATACGTTGTATCGGTATTCTACCTTTTTTGGCTATGTTAATAATGTTATCATTCATATCTGTCGCATAAATTCTTGTTTTATGTAGAAGGCCTTCCTCGTATAACAGAATCGCCATAGAATAGGCCTCTTCACCACTCGAGCAGCCCGCATGCCAAATACGAATGGAAGGAAGCATTTTGAGATAAGGAACGATTTTTTGCCGAAATGCTTTAAAAAAGCTTGGATCCCTAAACATCTCAGTCACATTGATTGAAAAATCAGCAAGTAGCTTTTCCATCACTTTTGGATCATGTAATACTTTATTTAATAGTTCTGTAACAGTTGTAAGTTGTTCAATCTTAATTCGATGCCATAAGCGTCTACGAATTGATGATAAATTATAGTTACGATAATCAAATCCATAATATCGATAAATGCCATCTAAAAGTAATTCAATTTCAATTTTCTCTAAATCACTACATTCCTCATTTCCTCTATCCACAAAAAGAGGATCATGTAAAATATTCATATCTCTCACCTATTTATGTAACCATACTTTTAACAATGATAATAATTGTTCAAGGTTTACAGGCTTACTAATATAATCAGATGCGCCCGCATCAATACACTTTTGACGATCATATTTCATCGCTTTTGCAGTCAGTGCAATAATTGGGAGTTCCTTATACTCATCAATTCGACGGATATTTTCCATCGTCTCATACCCATCCATCTCAGGCATCATGATATCCATTAAAATGATATCCAAATCAGGATGTTCAGGTAATAATTCTAAAGCTTCTTTCCCATTTTCACAGAATATAACATTCATTCCATTTGATTCAAGCGCACTAGTTAATGCAAAGACATTCCTCATGTCATCATCAACGACCATCACTTTTTTATTAGAGTACACTTCATTTATAATCGAGTGATTCTCTGAAGATTTAACAGAATCAGACTCATGTTCCTTTACCACTGGTTTTTGGAGAACATCAATTGACGCTGCTGCTTCGTTTTCGCCTTCAGATTGTTCGTTTGGACGACTTGTACCGTTGCCAATTGAATGTAGTGGTAAATAGAAAGTGAATTGACTTCCTTTTCCCTCAAAACTTTCTAAGTTTATATAACCTTCAAGCAATTCCGCCAGTTCCTTAGAAATAGATAAGCCTAAGCCTGTCCCGCCAAATTTTCGACTAGTAGTTCCATCGACTTGGCGAAATGCTTCAAAAATCAAGTCTTGTTTATCCTGTGGAATCCCTGACCCTGTATCTGATACTTTAAATGATAAGTAATCCTGATTTCCATGCTCTTCTGAATGAATTTTTGTTTTTTCAATGCTCAGTTGAACATTGCCTTTTTCAGTAAATTTAAATGCATTTGATAGTAAATTCTTTAAAATTTGGTTAATCCGTTGTTCGTCAGAGTAAACAATTGCTGGGACATCTTCACTTTTTCGAATAAAAAAGTCAATTCCCTTTTTCTTTGATATCGGTAAAAACTGTCTCTCAGCATTGATTAGGATATCCTCTAAAACAACTTCACCTTGCATAATATCAATTTTTCCTGATTCAATTTTTGACAAATCTAAAATATCATTAATTAATCGCAGCAAATCATTCCCTGAGGAATAGATCGTTGTTGCATATTCAACTTGTTTATCTGAGAGATTACCATGTTTATTTTCATAAAGCATTTGAGCTAAAATAATTAAACTATTCAATGGTGTTCGTAATTCATGAGACATGTTTGCAAGAAACTCAGATTTATATTTCGAGCCTAAAAGAACCTCTTTGTTTTTCTCTTCTAGTTCATTTTTATAGGTTTCAAGTTCCTTTGTCTTTTGTTCAGAAGTACGATGCTGTGCCTCAAGTTCATCATTCATTGTCCGAAGCTCTTCCTGCTGCATTTGTAATTCTTCTGATTGAGTTTGTAATTCTTCATTTAATGTTTGTGCTTCTTCGAGTAATGCCTGTACTTGCATATGCTTTTCAATCCGATTGATAGTAATTGCTAATTGATTGGCTACCTGCTGAATTAAATCTTGTTCAATTTCAGTGAAAGGTCGTAAGCTTGCTAGTTCAATCACTGCAAAAACTTCACCTTCATAAGCACTAGGTACAATCATAATATCTGATGGCTTTGCTTCGCCTAAGCCTGATGTGATTTTTATGTATTGATCTGGGATGTTTTGTAATCTCATTATCTCATTATCTACCGCAACCTGTCCGACTAAACCTTCTCCTGGTTTGATATCGTTAAATTCCAGATTAAGTCCAGCTTGATAGGCATAAGAGGAAAGCTTTGAATAATAGGTACCTTCTGAATGGTTTTTCCTAATATAAATAACCCCATAATTGGCTTGAATGATTTTTGCAAGTTTGCCAATTAACTGATCTCCAAGTGGTTTAAGATCAGTAATTCCCTGTGTCATGATCGATAACTCAGTTGTTTTCTCCTTAAGCCAATGCTGCTCCTCGATATCCTCAAGATACTCTCTTTCAGTACGTTCATGAAATTCTAAAGCAGTCGCCATTTCATTATATGCTGATGCAATTTCACCAATTTCATCATGTGTAATGACATCGATACGAGGGAACACTTCAGCTTCGTAATCAATACTTTTCATGACATTTTTAACGCGGGCTAGTCGCTTGGTAATACCAGTTACGATAAAGATCGCCATACCTATTCCTACTAAAATTCCTATAATGGTAAAAATCGTTACATTTCTTACACCATTATTGTAGTCTGTCGTAGATTGAGCTAATGTCTCTGTCATATTATTTTCTTGAATCTTTACTAGTTCATCAATTATCTCTACTAATGTGATTCGCTTTAACTCGGCATCTGAAACTAATAAACTAAGTTCTGTTTCAATATTAACATTTTCATTGCCAGCCATATCCACTAATGTTTTATAACGAATAAGCTCTTCCTTGAATACAGCAAGAATATCATTTACCGATTTTGATAGCTCCATTCTTTCTAACTCAGATATCGTATTGTTGATGGTTGAATAAGATACTGCAATCGATTTAGAAGATTCCTGGGTAAGTGTTGTTTGCTCACCTTTCACTACTAAACCATTAATCTCTCTCCCAATGACTCCAATATCTGAACGAATCATATTGACCAATTTAATTTTTTCATAGCGATCTTGTACAATCTCATCCATTCTACTCTTTTGCGAAGAAAGCATGTTGATTGTCAGGATTAATACGATCGTCATAACAAGCATAACAAGTCCGAACCCTAAATAAAGCCTTGTTCTGAATTTCATTCCATTTTCTCCTATCAATTTTTTTATTTTTATGTTTAAAGAGAGGAATTAGGGGGTATACCACTAATAGTTCTTTCATTTAGGCTTCTTTCATAAAAATTCTTAATTAAGACTATGAAATAATAAATCTCTTAATAAGTTCAACAATGCTTACGAAAAAAGCCTTATAAAAAAGGAGATGTTACTGGGATGAATATTTATCAAAAATACGCTGAATATGTAATTAAAACACTAAAAAATCATAAAGAAATGCAACTACAAAGTACTGATTTCATCTACCTATGTAACGAGATTAATGAACTTACTGTAAAAGTTAAAAAAAGTTCTAACCCTGGATGGTTGGATGTCACCTTAGTAGAATAAATATTACATGAATTGAGGATTTTCTCGAAAATTATGATAACTCATTCTTATAGTGTAGCATTATATAAACATTTTTTGTAAGAAATAGCAGAAAAAACCCATATTTATGAATAGTGGGTTTTTTCTCATAGTAGGCTTGTTCATTAGAGAATCGCTTATAAAATGCCTATTTTAGTTATGAACCTAAAACCTCTGTAAGTACTGGAACGATTTGCTTCTTACGTGAAACAACTCCTCTTAATGTAGCGAGATTATTTTCCAGTGTCACATTATATGCCTTTTCAACAGCAGCAGCTTGTTTACCAAGTGCAATTCCTACAGAATCGTTGTTTAAAATATCAGTTACTACGAACAAGAATAAATCTAATGATTTACTTTCGATCACAGCTTCTAGAGCTTGCTCTACCTCTGCTTGTCTTGATAGGACATCATTAACATCAACCGCATTTACTTGAGCGATCTCAACTTTGTACTCTCCCATTTGGAACTCTTTTGCATCAAGTGTAATCAGTTGTAAAACAGATGTATCACTTAAGTCAGCACCCGCTTTTAACATATTTAGTCCATAGCTATCAGCATCAACACCAGCAATTTCAGCCAATTCTTTTGCGGCAGCTACATCTTCAGGAGTACATGTTGGCGATTTGAATAAAAGAGAGTCAGAAATAATCGCAGATAACATTAATCCGGCAATCTCTTTTTTTATGGATACACCATTCTCTTTATATAATTTATTTAAAATTGTTGCCGTACAACCAACTGGCTCTGCACGGTAGTATAAAGGGTCGCTGGTTTCGAAATTAGCAATACGATGGTGGTCAATTACTTCAAGCACTCGAACTTTGTCAATATCCGCAGCACTTTGTTGGCGCTCATTGTGATCAACTAAAATAACACTTGCACTTTCAGAAGAAACACTTTCAACAAAACGAGGTACTTCTACACCAAAATGAGTCAATGCATATTCAGTTTCCCCATTGATTTCACCTAAACGTACGGCTTCAACATTCAATCCTAATTCTTTTTTTAGTTCAGCATAAGCGATTGCAGAACAAATTGTATCCGTATCAGGGTTTTTATGTCCAAAAATAAGTATTTTTTCCATAATTCCGCTCCTTAAGTAAGTAAAATAATTAAACTAGTACTGTGGATATTTTTTACAAAGGTAACGATATCCATACCAAACAATATTTTAACACATTTGTCTAAAACAAAAAAAGCCATAAAGGCTCGTAAAGTTTTGAAACATTTATTTTTGTAAGGATTTTTTTAGAACTAACTCACACTTCTCTTTTCTTTAAGGGTTTTTTGAGTTTTATGTAACTCCGAGTAAAACCCCACCCCTATATAATATAAGTAATTATCAACTTCACTTTTTCGATTTTCCATGATCTTTATATATTGTATTACTCTTTTGAATTCAGACTTATTTTTAGTCGTCATTAATTTATGAAGAATGGTGTGATAATCGGTTAAATAAGTTGTTTTTTCAATCTTTATTTTAAGTTTTTTATTGGTGATTGTTTTAAAAACCTTCATTTCTTTTGCCATCGCATTTCCATCCCTCACCCTAAATTCTGAAGTAAATCTACCGGTTGCAACATTCCAAAAGTCCCATTTATCTACTTTATCACGAGTAGGCCTATATACTTATTTTCTATTATTAAGGCAAAAAAACATATCACCTTTTCATCCTATTTTTTTCACCAAAAAGCACTATGTAGGAATCACTTCCTATTACAAAAAAAAGAAGCCTGTCTGTTGCCAGACTAGCTTCAAATTAAATAGTAATGACATGATCAGACCGATTCTTCCATCAGCCCTTCATGAATGAATGCTTGTAATTTCTCAACATCGGCACTCACATTATCATTTGATAAAAGCTTTTCAATATCAAGAACGATGAGCATTCTCGCTTCTAGAGTAGCCACTCCTTTAATAAAAGAATCCTCAGAAACAGTAAATGATGGCTGTTGAATAATATCATGAGATATCTCAAGGACCTCACTCGCCTCATCAACTACAACTCCAAGTGTTTTGCCCTGACTTTCAACTAATATAATCCTAGTATTATCAGTATTTTCAACTTCCTTTAAAGTTAGAATTTTATGTAAATCAAAAAGAGGTAACACCTCACCACGAATATTTGTTACTCCAATAAGAGCAGGACTTGAATTCGGAATAGCTGTCACATCCTGCATCCGCTCAATTGATTGAACTTTAAAAATATCAATCACATATTCTTCGTTACCCACCTTAAAAACGATTACTTTCGTACTACTCATCTCTCCATCACCTTTCCATCCAAAACTGTATCTACATTTAACGAAACCTAGCTTCTTTATGTTTAATTATACACTAACTATATCGACGAAAAATCACCATTCCTAAAGACATTCTTTAAAAAGACATTAGAAATTCAATAAAAAGATATATAATCTGCCCTATTTATACATATTAAATTTAATGGTTTAGAAGTTAAAATTGAAAGTGGAATGAGCGGAGAAGCACCTGACTCCTGCGGGTCTAGCGGTCTCGTAAGACACGCAGGAGCTCAGGGAAGCGACGAGGAGGCTCACGGACCCCCCGAGGAAAGCAGGTGGATCGCAGCTCATGGAACTCCTCTAACTAAGTTATTTTCAGGGAAGACATCCATGCTAAATAAGTATTTCGCACCATGGTGTATGAAAAAATGTTTCCACCTCAGTGTGGAATGAGCGGAGAGCCACTTGACTCCTGCGGGATCCAGCGGTCTCGTGAGACCCCGCAGGAGCTGAGACCCTGGCGACGAGGAGGCTCACGGACCACCCCGAGGAAAGCAAGTGGATCGCAGCTCATGGAACTCCTCTAACTAAGTTATTTTCAGGGAAGACATCCATGCTAATTTAATTCGCACCATGGAGTATGAAAAATTATACTTAGCTTAGTGTCTAGCTTCAGGCGCTATCGGCTCGGGGTCATAAGTCAATCCGGCAAGAAGGTTACAAAGCAACCTTCTTGCCGGCTCGTCTTATGCATGTCGCCGATGAACGAGCGCCTTCAGCATTTCTTTTTTCAGGGTAGACAAAATAAAAAAGCCAGAAACTGACACAACCTACTCAGCCCCTGACTCTTATTTATACCGCCTCATGACTCCACTTTTTATCTTCTTCAATAAAAATAATCCCTAACTCATGATGATCCCCCTCATACAAAGCACCTTGTACAAAGTTTACTTCACCATTTAATCCCTTAACCTCTAGTTTACAAAATGCACTATTTTTTTGAAGAGATTGATAGAATTCGCGATCATTATTCACTACCAGTCCGTTCACTTTCATGATTTCTTCACCAATTTTCAATCCCATCTTATCAGCTGGAGATTTCGGAATAATACTAAGGATGAAAAGCCCTTGAGCTCGCTTCGCATAGAAAAAAGGTTGTGAATCATCAAAGAATTTAAATTGTAAATTTATCAATTCACGCGCTACCATTGCAAACGCAACAGACATAATTGCAACAATTGGATACCTAATGCTAAGAATTGAAAAACCTATTAAAACAGTTCCTAAACCAATCACTTTTCTTGCGATAAAGCGTGCTCCAAGTTGCGGTAGCATTCCCTTAAACTTTTGTGAAAACCCTACACAAAATGGAACAAGAATTAAGGAGTAACTACCATCACCCACCACAAAAACCGGCCACCATTCAAATGACACTGCTATAGCATCTCCAGGTAAGATCAGAAATAGTGGAACCATCCATAGCTTTTCCGATAAATGTGCCCCTACCTTTAGCCCTCTTTTACTTTTCACTAGTTTTGGTGAGGTACCTTTATGTCCTTTGCTGAATATGAGAATCCCTTCTATTAATAAAAGCAAGGATACAAGTACAGATAAACCTGGTAAGCTAGTCATTTTAATGTCATTTAATAATGGAGCGAACCATGTTGGAGGACTATTAATCTGTGAAAGCAATATGATCGAAAAAAACGTGAATCCTAGTATATAAGAAGGTGTTAATAATCTAAATCTACCAACTGCTGCTAGTATTAATGTAATTACTGCCATCAATACTAAACTACCAAAAGGCATAACCATTCCAGCTACAACCGTAGCAATTGAAGTAGTGATACTTAGAATAACCCCACTTGTAAATAATTCTCTTAATTCTTGAAAAATATCATATACCCTCACATGAAAGTCCTTGCGCTCACGCCTTATTCTTAAATAACCAGCTATTAATGACATGAAGATAAAAACGTAAAGCAAAGGATGAAGGAAAAACAAACCTATTCCTTTTATAAATTCAACTAGCCACTCAGTCATCAATTCTCACCACCTACCATATTTACGTACCGAATTCAATATCAATACCTTTATTTTACCAAAACTATCTAAAAATGCCTAATCTGTTTTTTTTGAAAATTTTGGTGGGTGTTGTTCGGGAGCAATAGGAGGTGCCTGTCACCACCCGAACTTTGTCGAATGCATAAGAAAAAGAGGCTATCCACTGAACTTGACTTACGACATTGTGTAAGCTAGATTCTTTTGGGGTAGCCTCTTGATTTGTTTACCGTTCTTATATTATTGGAACAAGATTTTAATTGCTGCTTTTAGCTGTAGATCATTTTCTTCTTTGCGAATATGCTCAAGAATTTCACTTTCGATTCGACTTGCTGTTTTAGTATCAATTTTTCCATTCACGTCTAAATCGTTTGCTTCTTGGAATGCTTTTACTGCGATTTCAGTTTCTTTGCTAAAGTAACCATCTTCTCGACCTGGTTCAAACCCTAAACCTTTAAGCATTAATTGGGCATTTTTCACTTTCTCATTATTCATGTCAGCCTCAAGACTTTTACCTTCCTCAAGCTGAATTGGGTTACTATAAAAATAGTCTGGTTGCTTCACTGGAACAGTTGGTTCAACACCTGTTTCATGAATCCAATTACCATCTGGAGTCAACCACTTGTACATTGTTAGCTTAATATTACTTCCATCTTCCATCGGAACTGCTTGTTGAACGGTTCCCTTTCCAAAGGATGTATCTCCAACAACCTCATAACCACCTGCTTCTTTTAATGCACCCGCTAATATTTCTGATGCTGAAGCACTCCCCTCATTAATTAACACCGTAATAGGGTAATCTTTTAGTGATTCAAGACTTGAGAAGAAACGCTGTTTATTACCATCTCTTTGTTCAATTTGAACATATGGCTTATCCTTTGTTACAAGTTGCTTTAGAATTTGCTCAACACTATCTAAAAGCCCACCAGGATTACCTCGAACATCTAATACTAGACCTTCAATTCCTTGTTCTTCTAAAGCAGATAATTGAGAAACAAAATCCTGTGCCGTTTTTTCAGCGAAAGAAGTAATTTCAATATATCCTACCTTTTGACCATTATATTCCTTAACAGACGAATATACGGTTTCGATCGGGATTTCATCACGAGTCACTTCTATATTCATTATGTCATTAACGCCTGGCCGGATTACATCAAGAATAACAGTTGTTCCCTTTTCCCCACGAATCTTTAGGACCGCTTCATACAAGTCTAGACCTTCAATTGATTCACCATCTATTTTAACAATTTGGTCATTTGGCTTTAATCCAGCTTTTTCTGCTGGAGAATCCTTAAATGGTGCGACAATCGTCACTCGACCGTCAACCATGCTTACCTCTGCTCCAATTCCTTCAAAGCTCGAGTCTAATGATTGGGTAAATTGATCTGCTGTATCTTTATCCATATAAACCGAATAAGGATCCTCAAGAGTATCAACCATTCCTTTTATAGCACCCTCAATAAGTTGAGCTTGGTCTACGTCTTCCACATATCGTCCTAGTATAAGTTCATAAGCTTGTTGTATCTTTTCAAAGTCTTCCACTGCGGTTTCAGTAGAAGCATTTGAATTGCCATTCGAAATAAGGCTGTTACTGTTGCTAGATGGGGCATTATTAAAGAACTGCATCCCCATATATGTAGCTGATGCCCCCAATAATAGTGATAATGCCATATATAATGCTACAAACTTCCGATTCAAATTATTCCGCCTCCTCTTCCTATTCCCTGCAGTTTAAGGGACACTTTGCAGGAAAAGGCACCACACATGCGAAGTGCGATGCCTTTATATCTAACTATATGAATTGCTTGTACAGTTTATGAAGAATTGTTTTGATTCTTAAATTATAGAACATTTTTTTATAATGTAAAGTTATTTTCAAAGTACTAATCTTTATTTTACCAATCTTAATTCACCATTACAAATATTAAAAGCTTCATATATATTGCTTTTTAAAGTACCATAGTAAAATTAGTTCATGAGGACAAAGTTGTGGCATTAGCACAGGTATTTTTAACCTCCTCTACTTGTATAACGAACATTGATATTATGTATATGATTTAGTAACAGATGCAAATCAGTGATCATCAGGGTATGGTAGGAGATTATTATCCATTATTCACGACTTCGCAAAATAAGAAAATTATTCATTTGTTACCCCATCCTCTGGTTTTCGTCGTAAAAATGCACACCACTTATATGAGGAAAAAATGGGTTAATCTAAAACGAGTGTTGAGTTTGTCAAAAATGTCGAATTATGGAATCAACAAATTTTGACATCTTCTTCACTTAGTAGTACTTTTGTCGCTAATTTTTGATAATGTTTGATTTTTCAGAATTTTACTGTTAACATAAAATTAATATAAATAATACATTTCAAGAACAATCATAGATTAAGATTGAGATAGAGCAGTTGTCCACTCTCTAATAAACAAGTTTCACCAATGTTCATCATCATAGGCTTAGAATTCACAAACGAATCAGGAGGCAAAAAGATGAAAAAAGGAACAAAGGTTTTTTATAACGACAAGATATTTCAGATTTTTCATGTCTATGACAGTGGTTATTGTGAATTAAAAGAGATTTCTAGATATATGAATGTGATTTTAGTACACGAGAATGATCTATCGGTAAGAATTTGAAATACTCGGACAAACTGCTCGTTTTCTTTTTAAAACTCCATTATTTCCTCTTTATTGATTCTTCTTTATTATTACCATTATTTATTCCACATAATCGTAAAAATTTCTAATATGAATAAACTATGAATTACTTCGCAACTCGAGATATTTACATTTATACAATACTTAATTTCTGTTATTCTAGTATTAGTTTACATAGGAGGTAACAGATGGAACAACTATCAGCAAAGAGACAACCTATGGTCACTCCTTTTTATTATGGTTGGGTCATTGTAACCATTGCTGCCCTTGGAGTGTTTTTTTCAGGACCTGGCCAAACCTACTCGATTTCAGTATTTATTGACCATTATATTAAGGATTTTGCGTGGAGTCGTTCACTTGTGTCAAGCATCTATTCGGCGGCCACATTATTAGCTGGAATCCTCATGTTTTTTGTAGGAAGGTTCATTGATGTGCATGGTCAACGAAAAATGGCCGTTGTTGTCGGTACAGTACTAGCTATAGCTTGTATTTGGAATAGCTTTGTTGCAAATGCAGTGATGTTATTTATTGGTTTTTTCTTTATTCGTCTTTTCGGTCAAGGATCTATGACATTAATCCCCAACACACTTGTCCCACAATGGTTTATTACAAAACGTGGTCGGGCATTAAGTTTTATGGCTATTGGTGGATTCCTGAGTTCTGCTGCACTTCCTCCACTTAATGCCTGGATGATTAACTTATGGGGTTGGGAAATGACTTGGAGAATTTGGGGTATTTTACTTCTAATGATTTTCGTCCCCTTAGCCTACTTTTTTATTCGTAACAAACCTGAAGACATTGGCCTTCTCCCTGATGGACGGAAAGAAGTAACCAGCAATCAAAAAAGTGGTTTACAAGATAACCCATATGATCAAGAAGTGAATTGGACATTAAAAGAAGCCATGAAAACAGCTACATTTTGGCTTTTACTATTTTGTATTTCCATTCCTTCTTTGGTGAATACTGGGTTAACCTTTCATCTTGTTTCAATTTTAGGTGAAAATAATATCAGCCCAGGCTTTGCCGCTTTGATTTTAAGCTTAATGGCTCTTGTTGGTTTCCCAGTCACTTTAATTGCTGGATTTATATTGGAGAAAATTAAGGTCCATTATGTACTTGCAGCTATTTTTATTGGCCAAATAGCTTTCATGCTTATTCTTATGAAAACCTTCTCACCTGCCATTGCAATCTTTTTTGGAGTGTTTTGGGGATTTATTGGCGGATTTGAACGCATTACTCTAGGAATTATCTGGCCAAATTATTTTGGAAGACAACACCTTGGGAGTATTAAAGGAGTTGCTATGACGGTTACTGTTATTGGCTCTGCTTTTGGTCCCCTTCCATTTGGAATTGCTTATGATATATTCGGTGGCTATAATGAAATATTATTAATCATGCTTTTACTACCAGCCTTGGGAGTGATTGCTGCCCTATTTTCGAAAATGCCAGAAAAAAGATTGGAAGCCTAGATCTCCCCTATTCCTAAAAAACCAGTCATCTAGATGGCTGGTTTTTTATTTTTATCAAGTTTTGTCGAAATTTGTAAAGATAAATTCCACAAAATAAGACAATTTCAGGAAAGAATATCTTCTATGGGCAAACATAGGAGGATTTTATATGAAGGTACATAAAATCAACTTAACTTCTGCTGAATGGGGTATTTTGTGGTCCTCTTATATGGCGGAAAGTGCTGCATTTCCTGTTATCAATTTTTTTAATAACACGACAGAGGATTTAGAAGTTAAACAGGTGATCGAACTGCTGCTGAAAAATCAACAGAACACAAGGTATGAGTAACCCACAAGGTATGAGTAACCAGCAGGGTCTAGGCCAACAATACCAATAATATCAAAAGCAGTAACGGATGTATCTAATCCGTTACTGCTTCCATTACATATTATAAAACCCGTTCATTTAGAAAACGAAGCATCGTAAATCTATTTCGAAGCGTGTGGGCATTCGCCAAACTTTCCTTGATTAGTGGATCACTTATTCCAAGATCTCTTGGACAGGTATCACCACCAAGCTTTCTAAGTAAACCTTGCATATATTTAGGGTCTGGGATGTTATTGATCACTTCCGATAATTCTTCTAGATGTGGATTCAATTCAACATAGTTACCAGATGTAACCACTTCTAGAACCTTATTTTTATATAGCTTAGCAATCAATTGGCTTGTTACACCCACCTTGGTACCATGAAGAATTTGTGGGGTACCTTGTTTTAAAAACTCCATTTCCCAATAATGAGAAATATGATGCTCCCCTCCTGAGGCTGGATAGGAATGACCAATTAACAGCATGGCAATGCCTGATTGTACTAATGCCTCAAATAAAATAAACATGCCATCTTCGTCGCCAATGGCTATTTTATCAATACTCTCAACACAAGAAGTCAAAGCTTTCTCTGTAATTTCTGCAGCTAATGGACAGTAAGGTTCTCCCGCTGTCAAATGTCCAAATTTCCAATCAGCAAGGGCAGTGTATTTGGCAATCATATCAGCAAATCCAGCGGCAATCATTGGAGGCGGGGCATTTTTCAAGACTGTTAAATCTCCAAACACTGCAATGGGTGAATGTAATTGGAAGGTTTGTTTCATCCCTCTAATAATCAATGGAGCTCCAATAGAATTAAAGCCATCTACTGACGGAGCTGTGGCTATTGAGATGAATGACTTCCCCATTTTATAACTAACAAACCGTACAATATCATGAATCGTCCCTGACCCTACTGCCAAGAAAACGTCTACTTCCTTAGGCGTTTCTAGAAAGACTTGTACAATTGATGCCTCATCTGCGACAACGTCATTATTTTTATCAGGAGTAATAAAACATATCGTCGAGTGTAGATTTTGTTGTGACAAAAGGTGATTTAATTGCTTACCAGCAGCTAAAAACGTATTTTCATCACAAACAATCATCACACGTTTAAATCCCTTATTTCGTAGATACTCAACCGAATCAACCAATGCATTCTCTTTAATTGTGATTTGCTCAATTAATATTTCTTTATGGTTGATCCCACATGTACATTCAGTTGCAAGTCTTGAAATTTCTTCAACAGATCTTTCCATTTGATAGCCTCCAAACCACATAAGTTAACATGAAGATTAAGTTTCTTATTAATCTATATATTAACGATATGTGGTTTGTAGTATATAAAATCTAGATTAAGCTTTTGTTAATTAGGTAAAAAGGGATCAATTACAAATCATCAAACCCATTTACATCACTTGTTTTTGTATATTGACGTGACTTTTGCTCAAAGAAATCTGTTTTCCCTAGGTCTACCTCTTGGTATGCAATAATCCATCTCATCGGGTTATTTATAGGTGCTTCTGGAAAAACTGCTCTTCCATGACCAAGCTGGTTACAACGTTTATTCGCCATAAATTGAATATATTGTTCCAGTTCAGGCATTGTAATTCCATCCATTTTATCACCAATGACTTGACGTCCCCATTCAATTTCAAGCAATGCAGCTTGACGAAAAGTCTCCACAGCAAATTCTTCAAGCTCTTTCGTCCGATATTGTGGATTTTCATTTAATACTTCTTTATAAATCTTTTCGAAAAGTCCTACATGAATTTGTTCATCACGATTAATGTAATTTATCATCGTTGAAGTAGCTACCATCTTTTGGTTACGTGCAAGATTGTAAAAGAAAGCAAACCCTGAATAAAAGAATAATCCTTCTAAAATCACATCATAGATGATTGATTTAAGAAAATTTTCAATCGTCGGATTCTCGGAGAACGCTCGATAGCCATTTGTTATAAAATCATTTCTCTCGCGCAATGTTTCTTCTGTTCTCCAAAATTCAAACACCTCATCCTGTTTTTTCTTCGGAACAATACTTGAAAGCACATAAGAATATGAATGATTATGGATAACCTCCTGTTGCGCGAGCATAATCATTAATGCATTTAACGAAGAATCTGTTAAATAATCTGCTACCTTTGATGCATAATCTGATTGAATACTATCTAATAAAGCTAATAAACCGATAATTTTCAAAAAAGCTTCTTGCTCCACATCCGTTAATTGTGGAAATTGCTTTATATCCTTACTCATATTAATTTCAAAAGGTGTCCAAAAATTAGATAGCATTACTTTATATTTAGGATATGCCCAGGAATAACGTACATCATCCCAATTAAGAATATTTGAGCTTTGTCCATTTACAATTCCAGTTGAACGGTTTGGTGCATGGCTATCAATGATTTTTCGTTTTTCCACTATGCTCAATTAACTCATCCTTCCTTCCTTACTGACAACTTTCACAATCTTCTATCACCGCACTAGAAGTTGAACGTACATAATAGGTTGTTTTCAAGCCACTTTCCCATGCAAGCATGTGCAGATCAAGAAGCTCTTTTGCTTTAATATCATTTCGAACATACAAATTAAACGAGATCGATTGGTCTATATGTCGTTGGCGCATCGCATTTTGTTTAATACTCCATTTTTGATCAATCAGATAAACGGATTTATAATACCAGTTTGTCATCGGATTAAGATCTGGTGCAGTTACTGGAATTTTATAATCCTTCTTTTCTTCAGAGTATTCTTTGCGGAAAATTGGATCTATCCCAGATGTAGAACCCGCTATAATTGCTGTTGATGAGTTCGGCGCAACTGCTAACAGATAACCATTTCGAATACCCTGAGCTTGTACATCATTTTTTAGCACTGTCCATTCTTCAGACTGATAGCCTTGACGAGTAAAATAGTCTCCTGTTTCCCAGTCAGAGCCTTTAAACACTGGGTATGATCCCTTTTCTTTGGCTAATTCCATACTTGCTTTGATTGTTAAAAAGGAAATTTTTTCATAAACCTCATCACAATATGCAATTGCTTCTTCGGTTTCCCAAGCAATTCCTTTAAGAGCAAGCAAATGATGCCAGCCAAAGGTTCCTAGACCGATCCCACGATACTTTTTATTGGTTAAATTTGCTTGAAGAACAGGAATTTCATTTAAATCAATAACATTGTCAAGCATCCTCACTTGTACAGATATAAGGCGTTCTAGCACATCATCCTGGACTGCCTTCGCTAAAGAAATTGAAGATAAGTTGCACACAACAAAATCTCCTGGAGTCTTTTCAATAATGATCTTGCCATCTTCTGTTCTTTCCTCGATGACAGTTGTGATGCTTTGGTTTTGAGTGATTTCTGTACATAAATTGCTGCAGTAAACAATCCCACAATGCTTATTGCTATTTGCTCGATTCACTGTATCTCGATAAAACATATAAGGAGTCCCTGTTTCAAGCTGTGAAATCATGATTGATTTGAAAATGTCAATGGCTGCTACCTTTTGTTTTGAAAGTGTAGGGTGGTTCACACATTCTTTATAACGACGGCGGAATTCACCATCCCCCTCTTCTTCATCGAAGAAATCCTCTAATGAATAACCCATCACTCTACGAACCTCATGTGGATCAAACAAATACCAATCTCCGCGCTGTTCTACACTTTCCATAAACAAGTCAGGGATACACACACCTGTAAATAAGTCATGAGTTCGTAATCTCTCATCTCCATTATTTAATCTCGTTTCAAGAAAAGAGAAGATATCTTTGTGCCAAACATCGAGGTAAACCGCAATGGCTCCTTGGCGTTGTCCTAATTGATCAACACTTACAGCCGTATTATTTAACTGCTTCATCCAAGGAATCGTTCCAGAAGAGACTCCCTTAAAGCCCTTGATGTCACTCCCACGCGAGCGAATTTTACCAAGGTATACACCAATTCCTCCACCGTTTTTCGAAAGATTGGCAATGTCCGTATTTGAATCATAAATGCCTCTTAAACTATCATCCACTGTATCTATAAAACAACTAGAAAGCTGTCCATAGCTTTTTCCTGCATTAGAAAGTGTTGGAGTAGCAACAGTCATATATAAATTGGACAATGCCCAATACGCTTCTTTAATAAGCGTTAGTCTATTTTCTTTTGGTTCATTTACCATCAATGTCATGGCTATAATAAGTAGTCTTTCTTGTGGAAGCTCAAACACTTCACCTTGATGCGATTTTGCCAAGTATCTTTCAGCTAAAGTAATGAGACCTATGTATGTAAAAAGGCCATCATTTTCTGGATTAATTAACCCTTCTAGCTCCTGAATTTCTTCTTTAGAATATTTATTCAATAACATAGAATGATAGATTCCCATGTCAGTTAATTTCTGCAACAACTCATGAAAAGATCCATATTTACCATTCGTTGCATATTGTCTATTTTGAGATGCATGAAAATAGAGTCGGTCTAAATAAAAAGCTGCAGCTACGTAAGTCCAATCTGGTTCCAGCATTGTCACTCGTTCTAGAGCAGCCAGAATTAGTGTATTGGCAATTTGATCTTTTGTTGAATTTGTTTTATGTAAAAAGATTTGAGAGATTTTCTCCTTATAATCATCTACATGTAAATGTGGAAATTTCGAGGTTTGTTGAGTAACATACTCTATTATTCCCTCCACATTTGAAGATTCTAAATTTGAAAAATGCAAAACTTCCTTTAGTGCCATTCCCCATTACCCCTTTCCCAATTTGCGCTTGTTTGTAATAAAAAAACCCATCTTTGTAAGATGAGCAAGATAGAACGAAGAAGATAAGGTGGAATACACCAAAGGTCCTCGCCCTATCCTCTCAACTCCCGAAAAAGATAGTACTAAGTAAAAATGGCAGGTCTCCTGACTAATGCTTCATCTTACTGTAAGGTCCTTCCCATGAGCCTAGTACTCACAGTGGATGTTCCCTATTTCATCAGCATTTTACAGTTGCGGGGACAGTTCTGGATTTACACCAGATTCCCTATTATGTCACTTATTCGACACCGTTTTTACCGGATGATACTGTATATTGTATTTAACTAAACTATATATACTAGATATTGAAATTACTTATTTTAGTATAAGCTCATTGGACAAATTGTGCAATCATAAAATACGCTTTTAATCTTTGTCGATTTTTGGCGAAAAAATGATATTTGACTAAGATTCGTGGATAATTTGCGATAAGTCGTGGATAAACTTTCAATAGTCGTGGATAAACTACCAAAACTCGTGGATAAGTCGTGAATATGTAAGGATATTCGACAACAATTTGTGGATAAAATTTGTTTGATTAGTCAACTAATTCTATTTTTCTAGGAGTTTACTTTGCTATTTTAAGTGGCTGTGTCCATCATGTTGATTTCTCTTGGTTGAATTTAAACGTAAATATTCCGCTTAATTTAAGAAATATCAACATTTCCCTAAATATAAGGGGAGTTTTTCCGCTTATAAGATACCAAACTTAAGATATAGTCATATATTTGTGAACTTAACGGGAATTTCTCCCCTTATATCTGCTGCTTAAGCCCTTATAGATTCAATAGCGGGAATTTCTACGCTTATGATTTCCTTTACCTACGCGAAAAATCAATAAAGGAAATTTTTTTAAAACCATTATGATTCGTGCTACCTCTTCCATAAATTCTTTCGAGCATTCTACTTCACTCTTCACTCTCTCCAACAGAACAGGGCGTACTAATTCTTCCTTTACAACTGAAAGCACAATTTTTTTATACTTTCCTATCTTTTTAAAAGGGCACCCTCGTAATGGATGCCCCTTTTTACACATTATCTTGCCTTAATAAACATTTGAACCCATGCACTGTGATAGAATCCAACACCAATTGAATCATATTCTGGCTTAAGGATATTCGCGCGATGTCCTGGTGAATTCATCCATGCGTTCATAACCTCTTGTGGTGTTTTTTGGCCTTTAGCAATGTTTTCTCCAGCCGACTGATAACTAATTCCAAACGTTTTTAACATTTGGAAAGGCGATCCGTAGTTTGGACTTGTGTGAGAGAAGTAATTAGAATTAATCATATCCTCAGCCTTTTTGTGTGCTACATTTTTCAAATCAGCACGATGTGTTAAAGGTTTTAACCCCTGCTTTGCTCTCTCCTGATTTACAAGCTTTACTACTTGATCCTCAAATGAACTATGGTGAGATGCAGATGGCTTTAAACGGATTACCTCTCCAACATGCATATTCGTCGGAACCACATCTGGGTTAAGCTCCATCAAACGTTTGTAATCAAGTCCATATCGCTGCGCTATGTACCAAAACGAATCTCCTTTTGACACTTTATAAAACTCAAATGGAGGTTCTTTAAACATTTTAATTTGGGCACTTGGTTGAGATACAACTGGAAGTGCAAACATAATCGCAAGTGTTAAAACTAAGATTTTCTTCATAATTTCCCTCCTGTTCTTTATTTGGTTTTCACCCCTATAGTTTGTATTGAAGACGTAATTCCATACATTAAAAATCCAAAAAGCATGTCTAGGCTGAATTTGCTTTTAAGGTAACTTATGCGAAGTAGTGTCGAATAATCGATAAACAGATGATTTCTAAAATAAACACGCGAATCTCGAAAATAAATCCCCCAGTTCGAACGTATTCGACAAAATTTCGAAAATAAACTTTCAAAGAACTACTAAATCGCTTATCAAAACACAATACTCCCTAACAATTCGCTTAAAAATAGATTAAAATTCGAAAAACAAAAGAAACCTTTGGCTCGCTGAGCGCATATCAGTAGGAGTCAAGTGGCTCTCCGCTCATTCCACACATGGTAATCACACTATTTTCATCCTCCATGGCGCACTCATTCAGATGAAGGCTTCTAAAAAAATCCTGAATCATTTTACTATCATTTGGCAGAATAAAAAGTGGAGACTACGTTTAGAGGAGTTTTATCATATGAATCTGTATTTTCAAAACTACGAACTAAAACTAAATAGTGATAATACCTACACATTAACTATCCACCTACAAGACCAACTAACTGAATTTGCCGATGAGCTTGGTCACTCACCTGGAAAAAAGGGTGAATTACAAACCCAGATCCAGGACTTAATTAAGCAAACATTCCCAAACATTAAAATATCAGCAGTAAAAGTGGTCATGGGGGCTCTTCTTATTACATCCTTTTATTATATAGATTCCCCAAATACACAAGCACTAGCTAGCACGACTCAAGTTCAACCTGTGTATCAGTATGATAATCATACCGTACAATCCGGAGAAACTCTTTATTCCCTTGCAAGACGCTATAATGTGACGGTTTCTTCAATCAAAGAACTAAATGGGTTATCTTCAGATGTATTAAAAATAGGACAGGTACTAAAACTGCCCTATTTTACCTATACGGTGTCAGCAGGTGACAGCTTATCATTAATTGCGAGGCGCTATTATACAACAGTATCTGACATCAAAAGCTATAATCAATTAACAACAGACACTATTACAATTGGCCAAAAATTAAAAATACCACAGCCAACTAAGCAACCAACTGTAGAAGAATCACCTATAACTGAACCAGATACGACAATCACAAACTATACAGTTGTTTCCGGAGACACTTTATCACTTATTGCAAAAAAATTTAATACGACGGTTGACGCGATTAAAACTAATAATCAGTTAACTACAGATATGATTTTTGTTGGACAGGTTTTAACAATACCGGTCCAGCCTGTAAATGAGGAAAACACGGTAACTCCTGAACCAGCGGTGGTACCTCAATCTGAAGCACCTGCAGAAACGATCAGTTATACAGTTGTATCTGGGGATACTCTGTCATTGATTGCAAGAAGATTTGGTGTAACAGTCGAAGAGATTACATCACTGAATCAGCTTACTTCAGATCGTATTTTTGTAGGTCAAATTTTAAATATCCCTCAACAAACGAACAATGAAACTACAACTGAGCCTAATGTAACAGTTGAAATGACAAGCTATACAGTCGTATTTGGTGATACTTTATCTGTTATTGCAAGAAGATTTGGGACAACAGTTGAAACAATTAAAACAACCAACAACCTTACATCGGATCTTATTTTTGTTGGACAAACATTGAATATACCGGGTACTAATGCTGTTGAACAGCCACCAGAACCCGCTGACACAGATGCACCTATCTTGCCTGAAATAGGACCACTTGAACTTATCACAGGTAATAATGCAAAGGAGTTTGATGTTAGAGGAACAACAGAAGCCAATGCTTTTGTTGATATTGTTATTACAGATGGAAAAAACCCTTCCTTGTCTGCGCAAGTCGTGGCGGACGCGAATGGAGATTTCACTCATCGATTTGATGTCTCCCCTCTTCAAGATGGGACACTAACTATGACGGCAACTGCTAGAGATGCAGCTGGAAATATAAGTGAACGGGTAACATCTACGATTCAAAAAGATACCCATACCGTCGTGCCAGCTATCGAAAACACAGAGAATATTAATAATGAGAATGCCAATAGTTATCTTCTTAGTGGTAGAGCTGAACCTCTTTCGGTGGTTGAAATCACTATATCTGACGGTTTCCATGAGGATATACAATTGGCCACAACTGCTAATGAAGATGGTGTATTTAGCGAAACCTTGGACCTGTTAAGCTTATCAGATGGAACGATTAAAGTAACTGCTTTTTCCATCGATCCCGTCGGTAACAGTAGCACAACCTTCGAAACAACTATTTTAAAAGAAACAAAAGTCATTGCCCCCACAATTGATAATGAAATCATCGTTAATCGGGAAAACATGGAGAAGTTTTCAATTTTCGGTCATGCTCAGCCGAGAACTGTTGTTGATATAACAATTTCAGATGGAGTAAATCCTGTTGTTACGGCAACAGCTACCGCAGATGATAATGGTGAATACTATGTTGTGGTTGATTTGAGTTCATTAACTGATTCGACCTTAGCCGTTGAAGCGAGGTCTACTTCAAAGGCCGGAGTAAAAAGTGAGACAAGCCTTGTTACACTTCAAAAAGATACACTGAGCCCTAATGCTCCGACATTTACGAACGAGGGATATATTAATGCCGAAAATCAAACATCCTATACTTTTACGGGTGAAGGCGAACCAAACACACATGTGGCAATTGTAGTCACTAACCGTTTGAATCAAGAAAAATCAGCTACAACTACAACAGATGAATCAGGTCGATATGAGCTACCCATGGACCTTTCAGAACTAACAGATGGAGATTTATTTATTCATGTTACCACCAAAGATGAAGCCGGAAATGAGAGCCCTAGCATCATAAAAACTTTAGTAAAAGATACAGTTGGACCGACTGATTTTACCTTACAGCCTTTAGCTAGTCTTTTTAGCGGAAATAAAACAAACTATTCTCTTTCTGGAAAGACTGAACCTAACACCATTGTTGGCATTACCTTAAGTGATGGAACAACAACGATTAGTGAAACGATAACACCAACTGAAACTGGTGAATTTGAGTTTGTGGTCGATGCTCAGAACTTAGCTGATGGAGAGATAACCGTAAATTTCTATGTAACAGATACTGCAGGTAATGTTCAACCACAGCAACCAGCTATTATTGTAAAAGATACAACAGCACCAACTGAGAGCACCCTTGCCCTCCCGTCTTATGTGAATCAAAGTAATATGAATCACTACATTTTAAAAGGTACAAATGTCGAGGATGGAGCAACAGTACATGCTGTAATTACTGATGGAGTAAGCCGTGTTGAAGCAGAAACAACGGCAGTTAATGGCGCGTTTGAGGTAGGACTTGATGTAAGCACGTTAGTAGATGGTCCATTGCGCATTGAACTCACTCAAACAGACCAAGCTGGAAATACAAGCATCACTCAAACAAAGCTGATTGAAAAAGATACTGTTATTGTCAAACCTACGGTCACGAAGAGTGGATTTAGCTATGTGAACGGTGAATTTCTATATACGATTATCGGGAGCGCTGAACCAAATTCATTAGTAACCATCTTTGTGACTGATCGAGTGGGCAGTGAGTCTATCTCAAAAGATGGGATATCTGATCAAACTGGATATTTTTCATTAAGCATACCTTTGAGTCAATTTAGTACAACTCAGGATCTAAGAGTAACTGTTAATCAGCTGGATTCTGCTAAAAATGAGAGTGAACGACTGGACTTATCAACACATTCTTATTTGGTTGTTGCTGGCGATACTCTTTATTCAATTGCTAAGCGATTCAACACAACTGTTGATGCATTACGATTAGTGAACTACCTACCAACTAATACAGTCTCTGTTGGTCAAACGTTAAGACTACCTGTCACGGCTACGGAAGTACTGAATCTTGGTTATTTATACTTTGGTGATATCAAACATTACACCAATACAGTGAATCAAACCAATCAGTCTATAAATGTCGTAGCACCAAGTTATTTTGATATTAACTCAGATGGGACTTTAAAGCTAACTCATCAACTTGATCCTGCATTTATTGAAACAATGCATCAACAAGGTGTACGGGTTGTTCCATTTTTAAGTAACCATTGGAATCGTGAAAAAGGTCGTGCCATGCTCGCGAATAAAGAACAAGCTGCACAACAAATAGCCGACGCGATTGCTCATTATAATTTAGATGGAGTGAATGTTGATTTAGAAAACATTACAGATGCGGACCGATCTAGCTTCACAGCATTTGTCAGACTGCTTCGTCTAAAAATACCAGCACATAAAGAGGTCTCAGTTGCGGTTGCAGCCAACCCTCATGGGTGGAATACCGGATGGCACGGGGCATATGATTATAATAACCTCGGGAAATATGCCGACTATTTAATGATTATGAGTTATGACGAAAGCTATCCAGGTGGAGAGGCCGGCCCAGTGGCGAGCTTGCCATGGGTTGAGAGATCGATTCAATATGCTATTAATCAAGGTGTTCCACGAGATAAAATCGTCATGGGAATCGCACATTATGGACGTTATTGGATAGAAGGGCTAGATTATGGGGGCTTCGGAATTTCAAACACGAAGATTCAAGAAGTGTTATCTAAATATGAACATACGGTTGTTTTTGATGAAGCTAGTCAATCTGTCAAGGCAACAGTCACAATTAAAGCGGACGACCCTATTACCTTTGTATCAGGTTCATCCCTTACACCTGGAACTTATACAATATGGTATGAAAATGAAGAATCTATAAAAAGGAAGCTTGCTTTAGTAAGCAAATATAATATACGTGGGGTTGGGAACTGGAGCTTAGGACAAGATAATATTGATATTTGGCGGAACTACAGTACGATTTTACCAGCATCGATACCTATTACATCAGTTCCTTATTCTGAGCCTGACTCGACTTATTATCTAACATATACCGTCGTCTCAGGAGATAGTCTTTGGGCAATTGCTGAACGCAATAATACAACCATTGCCGCAATCAAGGAAGCTAATCAATTATCGACAGATAGCTTGTACATTGGTCAAGTGTTAAGAATACCACAAAACACGCCGATTACAGTGGAAGAAACACTAACAGTCACAACCTATACAGTAGCATCTGGGGATTCACTCTGGCTCATTGCAAGCCGCTTTAAAACCACAGTGTCAGCAATTAAAGAAACGAATCAATTAACAAGCGACACGGTATATATTGGTCAGGTGTTGGTTATTCCATAAAAGAAACCGGGCAAAGCCCGGTCCTTTTTGTTTAGTAAAAATCCGATAATTTGTACTCTATGCCATTTACCCCTTTATTGTATAAAGGGTACACTTCTTACACGAAAACATAAGTGGAGTGGTAGGGTCTACAAACCAAAATTAGATAGACTAGCTATTACTCTAGGAGTTGCTTTTGCTTTCTTTTTAAATGGCTGTGTCCTGTCATGTTGGTTTCACTATGGTTGTTGAATTTAAACGGAAAAATTCCGCTTAAATTGGGAAATATCAACATTTCCCTAGATATAACCAGAGTTTTTCCGCTTATATGAACCTAATCTTTAGATTTAATCATATATTAGAGAAGTTAACCGGAATATCTCCGCTTATAGCTGCTTCTTAATCCCCTATCAGATACATTAACCGGAATTTCTCCGTTTATGAGTTCCATACCTACGCAAAAAATCAAAGATGATTAACAAAGCTTCACAAAAAGTCCATTATGACCCGTGCTGCCTCATCCATAAATTCTTTAGAAGATATCGATGTTGCAGAAGCCATCACGTAATCCAAAATTACATGTCTATGATTAACTTGGAAACCTCCTTAATGACAAAAGGATGAGTTTGTGAACCAAACTTTTTCTTGAATGCCTCCAATGGTTATTTTCATCAAAAAAATATTTGTTTTAATATATTAGTCTACATACACGAAAAATACCACAGTAACAACGGCTGTGTAGTCCAAAGTTACCTTGTA
This sequence comes from Litchfieldia alkalitelluris, assembly GCF_002019645.1. Lineage (GTDB taxonomy): Bacteria > Bacillota > Bacilli > Bacillales > Bacillaceae_L > Litchfieldia > Litchfieldia alkalitelluris. The sequence continues at coordinate 1,034,397 of NZ_KV917374.1, read as the reverse complement.
AATAAAAAATGGAGCGATATCCGCTCCATTTTTCTTATCCCTTTTAGAAGTTTATATAGTTACGTGGATCAACCGAGTTTGATTTTGCTGCATTCCAAGGTCCTACATGTAATTCAAAGTGTAAATGCTTGCCAAATGATTGGCCTGTATTCCCCATGTACCCTAAAAGGGCACCTTTAGCTATATATTGACCCTCACTCACTGAACGACTCTCTAAATGTGCATAAACGGTTGTATATACCTTGCCATTAATATTATGGGTGATAAATACAACATTTCCATAACTGCTAGAATAGTAGGATCTGAATACAATCCCATCTGCTGCAGCTACAACCGGTACATTTGGTGCTGAATTAGCAATATCAATCCCGGCATGAAGAGTTCCCCAGCGTGAGCCATAGTTTGATGAAACTCGACCTGTAGTTGGTCTCATAAAGTCTCCACTCGTAACGGCTGGAGCCGGTGTGGTTGCAACAGGCGGGCTAGAAGTAGATTCTCCAGCTGCCTCCCTACGCTTACGTTCCTCTTCTTGTCGCTTTCTTTCTTCCTCTAATTCTTTTTGCTTACGATTCCATTCATCAATTGCTTGTTTGATTGCTCGCTCTTGAGCTGCAAGGAGCGCTTCCTCATCCTCAAGTGATTCAATATGATTATGCATTTCCTCTTCTTCATGTTGAAGCTCAGACATAATTTCGTTCTTTTCATTAATCTGAGAGTTAAGCTGTTTTTTCATCACTTCGAGTTCTGACAATTGTTGTTCTAATTGAATTAGTTGATCATTAAGCTCAATTTCAGTTTCTTCGAGTAGTTGTTTATCCTCTTTATGAACCTTAAGAATATCACGGTCAGCTTGAACGAATGAAGAAACAGCACTTACTCGGTTTACAAAATCACTAAAGCTTTGTGCACCTAGCAATACATCTAGATAGCTAATCATTCCACCATTTTCTTGAATCGAACGCATTCTATCCTTAAGTAATGCATCACGTTTCTCAATTCGTTCTTTAACAACCTCTATTTCTTCTCGGAGTACTTCGATTTCTTCTTTTGTTTCCGTAATTTGTGCATCTTTTTCACGGATATTGCCGCTCGTTTCAGCCACAGCTAAATCTAAACGTTTGATATCCTGGTTAACGGCATCTTGTTGCGCCTTAATTTTGTCTAGTTCACTTTGTTTACCTTCAATATCTGATTGAAGATCTGACCGTTTATTTTGAACATCATCTTTTTGATTTTCGAGCTGTGTGTTTGTGTCAACAGCATATACTTCTGGTAGGTTTGGAGTAACGCTACTCCCGACGATAACTGATAGTCCTAATCCTAGAATGAGAAATCTCCGTTTCAATTCGTTCCTGTCTCCCCTCTATTTGTAATTCTGATGGTCTATCTTGGCTTGTCCATGACCAGGTTAGGTTACCTACTTCCTGGTCATACGTTATGTATGGTTAGGAAACTAGTAATCTATAATTGATAGTTTTGTTTAAAAGTAAGCCTACCTGAAAATAACCTAGGTAGTAGAGTTCCATGCGCTGCGATCCACTTGCTTTCCGCAGGGTGGTCCGGGAGCCTCCTCGTCGCCTGGGGGCTCCTGCGGGGTCTCCTAAAGACCACTATATCCCGCAGGAGTCAAGTGGCTCTCCGCGCACTCCAAACTGTGGAAGACATTTTTCATACTACTTGGTGCGTCTTATTATTAGTCCTAGCGCTTTTAAACTCTCAAAAACTTTCGAACTGACATTAAGCTTCCCCAAACGCCGATGAATGCTCCAATTGCTATTAACAATCCTGCTACTTGGAAGGCAAATGGTTGGAACGGTAGTAGTTGTAGAAAGGTTCCTTCTAATCTTGGCTGAATCAAATCGTATAAATAATCGTAGCTTCCTAAAATAATTCCAATTGGTATAAGTGATCCTAATATCCCAAGGAATAGTCCTTCAATGAAGAAAGGCCAACGTATAAATGCATTAGTTGCACCTACTAGCTTCATAATCTCAATTTCTCTTCTTCTAGCAACGATTGTAATTTTAATGGTATTGGAGATAAGGAACATGGCTGTAAATAATAAACCAATAATTAGACCGATACCCACATTTCTCGATACCTTTACAGCTGCAAAAATCTTTTCAATTTCTCCTTGTCCATACTTTACATTTGCTGCATATGAAAAGGATTCAATTTGTTTAGCTACCATCATGATATCTGTAGGCTGTTTTGTTTTTATTATAAATACATCGTGAAGCGGATTATTTTGTTCAAAAAGCTCAAAGATTTTTCCTTCTTCACCAAAGCTTTTAATCATATTGGCCAGTTCATCTTCCTTAGAAGAAAATTCAAGTGTACCAACCTGTGGTATCTTTTCAATTTCTTTTCGAAGCTGTTCTTGATCCTCTGGTGTTGCAGCTAAATCAATATGAACTCGGATTCGTACATCTTCTTCAATCGATGTTGCCATACTATTTAAATTCATCATTATGACAATAAATACACCAACAAGTAACAAAGTAACGGTTACAGCACTAACTGATGCAAACGTCATCCAGCCATTACGACCTAGATTTTTTACACTTTCACGAAAATGTCTAGTGAGCGTACTAAATTTCATAACCGTACTCACCCCTTACTTCATCACGAGCAATTTTTCCACTTTCAATAGCAATTACACGTTTTTTAATCGCATTAACAATTTCTCGGTTATGTGTAGCCATGACAATCGTTGTGCCACGGTTGTTGATTTCTTCAAAGATATTCATAATATCCCAAGATGTCTCTGGATCCAAGTTTCCTGTCGGCTCATCCGCGATCATTACTCCTGGAGCATTAACAATAGAACGCGCGATTGATACCCTTTGCTGCTCGCCTCCAGATAATTCATCTGGTAAAAAGCGTGCTTTATGTTTAAGTTTTACTAGATCAAGTACATCCATTACTCGTTTCTTAATATTGCGTGGGCTTTCCTCAATAACCTCTAATGCAAATGCCACATTTTCAAAAACAGTTAACTTCGGTAAAAGCTTAAAGTCCTGGAATACAACCCCTATGTTTCTACGTAAATATGGAACCTTTTTTTCCTTTAATTTTGCTAAGTCAATTCCATTTATTAAGATTGATCCTTGTGTAGGCTTTTCCTCACGGTACATCATTTTAATAAAGGTAGATTTCCCTGCACCACTTGGGCCTACAACATAGACAAATTCACCTTGTTTAATTTTCACATTGATTCCGTTCACGGCTAGCACACCGTTCGGATATTTTTTTATTACGTCCTTCATTTCTATCATTATTAATCACCTAAAATAGTAGATTTATAAAACATTATTTCGGTTACGTATGTTAAATAGTCAATAAATATCAAGTTTTGCATTATTTACTTTGTATATCGGCATATGACGCCACTTTTTTCATTATACCATCATATTTCGTCAAAATCAGACCCAAAAATATTACATTTTTATTTCACCTTGGAAATGATGAGTTTACGTAGGTATTTCGGTGGAGTTGTTTTTATTTGGTAACTGTGGAAATGATCTATTTTTGATATGAAATACTTTTGAAGTGGGTGTTTGTATAAAAGTTTCATTTGGCCATTTTTTCGGGCGGTTTTTTCTGAATGCGGCCACTTTCTGGGCTAATACGGCGTACGAGATTATACGGCGACTCAGCTATTCAGCCTTCATTATCCGGCGGTCCTCGCCTGAATCGGCCACTTTCTATGCTAAACGGCCGGACCACACTGATCATACGGCGACTCGACTCCGCCATTCGAAATTTTGATTATCCCTCAAATATCCCCAAGGAAAGTAACTCAAACAAACAAAAAAACACCAAACCGAAGTCTGATGTTCCCAAAACTACTACTTACTTTTTCTCCGCTAACCACTCAGCCACTGCAACAGCATCTGGTCCAACGATGATTTTGCCTCGCATTATGCCTTTACCCTCTTCTATGATCGACTCAATCTCTTCTTGACTATATGTTGAGCCAATAGCTGTTAATGCAGGTCCTACACCACCACTTAGATCTTGACCATGACAGGATCCGCAGTTTTGTCTATAAATTTTTTCTGCATTTACAGTAGCAGTGTCTCCACCACCTGTATCTTCACCTACAGGTTCTGCAGCATCATCACCGCCGCCTCCACATGCAGCTAAGACAAGTACTACTCCAAATAAAAGACCTAATAATTTCATTTTCATTATGTACTCCCCCTTTAAAAATTACTTATAATCATGGCTATTATACCCCAAACATGTTAAGATCATGCTTTTTTAAAACCCTCACCAAGTACCTCTGATGCATCAGTAACAATTACAAATGCAGCAGGATCAATACTTTTAACAAGTTGTTTCAATTTTGTGAACTCGCTTTGATCAACCACACACATGAGAATAGGACGTTCATCATCAGTATACCCACCAATAGCAGAAAGTCTTGTAACACCTCGATCAATTTCGTGGATGATTCCTTGACGTACTTTATCTTGATGATTTGTGATGATGATTACCATTTTTGAAGTCCCTAATCCAATTTGCACAAGATCGATTGTTTTACTTGTTACAAATAGAGCAATCATGGCATATAAGCCACGTTCTATATCAAATACGATGGTTGCAGTAAGAACAATTAATCCATCAATAAATAGAACAGACCGGCCTAATGTCATACCCGTGTATTTATTAATAATTTGAGCAGCAAGATCTGTTCCTCCTGTCGAGCCATTCCCTCTGAAAACAATACCTAACCCAAGACCTACTCCAATTCCACCGAAAAGTGCGCCTAATAATGGATCCAAAGTAGCTGGTTGCATATCTCTAGAAAGATAGACAACTAAGGGTAAAAAGATTGTTCCCACAAGAGTTTTTACCCCAAACTGCCCACCAAGTAAAATGAGTCCAGCAATAAACAGTGGAATATTTAAACCCCACTGTACATATGCAGGCTCGATTCCAAAAACTGAAAAAGTAATAATACTAATTCCACTAACTCCCCCAGATGCCACTTGGTTAGGTAATAAGAATAAATTAAAAGCTAAAGCTACAAATGCAGAGCCAATAAGTATGTACATAAGTTCTATTATAAGATGAAGAACTGGATGTTTCTCACCTCTATATCTTCTTTTTTTCATTACCAAATCCTCCTACTTACCATATAGATAATAGCCTCCCGAGAGTATAGCATGAGGTTCTATTACAAGTAAACGCCATCCTGATGACGTGATAAAGTACTAAAATAATCCTCTTTATTCTTTGATTAACTCCTGGCATTTAGTCTTTTTTAAAGATCTTTTCTAAAAACTGTCGCTAATTGATCTAGTTTTAATAAAATTAAACTTTTTTTCAGGAATCTGGCTTTTGTCTAAGAAGATTTTTATAACTTTGAGCTTTTAAATTCACTATGAACTCAATAGAGTGGCATCTTTTCGTCTTAAAAAAACAAAAATGCCTATCTGATTCACTAGATTGAAATGAATCAGACAGGCACTTTACTTATTTGTCGTTTGTATACAAACCAATTAAACGATTGGTCGCTTCATCTGTTTCCTGGATGGAAGATACAAGATGAATATTTTGGGTGTTTTGTGTGTCGATTGAGGCAGCAATTTCCTCAAGTGATGCGGAAGTTTCCTCAATTACTGCAGCAAACTCACTAACAGATGTTTCAATCATTTTTGAAGAGGTACTTAAATTTGCAGTCATTACTTCAAAGTCTTCAACTGTTTTGGTTAGATTGGTCACCGTTTGGTTGATTAGCGAGAAGACATGTAATGTATCCTGTGTCATTGTTACGCTTTCTTCCATTTTATGAGCATTTTCATTCATTTGATTCTGAGTAACAACCGCACTTTCATTAACTGCTGATAGATTTTGAGAAATTTGATTCGCTGTTCCTGATGTTAGTTCAGACAACTTGCGAATTTCAGATGCAACTACAGCAAATCCTTTTCCGCTTTCTCCTGCTCTTGCTGCTTCAATGCTTGCGTTTAAGGCTAATAAATTCGTTTGTGATGCAATAGCTTGAATTGAATCTGCGAACTTGTTCGTTTCATTGATTTTTGATGCTAGCTCTTGCATATTATATGACATTTCTTGGATTGCTTTTTGGAATTCTAAAATGGTTGATAAAAGACCTTGAATCGTCTCAGAACCACTTGTAGAAGCATTGGATGTCTCAACAGTCTGTTCATTTAAATTAGCCGAAGATTCAACAAACTGTTGAACTACTTTATTTAAGTTCTCGATCGAGATTGTGATGGTTGAGGCCGATTCAGTTTGTGTATGCATACCCGCTGAAATCTCCGAGATCGCCATTGTCATTTCATTAAATGACTGCATTTGGCCTTCACTTTGTTCCCTTATCATTGATAAGTTCCCACTAATTGTTTCGGTATTACTCTTAATATCTGCGGACTGAGTTCTTTGAAGCTCTAACATTGCTTCAGTTTGTTCCTGTAATGCGCGAATATCATCATTCATTTTCTTTGTCACCGTACTTTGGAAGAACAAAGCCATAACAATGATGCTGAATAACAAGTAATAAATAACAATCGTTTTCGCGTCCAATTCAAAAGCGCTTGCTTTTTGAAAAAAGAAGAACGCACTTAAGGCCAAACTTGTAAAAAGACCTACTATAAGTAAAGAACGCAAATTATAAATTGCCATAGCTGTTAACAGATAAAAAGGGATTAACATCATTGTGATTGAGTCTGACGTATTCATTATCAAATATAATACAGATGATAAACCAAAGAGTGCAATGTATGGTGTCTGATTAACAAATTTTTCCTTTTTAATTAAGAAAGCTAATAAAAGTACAAAGAGTCCACCACTTATCGCAATAGTGAGAATGAGGTTTAAGGGTTGCTTTAAAGCAATTTCTACGATAACGGCCAATAAGATAGAAATGAGTGTAACAACTAATATTAATTTATTCTTCCTAGTGATATCTAGTTTTCTTAGTTCTATGTAATTCAGTTTTTCCATCGGCTATAATCCTCCAAAGATAGTCTATTAATTTCATTTTATATTTAGTGGAGGGAATTTGTAAGTAGGCGTCTGTATTTGTCGAAAAATAAAATGGGGAAAACAGGACCTTTGTCCTAGTTTTGTCAAAATAGAAATATAACGTCTACCCTGAAAAATAACCTAGGTTAGTGAGTTGCATTCGCTGCGATCCACACTGAGGGGTAACCATATTCATTCACCATGGAGCGAAATACCTATTTAGCATGGATGTCTACCCTGAAAAAAGAAATGCTGAAGGCGCTCGTTCATCGGCGACAGGCATAAGACGAGCCGGCTAGAAGGTTGCTTTTTAACCTTCTTGCCGGATTGACTTATGACCCCGAGCCGATAGCGCCTGAAGCTAGACACTAAGTTAAGTATAATTTTTCATACTCCATGGTGCTAATTTTAATTAGCATAGATGTCTACCCTGAAAATAACTAGCCTCACAATTTCATTCGCTGCAGTTCACTCGCTTTCCGCGGGGCGTGCGGTGAGCCTCCTCGTCGCTTTTTGAGCTCCTGCGGGGTCTCACTTTGCCCGCTGTATCCCGCAGGAGTCGAGTGACCTTCCGCTCATTCCAACTAGGTGAGCACTTTTTCATGCTCCATGGTGCGAATATTGAATCAGCATGAATCTACCCTGAAAATAACCTTGTTAGTGGAGTTCCATTCGCTGCAATCCACCTGCTTTCCGCTGGGCGGTTCGTGACCGCACATCCCGCAGGAGTCGAGTGGTTCTCCGCTCATTCCACATTAGGCGAGCGGCACTCTATTCATTAAATCTCGCTAATCCTGAGCTAGCAAAAATTTAAAATAGCCTCAACTCTCATTTACAAAAAAAGAGGCAGATTTTAGGTCTGCCCCGGTACTTTTTATAATTTTGATCGAAGGTATGCGTCGATGAATGGGTCTAGGTCTCCGTCCATTACACTTTGAGTGTTACCTACTTCTGTGTTTGTTCGGTGGTCTTTTACCATGGAGTATGGGTGGAAGACGTATGAACGAATTTGGCTGCCCCAACCGATTTCTTTTTGCTCACCGCGAATTTCATCTAATTGTGATTGCTGCTCTTCGATTTTTAATTGATAGAGCTTTGCTTGCAGCATTTTCATTGCTCGTTCACGGTTCTTAATTTGAGAACGTTCTGTTTGACATGTAACAACTGTGTTTGTTGGTGTATGGGTAATACGAACCGCTGAATCGGTTGTATTAATATGCTGTCCACCTGCACCACTTGCACGGTATGTGTCAACTTTCAGATCTTCTGTGCGAATGTCGATTTCGATTTCATCATTAAACTCTGGCATTACTTCGCATGACACGAACGAAGTGTGACGACGACCTGATGAATCGAATGGTGAAATACGAACAAGACGGTGTACACCTTTTTCTGCTTTTAAATAACCATAAGCATTATGGCCTTTGATTAATAAAGTGACACTTTTGATTCCCGCTTCGTCACCTGGTAAATAATCTAGAGTTTCAACCTTAAAGCCTTTGCGCTCAGCCCAGCGTGTATACATACGAAGTAGTAACGAGCCCCAGTCTTGAGATTCCGTTCCACCTGCACCCGGGTGAAGTTCGAGAATCGCATTATTTTTATCATATGGCTCACTTAATAGTAGCTGTAATTCAAACTCGTTCATGTTTTTAACAAGCTCTTTAATTTCTTGGACAAGCTCTTTTTGAAGCTCAACATCTGGCTCTTCTTTCACTAACTCGTGTGTAAGAAGTAAATTTTCATACGAGTCATCTAGCTCATTGAACTGGTTAACCTGTTCTTTTAAGCCATTGGCCTCATTAATTACCGTTTGTGCAGCTTGCTGATCATTCCAAAAGTCAGGCGTTGACATGAGCTCGTCTAACTCATTGATACGAGCTTGCTTTGCTTCTAAGTCAAAGAGACCCCCTAAAGTTCTCTAATCGTTTTGCAGTTTTATCTAATTCTTGTTTTATTTCAACTAATTCCAATTCATTTCACCTCATTAAAATTTTCGCACTAACACAAACTTAAGGTGAGAGGAATACTCTCACCTTAAAAATTACTTACCACAACACTGCTTATATTTCTTGCCACTGCCACAAATACAAGGATCATTACGGCCAATATCAACCGCTTTGGTTACAGGCTTCTTCTTCGGCTTCTCGTCACCCTCTTTAGGATGAACCGCTGTTTGGCCCTTTGCCACCTCTTGACGCTCTAGGTTATTACGGATTTGGGCTTTCATAATATATTTTGTTACTTCTTCTTCAATTGATGCAATCATATTTTCAAACATTGCATAACCTTCCATTTGATACTCACGTAGAGGGTCTGTTTGACCATATGCACGTAAATGAATGCCTTGACGAAGATTATCCATTTGGTCAATATGATCCATCCACTTCGTATCAACCGAACGAAGAACAATTACTTTTTCAAATTCACGCATTTGCTCTGAAGTCAGCTCTTCTTCCTTCTCATCATAGCGTGTTTTAACTTTATCGAAGATCAACTCGATCATTTCTTCAGGTTCTTTCCCTTTAAGGTCCTTCTCAACTACTTCGCCTTCTGATAAAAGATTGGCATTCACATAGTCGACAATTCCTTTCATGTTCCACTCTTCAGGCACCTCTGACGCAGGTGTGTAGAGTCCAACATTGTGGGTAATCGATGAACGAATCATTTTTTCAACCACATCACGAAGGTTTTCAGAATCAATAACCTCATAACGTTGGCTGTAAATGATTTCACGTTGTTGACGTAATACATCATCATATTGTAATAACTGCTTACGTGCATCAAAGTTATTTCCTTCAACACGTTTTTGAGCAGATTCAACCGCTCTTGATACCATCTTACTTTGGATTGGCTGATCATCATCCATTCCAAGACGTTCCATCATTGATTTCATGTTATCTGAACCAAAGCGACGCATCAGTTCATCTTCCATTGAAAGGTAGAATTGTGTTACCCCTGGATCACCTTGACGACCTGAACGACCACGAAGCTGGTTATCAATACGTCTTGATTCATGACGTTCTGTACCGATAACAGCAAGTCCGCCAACATCAACTACACCTTCGCCAAGCTTAATGTCTGTTCCACGTCCAGCCATATTCGTTGCAATCGTCACTGCATCCTTTTGACCGGCATTCTCGATAATTTCAGCTTCACGAGCATGGTTTTTCGCGTTTAAGACATGGTGTTTAACACCTTTCTTCGTTAAAAATTTAGAGATTAACTCAGATGTCTCAATCGCGACCGTTCCAACAAGGACCGGCTGCCCCTTGAAATGGCGCTCAGCAATGTCCTCTGCAACTGCACGGAACTTGCCTTCAATTGATTTATAAATTAAATCCGGACGATCATCACGAGCAATCGGACGGTTCGTTGGAATCACGACTACATTCATATTATAAATGTTACGAAATTCTTCTTCTTCCGTTTTCGCCGTACCAGTCATACCAGCTAGTTTCTCATACATACGGAAATAGTTTTGGAAGGTAATCGTTGCAAGTGTCATACTTTCATTTTGGATTTCCAAGCCTTCCTTCGCTTCGATTGCTTGGTGTAAACCATCACTATAACGACGGCCCTTCATTAGACGCCCTGTAAATTGGTCAACAATGACTACTTCGCCTTCATCAACCACATAATCAACATCACGGAACATACTTGCGTGTGCTTTTAATCCTTGATTGATGTGGTGAATTAACATGACATTTGAGATATCAAATAAATTCTCAATTCCAAAGGCTTGTTCAGCTTTCGAAATTCCTTCTTCTGTTAACTGAACACTTTTTGTTTTTTCATCATATGTGTAATGCTCTTCCACCTTCAACGTACGAACAAACCCATTCGCTTGAACATAAAGAGAAGCTGATTTTTGAGCCGTACCTGAAATAATTAATGGTGTACGTGCTTCATCAATTAAAATTGAGTCAACCTCATCAATTACTGCATAGTAAAGTGGACGTTGTACCATTTGTTCACGGTAAAGAACCATGTTATCACGAAGGTAATCAAAGCCAAACTCATTATTTGTTCCATATGTGATATCAGCACGATATGCTTCTATTTTTTCCTCACGTGATAATCCATTTAAATTCAAACCAACTGTTAATCCTAAAAAATCATAAAGTTGACCCATCTCATGAGCATCACGACTTGCTAAATATTCGTTTACTGTAATCACGTGAACGCCTTTTCCAGTAATCGCATTTAAATAAACAGGCATTGTTGAAGTTAGCGTTTTACCTTCCCCTGTTTTCATCTCAGAAATATTTCCTTCGTGTAGCGCTACACCACCCATTAATTGAACCGGATACGGATGTAAGCCCAATACACGTTTTGCCGCTTCACGTACTACAGCAAACGCTTCGACTAACAGATCATCCAGTGTTTCACCTTTTTGATAACGCTCTTTGAATTCGTCTGTTTTTAATCGTATTTGTTCATCTGATAAGCCTTCCATTTGTGGGCGGAGTGCCTCAATTTTATCAGCCAGTACTTCAAGCTTCTTAACCTGGCGTTTATTCGAATCAAATACTTTGTTTAAAAGTCCAAGCATTAAAAACGCTCCTCTATCCATTGATTAGTATATATAGCATTTAGTATACCATTTTAGTATGGTTATTTAATATAGACTTTCATCACCAATGATCTACTTCTAACCAAGGGTGAAGAAAAAGAAGACAATTTTGAACATTTAGTTTAGAAAAATTATACTTCTTTTATATTATCACTATCTCACATACGGAACAACTTCTAACCAAATACAAAAGGTCTCTACCGTTATGGTGGAAACCCTTTTGTTTACTATTTAAGAAAGCATGGCATCTTTTCAATCAAGAATGTTTATACCTTCTCTGTCAATAATTCGAACAAAAGCATCAACAACCTTAGAATCATAATGTTTTTGTTTATTTTTAACGATTTCATTAACAGCATATTCAACACTATTTTCGTTCCTGTAGACCCTATTAGAAGTCATGGCATCAAAAGAATCTGCGACACCAATTATTTTAGCAACCATTGGAATCTCATCTTTTTTTAACCCTTCAGGATAACCACTTCCATCTTCTCTTTCATGATGATAAAGGATTGAATCTAATACACTATTCTTTTCAAAGAAACTTAAATCCTTTACCATCTCATATCCAATTGTAGGATGGGTTTTTATCACGTCATATTCATCTTTTGTTAGCCTTGATGGCTTGTTCAAAATTGATTCAGGTATTCCTATCTTTCCAATATCATGTAATAATGCCCCTAATTTTAAATCATTGCAAAAATTTTCCGAGAATCCCATTTCCTTTGCAATTTTCAGAGAATATCTTGATACATTTGATGAATGAAACGCAGTATATTTATCTCTCGAATCTAACGCTTTCGCAAAAGCGGTGGTAACCCTTATAAGATTTTCTTTCTGCTCTATATATTTTTTAACCAAGGATGAAACAGCCATCCATATTGCAAAATAGCTTAACCATTGAAAGATGCCAATCTCTAGCTGTTCAATTGGAAAGCCACCTGGCGAAAAAGAATACCTGCAAAGAGTTACCAATAAACTATTAAAAATACCTTGAATCACATTTGAGAATACTAGTCCCAAAAATACCATGGCAAGACTATAGATCCCTATTAAACTTCTTTCATTATATACTGTTGCATCAACCCATATCCCTGCAGCAAATAGAACAAAGAAAAGGTAACGATAGCAAATAAAAAATTTTATAATTGGATGTAAGTTTGTACTTTTATGAACAAATCGATTAAATAATGTCAATAATCTCCACCACTCATACGATAAATCCCTCCCTAATATGTCCAATGCCTGTTTACAGTTTATTACATATATAGACATTTTACTAGGATAGATGAGTGAAGATTGAATCACTGTAGGTAAAAGGAACTACTTTCAATCAATTATTACAGATTATGAGTTCCTTTAATTATAAAAGGGCCAATCCGAAATTCTTCAGATTGACCCTTGGATTATTTAACTTGGTTCAATAATTCCATATTTTCCATCATTACGACGATAAACGACATTTGTTGAGTTGGTTGATGCATTTGTATAAACGAAGAAGTTATGTCCTAACATGTTCATTTGTAGGATTGCCTCTTCACTGTCCATTGGTTTTAAGTTAAAACGCTTTGTACGAACTAATTCAAAATCATCACTTTCTGTTTCAGGCTCTTGAACCGCTGTTTTACTTTCACCATTCGTAAAGAATGAACGAGTTGAACCTTGTTCACGGAACTTGCGGTTAACTTTTGTTTTGTGCTTACGAATTTGACGCTCTAATTTATCGACCACTAAATCAATCGCAGCATACATATCAAGATTAGATTCTTCAGCGCGAAGAACTAATTGAGTCATCGGGATTGTTACCTCTATCTTTTGTTGTTTGTCATTATACACCTTTAAATTCACATGTACATTTGCATTTGGAGTACCGTCAAAATAACGTTCTAATTTACTAAGTTTCTTCTCAACATACTCTCGTAATGCTGGAGTTACCTCAATGTTTTCACCGCGGACGTTGTAATTCATACATGAACTCCTCCTTTTAAGTCGACCAATCTACGATTAGTCCTAAAACTTGAGTTTTCCTTTGTTCCCTTTAAAATCAACTAAAAGTGAAGCAAAGTGAAATAGCTTGATAAACAAATGAAATTATTTACTTGTTTATTTTAGCTATAATTACTTATTCTCTTTTACCCGTTTAAAATCCTTCTAAACTTCCAGAATATTTGTTGCAAAATTGTGACAAATAGCCCTTTCTCTATTAATACTATTTATATATTCATTATATCCACTAACTCTGGGAAATATTGTACTTTTTTTGACGATTCTCTGAATTAATTGCAATCCCTTATCAAGCTATAAAACTACAAAAATAAGACTAATTAACCAAGTAATTTAGACTATCAAAATATTTTTCCAAAATATTCAACTTTTTTTTTACATTCCTGCCATGTTCATTGTAAAATAGAACTACTACGATGTTCATCACATTGAATACGAAACGGAAAAAATAAAGCCAATGACATTCAATAATTTATTGGAGAGCTTATCATATGAAAACAAACAGCTTCGAAATATCGTTTGAGCTAGTTGGCCAACAGTTAGGTCAGGATATCTATTCTGACCAGGGCATTCTACTCTTAAAGAAAGGCATCACCCTCACAGAAACACATATTGTGCTTTTACATAACTATAAGTTTGGAACACAAGTTGAGATCATAGCTCCAACCCGTTCCAATGATAAGTTAAATGTGAAAATGCAGAAGCTTTATGATGAGAACCTTGCTGAAATTAAAGACTTGTTCCAAAACATCAGTCTGAATGACAGCCCTCCCATTAAAGAGCTTATTAATGCCTATCAGCCATTGATCGACCAAGCGATTGATCATACTGATTCGATTAATTATTTGCATGGAATTAAAGACTATGATGAGTATACATATAGACACAGTATTAATGTAGGAATGATTAGTGCTGTTATTGGTAAATTACTAGGCAGGACAACAAAAGAAATATCGTTATTAGGTCAAATGGGCTTATTGCATGATATCGGAAAAACAATGGTTAGTCCTGAGATCTTAAATAAACCCGGAAAGCTTGATAAAGATGAATGGGAAGAGATTAAGCGTCATACCATCTATGGATATAAAATTCTTAAAGAAGTTCCTGATTTAAATATTCACATCCCCGCTTCAGCACTTCTACATCATGAACGAATTGATGGAAGCGGATATCCGAATCAGGTAAAGGAAAAAGATTTACCATTCCTTGTTCAGATTTTATCAGTCGCAGATACTTACGACGCCATCTCAACTGAACGAATCTATCAAGCGAAAAAACCTGATTTTGTTGGTATTAATATACTTGTAGAAGAAGCTTATAATAACAAACTAAATCCAGCTATTGTCTTTCCATTTGTCCGCTATCTTATGAGACAATATTTACGGAAACAAGTCACTCTTAATACTGGAGACCATGGGGAAATCATATTCATCCATGATGATGAACCACACCAGCCTCTCATTGTGACAAATGATGAATATATTGATTTAAGAAAAAATAGAAAACTACAGTTGTTTGATGTTGTAAAAGAGCATGCATAATACGCTAATATAAAAAATCATCCTAGTGAGTTTAGGATGATTTTTTATATTTATGAATGATGAGGGAGCAAACCATGAAATAGTACCTCTACCAATTAAATTCTTGGGACTAGAAAAAGACTTAGAAAACCAAGCCTTTTAATTTTTGTTATTTTTTTCGGTCGAAAAACATTCCATCATCATTAGCTAAAGATTGATATGGATTTACGTACTTAGTATTAGTCTCTTTTGTCTTGTTAAGTTGATTTAAGTCAACTTGTATTTGGACTTTTAGCGCTTTTAATTTCAAATCAATATTTTCTTGAAATGCAAGCATTTCTTTCCCTAATATCATTTCCGCTTCGGTGTAGGGAGGCTTCATCTCTTTCATCAGAGCATCGCGCAGATCAAGAAGCTGATTAATTTCTTCGATATGTTCATCTCGTTCTTCTTTTGTAACTTGTTTCTGAAGTAGTTTTACAAGTTGAAGGGTTACATGATAAAGAGATTGAACACTCACTACGCTAATCCACCTGTAGAAGGTTTAGCTTGACGATTTAATTGAATCGCTTCCTTCCAAGTGTTACGAAAATCTACAACATACTCTTCCACTTCTTTTAAAATCTCAAGGTCGTTTTTCATGTTTGCTTCCATTAGACGACGGTTCATATACTCATACATACTTCTTAAATTCTGGGAGATTTCAAAATCCATATTAAGCGTGATCGTTAACTCGGTAATAATGTTTTGCGCTTTTTGAAGGTTTGTATTTTTTTCTTGAATATTGCCTTCCTCCATGGCTTTACCAGCAAGGTTGATAAATTTTAAGCAGCCATTATAAAGCATAAGTGTTAACTCACCAGGTGAGGCTGTTGTGGCAGCATTGGTTTGATATTTTTGGTATGGATTAAGTGTTGCCATTTGTTTTCCACTCCTTGTACTTTTAGTAGCTGAATTGTTGCATAAGATAATTGTATTGGTCGTTAGAACGTTGTAATGCTTTTTCCATAGCCGTGAATTGCTTCCAGTAACGGTCTTCGACTTGAATCATTCTTCGTTCAAATTTATTAATTTGGCTATCTACATTTAGTAGGTTTCGACCGATGGCGAATTGTTGGTTTGTTGAAAAAGCATTACCAGCTTTTTCTCTTAATTTTTCCATTGAAGCATTTACGGTATCTGTTAGTCTTTGCATAACTCCCATTTCGGAGGAGCCTGTCCCTGTTGCATTAAATAGCTTTTCAACTGAGGTAGGATCTTCTGCAATTGCCTTTTTCAGCTTTGCTTCATCAATCTGCAGCTTTCCGCCCTCCATATAGTTGGAAGTCGTAGTAATTCCAATGCTAGCAAGCTGACTAAGAGCCGAAGATACTTCTGCATTATTAACAGGGCTGTATAAGTCGTTTCTCATGGATGAAAGTAGTGAAGATAAAGTCGAATCTCTTCTAAGCAATCCGCTTTTTGCTTTTTCTTCCCATTGCTCTTGTTGCTTGTCTGATAAACTTTCACGTTCCTCATCAGTTAATGGATTGAAGTCACGATATTTTTCTTCAGAAATCTTCCCACTTATTTTTGAAATAAGTTCATTATATTTATCAACGAATCCTTTGATGTTTTCAAATACTTGATTTGTATCATTTGATACTGTAATTTGAACAGCTGTTTCCGCTGTATACGAAAACAGATTTTTTAAGGTAAAGGTAACTCCACTCATTTCAAAAGTGTTTGATGGACGACTTGTTACTATACCGTTGATTTTAAATTCCGCATTTGTTCCACCAGCTTCTGTAACACCACCGAATTTAAGAGTTTCGTTGATAAAAACCCCGCTCGTCCTTATCTCATCTTCACCATTAGTGTCAAAATGTCCTGTTTCTTTTCTCGTTAAGGTCATTTTATCAGAAGTTGAATCATAAAAAGCGGTTACCCCAACAGCAGAGTTATTTACCTTTGAGATCATTGAATCAAGTGATTCATTTCCTTGTAAAATGAAACTCTCATGTTTTGCTCCAGTAGAAGTACTAGTGTCCAATGCAAAAGTTGTGTAATTTTGATTGTAAGTGATATTAAGTTTTGAACCAGCTGCAAACTCTTTACTACTAAAAGAGATCTGACCTGATTCTGTTTTCAATTCCCCAACTTTAGTACTTGAAGAGTCTAGGATATCCATGTTTCCATCAGCATTTAAGGCAACTGAATAAGTCTCTACTGTATCCCCAGTTGTCACAGTAAACTGGTTACCAATAACCGTATTAATGGACCCTTTCGCCAGTTGGAAGGTTTTTGTTGCAGTTGCTGATGATATCTCTTGGGATTTTTGAGTTGTAATATAATCTACCTTTACTGTACTATCCTTTGCAATGTTGTCTTTAAATGTTAGATTACCATCTGTCCCGACTAACACTTGACCAGCTGCTGGTGTCCCTGAGTCGATTACTTTATAGGCAGTGCCATTAACTTTTACACTCCAGGACAAAGTATCTTCGAAGGTTGCTCCTGTTACACCTAGGTTTACTACATTTGTTTCTGTAGAAACTTTTACATCTTTTGTTTCAACTACTCCTACTTTCCAAGGTGAATTAGTATTATTCAAAAAAGAGTCCTGCTGATTAAAGAGACCCTTTGTCCGATCTAATGTTTTACCGGACAGAGTAGAAAGTGCTGGATTATTAGGGTCATCTGGAGTACCTTTCGTTGCTGCACTTGCAAGCCTAGTAACTTTTTCAATAGAGTACGAAGCTTGAGATGCAGCGCTTGTAGCAGTCGCTGACACTAAATCACTATTTGTGGATGTAGTCGTTCTCGCTCTATATTTTGTAGACAATCTCATATTTGTTAATTCAGATCTGAAATCTAATAATAGGGTATTCATCGCACGATAATCGCTTCTCTGCCATTCTAGCACTTGTTTCTTCTGTTTTAATTTATCTAAAGGCATGCGCTCTGCCTTCATTAAATCCTTAATTATCGTCTCTGTATCCATACCACTGGCTAAACCGCCTATTCTCATGTTCATACTTAGAACACCACCTTAAATCTTCTTATCTACTGCTACTCCAACAAATTCGGTCATCGCTGCATATATATCAAGTATCTTCTTTGAAGGGATTTCTCTAACTACCTCTTGGGTTTTATCATCCACCACAGTGACATAGTATTCATTAAGTTCATCATGTAATTGGAATTTTAGTGACGTGTGGCTTATTGATAAAAACTTGTTCATATTAGTAACAACATCTTCTAATTCAGTTTTCGAAATTGAAGTTGTTTCATTAGGTTGTTGAGTTTGTATCTGCGATAGAAATTCTTTAGCAATATCTGTCTTCTTATTAGTAGACTCTACTTTTGACATTTCATAACTATTGCTGACAACACCATTACCTGATACTTGATTAACCGACATATTGTTTTCCTCCCCGAAAAACATAGCTTTACTAGTTATATCGGTTAAAACACTAAAATATTTACTTTTTTTATTATTGAATATAACCTATAATTATAATAGGAACGCATGTTCCCTCAACTATCCTGGGAGGGTTTTAAATTGCAGTATTTTGAAAAACTTACAGATTTACAGCAGAATGTGCTTGTAGCAAGTATTATCGAGGATGGTGAAATTACTAATCTATACAGTGGAAGTCGAAGGAAAAATAATAGCTACCGAGAACACTATGGTAAGAAACAAGAACAATACAGAGTGTGGAAAATGGAATTTCTACCAGAAATATTCTATCTTACGGAAAAAAGTAGTACTTTACGCTCAAAGTCTCTTCCACTATTTACTGAGTTATACCCTCATTTTTATAATGAAAAAGGTTTAAAGAAAATACCGGTACAACTTTCTAATTACATAACATCCCCTATCTTTTTGGCAATTGTTTATATGGATGATGGTACACTCTCAATAAGTAAACAAGTGAATCATTTAAAACAGCTATTATACGTTACTCCAACTATAAATCTTTACCTTCAAAACTATCCACAACATGAACTTCACCAATTAAAAGCACATATAGAGAAACAGTTTAACATTAGTTTCTCTTTAAATAAACGCAAAGATAGTTTCGATTTCATTCTCCGTTTAACATCAACTAAAAATACTTATTTGTTTTTGGATTTAATAAAAGAATTTACCAAAGATTGCCCTAGTATGTATTACAAAACGAATTGGGAATGGAGATTAGCAGAGGAGATACGGAAACTTAAAAACCATTATCCCGATTATGAAGTACTAGATTCTAACCCAAATAGATTTAAGAACTACAGTCTGAATGAAATAAATCAATTAATAAGTTTAAAAAGGTCGGGAATAACAGATAAACAGATAGCTATTAAGTTACAGAGGTCTTATTGGTCAATTGACTATAAGTTAAAAGAAATAAGAAAAGATGGTCTCCTTTAAAGAGGACCATCTTTTTTCTAAAATTAACGAAGAAGTTGAAGAACTCCTTGTGGTTGTTGGTTCGCTTGCTTTGCGACTGCACCTTTCAGTATCAGAATAGACTATATCTTCACCCTATTTTATGTAGGGGCTGGGCACTTCGAACAGCATTTGCTGCCCTACGAGATTCATAGCCATAGCATTTGCCTTAGACCGTGTTCTCTAGTCGTTGAACCTTCTCCAGAGTTTCCTCACAGGAGCTTGGCTGCTGATTATCCATTGTTCCATCTTCATCATTTTCAAACCTTCACGCCTACCGTTTCTGGTTACGTTTTGGTTGATGAAGCTTTAGGAAGTTCCAGCAATTCACCCAGTTATACTCTAGCTCGTTACCAAGCTAGACGCCCTATAATCAAATTATCTCAATAGCTGTAAAACACCTTGAGGTATTTGACTGGATTGAGCCAACATTGCTTGTGCTGCTTGAGAAAGAATAGAATTCTTTGTTTGAGTCATCATTTCTTTCGCCATCGTGCGAACATTTACTTTCATAAATGACCAGACTATATCTTCACCCTCTAGCAATCTAGTAGGGGTCGGGCACTTCGGATTCACAATGCTGATGACCATTG
This sequence comes from Litchfieldia alkalitelluris, assembly GCF_002019645.1. Classification (GTDB taxonomy): domain Bacteria; phylum Bacillota; class Bacilli; order Bacillales; family Bacillaceae_L; genus Litchfieldia; species Litchfieldia alkalitelluris. Next base: position 1,014,285 of record NZ_KV917374.1, on the reverse strand, counting down.
TTTCTCCTATGGATTTCATCATCATAGCTTTCACCTTAGATGGTATATCCTAGTCGTTGAACCTTCTCCACTCTTTCGAGACAGGAGCTTGGCTGCTGATTGCCCAAATCTTTCTTCTTTTTAACCCTTCACGTTTGTCGTTTCCAACTCCGTTGTGGTGAAGAAAGCTCTAAAGGGGTTTCCAGCAATTCACCCGATAATGATCTCTAGCCGTTACCAGCTAGGACGACTGTGCTTGTTACTGCTTTTATTAAGCAGCCAAAGCATAATCAACGTCACGAACACGTGATTCTGCAGCTGTTAGATTTTCAGAAGAAGTATTTAAGTTGTTGATAGTATGCTCTAAACGGTTTTGGTAAGCTCCTAGTTCTGAACGTTGCCCAGAAACTGTCTTAATTGCCGCATCGATTGAAGTAATTGCAGTGTTAGCTGCTGCTTGACTTGACACGTCAATACCAGTAACTGGTGTAGTTGCGCCTTCTACTCTACCTGAAATATCAAAACTACCTGTTCCAGAACCAGTAGCAGTTGCACCTGATATAGCTAAGCCAGCATATGTTTTTGTAGCTGACCCTGCTTGAACTGTAGCAGTTCCATCTCCATTTACATTAAATACTGTTGCATCATCTCCTGCCCCCACAGTAACTGTTCCACCATAAGTAGTCGTTCCAGCTTGATCAAATGCAAAATCCGCACCAGCAACTCCTGAACTTAGTGCTTGTCCGTTCGTCGCAGTAGCATCGTAAACAAAAGTATCACCATTTGTGTTTGTTAGAGTAATTTGTTTTGAAGTAACGTCAGATACAGACCACCCCGCTGAAGCAGAACCACCAATAGCAACTTCAGCTGCTTGAATATCTCCATCAGCACCACCATCATCAGTCCATGTTAGATTAAGTTGTGCATATTGATTATTTACTGTCGAACTAGTGATATTAGCATCGGCAGAAGTATATGCAGTTGTAGAAGTAACACTAGAAGTATCTACAGCAACATCAGTTGCATCTGCACCTGCATAAGTTCCTACTGCTATAGTTAAGGCTGTAGCATCACCGGTTTTATCTGTTACCGAACCACCAGTATACGTTGTTGCACCACCAGTTCCCACTTGTAACGTTGCTGCATCCATTGCATCAATTGAAATTGAAATGTTCTGTCCTGCATTAGAACCAATTTGGAATTTACCACTGAAATTACCATCTAAAAGATTTTGAGTATTAAATTCTGTATTTTTAGCTATACGAGTAACTTCTTCAGCTAATTGAGTTACTTCTTTTTGAATTTCTAGTCTATCGTCATTAGTGTTTGTATCATTTGAAGATTGTACAGCTAATTCTCGCATACGTTGAAGGATATCATGTGTTTCGTTTAAAGCACCTTCACCAGTTTGAATTAATGAAATACCATCTTGTGCGTTACGTGATGCTTGGTCCAACCCACGAATTTGCCCACGCATTTTTTCTGAAATTGCAAGACCTGCAGCATCATCACCTGCACGGTTAATACGAAGACCAGAAGATAACTTTTCCATTGATTTTGCTTGACCAGCAGAAGCACTGTTCAATTGACGGTGCGTATTTAACGCCGCAATATTATGATTAATTCTCATTATAAATTTCCTCCTTGAAATTTGTTTTTTTCTACCCCACATCCTTGTGGAGTATCTATTCAAATAGTGCCGAAGTCGGCCGCCTCAGGAACTATTTGTATTTACATTCTATATATCGACTTATTATTACAAGAGTTTAATAGTTTTTTATTTTCTTTTTAATTTTTTCTCTAAGAGAAAAAGCCTAAACTAGTGGTTAAGGCTTTAAATTCAATGAACTATTCAATTGCTTCAACAAATCAACCGAGCCTTTTGTAGCTTGACTATTTTCATTCTGAATCGACAAATATACTTCTTTCCGATGAATCTCGACATTCTTAGGAGCATTGATTCCAAGCTTGATTTGATCACCACTGACTGATAAAACAGTAATTTCTATATGATCACCAATTTGAATAGATTCATTTGCTTTCCGAGTAAGTACCAACATTACTTCAAACCCCCTACAACATTCTGTTCAACTAAGTAGTGTTTTGTTGTATAAGAGGTGTTACTCAAAATTACTTGTCTTCCTTGCCTTTGCTTTTCATTCAAAATAACTGGTGCTTGAAGATTACATGTTGTTTTTTCAAATGGATCTTGAACGGTTAATATTGAATAAATTACTACATCATTTTCAGACTCAATTTCAAGCTCTTCTACTACATGTTCAGGTAACTCAATATCATAGTCTTTGAAAAAGTTAAACGGGTTGGTCAACACAAATCCTAGTTCTTCAGTATTCAACGATTGTAGAATCATAAACAAGCTATCGTCAGTAAATGGTAATAATACAAACTGCTTTTCTTCTAAAAACCCAGGAATTCCATGTTCAAACCTAAACACATCTTTCTCATCTATCTCAACTTCACCATGATATTTAGTTTGTATCTTCATTAAAACCACAACCTATCTAAATTTCTTGTTCATAGTTTATCCCAACATACCTCAAATTAGCAAAATCTACCTTTAAGGACTGATGCTGAGCTAAGTTAACCTCAACCTTCGCTGGTGTGTAATCTATATTCAAACTATTTTCTTTCACATCAAACCTTGGTTGATTCACTTGCCAATCAATATTCACTTTACTAGGTTCATAACTCGTTTTTACACTAAAATGTGATGGAATCCATCCAATGTTAAATTCTTTCCACGGATTTTGACTGTTTACTTTGGCATGCTGAGGAATTGGATTTCCACCTTGTTCGATTTTCATCAAATCCATGCCCTCTTGAGCTCTTCGGGCAATTCCCTCTAGTACATCATTTCGGGCTTTATCGGTTTCATCTCTTGTTCTACGAAACATTGACTTAAGGTCCATATCTGCCCATGCTTCAGTTTGATCAATCGTTAACTTCGAGGGCGTTGTTTCAATCTTTAAATCTGCCTTTGGTTGCTCAATCAACACTTGGGCATTTTCTTGCTCCATTGATAGTTGTGAAGGTGTTGTTCTTAACTCTAATTTTGCATATTGAGATTCTAATCGTATTTGTGGAAAATTCAAATTCCCAACACCTCCTAGTAAAAAAAGCTATCATCTTCGTAACGGTTCCGTTAACTGGAAACGGAATCCGTTACTCATAATTGATAGCCTTTTATCTTAAAAAGTCCATTAACGTAGGCTGAATAATTCTCGACCCAACCCCTAATGCTGCACGATGCACACTTTCCTGAGTAGTTAAATCCATAATCACCTTCTCAAGCTCCGCATCTTCATTGTCTGAAATAATCCTAGTAGAAATAACAACCTGAGTATTTAATCGGTCTTCGATTAATTCCGCACGATTATACCTTGCACCTAAATCTGCTCGTAAAGTAGTCACATTAGAAGCATGTGCATCCATTGAATCTAAAAACCATGCAACATCTCCACCATTTTCAAGGGCATTAACTAAATTCTCAAGATCTGTAAACATATCATTTTCGCCAGTGCCTTTAAACAGCTTTTCCCCATCAACATTGGTATTTAGCTTCACACCTTTAGAAACATCAATATTCACCGAGAAGTTATTATCTGCCCACTTTCGCGGAGGATTCGCATCTAAGTCAATCGGAGCAACCGTTGTGTTTGTTCCATTGAATAAATATTTATTCCCAACCTTCATGTTGCCAATATTACCGATATGTTCTTTAATTTGGTTGATTTCCGCTGAAATAGCCTTTAAATCATCACCACTATTCGTTCCATTACTCGCCTGCACCGTTAATTCTCTTACCCGCTGCAACGCTGTTGTCATATCATCAAGTGCTGAATCACTCGATTCCATCCAGTTATAGACTTCTGATAGATTACGTTGATATTGCTCAATCTCCGTTAGATCAGTACGATATCTCATTCCTTTAATCGCAACAACAGGGTCATCAGAAGGCTTGTTGATTTTTTTACCAGTTGATAGTTGGTCTTGGTATTTGCCCATATTTGAATAGCTTTGGCTTAAGTTTTTAAGCATGTTACCTGTTAGCATTGATTGTGTTACGCGCATGTTTTAGTCCCTACCTTCCTACACACCCATTCGATTGATAATCGTATCAAGCATTTCATCCACCATCGTTAAGTTACGAGCTGATGCGTTGTATGCATGTTGGAATTTAATCATATTGGTCATTTCTTCATCAAGTGACACGCCACTTACTGATTGACGTCTTGTTTCAACCGATTCACGAAGTACGTTTGAGTTGGTTTTTAAACGAGTTGCTTCTTGTGAATCGACACCCATTTTACCAATCAACGCTTCATAGAATGATTGAACCGTTCCAGCATTAATTGGGAAGTTACCTTGAACTGTGGCAAAGTTCGTGCTTTTCACGTTCGCTAAGTTCAATGCATTTTCACCATTTCCTGCTTGGCCAGCAACTGTGGAAGCAGCGATATTGTTTAGACTTGCCTCAATATCAGCAGATAGCTTGATACTTGAAGCAGCACCTTTATATACATCTTGTAAATTATCTAAGCCAGCAAAGAATGCTTTGCCGTCAACACTTTCAGCACCTGCAGCAGGTAGTGTGAATCCATCCTCGTGTACGTTATTAAATTGAGTCGCAAAGGTGTACGCCATTTTGTCCAAGCTATCTAGCATTTCAGGATAAAGTCCTTTTACTTGCCCATTGTCAACATAACCATATGTATCAATTAATCCTTTTAGCGTTCCTGTATCCTTTAGTGCTAGAGAAACTCCGCCAACTCTAATTTTTTCAATTGGTCCTGTTGGAAGCTCGTCTAATCCATCACCATCAATATCATTTCCTGGTGTAACAGATACATGATTAAACGTTTTCCCTGTAATTAATGAAACAGATTGTCCATTTTTATCAACAATCGAAACATTTACCATACCTTCAGCAATTCCAGATGCATTTCCCGTTGGTTTCACATTCTCTACCTTAATATCTACAAATTGAGAAAGCTGATCTAGTAATTTGTCACGAGCATCATATAAATCATTCGGTAAATAACCATTTGGCTCAACTTCAGAGATTTGCTTATTTAAATCAGCAATTTGCCTTGAAATCGAATTAATAGATTTCAGACTCACACTGATTTCATGTCCAATATCGTCTTGAACAGTTGTTAATGACCTTGATAAATAATGAAACGTCTCAACAACCGCTTCTCCACGTTGTTTCACAACTGAACGTGCCCCTGAATCCTCGGGATTAACTGCTAAATCTTGAAGTGACTGCCAAAAGCGATCCATCGTTTTAGATAAGCCATTTTCAGATGGTTCGTTCATGACTTCTTCCATTTTACCAAGACCAGCTGCACGAGAATCCCAGTATCCTAGTTTACTATTTTCTCCACGATACTGAACATCAAGGAAGGTTTCACGCACACGATAAATCGCACCAGCCTCAACTCCAGTGCCAAGATGACCAGGGATGATGTCTTGATTGATTCCAGAAGGAGGAAATGGAGCTGTCGCTTTAAAGTCTACTGCCTGACGTGTATATCCTTCTGTGTTTGCGTTTGAAATATTATGTCCTGTTGTATATAGTGCATTTTGCTGTGCGACCATTCCACGTCGAGCTGTTTCTAATCCATGAAAAGTAGACATGATTATCCTCCTTATGCTTTCGAATCAAACATTGATCTTCGTTGTTGTTTGTTAGCCTGTGTACCAGTTGGGTTCCCGTAGTTGACATCCTTTTCTCTCGGTAAAATCATATCAAGCGTCATATTAATTGACTGTAATGATTGAGAGGTTAACTGTTGATTTAATTCGTTTTGTTGCTTTAATTTCAGCATCTCTTCAACGAGCTGATGCTGCAGCTCCGTCAACTTTGACTTTTCAGGTTCATTTATACATTCAATATATGATGATAAAGTTTGCTCACCGTTAATTCCAAAACGTTGAAATTCTAGCTTCATTCGCTCTACACGTTCATTTTCAAGCTGCCTGATGGCTAAAATATATTTTTGTTCTTCCTTCAGATGCTCATCAAGGGCAGGAATGTCGCCATTTTTTAGTATGTCAGTTTTCTTCAAAGCAAGCTGATTTAAAGCAGAATGTAAGGTGTACAGCTTTCTTAATAGATCGATGATGATAGTTGTTGACAATCCAAACCCTCCTTATCTTTTGTTTTATGATTGGTTATAGTAGTCTAAAACACTTTTGGCAACTTTCTTTGCGTCCACTGTGTACGTTCCACTTTGTACCTGGTGCTTCAATGCTTCAACCTTTTCTTCACGTTCTTGTGTGATTGGTGATTTTTCTTGTAGCTGCTTTGCCTCATTAGAAATCTCTAACCGATCTTGTTGAGCTTTCTTTTCTAATGGAGCCATTTTATTCATTTGCTTTTTATAAGGATTAATTCCAGTTAGATTTGTTTGATTAATCTTCATAAGCACTCTCCGTTCCACATCTATTAAATTATCGGCCTGTATAATAGGTTGTTCCCTTTTTTTCTAACTCTCTTTTTAGCTGTGCTCGCTTTTCTTCTTCCCGCTCATGTTGTGATAATTGCTTCCTTAAGCCACCTGCACAGTCTCCACAAAGCTTACCTTCACGAATGAATGTTCCGCATTTCTGACAAGGATACCCGATATTAGGAAAATGTGCTAAATTTAATCGTCCTGTGCGGATAAAGCGATAAATAAGATCTTCATTCACACCTGTCCCAGCGACAACTTCTTTTACTGTTGCTGTACGGTTTTCTCTTTTACGAATAAATTCATATACGGTTGTGAATGACTTTTCTTCTTCTTTATAACAACCATCACACACTTCACGAATTGTATTTTTCAAAAATAAAGTCCCACATTTAGGACAATTTGCTAATTCGGACATACTTATTCTCCTCTGTAATTCTTCTTACTTTTATTATCGGTCTTTTTTTCATATAGTTTAACAAAATCTTTAAGATCTGACTAATGTAAGTGAGGACACGGAAGAAGCGCTCGCAGCAAGGATAACCTCTGCTGCATTTCGGATCGTCGAGCCGGTTGTATAGATATCATCAACAATGACCACAGATTTCCCTGATAAATCAATCGGTTCAAGCAACATAAATGGATTTTCAGCTTCCATCCGTTTGGTGCGGGATTTTTTCGATTGCTTTTCATGATGTTTTCGGGTCAACAACTCTTGAGGTGTTCCTAGAAATGTAGCAAACGCAAGTGATTGGTTAAAGCCTCGTTCATACAAACGCTCGTTACTTAAGGGAATAGGAACAATCATATCTGTTGGGGTGAAAAAGGCTTTGTAGGTTTTTACGAGGTCCTTGCGAAATGCTTCGCAAAGCTTATAGTCACCGCGAAATTTGTAGGTGGCTAATACACTTTTAATAAAATCATTATACACGTAAACAGATCGGTTTGAAGATAGTGTATGTGACCATCTTGGATCCTGTTGCCAACGAACACAATCTAAGCACGTATCACCTTCAAGATATTCTGGCTTCACAGCTGATAATGGCCGTCCACACTTCCTACAGATGTCTCCCTCAATTCTTTCGAGTGAGGCTCGACATTCCTGACATAATGAACTCTGCTCTCCAATAAAAAATAAAGAACTCCACGACTCATGGGTATACTGTTCAAAACAAATGGTGCAATAAGCCATAACTTATTTTCATCCTTTCAATAAATTTCGCGCTCGCCCTTCTTTGTTCATCTGTTCAATATGCTTTTTCGCAGCAATCATGCTAGCGGTTTTGCCGTAATGATAAAAGAGAATTTCTCCTGTTGGAAAATCAGCACTCCTTCCAACTCTTCCACTAATTTGGACAAGCGCACTTTCGGTGAAAATGGCATCTTCTGCTCCGAGGACTGCTACATCAATATTAGGAACGGTCACTCCCCGTTCGAGAATGGTTGTTGTAATCAATATAGGAATCTCACCACGCCTAAAAGCGGCAACCTTTTCTTTTCGTTGCACATCCTCTGAATGCACGGCTTCAATTCGTTGATTTAGTTGCTTTAACAACATTGCATACTTCTCTGCTTCTTGAATATGAGGAACAAATAGAAAAACCTGTTTCTTGCTAGCAAGGTGGGATTTTAACCAATGAAGAACAACTGTAGGGATTTTCTTTTTCCGGAGTAGCTTCTGCCAATTTCCACACCATTTCAACGTTGGAATCGGTAAAGGGTGTTTGTGGTAGCGTGCGGGGATTTTAATTGCCTGTCGTTTGCCTTGATGTACTTGCTTTTGCCATGCTTTACTCGGTGTGGCTGATAAATAGATCGTACTGGACATCTCCTTTTTCGCCTGCTCGACCGCATATTCGAGCATCGGTTCGGAGGAATATGGAAAGGCATCTACTTCATCGATGATGATCACATCAAAAGCACGATAAAAACGGAGCAGCTGATGTGTTGTGGCTAACGTAATCGGAGCATATTTGTGTCGGTCCTCACTTCCTCCATAAAGTGCAATCACATCAATCCCTGGAAATGCGGCCTTAATTCTCGGAGCAAGCTCGATGACGACATCTGTTCGAGGTGTGGCTAAACACACCCGCTTACCAGCAGCAAGGGCTGTTTCAATTCCTGAAAAAAGCACTTCCGTTTTGCCCGCCCCACATACCGCCCACACTAAAATCTGTTGCTGTGAATTAACGGCTGTAACGACTTCATCAGAAGCTACTCGTTGAGCCTCAGATAATTGACCACTCCAGCTTAAAATTTGTTCTGGACGATGAATTTCCTTTTCTGGACCAATCCATGATATTAATGGCGTACACTGACTAACTCTCCCCATCATAATACATTTCCGACAATACCAGCACCTACTCTTGCATCTCGCACAATCGAAGGCTGCAAACAACTGTAGTTGATGATTGCCACATCGATAACAAGTGAGTGACTTTCCAGACGAAACACCCACTCGGTAGCTAATATATCCTTGTTCATAATGCGATTGTAACATTTCAATTGAATAGGGAATTTCATCGAGAAGTAATTGCTTTCCTTGGAGATGGGTTTGAAGGTCTTTTGAAAAGGGAAACTGAGGATTGTAGATTGTCGAGTGTTCAAGCTGCGGAAAATAACTAATCGGGTATAGCTGTTGACTTGATAAATCTGTTAGAAGCATTTCTGGAATAAGTAACGAGTTCTTTTGACAGAATCGCATGAAAATCCTCCTTTTAATAGGATATATGAAAAGCGCTGCAACGAAGCAGCGCTGTAAAACCATTATTTTATATACCAACCCATCCCCATTGCACCTTCACCAAGATGAGTGCCAATTACAGGACCAAAATAGCTGATAATAAATTCAACATGAGGATATTTTTCACTCATTTCAGCTACTAGTTGCTCTGCTTCTTCGGGACGATTCGCATGAATAATCGATGCGACCATTGGTACACCTTTGTTGGCATCTTCAGCAAACAATTCAAAAATTCGATTTAGTGCCTTTTTACGAGTTCTTATTTTTTCAAATGGAACAATGACCTTATCAACGAAATGTAAGACTGGTTTCACTTGAAGTAAGCTCCCCACAAACGCCTGAGCTCCGCTTAAACGTCCTCCTCGTTGAAGATGTGATAAATCATCCACCATGATATAAGCACGGATCGATTTTTTCATTTCTTGAAGTCTGTCCATAATTTCTTCAGGTGATTTATAATCATTGGCCATCTCAGCAGCTTCAAGCACATAAAACCCTTGAATGATTGCGCTGATTTCAGAATCAAACGCATACACCTTGATTCCCTCTACCATTTCTCCGGCTGCAACTGCTCCTTGATAGGTTCCACTGATCCCACTTGATAGATGAATACAAACGACAGCATCATAATCTTTTGCTAAGTTTTCAAATAGCTCAACAAACTCACCAATGGGTGGCTGTGAAGTGGTTGGTAGGTTTGGTTTTGTTTTTACTTCCTCATAAAACTGTTCTGCGGTGATTTCTACTTCTTCCGCATATGTTTCTTGCCCAAAAATAACACTAAGTGGAATCATGTTTATATGTAATTGCTCTCGTATTTGTTTCGGTATGTAAGCTGTACTGTCAGTTACAATTGCCGTTTTCATATATGCGTTAACCATCCTTATTTTAAAGTTTGTTTCGATATACTTTATGTCACTTTTTCTAGTTTTAAGACTAGTTTGTCTTAGACACATAAAATCATCCACAACTTGTTAGTTTCATTTTAAAACAAGAATGAAAAATTTGCACCCTTTTGTTCACAAAATCTACCTGAAAAGCGGAAGCGCCTTGATCAGACCCGAAAAGAGATGGAGGACCCTGACTAGGAAGCTTGCTTCCGTCGGAGGGGTCTGAAGCTCTCGAGGGGCTAGGCGCTGGAGCTAGACACCATAACTCCGTTAAAATTTTAATACATATAAAAACCTCTCTTTTATTCGTAGAGAGGCTTAATACACAACCATTAATATAACATCTAACTGAACACCATGTGCATCATATGTTAGCTCCACACCTAATGCTTGTTCATGATGAGCAACATTAAAGATGTCGCTTTGAAAAAGCTCAGGTGATGTGATATCTGTTTTTAACGATAATTTAGTTAAATTTGTAGAAAGAGTCCCTGCAATCATATTACCTACTTCACCCGTGAATGATGTGAGCATTTCTCCATCTAGTCTCATTCCATACAGCATTTCTGCGATCGATGAAAAGGTATCTTTTTCTCCTTTTAAAAAAAGTAACCCCTTCATATCACCAGTAAAATGGACTGAAACTCCTAAGTCAATGGGAATAGCCGATTCAATCGATGGTGTGTGGTTAATAATCGGTTGAGCTGGGATGACGCTATTTATTGAATCAACTACTTCCTTAAGCAGTAATTGAAACGAAGGCTCTTTTATCGAGTGTACAGTCATACTCCTTGCATCCTCCCAGTATTCATAACAGTCCACTCATAAGCTTTATGCTAGTAAATTGAAAAGCCTTTATGAGTGGTACTTTATTTTATATATTTTCGCCATCGCTTGAACACGATCAACGACATCAAGCTTTCTAAAAATATTTGTTAAATGATTTTTTACGGTGTGAGTACTTATCGTCAATTCCTCGGCAACCTCTTGGTTATTTAAACCCTCAAGAATTAAATATAGTACCTGCTGCTCCCTAACCGTTAAAGGCAGTTGTTCAATTACACTTTTTATATCTTTGATATTTTCAATCACTTGTTGATCAATGATTGGCTCTTTTGTAAAAAGAGAATCTCTTTGCTGATTGTAAAATTCAAGATATTTTGCAATTAACTCTTTTGACAGTGACGGGTCATCTTCAAAACTAATTCCTTGTACACTTCTTCTAACCATACTCAAAATCTGACTTTCGATTTTATACTGACTATGAATTCGATTAGCCAGATTTTCTGTTTCAGAAATAATTGCTACAATCTCAATCTCGGTACTAGGTAGCTTACTCTTTAGAAACTTTGATTGATAACTACTTAGTCTCGACGCCCATTGAAGCTGATATTTTTGTTCACTATTTAATTCAATAAACGTAGCAAATGCTAGAGTACGCTCTTCGATTTGTTTAATGAACTGAAATTTACTTTGATCAATTTCTATGATATTTTCATACAAAAGCTCCATGATATTAACATGAGGTTCTCGACTATTTGTTTCATTGATTAATATCCGATCAATTCCAATCGGAACAAATAAATCAAAAAAGTGGTTGAGCTCTGAAACTTCGTCAATTTCCTTGATATACTTAAAAGTCAATACTCCAAAAACCTCATTTTCCCCGTGAAGCACTTTATGAATCACCCTTGTATCACTTTCTACTGTAACAGCTTCTAAGTTGCTAACCAAATTATGCAAACGTTGTTGTGTAAATTGTAAGTGATGGCATTCAATTTCTTCCACATAGCCACGTGCGAAAAATTGTCCGTCTCTAGTCGTTAAGCAAACGGATGAAATTAACTTTGAAGAGATACAGGTATCCAATAATTTATGAATAATACTTTGTGGATTTTTTGTATGAATCATGAGCACCAGAAAGTCGACAAGTAATTGATAATAGTGACTCTTGGTGTGTTGATCACGAATATTAGAATATACACTTTCACACAAAACAATATAATTAACATAATCTTTTACTACATGTAGGTCATCTTCCTCTATACCTTTACCATCATATTTTCCACCAAATACAATTCCTTCATAATGGGGGGCATTCAAGGGTAATGCGAAAAGGTGGTCCGGATATATTCCATGCTTAGTAAAAACCCCTGCTCTTGGGGAGTGTTTGATGTGCTCCCATCTTAAACATGTTCCTTCGGCAGCAACTTGTCCTAGGAATCCTTCGCCTACATAAAATCTTTCTCCTTCAAGTGTAGAAGCTTCTTGACCTAACATATGAGCAATCTCAAATAGATGACCATCTACCTTCTTCGCTACCCCAATAAAATCGAACCGGTAAAGAGTAGTTCTACACTCTTCTAATAACGTTAGTAGAATATGATCTTCGTGTTCTTTAGCAAAATCATGATTCATTAATTCATTAACAGTATCATATCTATCCTTAACATTACTTCGATTTACACGATTCGCAAGTAAGCAATGGGAAACACTCGTTAGATTCTCCACCTTGAACATGATCTCGGTAAAATTGATTTCACGATTAAATTCAAACGGACCTGCGACAATAAGATGCTGATTATCATCTCCTGTTATTAATAGAGGCGAAACAATATAGTTTGAACCAGTGTTTCGACTAGTTTCTACATGGATAACAGTCGGCTTTTTTAAATTATTTACATGTGCAGTCAGCTGTTTAACACTCTGTTCGTCATCCATCAACAAAATTTCCGCATCTTCCTTGTGCTTTACAATGACGTTTCCGAAACTGTCAATCAACATCAAATCACATTTTAATAGTGAATAATACGCTTGAAATAACTCTTTAAGCAGGTCTTTAGTAACATTCAACCAAACCACCTCAAAATCCTCGTTACTTTTTACCTTATTCATAATATCGACACTTCTCGACTAATGTTTATAAAATTCTAATTTTTATCTGATTTTTTTAGCCACATTACTTTGATAAAAAATACTGTTTTGCTTCTTGTAAGTTAGGGAGAAACTCCATGAATGTATCAAATTTAGCGATTTTAAATATCTCAGCTAGATCGTCACTTACACCAGTGACGACAAGCTCTTTTTGTAATTGCTTAGCTTTTAACGAAGCATCTGCAATCACTCCAAGAGCAGAGCTATTCAAATACGTTACATGTTCTAAACTAAGCACGAGGTTTTTTCCTGCTTGTTGTAAAAATGCTTGAGTTTCAACACGAAAAGAATCAATATTCTTAATCGTTATTTCTTTTTCTGTCTCTAAAATATCCATCTCATCTTTTTTATACCAAGTCACACGCCGTTCTCCTTTTCCTTTTTCATATAAAGCTCAATAAACTCTCCTTGTTCTCTAACTTCAACCTGATCCATTAAAGATACAATTAGCTTGAGGCCACGACCTCGCATCCCTGATTTAAGGTCATTTTCCTGCACAATCGGAAACACTGATCCTTTTTGCCTTACAATCAGTTCAAATGTAGAATTCGTTATATTCCAAATAACGATGTGTGAGTCTAACCCGTGTTTTGCACAGTATTCATACGCGTTAGTTGATGCTTCCTCGGTTACTAGTTGAAGCTTCATTACGATATTTTCAGAAAATCCACGTTCCCGAGCAAGTTGCTTTGTTCGATTCATTCCTTGCACAATATCATCTGTCGTTGCTATAGTCATTTCATATCTGTTCAATGATATTTCCCTCTTACTCCATTTTGTATTTCATTTCTAGATTAACATTAACACTTGTTTACTATTGTTACTTTCACTCATAAAAATAATCCCTTCCGCTCTCCTATATATTAATCGTCTAATTAATGAAATGTTTAATATATATAAAAAAATAGCACAGATTAGACTCTGTCCTATTTTTAAAAATATTCATATTATACTAGAATATATGATTATTTGACTAACACCCAGCCATTTTTGATTGCAACAACAACTGCTTGTGTCCGATCATTTACGTTCATCTTTTGAAGAATGTTACTCACATGATTTTTGACCGTTTTTTCACTAATATATAGTGCATCTCCAACCCCACGATTGCTTTTTCCATCTGCTAGAAGCTGAAGGACTTCGCATTCACGTCGAGTTAAAATATGCAGGGGTCTTCTAATTTCCGGCTCTGCAACCGCTACTGCAGTAGCTTGTCCATTTTGAATCAGGCGGCGATATTCCTTCACTAAATTATGTGTGACCTTTGGATGAAGATATGAACCACCATCTGCAACCACCTTAACTGCCTCAACTAAAGAATCGGCATCCATTTCCTTCAATAAATACCCGCTAGCACCTGTCTTTAAGGCGTGTGTTACATAGCTCTCATCATCATGAATTGATAGAATAATAACTTTGGTTTCTGGATTGGCCTCAATCAATCTTCTAGTTGCTTCAATTCCATTTGTTTGAGGCATGTTGATGTCCATAATAACCACATCAGGCTTATGCTCTTCGATTAGTTCTAACGCTTCTTCCCCGTCATCACCTTCAGCAATCACTTCAAAGCTCGCTTCAAAATCTAAAATTCGTTTTACTCCTTCACGGAATAATTGATGATCATCAATAATAACAATAGTCGTTTTCATCCAAACGCCTCCCCTTTTTATTCTGACAATTCATTAAATGCTCGTCAATATGTCTTTGGTAATATTTTCATCAATCTTGTATAGGAACCTGAATCATAATGATCGTCCCTCCGCCAATGTTTGTGTCAATGGTCATATGTCCTTCTAAAAGCTCCACGCGCTCTCTCATCCCCATCAGTCCAAACGACTTCTCTTTCTTTTCATTGACATCAAAGCCTCTGCCATTATCCTTGATTATAACTGTAACATTCGTTTTTGCAATTTGAATTTTCACAAAAATTTCTTTTGCATTGGCATGTTTTAGTGCATTTTGAACAGCCTCTTGAACCAACCTGAACAAAGCTACCTCATATTTTAATAATAATCTTTTCTCTAATCCTAAATTTACAAATATGATTTTAGTACTATTGTTATACTCTTCGATTGTCTCTAAGTATTTTTTGAGGGTAGGAACTAATCCTAAATCATCAAGCGCCATCGGTCTTAGGTCATAGATGATCCGCCGAACTTCATACAACGCAGAACGAACCATGGTTCTTAAGTCGGATATTTCCTTCATTGCTTCCTCTGAACCTCTTTCACGAAACACCTTATCAATGAGCTGAGAACGCATCATTACATTGGCAAGCATTTGCGCTGGTCCATCATGTATCTCACGGGAAAGTCGCTTTCTTTCTTCTTCCTGAGCTTCAATGATCTTTAGGCCAAATTCTTGTTTTTGCTTCGCACTTTCAATAATTTCACCCATTTGTCTGATATCACTATTTAGATAATTCAAAACAACAGAAATCTGACTAACTAAATGATCGGCTCGATCAATCGTTTCTCTAACCCCAATCAAACGTCTTTCTATATCATCCCGTCGTTCTCTCAGTTGCTTTTCCTTTTGTTGAATCATCGTATATTGAATTTGTAATGCATGTGCTTTTTCATAAGCTTCACGGATTTGGTCTTCAGTAAATTCATTAAAATTACTGCTTACCTCCGATAAACGGTTACGCGCAAACCGAGACTGTACTTCTAATTTATCTCCTTCACTTATGACAGAAATAACTTGTTGCTTAATTTCCTTCAACTCATCTGCTAATGCTTCAAATTCTTGACGTGAATGCTCACCTATTTGAAAAATTTCATCCTTGCTATGATCCACAGTTTGTACCATTTTTTCGACAATCTTATCAACCATCTTTATGTCAATCATTCTTTTTGTAGGCATTATTTCCACTTCCAGTCAGAATTTGATGTATTTTGTTACTCATATGTAAATTCATGTTGCGTATAATGGTATATAGTCGTCAGGCTTGAACAATTTCTTTGTATTTATAGACAATAATAACAGTTATTTCTCCTATTATTTACAATTTATTCTTGTTATAGCAAAAACAAATGATTGCTGTAAAAATTATGTCGTTTTATAATAGGGGAATGGATAATTCTTGTGATATGTAATTTTTTACATTTCCCTGCATATTGGAGGTGTATTTTCGATGCTTTCTTCCTATTATACCGTAAAAGGTTATGGAGAACATGAACTAAATATACAAAAATCTCGTTTTATTGCATATATTTCTCGGGTAAATACAGAAGAAGAAGCACAAAGCTTTATTCAACAAATAAAAAAAATGCATCATTCTGCGAACCACAATTGCTCTGCCTATCTTATCGGAGAAAATGATCAAATCCAAAAAGCCAATGATGATGGTGAACCAAGTGGTACTGCTGGGGTTCCAATTCTCGAGGTGCTAAAGAAGAAGCGGCTAAAAGACACAGTTGTCGTAGTTACACGCTATTTTGGTGGGATAAAATTAGGTGCTGGCGGGCTAATTCGTGCATATGGCAAGTCAACTTCTGAGGGCTTACAGGCTACTGGTATTGTTGAACGCAAGCTGATGCGGATCATTCATACAACAATAGACTATACATGGCTCGGCAAGGTTGAAAATGAGCTTAGATCTTCTAAATACGAATTAAAAGACATTCACTACCTTGATGATGTGAAGGTTGATACGTATGTTGAGGAAGCAGAGACCGAAGCGTTTATGGATTGGATGACAGAGTTAACGAATGGTAAAAGCAAGATGACCATGGGCGATACCGTTTACTTAGAACATGACATATAGAGCTTTTACTAAAAAGCGAAAATGTATAAGAATGTAACAAACACAAAATATAATCGTCTAAAAATAATGTATAGAGAGAAAAACTATATTTCTGAGGAGAAATTTGAATGAAAAATAATCAAAGGCAACAATACTTGAAAAAGAAGCGCCGTAAACGTGTGATGCTTTGGATTATGGTTCCCTTTTTACTAATAGGACTTGGTATCGCAACATATGCAACCTATTTGTTCAATAAAGCTGCGTCTGCTGCAGAAACGTCACAAGAAACACTTGAACGTGGGGAAAAGTCAGAAAAACGTGAAATAGCAGTTAATCCAAAACATGACAATATATCTATTCTATTCATGGGAGTCGACGATAGTGCTAAGCGTGAGCTTGGTACAGCAACCAGAACAGATGCTTTAATTCTTGCAACATTAAATGAGCAAGAAAAGTCAGTTAAGATGGTGAGTATTCCTAGAGATTCTCTTGTTTATATTCCTTCAATGGGTAAAGAAGATAAAATCAACCATGCCTACTATAACGGTGCAGAAAGCACCATCGAAACAGTTGAAGAATTGTTTGATATCCCGGTTGATTACTTTGTGAAACTGAATTTCGAAGCCTTTATTGATGTTGTTGAAGCACTTGATGGTGTTTATGTAGATGTTCCTGTCTCTTTCAGTGAAATGGATAGCCAAGATCGTAAAAATGCCATTCAACTTGAGGAAGGTTTTCAGCTGTTAAACGGTGAAGAAGCATTAGCATTATCAAGAACACGAAAAATAGATAATGATATTGAACGTGGCAAAAGACAACAGCTAGTTCTTCAAGCAATCATCCAACGTGCTGCGTCTGTTGCATCTGTTTCTAAGTACGGTGGTGTCATTGACGCATTAGGAGACAATATTACAACTAACTTTAAGTTCGGCGAATTAATTGCATTACATGATTATGCTACAGAAGGGTCAAAGCTACAAATTGAGTCGTTCCATTTACAAGGTGCCGACCTTTGGACTCCAACGTATTATTACCAGCTTGATCAGGCAAATCTAGAAGAAATCTCTTCTACATTCCAAAATCACCTTCGCTTAAATTCCTTAGGTGAAAGAAATGAAAGTTCACTTGTTAATAGTGAAGATGAATTAGAGACTGAAAACCAGAACCAATAATATCATGATAAAAGGCGCTTATCCTCCCCGTTTAGGGGTTGGGAATGCGTCTTTTTTTGTGGGGGGAAAATCTCGTGATGTTGATTAGATGTGATGTAAGGCTGTGGTAAACCCATGGACAATGATAAAAAAAGCTGGGGCCTTGAGCAACTTCGGACAACTTCGATTGTGGTTGAGCTTAAGCTGTCCGAACCTTGAACCACTTCGGACAACTTCATGAGCCTTCGAGCAAAAGCTGTCCGAACCTTGGACGACTTCGGACAACTTCATGAGCCTCCGAGCAAAAGCTGTCCGAACCTTGGGCGACTTCGGACAACTTCATGAGCCTTCGAGCAAAAGCTGTCCGAACCTTGGGCCTCTTCGGACAACTTCGAGGGCCATCAAGCTAAAGCTGTCCGAACCTTGGACGACTTCGGATAACTTCAAGGGCCATTGAGCAAAAGCTGTCCGAACCTTGGGCATCTTCGGACAACTTCGAGGGCCTTCAAGCTTAAGCTGTCCGAACCTTGAGCGACTTCGGACAACTTCGAGGGCCTTCGAGCTAAAGCTGTCCGAACCTTTGCCCTCTTCGGACAACTTCGAGGGCCATCAAGCTAAAGCTGTCCGAACCTTGAGCAACTTCGGACAACTTCATGAGCCTTCGAACAAAAGCTGTCCGAACCTTGGACGACTTCGGACAACTTCATGAGCCTTCGAGCAAAAGCTGTCCGAACCTTGGGCCTCTTCGGACAACTTCGAGGGCCTTCAAGCAAAAGCTGTCCGAACCTTGAGCGACTTCGGACAACTTCGAGGGCCATCAAGCTAAAGCTGTCCGAACCTTTGCCCTCTTCGGATAACTTCAAGGGCCATTGAGCAAAAGCTGTCCGAACCTTGGGCATCTTCGGACAACTTCGAGGGCCTTCAAGCTTAAGCTGTCTGAACCTTGAGCGACTTCGGACAACTTCGAGGGCCTTCGAGCTAAAGCTGTCCGAACCTTTGCCCTCTTCGGACAACTTCGAGGGCCATCAAGCAAAATTTGTCCGAACCTTAAGCGACTTCGGACAACTTCATGAGCCTTCGAACAAAAGCTGTCCGAACCTTGGGCGACTTCGAACAACTTTGAGAGGAGCCTAAAAAAATAACCTGGAGAGCAATCTCCAGGTTACTTTTTGCCGTACGAATAGCGGATTCCACGTATGCCTCGTACTATTTTAATAATTGGCTTATATTGTTCTCCGACAAGCTCAATTTTTTCAACCACTAATTCAATCACTAGTAACAGAGCAAATACAACCATTAATGATCCCCATGTTGTTGCTTGAGAGAACACAACAGCAATTACTCCGAATAATGCGCTTATGCAATAGATAATCAGGACTGTCTTCTTGTGACCATAACCCAGGCGCAATAAACAGTGATGCAAGTGAGACTTGTCAGGTGCACCAATTGGCTGCTTATGAACAACTCGACGAATAATCGCAAAGATCGTATCAGAAATCGGAACGCCTAAAATAATGATTGGCACAATGAATGAAATAACAGCTACATTTTTAAATCCTAATAATGATAACACTGCAATCATATAACCTAAGAATAAAGCCCCTGTATCACCCATGAAAATTTTCGCTGGGTGGAAATTATAAATTAAAAATCCAAGTGTACTTCCTAATAAAATAAAGCCCATCGCTACAACAAAGCTATTACCCATGATAATCGCCATTCCTGAAATGGTAATTAGTGCAATAGACGATACTCCTGCAGCAAGACCATCAAGGCCATCTATCAGGTTAATTGCGTTCGTAATTCCAACAATCCATAATATCGTTAAAGGAATTGTAAACATTCCAAACTCAATTTGTCCACCAAACGGAAGGTTAATGAAGTCAATATCCACTCCATTTAAGATAACCACTAATGCTGCAATGACCTGACCAAGCAGTTTCCATCTAGCTGCTATATCGAACATATCATCAATCATACCTGTGATCACAATAATAAAACTTCCAATAAGAATTGGATATTTATATGGGCTTTCAGGCATTAATATAATAAAACCAATCACATAACTTATAAAGATTGCTAATCCACCAAGTCGAGGCATCACTGTTTGATGTACTTTTCGATTATTTGGTTGATCTGTTGCTCCAATTTTTAACGCCAACTTTTTTACAAGTGGTGTAACGAGGATCGAAGCTACAAAACATATAACTAATGTTACATAAAGCATTACATCAAGCATGTAAAAATCCTCCTCAACCTTACTGTATCCGATTCTATATTTTTCTACTTAGAATACTACTTAATATTTATTCGTAAATGTTTGGTAATTTTTTGTCGCTTTTAACATTTACATTTTTAATACACTACAAGTGATAATACCACAACAAGATAGATACTTAAACAGTATTTTTTTACAGTCCCAATTATTAGACGTATTAGTGGCAATTTAGTTTCATATTCCTGAATAAAATAATAAATATTAAACCTTAACAATACCTTAACATTTAAAAAGGTAAACACCTAAACAGAAAAAAGCCACACTATATTCCTAAACCGCTCCTTTTGAGGTGCTTTTTAAAAAATTGTTCCGCGCAATGACAGTCGTAATGGCACCTGAGTTTCTCTATCTGGAACCTACTTTGAATAAAACCTCACTCACAGGTAATACGGTTCATCGTAATCTTCTAAATAAGATGCCTTGTCCTAATCGGAGAAGCAGCTAAAGTAATATAAGCGGAGATTTTACGGTTACATGCAGAATGGAGCTTGTTTCGGGGGAAATTAGGGGAGTTTTTCCGCTTATGCACAGTAAAATCTCCCATTTTCTAGTCTTTCAAGTCAATAGGAGTAATTTCTCCGTCTATATCAGCTTTTTTTCATATTAATTACTAATTAAGTGGAATATTGAGACTGTCGATTAACTCACCATCTCGTTTAAAAACATGAACAACTTGGTTAAATTAAAGCAAATAATGCGTAAAAACAGGTGGAATATACATAAAATCAAGCCAAATAGGTCTATTATTTGAGAAATTCAACTTAACTAAATTTGCTTACCCTATTAATCGACAGTCTCATATTTCCGTCTATTTATGAGTTCTGGTGCTTAAGCCGATCTCCCAACCGTAAGTTCGTACCCTCGTGATCTTAGCTGAGGGAATCAGCAGCTTTTTGGCGACTGGCTATGGTACAATTTTAAATTGTGTGCTTCATACTATTTTTACTTACTTATTTATTTTTATCTAAATAACATGAATAGAAGATCTCGATTATACTTTTCCGGATAGTTAGTAAAAATTCCATCAACTCCGGATTTTAAAGCAGCATCAATCTCTTCATCATCATTTGCGGTATATACATGGAGCCGTAGACCCTGTTCATGTACTTGTTTGACCATGTCTGCCGTCACTCTATCATGATTCATTCCAACTGCGTACGCTAACTGCTTAAGCTTAGGGCAGTCATTGGTAGGTATTTTATTTTTCTTCCAATAAAGCATCACAAGCTTTATGCTTGGTTCTAATTTATGTATTTTTTCAAGGCTTTTCAGCTCAAATGATTGAATAATGATATTTTCTAAGTTTATTTTGTTATTTCTGATCTCTTCTATTAGCTTTTCTTCCATGTTTATGTAGGCATTTGGCTTTTTAACTTCTATATAATATTGGGCGGAGTTTCCAAATGTCCTAAACACTTCAGCTAATGTTGGTATCTTTACGCCTTTATACTGTTTATCAAGCCATGAACCTGCATCTAGCTTTTGTAAATCATTTAAGCTAAAGCTACTAACTTTTCCAGTTCCATTAGTCGTGTCATTAACTGTTTGATCATGAATGGTTACTAAATGTCCATCCTGCGTCATTTGTAAATCTATTTCTAGATAGTCTGCTCCAGCTTCTATCGCTTTCTGATATGCCACTAATGTATTCTCAGGATAGCTTCCAGATGCGCCGCGATGAGCGATTATTACCGGGAGATTTCCTTCTTCTATAGAATCAGTTGCATAGGTAAGTGCGTTCATTTGTAAAAATACTATACATGCAATAAGGAATTTTAAATACCTCATCAAATCCCCCCTCATGTTTTTAACCCTTATTATCTACGATTGGCTCAGAATTATTGGTCGATTCTTCCACAATAAGGAGAATTTTAAAAGACGTGATTTATTCGCACGATAGAGGACAAAAACTATTATTGGAAATGGGCGAAGGTTCACTCGACTCCAGCTGGATCTAAGCGGTCTTGTGAGCCCCAGCAGAAACAGTGCGCCGATTACAATCAGGACGTCTCATGTTATACATTTAGGTGTTATTTGTAATAACCAAAAAACTTTGATGCCCTTATTAAGGCTTTTGGCTTGAGTAAAGGAATCAAACACACTCTTTGATTCCCTTTCCAAGGCTTTTGGCATCAGAAAAGGAATCAGACACACTCTTTGATTCCCTTTCTCAGGCTTCTGGCATCAGAAAAGGAATCAGACACACTCTTTGATTCCCTTTCTCAGGCTTCTGGCATCAGAAAAGGAATCAGAAACACTCTTTGATTCCCTTTCCAAGGCTTTTGGCTTCAAAAAGGGAATCAGACACACTCTTTGATTCCCTCTCCAAGGCTTTTGGCATCAAAAAGGGAATCAGACACCCCTGTGGTTCCCTTTCTAACCGCTTATCTAAGTTGTTTTCAGAAGACCCCAATGCTACAAAAAATTCGCACCATAGAGAATGAAAATGTTGTTGGACTTAGTGTGGAATGAGCGGAGAGCCACTTGACTCCTGCGGGATCCAGTGGTCTCGTGAGACCCCGCAGAAGCCCGCCCCTGGCGACGAGGAGGCTCACGGACCACCCCGCGGAAAGCAAGTGGATCGCAGCCCATGGAACTCCACAACCTAGGTTATTTTCAGGATAGACTTCTGAATTGATCGGAGTTTCTCCAAGGTGTCCAAGCACTGAACCTCCACTCCCTCCCCCCTCGCAAGAGTTCTAAGCCGAACTCAACCAATTAAAAAAGGCTGTCTAAATGTCACATTTCACAACAATGACTTTTAGACAGCCCTAATAATTTACTTTTTTAACATCCGAATTCCAATAATCTTAATCAAAAATTGTGGCAATACAAGCATCCTTCTCCATCTTGTTGGCTGATTAACTAAGCGATAGAGCCACTCGATATTCAGCTTCTGCCATACTATTGGAGCTCGCTTTACTTTTCCAGCCCAAACATCGAAGCTCCCGCCAACACCAATAAAGATTCCTTTGTTAAAAGAATCGATAGATTTCGAAATCCACTGCTCTTGCTTTGGGAAACCTAGTCCTACAAATATAATGTCTGGCTTGCTTTCAGCAATTGTTTCTACTAAAACATTATCATCCCAATCAAAATATCCATTATGATAACCAACCACTGAAAGAGAAGGATATTTTCTTTTCATATTCCCTACAGCTGTTTCAATCACATCTTGTGATGCTCCTATAAAATAAAGCTTATACTGCTTCTCACTTGATAATTGTAGCAACCGCTCCATTACATCAAAGCCAGCAATTCGTTCTTGGAGATGGTCACCAAGAATCTTTGATGCAATGACTACACCAATTCCATCAGGCGTCATAAACTCAGCTTGCTCTAGGATTTTTTTATATGAAGGATCTTTCTCACCATACATGATGATTTCTGGATTCGCCGTAACAACATGTGCTTTTGTCGAGGTGTCAATATAGTGTTCAAGCTCTTTAACGAACTGGTCGAGGCTTGAATCAACAAACGAAAGATTCATAACTGCTTTTTTGTTAAGCATGCTGTATTCCTTTCTAATTCACCAATAATGAGAGTAGTATTAATACTATTTGACTCTAAACGATAAGTTTCCATATGGCTTTGTATAATATGGTTCAAACACATACTTAGATTTAATTTCAGCTTTTTCCTTTGCAGCTTCCGCTGATTTTTGGTAGCCAATTCTTTTTTCAAAAAAGGCATTATTCCACTTTAGTATTAAGCTGATATCCCACGTTCCTACTGGTAGGTTGCTCAGGTTATGATATAGATTAAATACCGGAAATACTCCGTGAACACGCCATTCTTTCTTTGAAACGGGAATCATTGTAGGTTTGACGAAGAATTGCTCCCTTGTTTCTCTTTCTTCAACTTTCCAAAAAATCTCCATTTCGCTCAAGGTTGTTTTTGGATAGTTGCCTACTAAGGACAATTTCCCTTCAACCCCATATGTTCCCAAAGGCCGTTCCAACCAGTCCGACTTGTTAAGGTTAAACTCAAAACCTGATAACTGGTTTCGCCGTGGCTTTTGTTCGATAATTGTGTCAAATAGAAGTTTCCATTTTTTAACAAAAGTAGGTTCATCAAATTTCTGTGCCACTTTAAAGGCCTGTAAGCTCATTTGTTCAACAAGATTAGGATCTTTAAACAATTGAATCATTTGAGCGGCTAATTCCTCTATATCATCTTTTTTAACTAAATAGCCATTAACACCATTAGTTATCATGTCACTTGGACCATATTTAATATCATAACTAACTACTGGGCAACCATGAGCCAGACTTTCAAGAATGACAAGGCCAAAGCCTTCATACTTACTAGTTAACACAGAGAAACTCGCATCCTCGAATGCCTCGCCTGAGTAATCAATCATCCCTTTTAAGAATACATTTTCCGTAAGGTTCAAGGAATCAATTAACTCTTGTAAAGGAATTAACTCATCCCCAAACCCGTATAAATCTAATTGCGCATCAGGGATCTCATCAACGACTGTTCTAAATGCTTTAATAGCATGATCAACCTGCTTTTCCTTGTGGTATCTCGCAACTACCACAGCTTTTTTTACATCTCTTTTAGAGAAGTCAGGCAAGGTAGTAGGACCTTTGTATGCATGTGGTATGACGAAATAAGTATTTCGTTCACCGACTCGTCTTACAACGTCTGCTTTTTGAGCTTCAGTAAAGAAGACGATTCCATCAGGCTTTCCTGGATTCTTTAGTACTGGTCGATTACCTAAACGTAGAACAGAATCAAAATGGTATGGCGCTCTAAGGTGAGTACTATGTGTCACAAAGATTGAATAAACATTTTCCTTCTTAATACTAAGAACTGCATGGTCAAGGTATCGTCCGTCTACAATTAAGAAATGATTGATCGGTTTTTCAGTTAAGAAATCGATCCAATACGCCTGAAGTTCCTCCTCAGTTGAGAAAATTTCTTTCACATGGCCGTTCCTATCAAACCATTGAATTTGATCAATCTTACCTTTTCCATTTTTCTCGGTATACAATTTCCGCAAATAACAGTGACCTAGCTCATCATAATAAAATTCTTGAGTAGGTACTCCCTGATCCTGTTCAAAATCCGTTGTTCTAGTTATTCTTCCATATTCATCAACATCTTCTCTTTTAATACATACTTGCTTCTCATTGAAATATTGTATAGATAGTAATCGTTGATTACTTGGATCAAAGCTTTTGATTTTCTCTAGCAATCCATCTTTAAGGAAACGGAAGGCATTTTCCTCTTCAAGTCTTTCAATTGTATATCCATCTTCTGCAAAAGGGCGTTCAATTGGCTCTTGAACAATATGCTGGTTCTCCCCTTTTAGAAAATCATACATATTCAAGATTGAAAGTGACTTATATCGCTCTTGGTTTATTACTGTATTTGTAAAGTAATTGATAGTTGGATCAAAGTTAAAGGTTAAAATGGTAACATCTATATGAGCAAACTCACGAAACATGTCAGCTCTATAAAGCATCGCTTGCGGAAGCCCACCATAGCCTTCAATGATATTTGGAATAAAATAATAGTTTGAATTCTTCGGGAACAGTTTAATCATCCCTTCTACTTCAAGTTTTCATCATTGCCTTGTTGCTCTAAAAATATTTGGTCAACCACTCTAGCGCTTGATTTACCATCTGTATTTTCAAAGAAATAATTAACAAAAGGATGGATTTTTTCCATTTTAAAGTTACCTGTCTCGATTGTTTTAATTAATTCACCTGTTGAACGTACAAGTGGACCAGGGATAAAGGAATGATAATCATAATAAAAGTCTCGCTCTTGAACATACTCTGCCACATCAAAGGCAAAGAAGACCATTGGTTTATTTAATAAAGCAAATTCAAAGCAAACAGAAGAATAATCAGTAATCAAGACATCAGTAACAAACAATAAATCATTGATTTCTCTGTACTCTGAAAAATCATAGAAGAAGTCACTATATTGGTAAGGAATACTCCAGTCATTTTTCACAAATGGGTGAACCTTAAATAGAAAAACATACTCATCCTTAAACTTCTTATAAAGCTTGTCTAGGTCAAGGACTTCCATCGGATAATGTGCAGACTGCTGACCGTTCCCTCTAAATGTTGGGGCGAACATGATTACTTTCTTATCCTTTAAGTAAGGAAATTGTTCATAAAGGTCATTTTTTACTCGGTTTTGATAATCCTGATCAAAGAATATATCAGTTCTAGGAATACCGGTAGGAACAATATGACCAATATCAATTCCAAAGCCTTCGGCATAGTGCTTTGCCACATTTTTAGAACTCACGATGGCCTTTGTATAATTTCGATGGTTTTTCGATAATGGCGATGGACCACCTGGTCGACCAATACGGCTATATCCGAACGTTTTAAATGCGCCAACCGCGTGCCATAATTGAACAAGCTCAGCATTTGCACGAATTCTTAATGGATAGACCATTGGGTAAAAGTCGTCTAATACAATAAATTTAGATGTAGCTAGATGATAAGCCAACTCAATCATCTCTTTATATGATTTTTCTTCTAAAATCGTTTTCCTCAAACTAAAGTGATAATCAAAATCTAAATCACGTCGCTGCATTTCTGCAAATACAAATTCAAAGTTCCCACTCATATCGGTTCGACTATCGGATGCAAATAACACCTTTTTAGTCTGTAATGGGAAAAGAGTAAAAAACATGTAGAAAAGCTTAAATCCATACTTTTTGAAGAAACGATAAAACAACCCTTTTTTCCTACTCGCATCAGCTGTTAATTCGGCAGGATTAAAGTCTTTTAATTTAGTCGACTTAATTTTTAATGTTTTAACACCTTCATCATAAGTGGCTAAAAGATTGAACTTCATTTCTCGCTTGGCTGAAAAGTACTCCATCTTAGTTGAATAAAAGCCGTCATTAAGAAATTCATTTATATTCCCTAAGGAGAATAATTGCTCATATTTTTTACGTGTACTAACATAGACTTCAAGTTTTAAATAAACAGTATATGTACCTGCAGGAAGTGGCTTACCATCACTAGTGTCAGTGGCAAGGTTATACTTCCCTTGGAAACCAGACCACAAATACAAATCATCAACACCGTGTTCTTTATCAATTTTTAACTGACGAATATTCTTATCTTTGAGTGGGAATTCAGTTTTTTCGCCGCTTGCATTAATAAGAACCAGTGACTTTTTCACCATATCATCATTTAATAAAGGTAGATTCTCAAGATAGTAATATCCTTGTATCTCAAAAATTGGTCCATTCCATTTTAACTTTGTAACTTTTCGACGTGGGATGTAATTCTCAGGAGGTAGTGTACCAGCTGCGTCCAATACTAATTCACGTTTAGGAGCATTTTCCACGGGAGCATTACTTTGTATCACTTCATTATTTTTATGTTTATCTGTTTTGGTGGTCATTTTGACTTCAAACGATCTTTCTTTCCAATTTAATCGTTTAGGTCGTTTTTCCGTACTACTCATTTAAGCTCCTCCATTTATAGGTATGTAATAGGAAAAGAGGATTGTAGTAACCCTCTTACCTAAGAACTCATTTTTGTTAATTTTTGCTGTTCAGCAACACTTGCCTCTGTCGATAATAGAGCCTGAACAATTCGCTTACTTGCTTGCCCGTCATTCACATCAAAGAAGCGTTCTCTAAAGGTTGTAACCTTATTTAGATCGAAATCACCTTTCTCTACCCAGTCAGCAAACTCGTCTGTTTGCTCAAAAAATGGCCCTGGAATAAAGGTATGGAATTCGTAATAAAAATCTCTTTCTTCTAAATAGGATTCCAAATCATCTGCTAAAAATGCAATTGGTTTCAAAAGAATACTATAATCAAACACAACTGATGAATAATCTGTAACCAACAAATCTGAGATTGTCATCAATTCCTGTGTATCAAAATTGTCTTTAATATGGTATACAAAGTCTTGAACTTCATCGCTTACGTCAATCGATTTCATATAAGGGTGAAGTTTAACCAAAACAACATACTGATTTCCTAGCTTCTTCTTCAATGCTTCAAAATCAATTGGCGCTTTAAACGAACTCTGATAATGACTTTTCCCACGAAACGTTGGGGCATATAACATAATCTTTTTACCAATAAGTTCTGGATATTCCTCAAAGAATCTATTTCTAGTTTCAATATGTTCGTCCGTATCAAAGAAATAATCTGTTCTAGGCAAGCCTAATGGTAGTACCTGCTCTTTAGGCATATCAAAAGCTTCCGCATAAAACGGAATGACTTCAGAGGAACTTACAATTGCCTTTGAATAATTTGAGTGTATCTTCAGATGCTTTAAATATGCTTCGCTCGGACCAAATTGTTTATCAATTGTACTGTATCCGAATTTTTTAAATGCCCCTGCTGCATGCCAAAACTGAACGACCTCTGATCCCTTACGAGGAGTAATCGCATAAACGGGAAAGTAGTAATCATCAATAAAAAAATAACGTGATGTTGCTATATGATAGCTAGCTTTTAACATGTGGTTCAAGTAATCTACTTTTCCTCCGAAACTAGAATTATATTTTTTAAAGAGAAAATGGCATGAATAATCACGATATTCATAAGAAATTTCTTTATAAATATACGCTAAGTTTCCTTTCAGCTCTTCAGCACGGTAGGAAGCAAAAGTAATCTTTTTAGGATTAACTGGGAAAATTAGAGTGCAAATCAAGTAAGCTAGCTTCACAAAATATTTTGCTAGGATGGTAGGTAAATAACGTAAGAACTCCATTCCATCTCCTCCTCTAAGAAAACGACTTAGAAAATGGAATGAAAGATCTTATATCTTCCATTCCATTACTGTTTTTCCCCAAGATGTTGTTAAATCACTTTCAAATGCACTAATGATATCTTGAATTGTTCTAACTACATGAACGCCACCAATAATTGTTTCTAAATAGCTCTCCACATCTGGATGCTCTTGCATAAAATTAACCGTGTTAACAAAGTCTTCACGACCACTACGGCTACTGCCGATCATCGTAATTCCTTTTTCTAAAATCATACGTGTATTAATTTCAACAGGATATTCCGATACCCCAAGAATAGATATTGTACCTTCAGGGCTTAAATAATCAATTGTTTGATTAATGGCTGTTTGGCTTCCAATCCCACCAACACACTCAAATGCATGATCAATTAACATATCCTCAGGAATTGTATCAATTGAGTATGCTTCATCTACAAATGAAAAGTGGTTTAGTTTGTATTGTGTCTTTCCAAACACATATACCTTACTATCTTTGTATCTGCGCTTTAAGAATAACGCAGTTATATAACCTAAATTACCGTCTCCCCATACACCAAACACATTGCGTCGGCTATGTGCTCTTTGTTCAAAACGAACCAATGCATGCATAGCGATTGTAATGAGTTCCATAAATGCAGCTACATGTGGATTAATCCCTTCATATAGCGGAACAATTCTGTCACGCTTTAGAAAAATATAATCCTGCATGAATCCATCATACCCACTTGAGCGGAATTTACTTGTACGAAGATAGTTCTCAGCGACAATCTCATCCTTCTCGATCGGCGTATTTGGAATCATCACCACCTGTGTACCTGGCTTTAATTCCCCAGACGCATCATATACAACACTTCCAATTCCTTCATGAATCAGTGCCATTGGCAGTTTTTTAGCCATCGCCTCTTGACCACGAGATCCTGTGTAATACCTTTGATCCGCTGCACAAATCGAAAGATGAGTGGGACGAACGACAATATAATCTGATTGAAGTGAACGATCTTTATATGTGACTTCAAATTGTCTTGGTGAAACGAGTCGATATACTTGATTAATCATAGTGATATCCGCTCCTGTAAAATTGCATTCGCAACTTTAAGATCATAAGGGGTAGTAACCTTAATATTAAATACTTCCCCTCTAACTAGTTTTACTTTTTCACCTTTAATCGAGCATATTTTACATGCATCTGTTAGTATCGCTTTTTGCTCTTCAGAAAGTGAATTGTAATGTTCAACTAGCTTTTTAATATTGAAGCTTTGAGGTGTTTGTCCTTGATACATCGTGTCACGAACCGGAATATCTGAAATAGTCTCTCCGTCTTCAGATTGAATAATTGTATCAATTGCTTCTATTACTGTATCTACAGCTACATTTTTTAAAGCACTGTCAATATTCTCTTCGATAATACGATGTGTTAGAAAAGGTCGAACAGAATCATGAGTAATAATGACATCATCATCATGTAGACCATTTACCTTTTCAATATAACGAATCCCACTCATAATCGATTCATTACGATCGCGTCCACCTTCTACAACAACTAGGCGTTCTTCATGACCAATAAACTTTTGAATGATATCTCTAGTATGGTTAATCCATTCTTTTGGAGAAACAACTAAAATCATGTCGAATCTATGGTTTAAAATGAACTTCTCAATCGTATGAATGATAATCGGTTTACTATTAAGTGTTAAAAACTGTTTTGGCATATTAATGTTACCCATACGAGTTCCTTTGCCACCAGCAAGTATTTCAGCGTAAATCATATTTAATTAACTCCTTTATAAATAAGGTTAGGAATCATATATTGTAGTATGCCTAAGTTGTTAAAAATAATAAAAAATGGCAAAACAAGAAGATTCGACAAAAATTCCGAATCTCATTGAAAGTTTATCATAACAAGTACTAAATGACAAAGGTGATTGTTACCTTAATAGGGAATAGACTACCCTAGCAACGCTTGTTGACCACTTCTCTTTTTAGTTAATTCATCTTTAAATCTCTTTTGATCTTCCTGTGACATTGCTTTAAAATCTTTTAAGAATTGTTCATACTTCGGCAAGATATCTTTGAGTTCACCGTAATCCCTAATCCCACCAGCTTCAAGCCATAAAGCCTTTTCGCAAAACTTTTTAACTTGCCCTATAGAGTGGCTGATAAAGAAAATCGTCTTTCCTTTAGCTTTAAATTCTTCCATTCTTGCCAGACATTTATCTGTAAACGTTTGGTCACCAACCGATAGTGCCTCATCAATGACTAGTACATCTGGGTCAATGTTCACAGAAATTGCAAAGCCTAATCTCGATTTCATCCCACTAGAATAGCTTTTTACGGGTTGTTCTATGAACTTTCCAATATCTGCAAATTCAATAATTTTAGGTGTAAGTTCTTTAATCTCTTTTTTACTAAAACCTAGAAGGAGACACTTTAATTCAATATTCTCTAAACCTGTCAACTGATTGTTCAAACCCGATGCAATCGCAATTAATGAAGCTTGCCCACCAATCATCAATTCTCCTGAGGTTGGAGGTATAACTCCCGTAATCAAGTTCGATAAAGTTGACTTACCTGAACCATTGATACCAAGAACACCGATAATGTCACCTTTATTAGCTTCAAATGAGATATCTTGAACAGCATAGAAATCTTCTCCATATCCCTTTGGCAATAAAATATCAAGTAATTTCTCCGATGTTTTTTTATACATTTTATATTTTTTAGTGACATTTTTTAACACAACTGATTTAGTCATCACGCACCACCTCTCTTATATGAAATCAACAAATCGTGATCTAAACCTTACATGAAGCATGGATCCGATTGTTAATAAAAAGAGGATTAATCCCCAAAAATAAAGTGTGTAACCCGGATTTTCAAGCATATACCACTCATTTCGCAGGAATGCCGCTCGATATCCTTCAGCAATATAATACAATGGGTTAATCTTCATAGCTTCTTGAATACGTTCACCTAGACGCTCTGTTGTCCATAAAATAGGAGAAACAAAGAATAAGATCCTCATGACTGATTGTACAATCATTTGTACATCACGAACGATTGTAGCAAGTGTCGACGTTATAAGAGATGTAGCAAAAATAAGTGAAATTGTAGCAAAAAGAAAATATGGCAATTGAAGATAATATACGCTTATCTGAAATCCAGTGAATTGGAATATAATACTAATTAAACCTAATAAGACTAAATGTGAGTAAAACTTAGAGAAAATAACATAGCTTGGAACAACACTTAATGGAAAATTCATTTTTGCAATGATGTTTAATCGGGTGTAAATTGATTTTGATGCATCTAGTGTTGCTTGGTTAATAAAAAACCAAATCGTTACACCTGCAAGCATCCATTGTAAGTATGGGATACCATCCACATCTTCTCCTCCGCGGATCCCCATTCCAAATACAAACCAATACATCGTGATTTGAATCGCAGGGTTTAATAACTCCCACAAAAGCCCTAAATAATTATTATTGTTCGCAATTTTCAATTCAAAAAGCGACAATCTTCTTATTAAATAAAAGCTATTGATTTGTTCTTTTAGAACTGTAATAACAGAGCTCATTGTCGTTTCCTTTCTAATGTGCTGCTTCTATTAATAGACTGTAACGAATCTGTAACGAATTCGAAGCAATCAGTCTTCCAGAAACAGTATTTCTTCTTATTTATTATTGTCAAAAATATAGTTAACAAATCTTTGACTTGAATTTCCAGTTGAATAACGATTCCACCTTTTATCAAAATCATTAATTTTTGCTAGATCAAACTGATTTTCTTTTATACAAGAAATCACTTCGTCTGTTGAAAATACAACAGGTCCTGGAACCATCTCTTCATAATCATCCCATAAACCTCTTTCTTCCTTATATTCCACCAAATCATAAGCATAAAAAATCATTGGTTTCTTCAATAAGGAAAATTCGAATGGTATCGAAGAATAATCAGAGATTAGCACATCAGTTATTAATAATAGCTCATTTGCATCAATGTGTGAAGAATAATCATAGGCAAAATTAGGAAATTGTTCTAGAGAGCCTAGTTTATTTGCTATCACTGGATGCAGCCTTAAAATCACGATATACTCATCCTTCAATTCATCAAACATCTTCTTCAAATCAAGCTGTATATCAAATGAATCTAGCTGACCATCACGATAGGTTGGTGCATACAAAATCACCTTTTTATCATCTGTAATCGGGATTTCATTTGTTAATTTTTTTAAGATTAGATCTTTCATCTCTTTATCATAAAAAAGATCCGTACGTGGGATACCTAATCGTAAGATCCTAGTTTCCTCTATATTAAAGGCCTCCATAAAGATCTTGGCCATTTCTTCCGAACCAACAAGAACTTGTTTAAAATTTTTATAAACTTTTTTGAAACGTGCGAGATCTTTCTCGCTTCGCATAGAATTTGATCGATCAAGTAGTCCAAACTTCTTTAACGCACCAGATGCATGCCAAACCTGTGTGCATGTAACCTCAACCTTGAATTGAACAGCTGCTAAAAAGCCATAATAATTATCAACAACAATATGTTTTGATGTTGCCAGATGATAAATACCTTTAAGTGTGTCGAAAACATTATTACTTTCAAAAGGAATTGCCGTTACATCTAGCAACTTCCGAAAATCATGTCTAACATTTGTTTTATATAAAAATACGATATCACTATCACGCTCTTGCCTTTTTAACTCTTCATAAATAAATAAACTGTTATCTCCAAACGAAACAACAAAGGTAATTTTATTTTTTAGCGGAAACAGTTTAAAAAAAGTAAATACAACCTTAAAAAAGGTTAGATAGATGAAAATAATCAAATCTCTAACCATGCTTATACACATAAATCTTTCTTAATTTTTGTTGTGGAAATATCCACTGTTCTTGGAAGATATATAACCTCACAATATTCTTTGAGATGATCAAACTTCCCTTTCCAGTCATCACCCATCACAAAAATATCAATATCATGATCAATGATATCTTGAACCTTTTGGTCCCAGCCATTCTCCGGAATAACTTTATCTACAAATCGAATCGACTCTAAGATGATTGTGCGGTGCTCAAAGCTATGATAAGCAGATTTTTGCTTAATTTCATTAAATTCATCGGTGGAGAGACCAACAACCAAGAAATCACCAAGATCTCTTGCACGCTTCAATAGGTTAATATGTCCCCAATGTAATAGATCAAAAGTTCCATATGTTAAAACCTTTTTCAACATAATCCTCTCCTTTCAGAGACTTAGTCGTAATATTTCTTATAATGTTACAAATTACTAACTATCATATTATAAATCTTATAATCACTGATTTCAAATTGTATCGAATTTCGTCGGATGATTAAAAGTCTATTGACATCATAAATCCTTCTCACCTTTTCCACAACAGGTAATTAATACAAACCCAAATCAATTTACTTATATTAAAGGAGCTATTAAAACGGGTTGTTGATTTCCTTGGCAGCCATTCGCTCTCCTAGGTGGTCTGGAGATACTATATGAACCTTTATAGCCAAATTAAAAGAGAGAGCAACAATGTCGCTCTCTCCTAGATTGTACGTTGCTTATTACTTAACTAACCCAGCAATTGTAGTAACAGCACTGTCACTAACAGCTAAAGGTCCGCCAAGTACTCTTACCTTACCAGCATTATTAGAAGCTAAGAATGCTTCAGTCACTTTTGGAACTGAGTTACTTGTTACAAGAACGACACCAGTGTTGTTCTTAGCAGCAAGTGCAGCACCAGAAAGACCGTCTTGGAATTTTTGACCTGTAGCAACATATGTTACGTAAGGATCAAATCCAAAGTGGTTTGCAACCGCTACGTTTGTTTCGTAAGTAGTTGCTCCTGCAATACGAGTTGCAGTTGGTAAAGAAGCAGAAACTTCTTCAGATACTACTAAGTTACCACCAATTACAAATGTTTCTTTTGCACCTAAAGTTTCAAGAGCTGCTTTTGTTTCATTAGGTACAGAAGATTTCTTAACTAATAAGATCGGAAGTTGATCTGCACCAGCATATGGAGCTACTGATAGAGCATCTTGGAATTTCTCTCCACTTACTACAACTACCTTTTCAGCACCTTCTGGAGCTACTTTCTTCGCAATTAGAGCAGCAGTATCATAGTGGTTTTGACCACCGATTCTTTCTACTTCTACACCAAGATCAGTAATAGCTTTTTCTACATCAGCAGAAATCGCTAAAGGTCCACCTAAAATATAAACCTTTTTAGTTTGTAATCTCTTAAGCTCATCGCTAGTCACTGTTTCAAGCTTGTTGCTACGAGTTAAAAGAAGTGGTGCATCGTATTTTGCAGCTAAAGGTACACCAGCTAATGCATCTGCATAGTGATCTCCACGAGCAAGTACGACTACATCTGAAGTATCCCATCCATCATTACTGATCTCAACAGACGTATCATATTGAGTTTGTCCAAAAAGACGAGAAACTTGTTCTTCAGACTCTGACTCTGCACGGTATACTTTTACTTCTTTAGTCGTTTTATTTCCAACTAAATCAACTAATTCTAAATTGAATGTGTTATCACCAGGCTCAAGAGTAAGCTCAGTTTCAACAACAGTTTCAAAGTCATTCATTTGGTAACCAGGAAGTTCTTGGAAGAACTCTTCACTTCCATCAACTGAATAACGTAATTCCTCAGCATTGTCAGCAAGAGTTGCTGTTAATGTCACTGAAGTTGTTGCGTTATCAACATATGCTGGTACTTCAACATCTACAGTTGGGAATGTTGTATCAACGAAAACTGTACGAGTAAATGAAATTTCATTACCTGCCACATCTTTCGCAGCAAACTTAAGAACTTTATCTCCATCTTCAAGTGTTAAAACTGTGGAGAAGTCATATTGTTTCTTCTCTTCGTTATAAGTAAAGTCAACAGACTCACCATTAACTGTTACTTCAGCAAGTTTAGAATCATCTGTTACATAACCAGACGCTGTTACTTCATTTGTATTGTAATATCCGAATGCAGCTGGGCTTGTAACATTAATTACTGGAGTTAAACCATCATTTACTCCACTGATTTCAACTGTACCAGCATTTCCAGCGTTGTCGAACGCTACAACAGTAACTTCTGTACCAGATGCTAATTCTTCAGCGAATACATATTCTGTAGTATCAGGAGCTAATGGAGTTTCTAAAATAGATTCACCATTTACTAATACATCGATATAAGATAGAGCAGAACGCTCATCTGAAGCATTAAATGTTAATGTTTTTCCTTCAAGACTTGCATTTACTTCTGGAGCAATAGTATCAACGACTACTTCGTACTGGAATAATTGTGCTTTTTTTCCTGGATAGTCGATCTTTGCAGCAATTTCATAGATATATGTGCCATCAGCGACAGTTTTGTTCTTCACAGTTCCGTCCCAAGCGTTAGCTTCACTGAAACTATAATATC
Organism: Litchfieldia alkalitelluris; assembly: GCF_002019645.1. Taxonomy (GTDB): domain Bacteria; phylum Bacillota; class Bacilli; order Bacillales; family Bacillaceae_L; genus Litchfieldia; species Litchfieldia alkalitelluris. Next base: position 977,919 of record NZ_KV917374.1, on the reverse strand, counting down.
CTGATCGACCACCATCATAGTAATGCTTTCTTACATTTTGCTCAGAACGAATAGTACGTAATTTATTACCTTCAGCATCTAACACACTATACGTAACTTCTTTTGCATTACGTAGGAATGATGTAACCGGTAAGATTTCATCAAATAATCCATCATTATTTGGAGAAATAGCAATTGCAGATGCTTTATATTCTCCAGTTACGGGATCAGCACCAAGAGTATATAAGTTACTGTCTACAAATTGAGAAATTCCATAAAAAGAATCTTTTTCATCATAAATCATTTCATCAAGTACTGGAGCAGCATTCCAGTCACCTTTGAATCCAACATAAGGTACTGATAGTACTTGATCATTATTTGTTAAAGTGACAAATCCTTCAGCGAAATACCCGTTTGTGAATACATCAACTGCTGGTAAATAACCAGAAGCATTTGCAGTTAAAACCTGTGCATTCGTTAAGTCTAATTCCACAGTAATTGTTGCAGTGCCATTTGCTGGAACTTCAACAGTCGATTCTCCACCATTGATTGTTACTTCAACACCTTCAAGTGGTTGTGCTTCAAGACCATTTAATGCATAACCTAACTCCCCAAATAAAGAAAGGTCAGTTTGAACATTTGCAGCTACGTCATAACTTACAGGGGTGTCGCTGAAGTTAGTAGCTTCAAGAGTAAAGCTTACAGTATCTCCAATTTCTTTCAGAGCTACTTTTGCTTCGCCCGTTGTTTTCTCAGTCACAACTACAGGAGTACTTAATGCTGCATGTAATTGCATTAAACCTGCACCTTGACGGCGTGGAGAATAAGGAATATCAAATCCAAACATCGTGTTGATTTGACCTTGATCTGTAACAGCTTTTGCTGTGTTCATTAAGATATTTTTTGCTAATAAAACGCGATCTTTTCCTTCTAAACCAAACTCTTCATCTACACGTTGAAGAACGATTGCAGATCCACCAGATACGTGTGGAGCAGCCATTGAAGTACCACTCATCGTACCATATTGGTTATCTTGAAGAGTTGATAAGATATTTCCACCTGGAGCTGTAATCTCAGGTTTAAAATCTAAGTTTGGTGTTACACCCCAAGAAGTAAAGCCAGACATTTGTCCACCTGTTGGACTTAGGGAAGTTGTGCTTTCACCTTTAAAAGTAAGAGTCACTGTTGTACCATTATCAATTGCAGCTTTTAGTCTATCTCCATCAGCCTTCAACATAAATAACTGAGGGATTTTTATATTCGCATCCGTTGCCATACTTACATATCCCTCTAAGTGATTGTAAATAATAACACCAGCTGCACCTGCTGCTTGCGCATTTAAAGTTTTATCCACAAATGGATAAGAACCACGTTTAATTAAAGCATATTTACCAGTAAAGTCTTGCCCATCAAAATCATTTGGACCACCTAAACCAGCAGATAATACTTCGAAAGTTTTTGTTTCAACATTAAATGGGTGAACACTACTTGCTGATAAGAATGCAGATAGACCTTCTTCAACACCATCAAATGAGTAAGTTACTGCATCTAAATCAATATACAGATTTTCAAGAGAAGCAACCTGTAATGAATCATAAGATAATCCAGGTGCACCAACTACTCCAATATCAGGATTAGAAGGATATGGATTTTTAGTTCCTTCACCATTACCAAAGTGTGCTGAGTTACCAGCCGAAATTGACATTAATACACCATTTTCAACTGCTCTAGCAACAGCTTTTTGTTCTGGGTCTTCAGGAGAAACGAACGATGCTGTTGAACCTAAGCTTAAGTTAAGAACGTCAACACCTAGTTTAATAGAATCATCAATAGCTTTTACATAAATATCTCCCCAAGTTGTCGCAAGATTCGGGTCATTACCGAATACTTTAAGTGCTAACAATTGTGCCTCAGGAGCAACCCCTTTAATTCCACCGTTCTCATCATCACCATTAGCACCTACTGTACCAGCAACGTGCATACCGTGGTGTGATGCACCAGGTCCAAGGTCCAAAATTTGATCATTTTGATCCATGTAGTTATAACCATACGGAACTTTATCAGTAAAAAACTTCCCTGGTAGGTCATTTTCTGCAACTAATGCACTTACTTCTGCTTCAGAAAGCTCTGCTGTAGAAGCATCAGTTAAAACCATATCTTTATGAGATGGGTCAACACCAGTATCGATGATACCAACAGTCATGCCTTGTCCAGTATAACCATATTCAGCCCAAGCTTTTTGTGCTTCGACAAGTTCCTTACTGTATCTCATATCTGGTTGTTGTTCTGGACGCTCGTACTCATGTACGATTGTTACATTTGAAACACCATTTAATTTTTTAATAGATTCAATCTTTCCAAACTCTACAACCCCAGAAAATCCGTTAAATGCAGTTGTAAAGCTTTCCTTGAACTCCATTTTCACTGCTTTAGACTTTAATTGATCTTTAACAGTTTGTTGCGCTTTTAATGCAGCACCTTCAAGTTTTTCTTTTACATTTTTAGCTAACTCACTGTATTTAACACCTTGATTTGTTGCATATGTAATCGCTGGTTCACCATCAACTTCGACAATTACACGTACTTTATCATCTAGTTTATATTGCTTTTCTTGTTCTTGTTCTTTAACTAATTCAGAAAATTTTACTTGTTTACTAGCTTCCGATCTGTTTGGCTCAGTAACTGGCTTAACCGCCGCAAGAGCCGTATTCGAGAAGACCATTAAAAAGACTAATAAAAGCGCGAGACTTCTTTTCACGTTCAAATGATTTACCCCCTAATATTAATAGACACGCAATTTCACCTTTGATGTATAGTTCATTGTTCCGATTAAAAATGAACTATCTACCAAATATCCAAAAAATTACTAGACTACCAACTCCTTGAATTATTTTAATTTTTTACTATTTTAGTATAATCACAATAAATACAATAGTCAAACAATTTTAAACGTTTTTTTACAATTTATTCTTATTTTTGAAACATTTTGTTTACATATGTAAGATTTCTTTACAATGATTTTCCCTATCACCCTAAATAATTCCATATAATTATATTGTAAAAGTATTTGGAAAGATTGATTTCGATTATCAATACTATGTATTTAAATTGTAAATTTTACACTTTGCTTCAATACCTTTACTTCTAAAGCAGTACTCCAAACCATTAAGGAATAAGTCCCTTTTTTAAGACTTGGAAAACTAATAGAATAAATTTTTGCTTCACCTTTTCCTATATTTAGGTTTTTAAACGCTTGTATAAAAAATTTGCCCTCTGAGAATTGTTCTATCACTCCGATCTCTTCATGTTGAAGAACATAGTCATATTCCTGTCCAGAGGAGAAAGTAAGTGTTACCTCCTTTTCCGTTTGATTCTCCAACTTGAATTCAAAACAAACGAGCTCACCCTCTTGATAATCACGACGATTAAGGGTTGCTTTGAGCTTTGTTTTATTCACATTACTTTTATAAGTTGACTGGTTCACAAAATCTCCGAACTTTTTTCGAGAATCCATTTAATCACATCCTCCTTTCTTATAAAAAACCCACAGAGAAGCACTTCTCTGTGAGCTAGGTTTAATCCTTTATTTAATAATAATTTATTTATATTTGGGGACATCAAAAATCAACGTATATGAATCTAGTAAATCATAAAGAGATTTGATTCGATTTACCTGTTTATAAGCCCAGCCCATATCTGTTGCATATTGGTGAGAACCAGGGTTCGCAGGATTCCACCTCATTTTATAGAGAGTATCTTGTCCATTATTGATATAACCTTTTGCGATAAAATCAGCTCCACCAATGATGGCCGCTTCTGGTGTAAACCAACCCGCTTTATATGCATATTCAGAACCACATTTCTTTGGGCAAACATCTACGGCACCAATACCATACATATTATAAACTAGTTTCGGCTCTACAGGTTTTCCACCAACCTCACTAACTAAGATTCCTTTTGCTAGTTCAGATGTACCATTTCCGGTTTCAAGTAATGCATGTGCTAAAAGGTAAATTTCATTGATATTATAAGCACTTCCGCCATCAATGAATGCTTTAGCCTTGCCATCAAGCATTCCTTTGCCTCTTAGGATCTTATCATTCACTTCGTTAACGCTTAATCCCGCACTCTGTGATAAAACGAGGAACTGGAAGTATGAAGCTGTATCTTGCCCAAAGTTAGTTGGATTTACATAATAAGAAACGTCTTCCGGACTCGCATTAACCCAAGTTCGGTTATATTGAATTTTATACCAAAAATAACCTGAATGATCTTTAGGAGACTTACCTAAAATATTGACTTTTTCATTTTCCTTCAGTGTTCCAACATTCCAGAAACTCGTACTTGGGCCGCCACGAACCCTCCAATCAGATCCTTTTGCTGTCCCTGTTTTAGGATTGTCAGGATTGTCCAAAGTAAGTGCATCTTCTCTAACAAACACATCATACTTTTTATCAGTTTGGGGTGGAGTAAAAAGTCCTGTTTGAATATTTACCATGTCTGATACGGAGTAGTTATAGTTCGTATAATTAATAATCTTTCCAGTTTCTTGTATAAAATCAAACTTTAATGCCGCAGAACCTGTTAGTTCTGAATAATATACCTTCACATCGTGTGTGCCAGCAGATAATTGATAATTTTTCACTTCTCGTAATCCATTGCTACTTGGCTTCCAAGAATCGATGACTCTTTTTCCATCAATCTCAACAATCACACCATCATCAGCTCTTGCTTGAATCGTATAAGTGCCTGTTTCTGCTAACGTAATTTTCCGTTTAAAAATGGCCGAAAAATGATCGCTTGGAATCTTCGTGTGTGGAGAGCCCTTTCCCCATGAAAAATCAAGGTTTTCGATGGCCGACTGATCACCAATAACAAAAGGAATCGATGAACCAACATTAATATTTGGCTTCCTATAAGGGTCGATAATAGTAGGGTAAATTTCACCAATCCAACCCGCTTCAGTTACTCTGGTATTTTCATCATAAGGCTCAATGGTCACATCCAGCTGGGCATACCTCGCTTTTTCGAGATAATGAACTTCAATCCAATGCACGTTTCCACTATCAGTGTTTGCAAGATTTACTTTTACTGTGTCTTGTCTGTATTTACTAGCCGTCCAACGATCAAGAACTAACTTGTCGTCAACATATACTTTAACTGCATCATCGGCACCTGCACGAATTAAATAATCTCCCGCCGGTAAGCGCTTCGCAGTCACATATTTTGCTGTAAAATAATCAGAGTTCACGTTATCCATCGGTGCACCTAAACCACCATCAGAAATCGATTCAACAAGCTGTCCATTACTACTTGGTTCGATGACACGTGTATTAGCCGGGCGCCCAGAGAGGGTTGTATTGTTATAGTAATACGCTAACCAACTATCAAAGGGAACGATATCAGAATAAACATATGCAGCAGCTCCACTTTCAAAATAATGCGTTTTGATAGAATGTGTTCCTGCTTTAAGCCCTGTGATTAATCCACGATCTGTTTTACCAGCTGCGTTCGTCCATCGGTCAATTACATAATTGCCATCCACTTCAACACGTACACCATCATCAGCATACGACTGAATAAAATAATCTCCAGCTTGAAGCTTTTGGCTTTGATTAAAGACTGCGTAGAAATGATCTTCCGGGAATCCTGTTTGTGGTTTCCCTCTATTCCAATCTTCCTTTACACTAGTCGTTTTCTTTAAGACTGTTGGTAAAGCAGTAATAGTGAACTTGATTTTCGCCCCACCAGTTGCTTCAAAATACTTTACTCTAACCGTATGAATACCAGGCTCTAGATAAACAGCTTCATTTCTTAAGCCGTTATTACTGTTCACCCAAGAATCAATAACCTTCTGCCCATTAACTAACACTTGAACTCCATCATCTGCTTGAGCATTAAAATCATAGTATCCCGCTTTATCAATTTTTACTTTTTTCGTAAAAACTGCTGAGAAGTGGTTCGTAGGTATTGAAAAGTGCGGGGAGCCAGTACCCCAATTTAGATCTAGATTGTTTACTGTTTTTACAACAGGAATCCCTTTCATATCCTTGTTCGGATAAATTTTCGCAAACCACTGATCAGTAGTAACATATTCATCTTCAACAAATGGCTCAATCGATACATCAAGCTTAGCCACACCCGTCTTCTCAAAGTAATGAACCTCAAGCCAATGAATGTCACCTTCTTTAGTATCAGCAACCTTCACCTTCACTGAACTTTGTTGATATTTGCCCGATTTCCAGCTATTGAGGACTTCCTTACCGTCAAGAAATACCTTTACACCATCATCGGCTCCAGCCGTGATAATATATTCTCCTGCTTCAAGGCGCATCGCAGTATAATACTTCGAAGAAAAATAATCTTCCTTTACAGTTTGTACAAAGTTCGATTCCGTCTTTGGCATCGGCGAACCTCTTCCATCCTTACCAATAACTTCTACAAGATTACCATCTTGATATGATAGGGTCCTAGCATTTATAGGTTTCCCTGATAGTGTTTCATTATTATAGTAATAAGCAAGCCAATACCCAAAAGGTACTAAATCAGAGAAAACAGCTGCATCTCCAGACTTTTCGTAATACTGTGTGGTAAAGGTAAGCTTTCCACTCAGATTTGGTAGAGCAGTCTGATTAACAGTACCCGCTGAATTACTCCAACGATTAATAATATCCTGATCATTCAGTTTTACTCTTACACCATCATCTGCAAACGTTTGGGCGAAATAATCTCTTCCATCTGTATAAACGACTTTGTCAAACTCAGCACAAAAATCATTTATTCCCATTCCATAAACAGGACTACCAGTTCCCCAGTTAAAATGAACCGAGCCTACCGGCTTACCCGGCTTAACTGTATTGCTTGGTGTACAAGATATTCCTGAGGCATTTACATGACCATTACTGGTAAACATGCCTATTGTAATAAAAAGAATGATTAAAACAGGAGTAGCCAATAAATCTAGTTGTCGAAAAACTTTGATGTTTCACCCCTCCTAGTATGCGAATTTCATAAAATACTAACCTAGTATCTATGATTTTCACAAAAAAGGTAAGGGGGTTTGCTAAAAAGGATAAAAAAGGAAGACAGAAGAATCGTCTTCTGTCCTCTAGATTTAAATAAAATTACCCAGTGCTACCACATTTAAAAGTTCTCTGGTCTGCACTCTAGTCTGTTATAGTGATATAAAATTGCTTGGACAATCCGTTCAGATGCCTTACCATCTCCATATGGATTAGACGATTTAGCCATAAGGTTATACTCTGTCGAATCAATTAATAGTTTTTTTGCTAGGTTATAAATGGTTTCTTCTGATGTTCCCGCCAATTTCAATGTTCCAGCTTCGATTCCCTCTGGCCTCTCAGTTGTATCCCTTAATACTAAAACTGGAACTCCCAGAGATGGAGCTTCTTCCTGTACACCACCAGAATCAGTAAGTATCAAATATGCTCGAGCGGCAAAGTTATGAAAATCAAACACACCTAATGGCTCAATCAAATGGATTCTAGGGTCATTGCCAAGTATTTCATTAGCCACTTCTAAGACGGCTGGGTTTAAATGGACCGGGTAAATAACTTGCACATCTTCATGTTCATTAACGATCCTCTTGATCGCCCTAAACATATTTCTCATTGGCTCTCCAAGATTCTCTCTTCGGTGTGCTGTTACTAAAATTAAGCGTGCATCCCCAATCTTAGTTAAAACATCATGTTGATATGTATCTTGAACGGTTGTTTTCAACGCATCAATTGCGGTATTTCCCGTTATAAAAATCGTTTCTTCACGTTTGTTTTCCAACCGAAGATTTTCTGCTGATTGCGCTGTTGGCGCAAAATGCAAATCTGCTATAACGCCAGTCATTTGTCGATTCATTTCCTCAGGATAAGGGGAGTATTTGTTCCAAGTACGCAAACCAGCCTCTACATGGCCGACAGTTATCTGATTATAAAGAGCAGCTAAGCTAGCCACAAATGTTGTCGTTGTATCACCATGGACCAAGACAAGATCGGGCTTTTCCTCTTTCATTACTGCATCTAATCCATCTAAAGCACGAATCGTCACATCTTTTAATGTTTGTCTGTCTTTCATTACATTTAAATCATAATCAGGTTTAAGTTGAAATATCTCAAGTACTTGGTCAAGCATTTGTCGGTGCTGTGCCGTTACTGTGACGATCGAATCAATATGCTCAGAGTGTTTTTGAAATTCTAACACAAGCGGTGCCATTTTAATCGCTTCCGGCCGCGTCCCAAAAACCGTCATTACTTTAATTTTTTGCATGGATAAACACCTACTCAATTATATTAAGAGTTTTATAACTAGGTTTTTTTCTGAAAAACTGTTGCTATCGATTTTGAAGTGGAATACACTATCTTTTCCTGACACAAGGTCTAGATTTCGGAAGAAAGGAAAGCACTCTACTTAGTTTATCATGCTTTTGTAAGACCTTTCAAAGCAATAAAATTCCACAAAAGCAGCCTACACCAATGGTCTAATTACAGGTGATATTAGCACAACAATACTTCCGATACAGTTTTTTATTCTTTTAACGAATCCACAGTAGACAAATTCGCTTCATCTTTATAACCATATTCACCGGTTAATTCAAAGGTCTCTTTGATCATTCCATGTCCTTCGGCAAAATACCTTGTATAGATTGTATCTTCACCTTCAACTTCATCTGTGGTTTTTTGTAAAACTAACACATTTTTAAATGTGTCATATGGTACAGTCACTTTTTCATCAGCACCAATAAGCTGCCAGTCTGCCTGAATGTCATCAACATCAATATAAGTTTCTATCACACCTGTCGATTCGAACTCTTCTAAAAGATTATCCCTTGGATTTGAAGGTGAGGAATTTTCATATATCAGGGCAATCTCGTTATTTGTCCAGCGATAAATATGCGTAGTTGGTGCGCCACTCAAAGATATGGTTAGCTGAAGATATTCTTCATCTGCAGCAATGACCTCTTGTATATAAATTTCATCTTCCCCATTCATATACGTCCTTTTAGTACCCACCTCAGGTCGGTATTGAAGGAGATTTGCTTCGATTAGTGGCACGTTTTCTAAGTCGGGACTGGTGTTTTCGTTAATTACTTCTTTTTGTTCGTTTACTGGAGTGGGAGATTCATTGTTGCATGCTGTTAATAGTCCTATTAATGCAAGTGTACAAATCAAATTTTTCATTGTTATTACCCCTATACATACTTCTAACATCTCGAATGAGAGTTAATGACCTTTTATATTAATAGTATACCCTGAAAAAAGAAATGCGGAAGGCGCTCGTTCATCGGCGACAGGCATAAGACAAGCCGTCTAGAAGGTTGCTCTTTAACCTTCTAGATGGATTGACTTATGACCCCGAGCCGATAGCGCCTGGAGCTAGACACTAAGCTAAGTATTTTTCATACTCCATGGTGCTAATCAAATTAGCATTGAGATCTCCCCCGAAAATACATAAGTTGGAGATTCATCCGCTGCAGTTCACTCGCTTTCCGGGGGGCGTGCGGTGAGCCTCCTCGTCGCTTTTTGGCTCCTGCGGGGTCTCACGAGACCGCTAGATCCCGCAGGAGTCAGCCGGCTCTCCGCGCATTCCACACTAGGTGAATGCACTATTTTTATAATCCACGGTGCAAATACTTCCACACTTTGACCCCTAACACTTATCATATCCATTACGTTTTTTGAATCTAATTTAAACAAACATTTGATTAACTATTTAAATAAACGTTTGTTTGGTTTCATCATTTACGGCAGTTTAACTTGTGAGGTAGCTTTGGCATTGCTTTCAAAGACTACTTTTTGGTTGTATTTATTAATGACAGTTGTTGCAGATTTTACTTCCTCAGCGAACTTTAGGGCCTGGGACTCTTTTGAAAACGCCCCAAGCTTTTCATGGGTCGAACTATACACCTCATATACTTTGAAATATTGCTCAACTGCATCTGCGATCGAATTAGCAGCTGTTTGTTGGTAGTCAGATGTTTTTATTAGCTTCTCTTCATGTCTGTTTATCATAAATCCTAGTTCTACTAAAACCGCTGGCATTTTAGCATTTCGGATAACATAAAAGCTTTGATCATTATGTACTTTTCGATTGGGCTGTTTAAGATTTTCAACAAGATTCATTTGTATCTCTTCTGCAAGCCTTTTATTATCCTGTAAATATGTCATCTGTAATGGATCATGAGGATATTCTGGTTTAAAGTGGTTCAAGCCATCATAGTAGTATGTTTCAATTCCACGGATAAATGGATTTGTAGGATTGGCATTATGATGGATAGAGATAAACACCGCGTTAGCATGATTTTCTCCAACATAATTGTTTGCCAATTCCATACGCTTTGAAAAATCTCCACCTTCAGTATTACCTTCCTCATCCCGCAAGAAATCAGCAAATTCCATATCAGTTGAACGCGTTAAAAATACTGATATCCCTTTTGATTCAAGAACTTCTTTTAGCTTCAAGGATACCTCCAAATTCGCATCTTTTTCACAATATCCAGTGATTCTTCCGGAATATCCACAAGTACCTGAAAACTTCCCACCATGTCCCGCATCAATAACAACCATTTTTTCCGCCATCGTTTCGTTTCCCATAACAACTAACGAGAGAAAAAGTACTATAGTTAGTTGAACAATCTTTTTCAATTCCCTTCCCCCATTTGTTTTATTAGTAGGCTAATTCCGTGAATTTTGTTGCTTAGTAGCACGAGAAAACAAGTAGAGTGATATCTTTTCTTTACTTAGTATCCGGCAAACTAGTGTACCTTACTTACAAATCATTGAATTAGCAACAATCCTTCAGAAAGAACCTTAAGATAAAAAAAAGATTCCTTAACAAGGAATCTATTATAACCTAAACACATCTTTTTATTCGGAATCCTCTTCACTGGCAATAAAATAATTAATTAAATAGTCCGCCCATAATTGATGACCTTTTTCTGTTGGTATACCGTTATCTACATAGTCGGTCATTTCTTGAGAGTTCAGGTCAGGCCATGCGTCCCAATGATTTAAATACAAAACGCTTTGTTCCTCAGCATACTCAGCTGCCGTTTCCACATCAGCAGGATAAATCACTGCATTTAATAGTGGATTTGAGGGTTGCAATATAACTAACGGATTCGATTCAGATGATTGAAATTCATCAAGTAGAAACTTAAAATTTTCTATCCTTTGTTCCCTACCAATTATGCTATTATCATAAAGAATAAATGACTCAAAGAGTAAAATGTCTGGATTTAGACCAATAACATTTTTATATAATTCTTCCTCAATAACCTGACTACTTGACTTATCAGCCAATTCCATTATTGTTACGTTAATTAAACCTTCACCATATGTACTCTCAATTTCTTCCTTAAACATTGAAGGCCATCCACCTTCTTCAGGTGATGATGCAGAACCGAAAATCACAAGATGTAAAGGCTCACCATTATCATAGGCTTGCTCAATTTTCTCAGCAACTTCTTTATCTAAGTTTTTTGTTAACTCCATAATACTAGCTTTTTCAGAATCATTTTCTTTCTCTTCTTTAGCAGGCGCACTTTCTCCTGATGTTTCTGTCTTAATACTAGTTACACTCGAACTTCCATTTGCTGCTATTTTTTCGTCCCATTGTAATTTTGCTAAAATTACAGCAGCAATTGAAAGAACGATTACGATTAATAAACTCAATTTTTTCAAAACAGTACCTCCATCAAAAAGTTTCAGGTTGTTGAAAACTGTAAGAAATCCTAGTTCCTTTTTTATATAAAACTATCCATTTACCAAAAGGGTAGAGTATAAAGAGTAAGAATAACGATCGTTTTCTATCAGCCTGGAATTTAAATTTACATCATATAATATTCTATCATTATACAACACTATTTGATAAAACTTTACAATAATTTGATAAAATCTGTAAAATTTCCTCGGAAATTATCATGATTTGAACTAGTGCCACGGAAACCTTAATCAAAAGTAGTTACAAGACTGTATTGTAATCTGTGTGGCCTTGTTTAATTTAAGTTGAATCAGGAAAACTAATAATAGAAACAGCTTGTCCAATCAACATATCGTGCCTTATCTACAATACTAATACAATTTGCTATTTATTTAACATATTTAACTGCTGATCACTCATACTATCCTAAAACGGACACAGGAAATAAAATTTCATTGTTTCATAGTCAAAAAACCTTTATACTTTTTGTTATAATTTGTAGATTTATGGAAGGAAGATGTCCCTTGAGGAAATGGAGTAAAAAGAGGAAAGTGTTAACAATAACACTTAGTATATTCAGTTTATTTGTTTTAGGAATTGGAATTTATGCATATTCAATTTATAGTTCGGTTGAAAAAACGATTGAAAAGATACATGAACCAATCAATCGAACAGTATCTGAAAAACGTACAAAAGAAGTTGAATTTAAAGAGCAAGATCCTATATCAGTCTTAATTTTAGGTGTGGATGAACGCCAAAATGATCGCGGTCGCTCTGATACAATTATCGTGATGACAATCAACCCTACTACGCAATCAATGCAGATGGTTAGTATTCCACGTGATACTCGCACAGAAATGATAGGTCGTGGCTTTGATGATAAAATCAATCATGCTTATGCATTCGGTGGAGTAGAAATGGCAATGGATACAGTAGAAAACTTTCTGGACATTCCAATCGATTATTTTGTTAAAGTTAATATGGAAGGATTCAAAGATATTGTCGATGCAGTGGGCGGAGTGACAGTAAATAATCCTTTCGCATTTGATTACAGTGGATACAGCTTTAATGAAGGCTCCGTTCAACTTGACGGAGAAAAAGCACTTGCATATTCTCGAATGAGATATGAGGACCCGCGTGGAGATTTCGGCCGACAAGATCGACAAAAACAGATCATCCAAGCTGTTATCGATGAAGGAGCAACGATTTCTTCGATCACAAAATTAGACGATATGCTCAACATCGTCGGACAAAATGTAAAAACGAACCTTACGTTATCTGAAATGGTCGACATTCAAGCCAATTACAAAGACGCTCGCCACAGTTTAGAAAAGCTACAACTAACAGGTAGTGGCCAAAAAATAAACGGTATTTATTATTTGATTGTTCCAGAGGAAACTAGATTAAGCTTATCTACTAAACTTAAGGAACATCTTAATATGGATTCTACAGTCACTAAAAAGTAACTAAAAGCTCCTGAAATCTCAGGAGCTTTTTTTGATTATGTCGGGAGTAATATATTCTTTTTTAGCCATACGAACAAACGCTTCAACAATCACTGGATCAAATTGTTTTCCCGCTTCCTCAGTAATTACTGCAATGGCTAGGTTGTTATCCATTCCCGTTCGATACGGTCGATCAGAAATCATTGCATCAAACGCATCAGCAACACAAGTGATCCTTGCAAGTAGATCAATATTTCCTTCTGCTAATCCATCAGGATACCCTTTGCCGTCCCACCGCTCATGATGTGAGCGTACAATTGGACGAACATGCTTCAAACTTTTGATATTCGCAATAATATCATCGCCATAAACAGGATGAAGCTTAATTTCATCATATTCCTCTTTTGTGAGTCTCCCTGTCTTTAAAAGAATTGAATCTGGTACGCCAACTTTACCTATATCATGTAACGCTGCCCCAAGCTGTAAAGTCCTTTTCTCTTTGTCACTCAGATTTAACTCATCAGCTATTTTTAATGCAATATCTGTTACACGCTTTGAATGTCCTGCTGTATAGGAATCCCTTTTTTCAAGAGTCGAGCTGATCGCTTCAATTGTTTGGATAAATAATCGTTCACGTTCATTTAGTACTCTCTGTAACGCATGGATGATTGCAGAAGTATCCTCATCCCTTGTGGTGGGAAGTGGTGCATCTAAATCCCCATTAGCGATTTTGTCAGCTTGCGCAATTAACAATGATGTAGGCTTTGATAGCTTTCTATGTACACTAACACCAACAATAATAACTATTAATTCTAGTAAAATTGATACAATAATAAAGCCATTTTTCAATTGAAGCTTTGCTTTGTATATCTCAGACTGATCATAGACAATCCCTATCGTTAATTGGTTATAAAGCGTCTTTAAAGCTAGGACCTGTTCATTGTTATTTGCTAATTTAATGGTATGTACTTTATCCAATCCATCTTTTTGAGGATTGAAACGACTTCTTACATGCTTCCGTATCTCATCTTGCAATTCAGAACTAAAACTCGTTACTTGGTTACCTGGGTAGATCTGACCTTCACGGTCAACCAAAAAAACCTTTCCGGTGTTGCCGAGCCTTTGATTAATATATTGTGGGCTAAAGAAGGAGTCCGAAACCTCTAAAGTTCCTCTTAGGTAATGATATCTCTTATTCTCATCCAAAACGGGTATGTATATTGATAAATATGAAACTGCGGTGTTTATACCATATTCAAAGGACGATAGAAATATTTGATCCTCATAAACAGTATCTTCCATTTGTAGTATTGGTTTTTGATGATTTATATTTACCGATCCAATTGTTACATTATAGCTTGGATTTAAATTATGGTCTATGAAGCCGATCTGTTCAAAATGACTAAAACTATCAAAGCCCTTTCTTACCATGTGGGAAACCAACTCAGGCGATGAGTTTATTAAAGAAGAACCACTTGATAGGCTTTTTAACTCATCAATCGGGCCTTTCATTTCTTCCAAAGAATGCTGCTTCACAAGCTCTAATTGTGTCTTTAAAGAAGTATCGGCGGTATCTTTAATTGAAGGAAAAATGAAGAGATACAACATGACCCAAAATACGATGATGATTAAGGTTGAAGATACAATGAGGATGATGCTATTTTTCACAAAAGATCTATTTCCATATCTTAAAGCGACCATTTATGACAATCTCCTACACGTTTTTCTTCATTATACATAAATTATTACATAAGATGCTAGCTTTCTTGACGATAAGGTGGTGTTATCCTACCAAGAAACTAGATTGTGTGTAAAACATTGTCATTTTATACACTAATATACCTACATATGTCAATCGATAAATGGTCAATTTGGTTTATTTTTAGCGAATAATAGCAAATAATGTTGCATTTATCTAATAGAATGATACGATATCTTCATATTACATCAAAGAAAAATTCCTCATGAATCTTTATAACTAATCTTCTTCAATTATCTTTCTTCATATAACTATTAAACTAGCAGGTGAAAATAATGGTATTCGATGGAATAATTATTGCGGTTATTGTTGCTTTTTTTCGTAAAGGTAATTTAAGAGGGTTATCTACTCTCAAGCTTAAATCCGGTTGGGTTTTCCCGTTGTTATTACTTATTCAAATTTTCATTTTTACCTTCCAAAATAAAATAACACTACTTGGCATAATGAGTAACTATATGTTTATCCTCATATACATTGTTGGTATGTTTTTCTTATGGATCAACCGTCACTACAAGGGTTTTACAATTATTTTGATTGGTGTATTTTTAAATTTCCTTGTCATGGCAGTTAACGGAGGGAGAATGCCCGTTTCTTTAGATGCTGCCTCAATCTTAGATCCAATGTATGCTGAAGCACTTAAAACGAGTCTTTATGGAAAGCACACGGCAATTATTGAGTCTACAAAATTAGCATTCTTAGGTGATATTATCCCATTAAGTGCACCGTATCCAAAACAACAAGTCATTAGTATTGGTGATGTTGTTATGAATTTTGGGATTTTCCTTTTTATTCAATATATCATGGTTGATTTTAATAAAAAGCAAACTACTACTAACAGCTCTGCTTTACTAAAAGGGGGTGAAACAGTATGAAAAAGAGACTTGAAGGTTTAAAGCTTACAAGCGTATTAACAAATGCGGTAATTATTGGTTCTCTAATTATTGCATTAACTTCTGGATTTAAATTAATATAATAGCTATAATCTAGGAGAAGTTTTTATTAACTTCTCCTACTATTTTAAATTGAGAGTGATTGAAATGCACAAAATTGATAAACGCCCTGAAACCATATATCTTATAGGAGTTTCTTTATCTGGGATTCTCCTTCATTTATTTTTAAATCCTTTCCATACACCCGAGTTAAGCGAATGGGTATTAATATTTTCATTAGTAGGAGCTGTTCTCCTATTAAACCACTATACAATTCCCCTACCACCAACAGGGAATTCACTATCAATGGATTCAACGGTTTATCTTGCCTGTATTTTCCTTTTTGGTTTACAGCTTACATTAGGAATTTTAATCTTACATTCTATTATTTTCGGTTGTTTTCAAAGGAAAATTGCTTGGTGGAAACATGTCTTTAATTTCTCTATTTATTCATTTATGATAATAACCGCCTACTACCTCTTTATTTTAACTGGAGGAACTATTGGCGTTATTAATACTACATCTTTACTTCCATATATTTTATCATTAACTGGCTATTTTTTTATAAATGTTTTTTTAATTGGAGGTTACTTCCTGCTTTTGTATAAGAACAATTTTTTATCAGTCTTAAAAGGACTTACAAAAGAGACATTTGCAACCTATTTAAGCACACTTATACTATCGTTAATTTTAAGTATCTTAATGAATACACAAAATATATTTGGACTATTTCTCTTTATAGTCATTGCTTTATTATTATCCTGGGAATTTAATCAACATTTCTCTCTGTTTCAGGCTATGACTGAGAAAGCCCAAAAAGACTTTTTAACAGGTCTAAATAATCATGGATATTTTAAAGAAATATTATCCTTAAAAATTAAAGAATCAAAGGAAACAGATTCCAATTTAGTAATTGGCCTCTTAGACCTAGATGATTTTAAGAAATATAATGACCTTTATGGACATATTAACGGTGATAACCTTCTTAAATTTTTTGGTTCATTATTACAAACAGAGTGTTCAAAAGAAAATTTCATTGCATCTAGATATGGTGGAGAAGAATTTACAATTATTATGCCTAATACCACTATAGACGAAGGCTTTAGATTTCTTAACACGTTAAGAAAAAAAGTAAACGATTCATATTTTAGTGGTGTGGAAAATCTCCCTTATGGTTGTTTATCATTCTCTGCAGGAATTGTTCCTTATTCTAGTGAAATTTACGGTTCTTCTGAATTGTTAAGCAAAGCAGATCAAGCAATGTACCAAGCTAAGACACAAGGTAAAAATATTGTCCAAGTATTTGATGATCAAACCGAATACATGATTCAAAACAATTCACTTTCCATTGACGTAGCCCTAGAAGAAGCGGATCAACAACTTAAGATTTTTCTATCTAAGGATATTTATACATATCGACACAGTAAACGAGTGTATAAATACGCCTTAGATTTCAGCAATCATTTGGACTTGTCTGAAAAGGATAAAAAAACACTGATTTTAGGTGCTTTAATACATGATATCGGAAAATTAGAAATACCAAGAGATATCCTTAATAAAAAGGAGAAACTCACACAAGATGAATGGGAAATGGTAAAAAAGCATGTTACATTTGGTAAAGAAATAATCTCTACTAATAAGAAATTAGATTTACTTATTCCACTAGTTGAGCTTCATCATGAAAGATATGATGGAAGAGGTTATCCACACGGTTTAAAAGGTGATAACATCCCAAAACTCGCTAGAATTTTATGCATCATTGATTCATTTGATGCCATGACAACTGAACGTCCATACCAAAAAACAAAATCATTCTGTGAAGGCTTACAGGAACTACGTCGATGCTCCGGTGAACAATTCGACCCTGAATTTGTTGAGCCCTTTATTAATTTTATTGAAACGAATTATTCTGAAAAATTTATAAAAAAAGAACCAGCTACCAATAAAGACGAATGAATCATTCGTCTTTTTCTTTTGCCTTATTCACTGTTTAAACTTCTCTCCACCTGTCAACAATGTTGATATTGGAGGTGAAATAAATTGAAAAAGTTTTTTATTGGCATTATTTTAATCGAAATGATATTACTTATTACCTTTCTCACAATTGGATCGAACGAAAAATTGGTTACAGACTCACCTTCTAGAACTGTAAACGAACAACTCCGTAAGGATAATCCCAACCAGGCAGTTCTGAATCAACTCCATTCCCTGGATGCAGAGACTTCTTCTCCATCTGCTCAGCCCGGTTTAGAGAGAATAAAAAGTAGATATTTGACCCAACTAACAAAGCTAGAAGAAGTCACATCTTCAAGAATGATGGGGATTTTAGTCGAAGCATTTGATGAGTATCAACAAAATGGAATGAATTCTCAAGCATTATTATCGATGACCAACTATTATTCCGAGTTTAAAGCACTAGAAAAAGAAACAGATGCAGAGTTTACTAAATTGTATGAGGAAATGAAAACAGAACTAACCAAACATGGATATTCCACAGATGAAGCAAACAAATACAAAGAAATATATGAGCAAAAAAAGAAAGAGCAAATGGACAAATTCCTCGATAAATTATCAGAATCCAAAAATACACAATAAAGAGCCCATCACAAATAGAAAAGTGATAGGCTCTTTTTTTATCAGTCAGTAGATGAATTATGAATGATCTTTTACAAAATTAGTGTGGAATGAGCGGAGAGCCACTTGACTCCTGCGGGATTTAGCGGTCTCGGGAGACCCCACAGGAGCTAAAAGCGACGAGGAGGCTCCAGGACCCGCCCCGCGGAAAGCAAGTGGATCGCAGCGAATGGAACTCCGCTAGCTGAGTTATTTTCAGAGTAACCTAGTTAATACTAATAAGCTTAAAATCCGGAACCAACTCCCCTATTTTTTCTTTCCGCGCATTCTCTAACGAAGGCCGATAATAACTAGCTAATCCCTCCTGCTGCTCCTCCGATAATAAATCAAGTTCAGCTAAAACATGTACAATTGCAGGATAAACCGCTCGTGCATTGCCATCCTCAATCTTAACTGCGATCCCTAATCCAGTCTTAAGATCTCCGACACAATAAACAGCCTCTGCCCCAACCTTTCCAAAGAACCTGCCATTACCTACCTTCATAAAATCACTACAAAAACGCTCAGTTCCACCTACCATTTCAGGTGCATTCATCATTGCGGTGATGATTCTTTTTGATGTCTCAGCTCGTGAAGCACTAAGTTGACTGGTATTTGCCATTTTCGCAAAACCTAAAGCAATATTTTTTAATGGTAATCCATGAACCGGTACTCCACAACCATCAATACCAATCTCAATCTGCTCTCTAGGATAATTACACATTTCACTAACCGCATCTAAAATACGCTGTTGGACAGGGTGGTCTAACAGATAATAAGAATCTATGTCCTCTCCCATATGCTTTGCCGTTGCTAGCATTCCCGAATGCTTACCAGAACAATTATTATATAAAGGAGTTACTTGCTCACCTGCTAAAATAAGCTTTTTATATGTTTCTTCCCACCTTGGTGGATGGGTACCACATTGTAGAGCATCTATTTCCAAACCAGTTCTTGCTAAAATATCTAGCACTCTATCAGTATGGA
Organism: Litchfieldia alkalitelluris; assembly: GCF_002019645.1. GTDB lineage: Bacteria > Bacillota > Bacilli > Bacillales > Bacillaceae_L > Litchfieldia > Litchfieldia alkalitelluris. The sequence goes on along the minus strand of NZ_KV917374.1, from coordinate 958,495 downwards.
AGCTTTCTCCATTATGAGATGCACAGCATAAAGAAAGGTCATCATCCTTGAATTCGTAGCGATCAGCAGCCCCTGTCTCGACAACAGGAATCGTTTGAATCGGCTTCATTGACGAACGTGCATACACAACCTTTTCTGGATTTCCTGCATAATACAAGAGCCTACCATCTGCATCTACAACTGCAACATGTCCACGATGTGAACTTTCAATATGGTTTCCTCTAAGAACGTTAACTAGATTTACAGAACTCATCTTTTCATCTCCACTTTTTTCAGATAATTTAGGACCATCTTAACTGATATATGTTAAAGTTTCAATCACAAATGCCTTGTCATATTTCATTTTCCGTGCAAAAAAAACGCCAAAACAGGCGCGTATTTAATACTATTAATAATTTTTTAATCTTGGAAGAGTAATCGTGATGATTGTACCCTTATTTTCTTCACTTTCAATTTCCATACTACCTTTATGGTTTTCAATAATACTAAAGCAGGTTGCAAGGCCAAGTCCTGTTCCCTTTTCTTTTGTAGTGAAGAACGGTTGCCCTATTTTAGAAAGAATCGATTTAGGAATTCCTTCACCATTATCCTGGATAGTCAGAATTAATGCTGATGTAGTTCCTCTTAAATCCACCTCTAAAGTTCCACCAGATGGCATTGCTTCAACCGCATTTTTAAATAAATTTATTAACACTTGTTTTAACTTACTTTCGTGTCCGATAATTTCTGTTTCTTCAAGATTAATAGAGTTAATGATTTCAATATTATGTAGAATTGCCTGTGCACTATATAAATTTAAGACATCTTGAAGAATAATTTTTAAGCTTACTTTTTTGAATTCCGTTTTTTTCGGTTTCGCCAACAGTAAAAGCTCGCTAATAATCGTATTAATTCGATCAATCTCCGTCAAAATGATCGGGTAATATCTCTCTTGATTGTCATTTGACGTATTTGCTAGCTGAATAAAGCCTTTAATACTAGTTAGCGGATTTCTTATTTCATGTGCAATCCCTGCTGCAAGCTCTCCAGCAGCAGTCATTTTTTCAGCATTTATTAAAAGCTCTTTACTTCTTTTTAATTCTGTTATATCCCGCAGTATAATCTGCGCTCCTTTTTGCCCCTCATACGTTGTCCCAGCCGCATTGATTTGGACATCAATTGGGTCCCCTGACATCGTTAAGAGACGTGCTTCCAAATCTTCCACAATGTATTGCTCACATAAAGTCGCTCTTATAACATCAATAAGATCGTGACTCTCAGAATCAATAAACTCTAATAATGGGCGTTCATATAACTCTTTCTTTGATGAGGCACCAAATAATTGCAAAACCATTTTATTTACATACATTAATTTTTGATTACTAAAGATTAGAACTGCTTCAGGAAGATTTTCGATGAGATGGCGGAACTTTTCTTCACTTTTTTGTAGCGCACTTTCGACACGTTTCCGCTCACTAATATCTCTAACTATTGCACTTATATATGTTTCTTCATCAGTGTTCCAACAATTAAGTGAAACTTCAAGAGGGATTTCGTTACCCTCCTTAGTTAAGCCTGTTATTTCAATCGGTCTTCCTATAAATTGATCCCAATCATTGTTCATAAATAAATGAATCATGTCTTTATTTTTCTCGATATATTCCTTAGATAACGTAAAATCTAAACTTTTTCCAAGGGCTTCACTTTGTGTATATCCGAAAATAGTCTTGGCAGCTTTATTCCACGACAGAATTCTTGTTTTACTATCGGTTATAATGATTGCTTCAGAAGCTGATTCTACCACAGACCTAAACTTCATTTCTGATTTTTCAAGATCTCTTCTAGCTTCTATCTGCTCAGTCACATCTTTAGCAATTCCATATACACCGACAATTTCACCATCTATTTTTATAGGAATATTTTTCACTTGTAATTGCAGCTCGTTACCACTCTTCTGAATGACCTTCATTTCGAAATGCTGAGGTACACCTCTTACAGCTTTTAAGAAGTGAGCACAAACCTTTGCTCTGTCAGACTCTGATATAAACGAGATGTTATCCATTTGAAAAAGTTCTGCTCGAGAGAATCCTGTGATCTCACTAACTTGGTCATTCACAGAAACAAAATGACCATTAAGATCCAATGAATAAACGCCATCCGGATTATGCATAAACAAAGATTTATAACGCTGCTCTCTTTGCTTTAGCAACCTCTCTGCACGTTTTCTCTCTGAAATTTCCCTAGATACAATAATAACTTGTTCAACTTGTCCATCTTCTTTTAATAAAGGGGTTAACACTGCTTCAAAACATATCCACTGATTCGCAGCATTTTTTGTTCTGTATTCAATCTTTCTACTTTTTTTAGTTTTAGTAACATCATTAAATACAGAAATTGCTCCTGGTACATCGTTCGGATGAATCATATTAAGCGACATTGTACCCTCTAACGCTTCCACCTCATGCCCTAATACCGTCTTTACAGATGGCGAGCAATATTGGACCACATAGTTTTTATCTACGATTTTGATAAGATCTGTCATGTTTTTTGTAATGATATGATACTTCGATTCAGTTTCAGCTACTTTCTGTAGTTGCTTACGCTCGATTTCTATCGCTATGCTACACAAATAGGCTGATAATTTAATTAACTGAAGATCAAATTCACCTGGCAGCTTCTTCAGGTTATAATAAATCGCAAATGTTCCTAAAATATTCCCGTTTGAATCAATAATAGGTGTACTCCAATAAGAATGAATCCCATTAATTAAAAAGAAACTTCTTACTTCTGGGGATAAATCCTCTTTTGAGACATCTTGAATAATAACTTTCTTTTTAAAATAGGCAGCTTTTCCACAGCCATTCGAATTTGGCCCAACCGTAATACCGCTTACAATTTGCTCAAATTCACTAGGTAGGCTCGGTGCAGCCTTCACTCTTAGTTTTTGACTCGTGTCATCCTGTAAAAGCACTGAACAAATCCCACCCGTAAGAAGCTCTTCTATTAACCCTACAACCTTATGTAATACATCATCCAGTGGCTTTCCTTTTGAAATCATTTCTAAAATTATTTTTTTACCATCTAGTATCTTTTCATTCATAATTTGATCAGTCACATCAACTATGTAAATATTTGAGCTTACCAAGCCAGGATAAACTCTTATTTCTAACCACCTATTTAGGATCGGATAGTACTCTTGGAACTGAAATAATTCTCGTTGATTTATTGCTTCTTTGATCTCCTTTAAGCATAAAGAGGATGCGAACTCAGGTATGACTTCTAAAAGCGAACTACCTATAACGACTTCCTTAGGCTTTTCAATCAGCTTTTCTGTTTCGTTACTACAATAAATAATCTCAAGATCTTCATTTAAAGCGATAAATGCCTGCTTTAATTCCATAATTCTTTGAGTAACATCCATCTGATTTCCCCTCGTTATTTTAGAATTTTTCTATATGTATGATTTAGGATGGGTAGAGATTTTATCGTCTTATGGTTTCATTTTAAAGTTATTCCAATATTTCGACAAGTACCTATTTTATTCCAAGTGCATAGCTAGCCTCTACTATATAGTCGAAGGCCTTGTCTATAAGGTTACATTTTGATTTACAAAATTTTTCATTTTTTTGCAAATATAACATTTTTTTGATATTGGAGCATTTTTCTTATGAATGGTCGTCACATTTAGACTCTATTTATTTTGTGGTGTTATTTCTCTAACATAATGTCTACTCTGAAAAAAGAAAAGCGGAAGGCGCTCGTTCATCGGCTACAGGCATAAGGCAAGCCGGCTTGAAGGTTGCTCTTTAACCTTCTAGGGTGGATTGACTTAGACCTGAGAGCCGATAGCGCCTGGAGCTAGACACTACGCTAAGTATAATTTTTCATACTCCATGGTGCTAATTTTAATTAGCATAGATGTCTACTCTGAAAATACCTGGGTTGGCGAGTTGCATTCGCTGCGTTCCACCTGCTTTCCATGGGTCGGTTTCGTGAACATCCTCGCAGTTCTTAGCTCCTACTAGGTTGTCTGATTCCCTTTTGATGCCAAAAGTCAAAGAAAGGGAACGAAAGACGCTGTTTGATTCCCTTTTGGTGCCAAAAGTCGAAGAAAGGGAACGAAAGACGCTGTCTGATTCCCTTTTGATGCCAAAAGTCGAAGAAAGGGAACGAAAGACGCTGTCTGATTCCCTTTTGATGCCAAAAGTCGAAGAAAGGGAACGAAAGGCGCTGTCTGATTCCCTTTTGATGCCAAAAGTCGAAGAAAGGGAACGAAAGGCGCTGTCTGATTCCCTTTTGATGCCAAAAGTCGAAGAAAGGGAACGAAAGACGCTGTCTGATTCCCTTTTGATGCCAAAATTCAAAGAAAGGGAACGAAAGGCGCTGTCTGATTCCCTTTTGGTGCCAAAAGTCAAAGAAAGGGAACGAAAGGCGCTGTTTGATTCCCTTTTGGTGCCAATAGTCAAAGAAAGGGAACGAAAGACGCTGTCTGATTCCCTTTTGATGCCAAAAGTCGAAGAAAGCGAACGAAAGACGCTGTCTGATTCCCTTTTGGTGCCAAAAGTCGAAGAAAGGGAACGAAAGGCGCTGTCTGATTCCCTTACTGGTGCGAAAAGTCAAAGAAAGGGAACGAAAGGCGCTGTCTGATTCCCTTTTGATGCCAAAAGTCGAAGAAAGGGAACGAAAGGCGCTGTCTGATTCCCTTTTGATGCCAAAAGTCGAAGAAAGGGAACGAAAGACGCTGTCTGATTCCCTTTTGATGCCAAAAGTCGAAGAAAGGGAACGAAAGACGCTGTCTGATTCCCTTTTGGTGCCAAAAGTCGAAGAAAGGGAACGAAAGGCGCTGTCTGATTCCCTTTTGGTGCCAAAAGTCAAAGAAAGGGAACGAAAGACGCTGTCTGATTCCCTTTTGATGCCAAAAGTCAAAGAAAGGGAACGAAAGACGCTGTCTGATTCCCTTTTGGTGCCAAAAGTCGAAGAAAGGGAACGAAAGGCGCTGTCTGATTCCCTTTTGATGCCAAAAGTCGAAGAAAGGGAACGAAAGACGCTGTCTGATTCCCTTACTGGTGCCAAAAGTCGAAGAAAGGGAACGAAAGACGCTGTCTGATTCCCTTTTGATGCCAAAAGTCAAAGAAAGGGAACGAAAGGCGCTGTCTGATTCCCTTTTGATGCCAAAAGTCGAAGAAAGGGAACGAAAGACGCTGTCTGATTCCCTTTTGGTGCCAAAAGTCAAAGAAAGGGAACGAAAGACGCTGTCTGATACCCTTTCTGATGGAAAGAGACCGAGAAAGGGTATCAAAAGCGTTGTATGATTCCCGTCCATAAGATTACAAGCAACACTATATAACTAACATGTTAGCTTCTCCTAAAAGTAAAGTGTTGTGCAACCGAAATATCTCATATTTGTTTAGTAGTTCTTAACTTATTCCACACTGAGTGGGTAAACATTTTCATCCTCCATGGTGCGAATCCAATTAGCATCCTAAAATTAGACTTGGTTAGTCCGTGAACAATTCATTTTGATAGTCAAAATTCACCATAACATGTTAATAAATTAGTCTAGTTAAACGACCAAAAAGCCTTAGGATGACCTAAGGCTTGGGGTGTTATAATCCACCTAAGAAAAAGAGAAATACAGGGATAGCTACTAATCTTTTATTTACAAACAGGCGTTGAAGTAGTTTGATATACTTTGTGAATGGTAAGATAATAAAAAACGAGCAAAGACTTAGCAAGTGAATTTTCAGTAAAAATGGGGCTGCTTCTAATAGAGCTAAGCTAGGATTTAATAAAATAAGATTGAATAACCATTCAAAAGCGTTAAATTGACTTTGTAAACCAACATATGAATAGATTCCACTTGCAAAAATAATGATGATTTGTGCTGTAATGACTAAAAGTCGCCAATCAAAAACACGCTCGGTTTTCTCATATGTTTCACTACTATTATATTGCCAAATCATCCCCATGATTAAAATTGCAATTGAAGAATACGGTAAAACAACCCACACTAAACTTTGTAAAACATTCATCATTGCCACCTCCGGCTACCATCACTATTTTTTAACAGGACACGCTATCACACAAGGAATATAATCGCTCAGGTCGTCTAATTACAATTTGCTTGTTGATCATTTCGATAATTCCTTCTTTTCTCCAAGAATTAAGTAAACGGTTGACACTTTCTCTTGTTGATCCTATAAAATCAGCAATTTCCTTATTAGTCAGCTCAATATTTAAAATGATTCCGTCACTGCATTGCACTCCATAGCTTTGACTCATTCTTAGTAGTGTAGATGCAAGCGTACCTGACTTGTCATAAAACAACACATCATTTAACTTTGTTTGTGTTACTCGATTCATCCAGCCAAGCCAGTTCATAAATTCCACTGCAAAGTTACCGAATTGATAAAGCAGTTTTTTTAGATCATTCATATAAATAGCACTTACCTGACCATCCTCAGTCACTTCTGCACGATAATGATAAGTGATATGATCATCAAAACCGCCAAACTCTCCAAGTAAGCTACCTTCCTCTTTAATCCCCAGAAGAAATTCCTTACCCGCTTCTGTTGAAGTACGAAGTTTAATCTGACCAGAGTTTATAAAATACATTTTATCTGCTTTCTCACCTTCCCAAAAAAGGTGAGATCCTGCTTTTACTTGCTTAGGACGCATAATTTCTTTTAGTTTATTAAAATTATCTATAGATAAGAAAGAACTGATATCTCCATTAAATGTATCCGTTAATTCAGGTGTTTTAAATTGACTTTGAATAACCATTGTCATTTCTGTCATCCCCTTTGTAAAACTTTGTACCTTAATCATATCGGTTGTGACTAATTTGTGTAATCAGGAGAATACCTGAAATGTGACTATCCATTTCCCCCATTTTAAAAAGGGGATTTTCCTATGTCTGTTCATATAAATGCAACGAAATCGTAATAAACACGGTATTTTATATAAAATCCGAGAAAAACTTTAGGGGAATTCCCTGAATTACTTTTCGAATAAAAAGGATTACAATTGAGCATAGAAGGTAACCCTTAGGGCAGAGGAGTTATGAAAGGTCCTAGCCAAGGAGAGAAGATCATGGAGAAATCAATTGTTTATATAAATGAACTATTAAATGAGATACGTTTTAAGACATCAAGTGATTTTTCCGCGTTTGCTTGTCTTAATAAAGACTCGTTCATCATTCAATGGAAGTTTGTGTCTGGTAATTTGAATAACCGGTACAAAAAAATGCAGGGCAGACCAGGAAAGGGTCTGGCTGGTTTGGCAATCAGAGCAGATCGAACAATGGTACTTGATAGTTCGATAGCTGACATAGCAAGTCGACGCTTGCAATATCCCATTATGTTGGCTGAGAATTTACAAGCGGCAGTAGCTGTTCCCGTACGAAATGCTGGAATAACTACTGGTGTATTGTTAGTTGGCTCCCGTTATAATAAAACGTATACAGTAGCTGAGATCCAGGTTATTACGGAATTTGCCGGAAGCATCGGTTTGCTTCCTCAAACTAGTTAATAAAGGCTCTTTATTGAAAAATTATTGCTAACGATAAACGAAGTAAAGTGGCATTTTTTCTTTCCTTGTAGGGGCTGAAGGCAGAAACATACGGTTAATTAATAACCTGAAGTGAATCCTTATTGATAGGATTCTTTTTTTTTACTATTATTAATGTAGGAAGTGACGAATATCACACGGGTAGTGATATGGTCGACTGAGGAGTGAAACCATGATAAAACTAATGGTCGTTGATGATCATGTTGTTGTTAGATCAGGATTGATGATGCTTTTAAATGGAAAAAATGACATGGAAGTGATCGCTGAAGCAGCAGATGGAGATGAAGCGATCAAAAAAGCGCAAGACCTTAAACCAGATGTGGTCTTAATGGACTTAAGTATGCCACATGGTAAAGACGGACTTACTGCAACAAAGGAATTAAAAGAATTAATGCCTTCGATTGCGATTTTAATTTTAACGATGCATGACGATGAAGAATACTTATTCCGCGCCATTCATGCTGGTGCTTCTGGATATCTATTAAAAAGCGCTCCCCATGAGGAGCTTATTTCAGCCATTACTTCTGTTGCATCAGGTAATGCTTACCTAAACCCCAATGCAACTAGACGTTTGATGAGTGAATATATGGATCGGTTAAAAAATGGTGAGCCATCAAGCTCCTTCGACACCCTTTCAGACCGAGAAAAGGAGATCCTAGAATGGATTGCAAAAGGCTACTCTAATAAAGAAATTGCCCAGCACCTTGTCATCAGTGTAAAAACAGTTGAATCACATAAAAGTAATTTAATGGAGAAACTAGGTATAAAATCACGACCTGAACTAGTGAAATATGCAATGAAGAAAGGGTTGCTTAACTTTGAATAAAAAGGATCGTTTAGAGCAGCTATCCAATAATGTCGGACCTAACATTACGGCATTACTTTCAAACTTGGACCAACATATTGAAGAAACTGAATTTAAAACAGAGTTGAAACACTCCCTTGAGCAGCTTACAGATTTAAAATTCGCCCTAGATGAATCTTCCATTGTTGCGGTTACAGATAAAAAAGGAAAAATTCAATACGTGAATAATAAGTTCTGTGAAATTTCTAAATATCCCTATGAAGAGCTAATTGGTCGTGATCATCGAATCATCAACTCCGGCCATCACCCTAAAGAGTTTATGAAGGAATTATGGAACACCATCTCAAGAGGCGAGGTCTGGCGCGGTGAAATTAAGAACCGCGCGAAGGATGGCTCTTACTATTGGGTTAACACCACGATCGTCCCTTTTTTAGATGAACATGGCAGGCCATACCAATACCTCGCTGTTCGTAATGAAGTAACGAAGCTTAAAAGTGTGGAAGAAGAATTAAAGGAAATGATGAATAAGGTGATTGTCATTCAAGAAGAAGAACGCAAACGTTTTTCGCGTGAACTTCACGATGGAATTGGGCAAAGCCTATATTCTCTATTAATACAAATGGATCGAATGATTAGTGAGCAACATGAGTCTGAGCCTCTTCAGCATCTACGTCAAGAGGTAGTTCATGTGATTGAAGAAGTTCGTGGTCTTGCATGGGAGATGCGCCCTTCCGTATTGGATGATCTTGGAGTCGTTCCTGCCATACGCAAATATATTGATAATTACTCCCAACACTATGGCATCCATGTCACGTTTGATACAAATGTCAGAAAACGTCTCGATATTCAAAAAGAAACCACAATTTACCGTATTATCCAAGAAGCTCTTACAAATATCGGAAAATACGCAGATGTATCTGAGGCACGTGTCAGTTTAGTTGAAAAAGAAGATTCTCAGTCTGTAGAAATAACGGTGATAGACAAAGGTACAGGTTTCATTAGAACAAGTGATAGTAAAGGCGTTGGTTTATTTAGCATAGAAGAGCGTGCTAGAGGCGTCGGTGGAGATGCAACAATTTCTTCACATGTAGGTAAAGGAACAACCGTTTTTGTTTCGATTCCTAAATGATGAGACTTTATTAAACTTAATTTGAAGGCCCCGAATGTTTTCGGGGTTTTTGTGTTTAATAAAATCTTACAACAATTGGATACACTATAATCAAAATGATTTATTAGGAGTGATAGTTTGACCAACGGAAATAAACCGATGTTTTCTACTTCGGAAATGGCGCATTTATGGAATGCTTATTTGAATAATACTCTTGGCTTGTGTACACTTCTTCATTTTAAAGAAAATGCTGAAGATCCTGAAGTTAGAACAGTTCTCGAAGAGGCAATTACGATATCAAGAAATCAAGTAGACAAAATTAAGGCTTTCTTCAAGCAAGAAAATTTTCCAAAGCCTACTGGTTTTACGAAGCTCGATGTTAATCTTAATGCCCCCCGGTTATATACAGATACCTTTTATCTATTTTATATCCAAAATATGGCGAAAATTGGCGGAAATGGTTATTCCTTATCTCTCGCAACTTGTGCAAGAAAGGATATACGGGAATTTTTTACTGAATGTGTGACCAATTCAGCTAACTTATTTAATAAATCAAGTGATGTTCTACTTTCAAAGGGCCTGTTTTTACGACCACCACAAATCAATCTCCCAAACAGAGTTGATTTTGTAACTAAACAAAGCTTTCTTACAGGTTGGTTTGGGAAAAATCGTCCCCTCACATCCATCGAAATCATGAACCTTTACTTTAATATTGAAAGAAACCAGTTAGGGCGATCTTTATTAATGGGGTTTAGTCAATGTGCTAAAGAAGCTGAGGTAAGAGCCTATGTTGAAAGAGGAGTGAAAATTGCTGCGAAACATATTGAAGTTTTCAGCTCTATTTTAAAAGAATCTGACCTACCGACTCCAATGACTTGGGATACTGCACCTACTGAATCAACACAATCTCCCTTTTCAGACAAACTAATGATGTTCCATATTACTGCATTGACAGCTGCCAGTACTAGTCATTATGGAACAAGTCTTGGGTCAAGTCCTAGAAGAGATATCGGTCTCAGTTATACACGTCTTACTGCCGAAGTAACCAAGTATGGCGAAGATGGCGCAAACATTATGATCGATCGAGGATGGCTAGAGCAACCACCTTCTGCAACAGATCGAATGAGTTTACCAAGACGTTAAAAAAAACGGGCAAATCCCGGTACACTTTTGTTTATTGAAAATCCGCTAATTGTACTCTAAGCCATTTACTCCTTAATATTAAAGGATACAATTCTCCACCACACTTCTTACACGAAAACATAAGTGGAGTGGTAGGAAGTACAAACCAAAGGTAGGTAGATCACCTCATTGTGGTTGAACTTAAACAGAAAAATTCCGCTTAAATTGGGAAATATCAACATTTCCCTAAATATAACGGGAGTTTTTCCGCTTATATGAACTATATTTGTAGATTTAGTCATATTTTAAAGGAGTTAACCGGAATTTCTCCGCTTATATTGCTTCCTAAACCGTTACTAGATAGAATAGCCGGAATTTTTCCGCCTATTAGTTCCTATACCTACGCGAAAAATCAACATATAGAATAACGAAGCTTTTACCTCGCCTATCGGCAAAATGCATATGACGAGCGTTGTCTACGTTAAAATTTCTTCATAAACGTCTAAAAACTTCACTCCTAAAACTATGACTGGAGTGAAGTTTTTTCAAATTTGTTTATAAATTAAAGCTTTTAAACGCGAAATTAAAATGCTCACTGCAAGATGGTGTATGATTAGGTCATATTTTCCCTTTAAACTTAGCTTCACAACGTCAAGCTCCCGTAATACCCAATCCATTAAATTAGCAAAAAGAAGGATATTTATTTGGGGTAAGAAGCCCCTTTTTTGGATTTGCCACGTCGCAAATAAACTTAAGATAATCCCATATAAAGGAGCAATAATAAAGTGCTCCCTCCAGGATGACCACTTTCCCAATTCAATCTTAAACCTCCCAAATGCAGCAAGGAAGTAGAGTCCATTAACAACCATTACATTTATACAAAAGAAGAGCGATACCGAAAGAATAAATCGATTTCTTTCCTTTATCTTTTTATATGAATAATCAGATATGAGGAAATAAAGGAATACTAAAATAGGTGTTAAATAGGTCTTCCACCAGTGTCTAGTAAATACCCCTAGCTTCACAAAAATACATTCTACGATGAGAAAGTAGAGTGAAAAAAAGATCTTCCCTTTTTTTCCAAACTTAAAAGCAGTTAAAAATACAGCTGTAAATGGTATGATAATTGCTTGTGATAAGAGAGCACCGAACGTATTATCAATATATTTGTTTTTCATAACTCTAGGTTTATAACGATATGCTCGTAAGACGTTGAATACAATGTATTCAAAAATATACGCTAATCCTACGTTAATAAATAACAAAATAGATAACTCACGCTGCTCATCCTTCTTTTTATAAAGAGTAAATAAAATAATACTTGTGTGAATGATAAATAGCACAAAGAATGGAAACTTATTTTTCCTCATCATATAGCCCCATTTTTCAAGGAATTATAAAGTTATTATTAGAAAACATAGGACTTTCTATTCATATTGCCTAGGAATCAAAGATGCACCTACAATCCCAGCCCTTGTTCCAAGCTGTGCAGGGTGAATTCGGATGATTTCTTTAAGTCCTGGATAAACAAATTCTTTGACTTTTTCACGTAATGGCTCAAGGATTTGTTGCTCTGACTTCATGACTCCACCACCCAAGATAAATACAGCTGGGTTAATGGTATGTATGATATTTGCAATCGCAATCGCCATATGCTTGATGACTTCATCAATAATCTCATTTGCAACTATATCTCCATTCTTGGCTAATAAAAATACCTCCTCGGTTCCTCCCTTTACCCCTAAACGAACCATACCTTCCCTAGTAATGGAACTACCGCTAGTAATCCCTTCTAAAGCTCCTCTATTTAATCCCAAATAACTTTGACCTGCATTGTTTACAATCATATTTCCTATTTCACCGGCATAACCTTGGGCGCCTTGAAAAATCTTTCCATTAATAACAAACCCAGCTCCAACTCCTGTAGAAATCGTTATATAATAGACACTTTCATAGTCCCTCCCAGCACCTAGCAAGCTCTCCGCCAACGCTGCAGCATTTGCATCATTATCAAGAAACACGTTTAGACCTGTTTCCTTCTCTAAGATTCTTACCAAAGGAATTTCAGTCCAACCAGGCAGATGTGGTGGGTCTAAAATGAGTCCCTTCTTAAGATCAAGAGGACCTGGAGCCCCAATTCCAACCGACTTCACATTTTCTCCTTGGTTTATTTCATTAATCATACGAACCATTTTGTTTATCACGAACTCCGGTCCCTTTTCCACTTCCGTTTTTTCATTGAGCTCTTTTAAAATCATCCCATGATCTTCAACGAGCGCCACCCGGATATTGGTTCCACCTAGATCTATACCAATTGTATTTTGTCTCATGTTCTACATCACCTTTTTAAAGCAGTTTTATTTAAACTTATAGTTTACTTTAAAACCGTAAAGAATAAGAAAGCATTTATATTAGAAATTCATTTACGCCTTGGCAAGACCTAAAAAAGCTATAATGGTGCCCTTCTAATTTGAAAGGGTCTGTGAAGCTCTCAAGGGTCTAGGCGTCTGAACACCTTGTTTAATTTTACTTACTTCGAAAAATTTTTAAAAAGGAGCCATTTTAATGAAAAAACGTTTTATTCATTCTCTAGTACTCCTTTTATTTATCCTTTTATTAAGTGCTTGTCAAGCCGAAGGAGAACAGGTTCTAGTGTATATCGCTAAAAATGAACACAAGGAACTTCTAAAAGTAAATGCTATAACAAATTATAATAAACAGACCAACAATTTAAGTATCAAGGCAGTCATGGATGTTTATGACCAAGACAACAAATACTTACGAACCACCCTATTTTCCACAAAAGGGTCAGTCGAACAGACAATATCTGCCCGCCATGAAGAAGGACCTATAACTATTTATACAAAACAATACACAAGTCCACATACAGTTACACTCATTGGTACAAAAAGGGAAAAGGTAAAAAAACATATTATAGAGCAGACCAAGTTAATTAAAGACAAGAAAGAGAAGAACAATAAGTAAGTTTTGGCTTATTCACATGCACTAGAGGGTACTAGTGGAACTAGGCCAGGTGTCACTAGTACCTTTACTCAATATTAATAAATATAAAATAACAAAAAAATCGAAAGAATGATAAAATAATAGTAGTTTTGAGGGAAATATTGTTAACTCATTTTGGAGGTTTTTATGGATCGACAAAAGCGTCAAAGAAAAAAACGAGTGTTTAAGATACTGCTAATTTTCTTTATTTTAATCATAGCAGTTTTCTCATATGGTTTTTATCAATATTATCAAGGCTTACAATTAGCTAATGTGGATCAAGAAGCCCCCACTAAAGAAAAAAATCAAGAAGAAGAGTTTCAGGGAGCAACGATTGAAAACAATATAGGAAAAGTGAACATCTTATTATTAGGAATTGATGCAAGAGACGAAGAACAATCACGTACAGATACAATTATGATCGCTCAATATGACCCTAAAACAGAATCAGCAAAATTGGTATCACTTATGAGAGATATCTATGTGGAAATTCCAGAGCACCAAAGCTATAAAATAAACACTGCATTCTTTTTAGGCGGTCCTGAGCTTTTACGAAAAACAATCAAGACAAATTTTGATATTGACCTTCATTATTATGCCATTATAGATTTTAAAGGATTTGAGAAAGCCGTAGACGCACTTGCTCCAGTTGGTATTGAGATTGATGTTGAAAAGGCAATGTCAGAACAAATCGGTGTATCCTTACAACCAGGTCTTCAGAATTTAAACGGTAAAGAATTACTCGGCTATGCCCGTTTTCGTGCAGATGCAGAAGCAGATTTTGGACGTGTTAGACGTCAACAAGTAGTAGTGAATGCGCTCAAGGATGAAGTCATTAGTGTGAATGGCGTCACAAAGCTCCCTAAATTAGTGGGAACTGTTACACCATATATCGAAACTAATCTTCAAACCCTTGAAATTATGGGGTTATTAAAGGATTTTATTCTCCATCCGCCTGATCATATCGACACTTTGCGCATACCTGTAGATGACTCTTATGTAGATGCAAGCTATCCTCATGCAGGTGCTGTATTAGAAATTAATAAAGAGATGAATAAGCAAGCAATTGATGAATTCCTTAACCTTGGTGGCTTAGAAACAACAAATTAATGTTTTTAGGAGGTGCTTCTTTTTTGAGGAAAGTTGTTGTGACTGATTACCAAGAGCATTGGCCGAAATTATTTCAAGATGAAGCTGAAAAAATCAAGAAGATCCTAAAGGATGAAGTATTAGAAATTCATCACTTTGGAAGCACCTCAGTCCCGGGCCTTAAAGCAAAACCCATTATCGATATTCTTCCTGTTGTACAGAATATAGAAGTAGTGGATAGTTTCAATGAACAAATGAAAAGCCTAGGATATGAACCTATGGGTGAGTTTGGAATGCCGGGAAGACGATATTTTCGCAAGGGAAATAATACTCGCACACACCATGTTCATATGTTCGACCAACACAATACCTATGAAATCAATCGTCACTTGGCCGTTCGGGACTATTTGCGAGCAAACCCAGAAGAAGCTCTTGCCTATGGGCTCCTGAAAGAGCAGCTGTCATCATTATATCCTGACAACATTGAGGCATATATGGATGGTAAAGACCGCTTTGTTAAGAACTTAGAAAGAAAATCGCTTGCTTGGTCGGCAGAAAGGTGAACCAATCGACATTTCAAAATTGTCACAAATTTTTAACATTTAAGAAATATAACTGCAATCGTTTTCAACTATAATTACTTATAGGCAAATTAGTCATATGTAACATTATTGACAAAATATTTTTAAATTTGTATACTTTTTCTTGCAAACATAAAATTTTATGAGTCTCCTAAAGGGGAGTAGCTTTTACAGCAAAGTCGTCATTACAGGGTCTTACCCTCGGCTTTGTTGGCAACTATAACGTTGTTAGCAAGACCTTTACCCTCATTTGGTAAAGGTCTTTATTGTGGAATGAATGACCTTTTCCGGACTGGAGGAGGTTTTTTTTAAGGGAAATGAAAGTTTACTAATTTTTAGAATAATACATTTTGCACACCCACGCTAAATAGTTTGAATATTATAAAAAAGGAAAGAAGGAATTCATATGTTAAAAAAAATGCAAACAAAAAAGTCTTTAAAAGCTCTTATTTTAGAAAATAAGGAAGATCTTTTAAGAGATAAAGATCAATTAGATAAAATTGAAAAGCGTATTGAAGACAAACATATCCACGGCAAGTAACATTTTTGAATTTATTACTGAGGCCCATCCAAAAAAAATCGTTGCTCATTAGCAGCGATTTTCTCGATTAAGTATATGCAAATGCGATATAGTGGGAAGAAGAGATGCCACTATAACTTAGTTTTAGTTATTCTAACTAAGACTGATTAAAACCATACTGTTTGTTAAATTAGTCATATCTAATGTAAAAGCGTAATCAAGAATAAGATTCCTTTCATATCCTTTTAATAGTAGGTTACTATTGGAGGGACATGAATGATTTTAAGAAAATATATGTCATTATTAGGGATTGGATGTGCAAAAGTAAATCTCATCCTTGAAAAGAAGAAGTTCTTTCCTGGAGAAGGTATCGTGGGATACTTTTCAATCAAAGGTGGGACAATTGAACAACTAATTAAACGTATTGAATGTGACTTAATCAAAGTCAATTGTTCGAAACGCTCAGAAACCATTGTTGATTCAGTTACCATTCATACATCAAGAACGATTGACTGTAATGAGGATAATCAAGTAAAATTTTATTTTCGGTTACCAGATAACATATCACCTTCTGACACAAATATTTCTTACCATTTTAAGACAAGGCTAATTTTTGAAGAAGGTGTAAAAAGCGTTGATCAAGATAGTATCTTGATACTATCATGTGGACAACGATAATATAATTAAGGCTCTCTGTCCTATAAAGATCGGTGATTAAGAGGTTCTTAAGATGTTTGCTGAATCTCGAAAAAAACTAGGTTCATAGAGTAGTCATTAAAACATGGATACGGAAATAATCAGTTTGTGAACTAGTTAACGTTTTCAAACAAAAAATTAAATGGTGCCTTTCTTAGAAATACTAACCCTAAGTGTGATATTGTACATTTTTGGGTGATACCTAATAACTCAAAATCTTTGATATCCTATGCAAGTGAATGCCCTGTAATAAAGCGGAGTTAACAGGTTGGTATCCTTATTAGCGAGGGTAGACACCACGCTAATTAAATATTCGCACCATGGTGTATGCAAATAGTGTACTTACTAAGTGTGGAATGAGCGGAGAGCCACTTGACTCCTGCGGGATCCAGTGGTCTCGTGAGACCCCGCAGAAGCCCGCACTTGGCGACGAGGAGGCTCACGGACCACCCCGCGGTATCCCGCGAGTGGATCGCAGCTCATGGATCTTCGCTAACCTAAGTTATTTTCAGACATCCATGCTAAATAAGTATTTCGCACCATGGTGTATGAAAAAATGTTTCCTCCTCAGTGTGGAATGAGCGGAGAGCCACTTGACTCCTGCGGGATCCAGTGGTCTCGCGAGACCCCGCAGAAGCCCGCCCTTGGCGACGAGGAGGCTCACGGACCACCCCGCGGAAAGCAGGTGGATCGCAGCTCATGGAACTTTACAACCAAAGTTATTTTCAGACATCCATGCTAATTAAAATTAGCACCATGGAGGATGAAAAATTATACTTAGCTTAGTGTCTAGCTCCAGGCGCTATCGGCTCTCAGGTCTAAGTCAATCCACCCTAGAAGGTTAAAGAGCAACCTTCCAGCCGGCTTGCCTTATGCCTGTCGCCGATGAACGAGCGCCTTCCGCATTTCTTTTTTCAGGGTAGAATTCATGTAGGTTTCAATAATTTCAGTCAGTATTGGTATATTTTAATATAAAGGCACCCTATTTTTTGAGGTGTAGGATGATACGATTAAAGCAGCTTATGATAGAGAAACTTCTAGAAGATCCCTCTCTTACTAACAGACTACTCGAACTAACTAATATAAAAGCTTCTTCTTTAGAAAGCTTTATTCATACAAATAAAGAGACTCTTAATTTGTCTACTATACTGAGGATTATTGAAGAACTCTTCCCTTCTTTGCAGCACGAGTTAATGAATGAATATATTCTTTCACTAAACCCTAATAAAAAGCTTGCGAGATTTTGTCTTGAATATTTAAATACAACCCGCCAGGATGATGTGCTAGATCAACACTTAAAAATATTGCTGAATAGCAAAAGCTCGATCAATCGAGAATGGGCTACAATCTATCTACTTGACCGGAAACAAACGACAAGGGAGTTTTCAAACTCTGAAGTTATTTCACTCTTACACAATACACGTGTACATACCCTAGAGATGAAACTATATAGCAAGATGATAGCTGCTTATTGTCATTTTGAAGACCATCTTCTTCAAGAAATTTACGATGCAATTCATCCGCTAGAACCTAAGCTTAAAAAAATTAAGGATCCTTATATTAAAGAAAGCTATACCGCGCGCTTCGGTCTTATTATGACTCCAATTTCCTTACATTTTGAACATCAAAATGACCTACTTAGATACAGTCAAATGGTCTTTAAATGCAGTGGTCAGAAAGCCCTAAAATGCATGACACATATTCAGTTAGGAAATTCATACTTAATAAGTCATTATGATAATGCTCTGTTTCATTTTAAAAAAGCACTAGAATTATCTGATCATATCAGGGAGGTTCAAATTAAGCGTAGTTTGAACTTTCTTGACAACTACTGGGGAAAACAACCTAAACACTTGAACCATGAAAGCTCAGCGCCAAAAGATATCCACGAAATTGCTTTTTTTCATATTCAACAGGGAGAACCACTAAAAGCGATTGCGATGCTACAAACTATTAAATGGGAAATCTTATCCAAATCAGAAAAAGCCTTTCACCTTTACTTTAAAGGACTTGCCCTTAATGATCGAAACTGCCTGATAGAATCCGTCCGATATTTTAAGGAAGGAGATATGATGCATTATAAAAATATCCCTTTAATTGCACTTAGAAATATGGGGGAGGATGAAACGATTATCGAGGCATTAAAGTGAGTTTGCTAAAACAGTAATCTTAATAACCTACACTAAGACCTAGGTAAAAAACAAAAAGAAGGACTTCATGATCAACTATAAGTTGAATCGAAGTCCTTCTTTTTGTTATATCCAATAAAGTGAATTCAGGTAATCACCTAATGAACTCTCAAATACTATGATGCTTCTTATCTAGAATCATATAAAATCCATATATTTAGTTGCCGTTACCTTTTCCATTTCCATTTCCTTTTTCGTTACCTTTTCCATCAGCCTTACCTTGTTGTTTCTTTTCTTCACTTTTCCCCTTATTTCCCTGTTGATTTTGCTCTTTCTTTTCAGCGTTCCCGTTTCTTTGTTCTTTTGATGCAGATTGTTTCTTTTCTGCATTCTTTTTGGCTGAATTTGACTTTTCTTTTCCAGGAGCTATAACCTTCTCCTCTTCTTCTTCAAGTTCCTCTTCTTCGAGTTCTACTTCCTCTACTTCTACTTCTTCTTCCTCTTCAACCACAACTACTGGTTCAACAGTCTCTTCAGATCCTTCTGCTTCTTGATGATTTTCAACTTCTTCTTTTTCTTCTTCCACTTCTTCATCTTCAGTTTGATTTTTATTCATCTTTTCAATTTTCTTATCAAGCTTCGCAAAAGACTTTTCAATATTCTTCAAAAGCTGCTGTTGAGCATTTGGATTTTTTACTTTTTCTAAGGCACCAAGTAATGCATCAATATTATTCGCAAGCTTTTCTTCTACCTCATCTGATTCTGACGATTCTTCATTTTCCTCTTCCTCATTCACAATCACTTCTTCTACTGCTACTACCTCTGTCTCTTCAGCAACGTCAGTGCCTTCCTCGACTTTTTCTTCGGCTTTTGTTTGTGTTTCTACAGCTTCTTTTAAAAGGGCAGTTGCTTCGTCTACTTTACCTTCAGCAAATAACTGATTTGCTTCTTTAATACGTTCTGCAGCAAAATTAGCTAATAATTGAGCTTCTTTAGTATCATCGAGTGTAACTGCTAGTCTGATATTTTCAATCAATTTCTTTATATAATAAAGAAATTCTCCAGGAACGGTTGTTTTTTCTACATCAACCTGCTCCTCTTCGTCTACTTCACCAATTTCTTCAGAAGCATTTTCAGACTCGGTTAAGTCTTCACTTTGTTCCTCTTCTTCGGTTTCTTCTACGATTGCAGGAGCTTCAACAGATTCTTCTACTTCTATTGTCTCAACAAGCTCTTCTCCTTGATATTCCTCTGCATATAGAGTCGTTGTCCCAGCCCCGTACATTAATGACACTGCCATTGCGCTTACTGTAAGTTTTGAAAAAAATACTTTAGATTTCATTTTATAAACTCCTTCATGTTTTTTTACTAATACAGCAGTTCGAACCTATATAGCGTTTTTAGGGGTGTACATGAAAAGCTTTTTATTTCCAGTTACTTCGCACTACCTTTTGTTAGAAAATTTGCCATAGTTCCTTTCATCATATATAATAGTGTACTAAGGTTAACCCTTTCACACTTTCCTCGTTTGTTTTTCCTTTTGCAAAATCCTAAATAAAATATAAAAATCTATGAAAATATGATTGTTTAATTTTTATGGGAGAGTATAACTAGAAATTTTGGAAATTTTAAAATACTAAAATTATTTTCAAAGAAGGAGACAACATTATGGCAGCAGAAATCAAATTGAATGATAGTAGTTCACCACTTCGTCGTGATGTGAAGAACTTAGGCAATATTCTTGGGCAAATTCTTGTCTATCATGGTGGAGTTGAACTCGTAAATATTGTAGAACGTATTAGAAAAATGGCAATAGACCTACGAACAGAATATAAAGAAGAATTATACTCTGAATTAAAATCTGAAATCCGTTCACTGAAACCACCTCTTAGACAGCATGTTATCAGAGCATTTTCTGTTTATTTTCATCTTGTGAATATTGCTGAGCAAAATCATCGTATTCGTAGACGTAGAGAATATCAGCTTCAGTCAGACCAAATTGTGCAACCACTTTCATTAGAAGGTGCCGTTAATTCCCTGATTGATCATCAAGTACCAGAAAATGAAATCGAAAACATTTTAAGTACTCTTTCATTAGAACTGATTATCACAGCACATCCTACTGAATCTACAAAACGAACAGTACTTGAAATCCAAAAGCGAATTGCGTCTATTTTGCAGCAGTTCGATAATATGATGCTCACGAAAAAAGAAAAAGTAGAGCTAGAAGAACAATTGATGAATGAAGTGACTGTGTTATGGCAAACAGATGAACTAAGATATCGTAAGCCTTCTGTCATGGATGAAGTGTTAAATGGATTATACTACTTTGATGAAACATTATTTGATATATTACCGGATATCCATCAAGAACTAGAAGATTCACTAAAAGTGAAATACCCTTCAAAAGCATGGGATGTTCCTAATTTCCTTCGCTTTGGTTCATGGATTGGTGGGGACCGAGATGGGAATCCAAATGTGACTCCCGAAGTTACTTGGCAGACACTTAATGCACATAGAAAGCTCGTTTTAACAAAATATGAGCAAGCGCTCATTGCACTTATGAAGCGTTTCAGTTACTCGACAACACGTGTAAAAGTAACTGAAGATCTTATAAATGCAGTAACCGAAGGCGAAGCATTTCTTTCCGACGATAAAAAGTGGCTAATTGAAAACGAAATTTATCGTAGAAATTTCGCGATTATCATAGAACGTCTTAGACAAATCGGACATAGCGAATTTGGTTATGACAACTCTGAACAATTAATTAACGACTTATCGATCATTAGGCAAAGTGCTAAAAAACACCAACCTTCTGAGCGTGAATTAAAAGAATTAAACAAGCTTATTCGTCAGGTCCAATTATTCGGATTCCACCTTGCATCACTGGATATTCGTAACCATAGTGGAGAACATGAACTTGCAGTTTCCGAAATTTTCAAGAAGGTAGGCATCGCAGAAGATTATTCAAAGCTATCTGAAGCAGAAAAGCTATCGACTCTAGAAAAAGTATTAAAAGATCCTAGACCAGTTTTACTGACAGATGAAGATTATTCAAAAGAAACTCAGGAAATCTTAAAGGTCTTTAAAATGATTAAGGATGCACATAAAGAATTTGGTGAACGTTCAATCGAGGTATACTTAGTAAGTATGACACAAGCTGCAAGTGATTTATTAGAAGTGCTTGTGCTAGCAAAAGAGTTTGGTATCTATCGCCTTCATGCAGATGGACGAGTGGAAAGTTACTTAAATGTAGCACCATTATTAGAAACCGTTGATGATCTGGTGGCCGGTCCGAAAATTATGGAAACGTTATTTCAAATGGACTTTTACCGTCGCCATTTAGAAATCAGAGATAACCACCAAGAAATCATGCTTGGATATTCTGATGGAAGTAAAGATGGTGGAACGTTAACAGCCAACTGGAAGCTGTTCAGAGCCCAGAAGGAAATCCATGATATGGCCAAAAACTATGAAATCCGACTAAAGTTTTTCCACGGTCGTGGCGGTTCACTTGGTCGTGGTGGTGGTCCATTAAATCGAAGCATCTTATCACAGCCAAGAGAAACACTTGGTGATGGAGTGAAAATTACGGAACAAGGTGAAGTACTATCATCTAGATATTTGATTCCAGAAATCGCACACCGTAGCTTAGAGCAAGCGGCGGCGACTTTATTAAAAGCAGCTGCACATGTCTCAGATGATGAAGTGAATGCATATGATCGCAAGCCGGAATGGGAACTTGCCATGGAAGAAATCTCTGAAGTATCCCTTGCAAAATATCAATCACTTGTTTTCAAGGATCCTGATTTCTTAACATACTTTAAACAAGCTACACCACTCTTGGAGCTTGGTGAACTAAATATTGGTTCAAGGCCAATGGCTCGAAAAAACAGTTCACGCTTTGAAGATTTACGTGCAATTCCATGGGTTTTTGCTTGGACACAAAGCCGTCAACTCTTCCCGGCATGGTATGCAGCAGGAACAGGCTTAGCAAACTATGCAAATCAAGGCGAAGAAAAGCTTGCGATGTTACAAGAGATGTACCAAAAATGGCCATTTTTCCGTTCAACAGTTGATAATCTCCAAATGGCCCTAATGAAAGCAGATATTATGGCTGCTAAAGAATATATCGATCTTGTTGAAGATCAAACGATCGCTCAGCGAATCTTTGGAGACATTGTAGAAGAATACAACCTCACAAAGAGTATCTTGCTTAAAATAAGTAATGACAAGGATTTACTTGACCAAAATCCAAATATCCAAGAATCTGTTCGTAGACGTAATCCATACGTTGACCCTCTAAACTACCTACAGGTTGAACTTATTCGTTCGCTTCGTGAGGAAGAAGAACCAAGTGATGACTTAGTGATTGAAGTGTTACTTACAATCAACGGAATTGCTGCTGGTTTACGTAATACAGGTTGATGAAAAGAAAAGCGAAGTGACGCCCACCTATCGGCGAAAAGCATAAGCTAGGCTTCTGACGGAAGGCTCTTTCTTCCTTCCGAGCGACTGGCTTAGACCAGAGAGCCGATGGTGCCTGCAGCAAGACAGAAGAAATTGATTGATATCATATAAAAAAGCAGTGGCTCTCTATCATCGAGATTACCACTGCTTTTTTGTTAGTTTCGAGTTAAACATTTTTCTAGCGGCTTAAAGTGATGCTGATCATGCTCAACAAACCCAGTAATAAGGTACTTAAGAGTATATTCCTGATTGGTGTGTGGATCATGAGTAAAACCATTAACCCTTATTTGTTTGTCTAAGTTCAATTCTGAAAGCATTTGAACGAATTTTATTCTTAATTCTGCTGTCATTTTTAATAGTGTTTTAAAATCAACTGTTTTTGAGAACACAACCGATTCAGCATTATATTGATCATGAGATGGAAAATTTATTTTGTAATCCTTAATTATCTCAGGTATCCCCTTCTCCATTAAGAAAATATCCCAACGATAAATATGCGCAATCACTTCTTTTGGTGACCATTTCCCCTCATTTATAGACTTATTCGCATCCACTTCTTCTATATTCATAAGCAATGAAAGTTTTTCTGTGAATTTAACATACTCATTTAAAATTGTGTTCAAAGTTTGTATCCCCCTTTTTTATTTCATTCTACATTATAGAACATATGTTTGTATATATATATATTTTTTTAAAACATGAGATTTCAGTATAGACTTCATTAATTTGCAGACTGTAATCAGCTAGCTCTGCACCGGTCTCACTATCACATATTAGTAATAATTACAAGGTCTATTTTTTTAAAAAAAGTGAACTAAAAGCTCTAATTGTGAATAAAATAGTAAAAAAGATTGACAATTTTGTGACATAGTATAGAATATTCAGTATAAGGAGTTGATTACGATGATGGAAGAATACAAGCAAAAGATGCAAACCGTAAGAACTGTTTCAACTATCGGCATTTCTTTTGGAGCATTTCTTGTAATAGTCGGATTGGTTGTAAGCGGATTCAGCGCTTCCTCTTTCATGGCACTATTAGGCGGAGGAATCATCCTAGCATCAATGGTCTTTTTCGGGTTCGGATTATTTTTAGGAATTATTGAAGAAATTGCTGATCGTAGTAAAGGTGAGAGCAATATTTGAATATAAAAACCACTGATTAATAGTCATTTCTTGGATAAGAGGAAGCTATTGGTTGGTGGTTTTTGTTTGTTATTGGGGTAACTAGAGGTTTTTAAAGGATAAATAATAGCGTTTTTTAGTTATATAGGAAGTTTATTTTCGAAAGTTTGTCGAATACTTTCGAGATCCCGATTTTATTTTCG
Source organism: Litchfieldia alkalitelluris (assembly GCF_002019645.1). Taxonomy (GTDB): domain Bacteria; phylum Bacillota; class Bacilli; order Bacillales; family Bacillaceae_L; genus Litchfieldia; species Litchfieldia alkalitelluris. The sequence continues at coordinate 934,099 of NZ_KV917374.1, read as the reverse complement.
AAATCAGCTTATTTACTTTCGAAAAACCCGATTTATCGTTTTTTCGACAAAAGTTCCAATCGCAGCGAACTATAATTGGTCTTAACTCCACATTTGTCGGTCTACTCCCCACTTTTATCGGTCTAACTTCAAATATATCGGTCTAATTCCCACTTTTATCGGTCTAACTTCAAATTTATCGGTCTAATCCCCACTTTTATCGGTCTAACTGAAATTAGGCGGTCTTTTCTTCTCCCCACTATTGGTCAATCTTGGAACCAGTCGGACTTTTCACCACCAATACCGACCGACATATCTACCCCTACCAATCCATTTAGAATACTTAATAGCTCTCCCACCGATACCCTCTACCTTCTAGATGCACCAACAAAAAAGAGATCCACCTAGCCAAGTATCTCGGCCAAATGGATCCCTTCAAAAGTCTATATTAATTAATCGGTGCAGCATGCCCTGATGTAAGAACCCAAATCGTTCCTGCTACGATGACAACTGCTAGAAAGATACTATAAGCCATGTTGATCACATTAATTGTTCCTGACTCACCTTCATTTACGTGCATAAACATTGTTAATTGAAGACCTGCTTGTAAAATAGCAAGAGCCCCAATCACCAACATGATCATATTAAAAGATAAATCTGTTTTAAATGCAATAATTAAAGCTAATACTGTCATGATAATCGACAGTAAATAACCAGCCACATGTCTATATGGAAAACCAGTTTCATGTTTTTTCATATTACATCACCATCCCTTTCAAGTATACAAAGGTGAAGATGAAAATCCATACAACATCAAGGAAGTGCCAATATAAGCTGAAAATAAACGTCTTACGTGCAGTTGTTGGTGTTAAACCACGCTTGACCAACTGAATCATAATCAGAATTCCCCAGCCAATCCCTAGAGAAACGTGGGCACCGTGTGTCCCAAGCAATGTGAACAATGCAGATGTAAATGCACTTGTACCAATTGCTGCTCCTTTATCAACAAAAATCGTGAACTCGTAGATCTCTACTGACAAGAACCCTAATCCAAGTAAAAGCGTAATCCCGAATAAGATAAGCATACCTTTTAAATTATGATTACGCATTTCACGGATCATTAAACCAGCTGTGAAACTACTCGTCAAAAGTAGGAATGTGTTTATTAATACTTCTTTCAAATGAAATATGTCTGCTCCTGATGGACCTCCTGCTGTACGGTCAACTAAGATAAAATAGCTGGCAAAGAGTGTCGCAAACAGGACGATTTCAGCACCAAGGAATACCCAGAAGCCCAGGATATTCATTCGATCTTGATGTGTTTGGTATTCAAGTGGTAAAGATGTGTCTACTTTTCCAGCCATTATAAATCACCTCTCCATTTTTTCTCGGTTTTAGTGATTTCATCAACACTTACATAGAAGCCTTCATCATAATCAAATGAGCGGACAATCAGACCAACAATAATTAGAACTGCTGCAATTGCTGCAGGAATGAACCATTCAAATACTAGGAAGAAGCCGACAATTCCAATGGCAACACTCAATAAGAATGGAACCCCTGAATTGCTTGGTAAGTGAATTTTTTCAATTTCAGATTCTTTAAGCGTGTGTGTACCTTCTTTTTTCATATCCCAGAATGCTTCAGTTGATTTTACTTCTGGAATTTTAGCAAAGTTATAAGCTTGAACTGGTGATGCAGTTGCCCACTCAAGTGTACGAGCATCCCATGGATCATGGTCAACACCACGCTTCGCATAACGGAAGCTCCAATAGATGTTGTAAACCATTGCCGCAAAGCCTGCAGCTAACACAAGTGAACCGATGAATGAGAACATTAATGGGTTCTCCCAGCCTAATCCTGCTGAATAAGTGTACATACGACGAGACATTCCGTCTAAACCAACGAAGAACATTGGCATAAATGTCATGTTAAAACCAATCACGAATAACCAGAAGTGCCATTTACCAATTCTCTCGTTAAGAGTAAAGCCGAACATTTTTGGCCACCAGTAGTATAGTCCTGCAAACACTGCAAATACAACTCCTGGAATTAATACGTAGTGGAAATGCGCCACTAGGAACATTGTGTTGTGATATTGATAATCTGCTGCCGCCATCGCAAGCATAACCCCTGTAACTCCACCAATTGTGAAACATGGGATAAATGCTAGTGCCCACAGCATCGAAGTTGTAAATTTAATTCGACCTTTTCTCATTGTAAATAACCAGTTAAAGATCTTAACTCCTGTTGGTACCGCAATTAACATCGTCGTAATCGAGAAGAATGAGTTAACTGCTGGCCCTGAACCCATCGTGTAGAAATGGTGAACCCATACAATCATCGATAAGAACGCAATCGTAATGATTGACCAAACCATTGTTGAGTAACCATATAAATTTTTACGCGAGTAAGTCGAGATAACTTCTGAGAACATACCGAATGCTGGTAAAGCAACGATATAAACCTCAGGATGACCCCATAACCAGAATAAATTTAACCAAAGCATTGGCTCCCCACCAGCTGCTACAGTAAAGAAGTGGGTTCCAAATAAACGATCCATTGTCATTAGTAGTAACGCAACTGTAAAAATTGGGAAAGCAGCAACAATGATAATTGATGTTATAAATGAAGTCCAAGCAAACATTGGCATTTTCATTAACGTCATACCAGGTGCTCTCATTTTCAATACAGTTACGATAAAGTTAATACCTGTTGCTAAAGTACCAATCCCGGCAATTTGCAGGGCAACTGCGTAATAGTTATTACCGATACCCGGTGTAAATTCTTTTCCTGCGAGTGGGAAATAAGATGTCCACCCGGCATCAGGAGAACCACCGATAACAAACGAGATGTTAAATAACATCGCACCTACGAAAAATAACCAGAAGCTTAATGCATTCAACCATGGAAACGCAACATCACGAGCTCCAAGTTGAAGTGGTAAGACAACATTCATAATACCAATCAACAAAGGCATCGCCGCGAATAAAATCATAACGATTCCATGAGTGGTAAAAATTTCATTATAGTGCTGAGAATTTAAGAATTCCATTTCTGGTCGTGATGTTTGTAATCTCATCATCAAACCGTCAACCCCACCACGGAAGAACATTAAAACTCCGGCTAGGATATATAAAATACCAATACGTTTATGGTCAACAGTTGTTAACCATTCAGTCCACAACCAACGCCATTTTTTGAAATATGTTAAACCACCGACGATTCCGAGAATCGTTAATCCAATGGCAATCTGTGATGCTAAAATAAGGGGATCTCCTGTGACAAAAAACTGATGTCCTGTGCCTGCACCTAGTACTCCCATTTCTTAATCCCTCCTGTTAGTGTGAGTCATGATTGTCATGGTCTTCATGATTGTCATGATTGTCATGGTCTTCATGTGTATCTTCTTCAGAATGGCTACCATGTTCATCATGAGACTCTCCACCATGATTGTGGTATTCCGATTTTGAATGGTCAATCCATTCTAAATGGGTACCATTAAACGTCATACGACCAACAAGACCCGGCTCAATAATCTTGTAGTGTTGTTCTTCTGTTAAGTCTGAAGCTGTTTCTTTCACTTCAGAAACCCATTTATCAAAATCCTCCTGAGTTTGTGATTCAACCTCAAACTCCATATGAGCATAACCTTCTCCGTTAAAACTTGTATTTCGACCAATGTATGAACCAGGTCTATCTGCTAAGAGATAAAGCTCTGTCTGCATGTTAGCCATCGTATATTTTTGTCCACCTAATGCTGGTACCCAGAAGGACTGCATGGTGCCGGTAGATGTCATTTTAAACTGAACTGGAACGCCTGCTGGGATATTTAAGTAGTTAACTGTCTCGATATCTTGCTCTGGGTAGCTGAAGATCCATTTCCAATTAGCTGAAGTAACGTGAATCGTAATCGGCTCCACTTCTTCGTATCCTTCAGGTACTCCCTCAAGTTCATAAGTAACCATAACCGTTGGAATTGTAAGAGCAACAACAATAATAATCGGGATAACAATCCAAATCGCTTCAAAAAGCTTACTTCCATGCTCATGTGGTGGCTCATAATCTTTATTTCTATCAGTCTCTCGGTATTTCCAAATAATCCAACCAAATAATGCAAATACAACAATCACAACGACTGCCATAAGGATAATTGAAAAGATAATTAACTCTGCCTGACTTCTAGCTACAGGTCCCTGCGGATCAAATATAAGCAGATTTTGACAGCCTGACAGAACGGTTGTAACAATCAATAAAAGCATCGAAAACATTATATAACGAAAAGATTTCATAATGTTTGCTCTCCCCCTCACAAATAAAAATGGACTTCTTTCTATATAAAAACTAAGTAACGAAATAACAAAAAACAGATTTTAACATATTTCATATCAGCCAAAAGTGATTTATATTACACTTGTGATACAAAATCTATATTACACCCTAAAGCGCCCGTATATATGACTAAAATGTGTAGATATTTTGACAATATCAAGTCACAAGTTCATCTGAATCTTGAATTTACATAATTTAGCCTTATTTTCCAGTGCCTCCCTTTAGCTATTATTACTATACTAATAAAGACACTTTGTTCAGTAATTCACGTACATTAGCTCACTTCTTCACATAATAATCATTATTTTGATATAATTATTTCTTTTCTTGATAGATTCACATTATATTACAAACATACACCTAGTGGAAATGGTAAATAGTGACGAAAAAAAAGCATTTTTCCTTTTTTATAGAAGGAAAAATGCTTTTTAATTGTATTGCTAAAATCAGTTTATCTTTACTTACCATTTGTTCTAATACAGACCTTTTTGCGGGAATGTTTTAGCTTTTCCACTCATGGTAGTTATTATTTCGGTATTAATGTTTACCCTGAAAATAACTAGGTTGGAGAGTTCCATGAGCTGCGATCCACTCTTGGCGAGTACTACATTTCCTTTAGCCGCGTCAAACATCAACATTTAATCTATCTATCTATTTCTTCAACTAGGTTTAATAATAAAGCTAAAAATTCATCAAGTTTTTCTGGGAGAACTTCTGGTAACATCGCTTCTATATTCATTGTCACTCTCTCCTTTTTCCATTTTACTTTCTAGTACTCTATTATTACCAACATTCAAAAATATATACATGTAATCCATTATTTTTTATTAGGTTCTGTTAAATAGAATTCAATGACATTTTCATGCTCGATTTCATGACGACCTTCTTGATTGAGTACCATAAGATCTGCTTTTAATTCGGCAGCTTTTACAATCCATTCTCCTTTACAGTTTTTGAAGAACGAATGTATTTTTATTTGAAAGTACTTCTTACATTTTTCAATCGAAAACTCTAGTTTACCTGAAATAAATTGTAGGCTTTCGTTTGAAGTGGTCTCCAAGATTAACTTATCGGTTACTAAAGAAAAGGTATTCGCATACTCATCAATCGTAAACCCTTGGTGCTTTTCTTCTCTTCCTTGCTGTTTAAGGAGAAATGGAAACTCATTGTTTAAAAGTCTGTTAATAAATTTTTTTGTTTTATTTTCTGGTTTGTATAATTTAATTTTATAAATACCATTTGACGATTCTAAAAGGATATCCTTATTCACTTTCCTCCACCCTTTCAAGATTAATAACCAGAAATAGAAGTACAGACGGTTTACCTATCAATTTATTCATACATTCGGTAACCCAGCCATCATAGTCTTGTTAGACCTTAGACCCGAAGCTTTGCGTCTCTACCTTTCAATAGATTTGCCAATATCGTGTAGATTGAACTAGTAGTTTATTCCTATTTTAACAGAAACTATATTGTATTCAATTAAATTCTAAGCTTTTGATGTTGGGAAAAACGTGGGAGGAAAGGGGTTGTTAGATGTCGTTAAACCAAGTTAGAAATTAGGTATTAATGCCCATATTGTATGGATGATTTACAACTCAATATAAAAATTACAGGTTTATCCCCTATATATAGAAAAAACTCAATGATAAAGAAGTGATTTTTTCTTAGATGAGTTAACAAACAAAAAACTGGTTTCATGTTATTTACTCATTCCACTAAATACCTGAAAAAATGACGAAAATTCGCAAAATCCTCTATATTTTTTTACATAATATTACATTATCCTTGTTCTACCTCCTCTTATAATAGATTTAGAACTAAATAGAATCTGTTTAAATGGGGGACTTTTATGAAAAGAATAACAATGTTCTTCTTTTTACTTTTCAATATCAATTTTCAATACGTGACGGAACGTCCTGGAAACAACTAAAAAGCTATTAGGGACCCTCAAGATCCAAAAGCGACATCGAGGCACACGTACAAGAATTAGCACTTACAAGGGAGTTTTATCATTTCCATTATTCCATATGTTAAAATGAATTTAATACTCTACTCAAAGGTGAGAATATGAGGAAACTATGTTTGAATTTTCTTTTTGTTTTAGGTGTTTTTATTTTATTAATATTTTTTGACTATAAGGACAATAAATCATTTAATTGGATCGAAAATGGGACTCAAGCAATTATTGTTGTGATTATTTATTCAATGATTTCGTGGTTAGTCGAAAATACAAAATCACGATATGAAAAAGAGAGGAATTCGAAACAGTAAGTCGAATTCCTCTCTTTTTCATATTTATACCGTATATTAAAGAACCGGCTCTTTTTCCAAGCATTTATTATACATCTCTACCAATTCTCGATCATCCAGAGAAAAAACTTCCTCTTCTCTAACATCTTTCAACCTATCAAAAATCACCATTTCCTTCTCAAACCGCTCAAACTCAGACAAAAAATAACTTTTAACCACCAACATCTTCTCTCTCCCTCTCTATTTATATACTATAACTAAATTATTGACAGAATGGGAGAAAAATATACTGGTGCCTGTCACCCCCCCTTTTTTGTCGACACGTCATCAAGAAAAGAACCGAGCTCGAGAAACCCCACCCTCACCTGGCCCTAGTCCTAAATTTTCCCGTTTCTTACGATTCTTTTCATCATTTCAGCATTGGGATAATTCACTTGATCATATGCTGCGGTTACTTTTTCAAGATCCACGCTTACTCTTTGAATAGAGGTTGTTATATTACCATCCTTCACTTCAACAATTCCGTAGGACGCCTTTGCTAACCCATCGAACGGAAGCCCAACACTACCAATATTGATGATTACTTTTCCATCTATGTAGCGAATATACGGCTTATGGATATGGGCGTATATGTAAACATCTGCGTCCTCCCCAGACATTTGACTACTCAAGAGCTGATTATCATTTGCATCGGGTAGAACCACATCAAATAAACTGTCAGGTGTTGCATGAAAGGCATGGATAGTTACACCTTCTACTTCACTACTAATACTAGTGGGTAAATTCTTAAGATAGTCTATATCACTTGAATCTAGCTGTGAAACTGTCCAATCTCTTTCCTTATTCATGAGCTCTAGAGCTTGAACAGGAACTTCCCCTTCTAGAACTCCTCTAACAACCCACTCATCGGCATTGCCCTTAATCACCTCAGTATTCAATGAACGAACTAAGTCTAATGAACGCTTTGGCTCTGGGCCTCGATAGCATAAATCACCTAAAACGAAAACTCGATCAATTTTCTGCTCTTCCAAATTTTTCAACACAGTTTCTAAGGCAATCGCATTTCCATGAATATCTGATATAAATGCAAGCTTCATCTTATAACAGCTCCTTTTTTCACCATTTATAACATACTTTTATAGATTTTGCACTTTACGCTGGTTTTGAATAAAAAAAGCCTACCTGTTTTAAGGTAAGCATGTCTATAAATTAGTTAAAATCATAAAAGCTATAATTACTACAATTAAACAACCTAAGCAGCTTAAAATCTCTTTTATTTTCTCTGCATTAAAGTACCAGATGAACCCAACAATAATTCCCCCAATAGGCGTAAGAAAAAAGGATGCTATTATACCTAGGATGATTGCAAAAAGGATCGACCCACGTTCAGGATCGACTACTTCTACTGGAACGTTTGTCGTTGTATTAGAATGTGAATAATTTTGATTGTTCGTTGAATGTGTATTATTTGGTACATGATCACCATAATAAATCAGGTCTGATCTGATATGTGATTCTGCTTCTCTGATCCATTCATTAACATCTTGAATACTATTTTTGTTAATTTCTTTAATCATTTTGATAAGTGCTTTGAAACCATTGTAATCATTATTCACACTTTCAGTATATTGCATAAGCATGTTTAAAAGGATGCGTTTCTCTTCGTCTGTTTCATATAATTTCTTTATTCTCAGAATAGTTTTGTTAAAATACGATTTTCTATCAAGTAACATCGTGATATCAAATATTTCTATAAGAATTGGGAAATCATATATCATTTCTCTACCATTTTTGAACTTACTTTCTAGTGTACTAAGGGCTTGATCATACTGTTCAAGATTTAAATAAACAGTAGCCACATTTATATAGTTGTTGACCTCGTTTGGATAAAGCTCCATCACCTTTTTATAATACCGAAGTGAAATAGGCTTCATGTTTAACTCAAGATATGATCTTCCAAGCATTTTTAATACATCTTCATTATCAGGCATTATTGCTTCTAATCTTAACAGCACATTTTTGGAAAGTTCATATTGTGATAAGTTCATATGACAAAGTGCAGTATAATGCAGGACTTGAGCATCTTGAGGGTATTTCCTCTGCATTTGGTCTAAGACAAGTAGAGCATTTTTATATTGTTCCTTATCCATAGCGGCAAGTACATGATTAAGTAATTTTTGATAAGAACCATCATCTTGAGTTTCTAAGTCATATTGCTTTTTTAACTCTGGATCTACTAATGTTCGATAAGCCTTTGTGATTAGTTTAAATTCTTCAGGATGACTTTCATTTGAGTATTGTCTAATTTTACTATAATAAGCTTTTCTTATTTCACTAAGGCTAGCACTTGGCTCTATTTCTAGGATTTTGTAATAATTATCTGTACTAGTTAATTGCATCTTCGTCCTCCTCAATTCCCTTTAAGATCTGCTTAGCACGATTCGCAGTCCACTCCTGAGGATATTCTGTTTGAATTTGCTTAAGTAATTGAGTACCTTCTCCCACATTGTTGTTCACTAACCATTCAGCCTTTAAAAGAAGAATGTCATCATAATAAGGTGATAAAGAAAAGGGATTTTCTTTATTTTCAAGAAATTCGTCATACAGTTCGCTCAAATTATTACTCTCATCTATTTTCTTTTTAGATTGTATTAGATAAAATAAAGCATCATCTGCATAATATTGGGTTGAGTCTACCATCTGACTTTGCTCCAAAGATGTAACAGCTAAATCATATTGTCCATTTTGATAGAAGTGTAGTCCCTCTTTATATGCCTCAAGTGCCGCTTGATTAGTAATAACTTTAAAATCGACATTGGCAAGCTCTAGAATCTGCTGTGTTTTTTCATGATTTTCAAGTTGTTGAGATTTATCACCTAACTCGGCTTGAAGAGCTTCCTGTTTTTCCAATAACACTTTCACTTCATCTTCAAGCTCACTCATTCTCTCTTTATATTGATTAGTCTCACTTGTATCGACATTAGAGACAACTGGTTGGACTGGTAGAGCTACATTAGAGTGCGTTTCATTCAAAGATTGTACAGTAATTCCAGTAATCAACATCGCAGCAACTAGCCCCAAACCATAGAAAACCTTTTTAGTGTTTCTATTTTTTGGAGTTGGTTGCTTACTTTGCTCAACTACTTTTTGAGGGGTCGGTTCTTCTATAGAATGTGCTTTAAGTAATTTTCGTACTAACTCGTCTACTGTTGAATTACTCGTTATATATTTAGGAAAGGAGTCGAAATCCTGAAAAATAGTTTCTCCCTCACCTAGCAATGATGAAGTAAGGATGTATCCTTGATAAAATTCAACAGGTAATGCTATTTCTTTCTGATAGGAAAGTAACTGTTTATAAATCTCTTTCGCCTGCTCTATTTTTCCAGATTTCCCATAAGATATTGCCTGATTATATAAACCATATAAATGTTCATATAATGATAGCACTTGTTCAACTTGCGCTTTACTCTTTGAATAGCCGAGAACCACTTCTTCAGTAAGGCCTTTCCACACCATAAGAGCTTGGTGTGGATATCCTGTCAACACATGAATAAGTCCTAATGACCACTTTATTTGTGGATGATTCGGGATGTCTTTTTGCACCTTCTCTAACAAACTTTTTGCTTCTTCATATTTTTCCTGATGAAGATATTCTTTTGCTAGATTATAAGAATATTGTAAATGATCCATTTTTTAGAACCCTATACTAATTCAATTAGAAGATCTGTTAGTTCATCTTCATATTTCTTCACATTAGCTACATTATTTTCACTTAAGCTCTTTTTTAAGTTAGTTAATAACATCTCTATTTTTGCACGCTCTTGGTCATTAGCTTCATCCATTACCTTTTCTGCACGATTAATTACATTTTTCACTTCATCATAAAGCTCTGATTGATTCCATTCCTGACTGATTTTTTCTCGTGCTGCAGCAACTTCATATTCCGACATCACACCTGTTTGTAAATCAAGTTCTTTATTAATTTTCTTTCCTGTACTTAATACAGTTGCTTCTATACTAACTTTCCCATTAATATCATATGTGAATTTAACTTCGATTTTCTCAATTCCTGCTGGTCTTAGTGGAATACCTGGAACCCGAATATCCTCTTTAGAAATTTTCAATTCGGGATTAACATAAGGACTTTCATTATTACTCTGTTGGTAAACGCCCATAACCACTTCGTCTTGATTGTCTTTTATTGTGGTATAAATTTGACTTTCTGTAATAGGAACCGGGCTATTTCTTTTAATAATTGGATCAAAGAACCCTGGTAAAAGCTGACCACCTACATTTTTCACAACATCTACACCAAGTGTATATGGACAAACATCAATAACCATTAACCCTTTTAAGCTATCGATTTGACCACTTTTTATCCCACCTTGAACAGCAGCTCCAAGTGCTACTGCTTCATCAGGATTGATGTCTTTTCTTGGTACTTTGCCGAATTTCTTTTCAACTAACTCTTGAATAAGTGGTACTCTTGTAGAACCTCCAATAAGAATGACCTCGTTAATATCAGATTCAGTCAATTTTGCATCTTTTAATGCTTTATCCACTTGTTCAAAGGTTGAGTCAGCTAATTTTCTTATAACTCTTTCAAACTCAGACCGTGTAATTTCCATATCAATAGAAATTGGTCCATTATTATGAATAGCGATAAATGGCAGATTGAACTTTGCAGAATTTTGAGTAGATAATGACTTTTTTACATTTTCTGCTTCTGCCTTAATCCGCGCTTTTCTTTGTAATATTTCATCTGCTGTTCCAAATGAAAACAAGTCCACTCCATGTTCATCCTTATATCTTTGAATAAGCCAATCAACAAGTAAATTGTCAAAATCCATGCCACCAAGACGGTTATCACCAGCACTTGATTTAACTTCTAACACTCCCGAAAAAAGCTCAACGACAGAAACATCAAACGTTCCTCCACCTAAATCATAAACTAAGATATGTTGGTCCTTCTCTAACTGATTCATTCCGAACGCAATAGCGGCAGCCGTTGGTTCATTAATAATTCGTTCAACCCTTAATCCAGCTATTTCCCCTGCCTTTTGTGTTGCTTTTCTCTGTGAATCAGAAAAATATGCAGGAACTGTTATTACTGCTTCAGTTACTGAAGTACCAAGAAATTTTTCTGCAGACTTTTTAAGATAGCTCAAAATATGCGCAGAAATTTCTTCAGGACGATATTGATTTCCAGCAACAACAACCTTTTCATCAGTACCCATTAATCGTTTAACCTCAAGTACTGTCTCTTTTGGATAGCTTGGATATCCTTGTTTAGCAACAGTTCCAACTTGAATTTCTCCACGATGATTGATTTGAAATACCGAAGGAGTTGTACGCTCTCCTCTATCATTTTCAATAATTACAGGCTTACCATCTTTTAAGTAAGCAATTCCCGAATTGGTTGTACCAAGATCAATACCGATAATAGTCATTAGTTATTCCTCCAAAATATTTAATGTTAATGGATCTTTTCTGAAAGTTTGTTGCTAATTAGCTAGTTTAAAGTAAATCACACTATTTTTTCAGGATTCTGATTTTAGTTTAGCAAGAGATGATGCCACTCTACTTAGTTCATAGTGAATTTAAGAGACCTTTAAAAAGCAAATTTATAAAAACAGCCATATTAATAGATAGTAGTTACTTTTGCTTCACGAACTAATTTTCTATTATGCTTATAACGGAAACCTCTACCGTGGACCGAATAAACTTTATATCTCTCAAGAGTCGGTGAAAACTCTTGAGGAACAGTACCAATACTAATCATGATTTCATTATCTATGAATTCACCTTTGGCTTTAATTTCTTCAATCCCAAACGAGTCTAAAGTACTAATGAATCGATTTAATTTTTCTTCTATTTGCTCTGCCCATTCTAGCAGATTTGCTTTTTTAGCTGCCTCATAAATTAAATCAAAGGAATCTACTGCTTCAATTGCAAGGTTAACAAAGTGCTCTGTTTTTCCTTCAAAATCCTTAATTGAGTCAACAACGGTTTCTTTATCCTTCTCCGTCGAAAACGTTAATAACTCCTCAATCTTAGTTTGCAACTCTTGTATAAGCTTAAATGAAACTCGGTTACCTTTTTTAACTTCATCTTTAATATCACTTACTAGCTGACCAACAGTATCTAAATCTTGTTCACTTGATTGAAAGTCAGCAAGATTTAATTCAGGTAATTCTAACAAATGGTTCTTAAATTCTTTAATATATTCACTATCCATTTTCACTGGACGTTGTCCTCCTTCTAGGGTGGGATAAAGTACATCAATTTGCTTATTCACTTGCACAGAAAGTTTTTCTATTGCTGATGTCCAATCTTCCTTTGCAACTAAGCCTTCCTCTAAATTGTTAATCCAAAAATTAATACCTGTTAGTGTTTGATTGAACTGTGAATAAAACATAATAGCATTCCATTTGATTGACCAATTTAAATACACCTGCAACAAACTAGCTCTTTCTGGAGTAAATGAGGGCCTAGATATTTTTGGAGTACTTTGTTCTTTGTTACTCGGCCGTTCAACAAAGTCCTCTTTTGCACTGAATTTTTTAATTAAAGGGATAGCTTTTTCATTTTTTTTCACGATTTACAACTCCTAACGATGATAGGTCGTTGCCGATTTCAGTAGTTGTGTATATCTTTCTTGGTCCGTTTTCATTCCCTCTTCAACCATCTTCGCTACAGTTTCATCAATGATGTCAAGCTCTATTGGCTGATGTCCGTTTGTAAAATTTTCAACAACTAGTGATGCCTTATTTAATATCTCATCTTCTATTAAATTACGAACAAATCTACCATTTCCATGTTGCTTTGGCTGTTCATGGACTATTTTTTCAATCATCCTTTGAACAATAATCCTAGCTTCATCGGTAATTTTATATTGCTTGTCCAACAAAAGCAGATCATGAATCATTAGAAGTTCTTCAATTGAATAATCAGGAAATTGTATATGATATTTAAAGCGTGAATAAAGACCAGGGTTTGCACGGATAAACTCTTTCATTTCATCAGGATATCCTGCTAGGATCACCACGAGGTTCTTTCTGTTATCCTCCATTGCTTTCACAAGTGTATCAACCGCTTCGATTCCAAAGTCATTCCCACCTGAGCGTGTAAGGGAATAAGCTTCATCAATAAATAAAACCCCATGCTCCGCTTCCTTAATTTTTTTCATCGTTTTAACTGCTGTTTGGCCAACATACTCTGCAACCAAATCTGAGCGACCAACCTCAACTAAATGTCCCTTTTTCAATACACCTAATGCCTTGAAAATCTTTGCAACGATCCTTGCCACCGTGGTTTTACCTGTTCCAGGATTTCCACTAAAAACCATATGTAAGCTAATTTCATCAACCTTAAGACCTTCATCTCGTCTCATTTGAGTAAAAGTGACCCAATCACTTATTTCCTTTATCTTTCTTTTTACTGTTGCCATTCCAATTAACTGATGAAGTTCAGCCAATGTTTCATCGATCGTTATCTCTTCTTTTGATACCGTAAGTGCCTGAACTAAGTCATCTCTCTCATCAATCGCTTTGTCCATTAAATCAAGCCAAGCCAGAAAATAACCTGTAGACTCGGTAATTCCAAGCTCAGACACTGCACTTTTCACAGACATTCTTGCTCTTTTTAAACTTATCTTTATATCTCTAACGGTAAAGTTTGTCACAAACGCCATATTTTCTACAATATCCTTATTTACATACAAATTCTTATTTCGAAGAATTGCATGGGCATATTGAATATAATCATCCGCTTTCGGATCAAATGATAAAGCATCAAACCATAGCTTTTCAGCATATTCAATGTTTCCATCACTCTCACTCTTGTAAGCTAAAGTTGCCTTCCACTCACTTATTCGTGTTTCTATTTTCACTCTAATTTGTAAAAATTCTTCGATATGTCTTGCTTCGCTCTTTTGAGCAAAGGTATAAATAAATTCTTCGATTTTTTTCAAGAGCCTAAACAAACGGAGAAAATTGTATTGAATGGATTCTTCATCTTGTTGATTTAGGGCATGTAACATATCTTTTTCTATGTCGTTAAAGGATTCTAAAACGAAGTCTGAGCGGTCATTAGTCAAGTTCCCATCTCCCCTTTGTAAATAAATCGATAAGCTATTTATCCGTTTTTAATTTTCTCCAAAAAACTCGGATTTAGATCATATAAACTCGGGTATCTTCCTTCCAACCTGTTAACTGACTGAATTACACTTGATGCCCGTTCATAGGACATTTCGTCCATAATATCCTCAAAATAAGTTCGTCTTTCATCTTCTGATACATCTGATAAATACAAAGCAATGAGTCGCTTTACACTATTTACTACCATTGAATCATTATTTAGTAATTCATATTGTTCATCTCTTATTTTTCCTTTTTGGCTCCATTCTAAGACGTTAGAAAAGAACGATTCGCGAATCTCATAGAGATGTGGATATTTTATACTTATTCTTTTAACTGAAGAAATTGTTTCAACAGAATCATATGAAGCAGAAAGCTCAACGTTTTTATACATTTCATCTAGTCGCTCCTGAAACTCATCTTCTGAATACTCGTTTGAAAATAAGTAAAGAAATAAACTGTATCGCAATGGCCCTACTATTTTCTCATCCTTTTCAAGACGGTAGAATTCTCCAAATAGCTCTTTGTTTTCCTTTGTTGCTGTATGCAACTCAACTAAGGTTGTATTCGAAGAGTCAAGCTCGACTCCTTTTTCAGTGAGAAAAATAGCCCATTCAAACTGTTTATAATCAAAGAGCTCTGAAGCGAATTTTCCATATTCATTTGCCACAAAACTAGTTTGATCGGGGTGCTCAACTAATAGCAAATCTATCGTTTTTAAAGTTTTTCTTATAAAAAAAGCGTCCTTTGCATAAATATCAATTTGAAGATGTCGAAAAAGATAGTAAAACTGCTGAAACCCTTCATTAGAATTTTTTGCTAATGCCTCATTGATTAGTTTTCTTGCATTATCATAATCTTTTAAACTGATATAGATATCACAGAGTGCATATGTAACATAAACATTACTTGGATCTAAGTTAATTGATTGTGTATAGTAATAAATAGCTTTTTGGTTATTGCCCATCTTTTCATATGCAAAACCAAGATGATATACATACACTGCATTTTCTTTGTCTTGATTTACTAGTTTTTCTAACTGCCGAATCGCTTTATCATATTCTTCATTTGAGATCAGAGCTAATGCATATTCATTCCTAACAGTTAATAGTGCAGGTTCAATCATTAGGATTTTCTTGTAGCTCGAAACAGCCTCTTCATACATTCGGCTATCTACAGCCTCCTGCGCAGCTGCCTGTAACTTCATAATTTCTTCACCGTAAATTGACATTGTGTCATATTCTCTACGTGTGTTAGGATTACTTAAAACATCATAAGCCTTCCGTATCAACTTAAACTTCTCGGGGTATGATTCATTAGGATATTGTCGAATCTTGGTAATGTAAGCTTTTCGCACTTCGGCCAATGATGCATCTTGTGGCAATTCTAATAAGTCATAATAACTACTTTCCACAATACATCCCCTTTAACTTGTTAATTTAATTGCTTATATTTTACTACACAATTACAAATTTATAATTTATTCGACAAAAATAGTCATTTTTCTCCTGCTTTATTCTTAGGTCTTTTGAACTACAGGTGACAGGCACCACCCGAACTACCCCGAATTTTGTCGAACATATATAAAAAAACTCCATAGAGAGTATCTCTATAGAGTTCTAATCACTTAAATATTTATGAAAGTTTTTGAATTGTCTTTGCTAACAATAGTGTTCGCTCTGTTAGTGTTGGAATTTCAAGATACTCATTTTCACTGTGAGCATTCCCGCCAACAGGGCCAAGCCCATCTATTGTTGCGACTCCATTTGCTGATGTGAATGATGCATCTCCTCCGCCACCAGTAGATGTGTCCATGACTTTGACACCGATTTCTTTCCCAACTCCTTGGATGACTTGAAGCAATTCTTCGGAGCGTTTATTCTTCTCCATCGGTGGACGATTCATCTCACCTTCAAGAGTCACCTTTGTCCCAGGCACATCACAGACTGAACAAATTTTCTTTATCTGTTCTTCCAAAATAGCTGCTTGTTCTACCTCCGAAATACGGATATCAACATGGGCGATTGCGTTCGGTGAAACCGTATTTACCGCAGACCCACCTTCGATTAGCCCTACGTTTACACTAATTCCATTTTCATGGTCGGATAATTCATGAAGTTGAATAATTTTATAAGCTAATGCTTCAATGGCACTTCGACCCTTTTCTGGTTCAATTCCTGAATGGGCTGCTTTTCCTTTTACAATCAGTGTGTATCGACCTCCACCACGTCTGGCCGAGACAACTGAGCCATCCTTCCTTGCTGGTTCCATGATTAAGGCATAATCCTTTCCAGTTGAATGCTCCTCAATTAATGGACGTGACGATGGTGAACCAATCTCCTCATCACTATTCAAAACGATAAGCACATTTTCATATGCATTATATCCAGCATCTTGTAATGCCATTAATGCATACAGTAATTCAACAAGACTTGCCTTCATATCGACCACACCAGGTCCATACGCTCTTGTACCTTCGATTCTAAACGGGCGTTTTTCTACCGTTCCCTCCGGAAAGACCGTATCCATATGTGCTACGAGAATGATCTTTGGGTCAATGGCATCTCGATGCTGTATAACTAAGTGATTTCCGTACTCCATTTCTGTCTTTTCATTAACAATAAATCCTAACCGTTCGAATTTACCCTTTAAAATAGAGCCAACCCTGTCAACACCTTCTTTATAATAAGAGCCGCTATCTATATTGACGAGCTCTTCAATTAAATAAAGCATCTCCTCTTGTTTACTTTGTAAAAATTCCTTCACGATACCCACTCCTGCTGATTCTTTATTCCAGTATACCACCATTACCTACGTTTAGGGGTTAACAAACTTATGGAAATGAGAAAAGGAGCTTACTAGATCGGTAATAATGTGGTTAATTTTGATTATTATAGTATATGAAAATGCTTGTTTTGTTTGCATGGAAAAAGCCTATTTTTTGTAAACTTTGTTAGTTATAATATGAACCTGAAAATAAGTTTGGTTAATGAGTTCCAATCGCTGCGACCCACTTGCTTTCCGCGGGGTGGTCCGTGATCCTCGTCGCGAAGGCTCCTGCGGGGTCTCACGAGACCACTGGATCCCGCAGGAGTCAATTGGCTCTCCGCTCATTCCACACTAAGTGAGCAACATTTTCATTCTTATGTCCTATATTCTCAATTAAAAAACCTCTCCAATATTGGAAAGGCCTATCAATCTCTAATCTCTTGACCGTACGAATATGATGCTTGTTCATCAAGCTTCCCATATTGTAAAAAATAATCCCCAGGTTCTATCTCCATGTCAACGTATAGGATCTCTGATTCTTCCGCATCGTTTCTCTTATCGATCATTAAGCTTAAAGAGTCGGTTAAAACTGACTCTCTGCCATATACATAATAGTATGGAGTATTGCTAATATGATCGTAGAAAACCATTTCTGGATCTGGAGTTTTGGAACTTGTTCCACTCATGCTATTAATTTCTTTGATAACATTTTCATATTAACTATGAATATACCACCTTTTACCATTTGAAAAGACACTTTTCACGCATAATTAATTTATTTTTTATATTTCCTCAATAACACCAACGCGATAACCGCACCAAGCGAATCAAGGCCCACATCCATAATGGAAGATGTTCGATTAGGCACTAGGCTTTGGTGAAATTCGTCAAAAAACGCATACAATGTTGTGATAATCCATGCATATAAAAATGGCCGTTTTGATTTATTAAGAGCTAAACAAAATAATACCGCTAAAACGCCAAAAGCGACAATATGCCCTAGTTTCCTCAAAATAAAGTTTAATAAATCGGCAATAACCAAGACGATATCATTCGTGCCAAAGACAGCTAGTATCGATTGCAAAAGACTGGACGTACTACTACCCGTAAACCCTGGAGATGATGTCGCATAAAAAATCATCCCACATCCCGCAATAGCTAAGATCCACCATAAGATCCCATTTTCTTTCATTTTCATTAATGTACCTCTACTTTTTTCATGTTTTTTTCTATCATAGGGTAGATTCCAGATAAATACAATTAAAATAAATTTTTAAAAAACCGGGCTAAGCCCGGTCACTTTAGGAGTTACTTTTGCTTTTTTTTATAGCCGTGTCCTTTCATGTTGATTTCACTGTGGTTGAATTTAAACGGAATAATTCCGCTTAAATTGGGAAATATCAACATTTCCCTTAAAATAAGGGGAATGTTGAGACTGTCGATTAACTCACCATCTCGTTTAAAAACATGAACAACTTGGTTAAATTAAAGCAAATAATGCGTAAAAACAGGTGGAATATACATAAAATCAAGCCAAATAGGTCTATTATTTGAGAAATTCAACTTAACTAAATTTGCTTAACCTATTAATCGACAGTCTCATGTTTCCGCTTATACGAACCTAATCTTTAGATTTAGTCATATAATAGGTTAGTTAGGCGGAATTTCTCCCCTTATATCTGCTTCTTAAGCCCTACTTGCACCAATAGCGGAAATTTTTCCGCCTATGAGTTAGTTCCTATACCTACGCGAGCGAAAAATCAACAAGTTGAATAACTGGTAGTCCAAGATTTTTATAACCTTCTCCTTAAAAAACTGCCCCAAAGTCACCCTTTGAGACAGCCTCGTATCATTTACAACGTCACACCTGTTTTAAAGATCGCAATTTCTCTAAAATCATTTTTCTCATTATTCACCTTTTCACCACTAGCCACACTGATGATATAGGAAATGAAATCCTCTAACAACTCATCCTGTGATTGACCATCAATCAGTGTTCCTGCATTAAAATCAATCCAGTGGCGCTTCATTTCATAAATTCCGGTATTCGTCGAAATTTTCATCGTTGGGACAAAGGTTCCAAATGGAGTTCCTCTTCCGGTTGTAAAAAGAACCATCTGACAGCCAGCAGCTGCTAATGCAGAGGAAGCGACCAGATCATTACCCGGCGAGCTTAATAGATTCAACCCCTTAGATTCCAATGTTTCTCCATACTTTAAAACATCTACAACCGTTGATGTACCTGCCTTTTGTGTACAGCCAAGTGATTTATCCTCGAGCGTTGAGATTCCACCAGCTTTATTACCAGGTGAAGGATTTTCATAAACAGGTTGATCATGCTTTTGGAAGTAGGTTTTAAAATCATTAATTAATTCAACAATTTGCTCAAACACTTCTTCGTTTTCCGCACGTTCCATTAAAATTTTTTCGGCGCCAAACATTTCTGGAACTTCTGTTAGCACCGTTGTTCCGCCTTGTGCGACAAGAAAATCAGACAGTCTACCCAGTAGCGGATTGGCTGTAATGCCAGAGAACCCGTCAGAACCTCCACACTTCAAGCCAATTTTCAACTCAGCTAATGGAACATCCTCCCGCTGATCTCCTCTAGCATTCTCGAAAATCTCAACTAACAACTCAACACCTTCATCAATCTCATTCATCACCTCTTGCGAGCGTAAAAATTTCACTCGGCCCTCATCGAATGCTCCTAAGGATTCCTTAAATTCTTCAATATCATTATTTTCACAACCAAGCCCTAAAACTAATACTCCACCTGCATTAGGATGCTTTACGGCATTTCCCAAAATCGTACGAGTGTTAACATGGTCATCACCAAGCTGTGAACAACCATAATTATGCTTCAACACCTGAATATGCTCAAACGGAGAAATATCTCCTACCCTTGCCTTAAATTCACGAATAATATGCTCCGCCGTTCCATTCACACAGCCTACCGTTGGAACAATCCACAACTCGTTGCGTATCCCTACTCTTCCATCACTTCGTCGATAACCTTTAAAAGTTAGGTTTTTTTGACCAACATTCAATGTTTGTTTTTTAGGTTGGTATTCGTATTCCTCTAAACCTGACAGATTCGTTTTTGTATTATGGGTATGGACCCACTGGCCGATTTCAATATCCTCATGCGCGTGACCGATTGGTGCGCCATATTTAATAACATTCTCGCCTTTTGTAATTCTTTCAATCGCAAATTTATGACCTTTTCCAACCGTTTCTTTTAGCTGAATCGTTTGACCACCGATTTCTATTTGCTCATTTTCATCAATTTTACGAATGGCAACTGCAACATTATCAATCTCATTAATTTTAATAAACGGTTTCATTGATTTCACCCTTTTGATTCATAAGATGTTTTAGTGCCTCTTTCATCCCACTTTTTTGAATTTCTTCTAACTGAACAGTAACCTCTTCTGCTAACTGTGGGATTTTCGTTAAATTCGTTCCCCATAATCTCTCGTCAGAAAGAACTGTTAGCACTAGGCTACTAATCTCTCTTTCGGATTCACTCCAAAGTTCTTTAAATAAATCCAAGGTCTCCGCATCATCAACAAGCTGAATCGCTTCATTGCCTCTTTTTCCTTGATAAAAATAAAGCAATGCACTTAATGAGAACACAATCCCCTTTGGAAGTTTTCCAAATTTCTCATTATACTCAAGCATGGTTGGTAAAATTCTCGCTTTAAACTTTGAAACTGAGTTCAATGAGATACTCTGTAAATAGTGATGTATGAAAGGATTTTTAAAACGATTCAAGACATCCTCTGCAAATAGGGTTAGTTCTTCTTTAGGAAAAGAGAGAGTTGGAATAATTTCATTGTTTATAACACTCTCGATGAATTCCTTCGTCACGTCTGATGTCACAGCTTCACTCACCGTATTTAAACCAGCTAAATACGCAACAGGTGTTATTGCTGTATGAGCACCATTTAAAATCCTCACTTTTTTCAGACGATACGAACTTAAATCATCAACGACATGGACATTAAGACCCGCTTGGGCAGCAGGAAACTCATCCTTGATGAACTCTGGCCCTTCAATCACTAATAAGTGAAATTGCTCACCGACAACGACGAGCTTATCAAGATATCCTAATTCCTCCGATTTTTTTTGAATAGAATCCTTTGGAAACCCTGGAACAATTCGATCAACTAACGTATTGCAAAACGTGTTTGCTGCTTGCACCCACTCAACAAACTGCTTCTCTAAATTCCAGCTTTGAGCATATTGAAGCACAATGTTTTTTAATTCGACCCCATTATTTTCAATAAGTTCACATGGAAAAATAATAAACCCTTTATTTGTATCGCCCTTAAACACTTGGTATCGTTCATATAAAAATGCGGTTAACTTACCTGGGAAGCCTTTTTGCGGGCGATCTGTCAATTGATCTTCGGGGTTAAAGGAAATTCCTGCTTCAGTTGTGTTTGAGAAAATAAACCGCAAATCCGGATTTGCAGCTAACTTCAAGTATTCGTCATATTCGGTTGTGACATTGAGTCCTCTACTAATACTACTTATTACCTCATACTCACTAACTGGTTGATTGTCTTTAATTCCCTGCAAATAAAGTGTATACAAACCATCTTGCTCATTGATTGTATCGACAGTTCCATTAGATGTTGATTGAACGACAACGATACTTCCAGCAAATAGGTTTTTCTTATTCATCACATGTACTTGCCAATCGAGGAATGCGCGAAGGAAGTTACCTGTACCGAATTGTAGTACGGTTTCTGGATAGGTTTTAACGTCGTTTAGCAAGGTTTTGCTTAGCTGGTTCATGTGAGTACCTCCTATAAATTCTATTGTTATATGAAAAAGGGACTGATTTACAACCGTCCCTTTTTTAATATGGCTACACTGAAAAAACTTAGGTTAGCGAGCTCCATTCGTTGCGATCCACTTGCTTTCCGCGGGGCAGTCCGTGAGCCTCCTCGTCGCTTTTGACTCCTGAGGGGTCTCACGAGACTGCTAGATCCCGCAGGTGTCAAGTGGCTCTTCGCTCATTCCACACTAGGTAAATACACTATTTTCATTCTCCATGGTGCAATACTATTCGCATAAAGGTCTATCTTGAAAATAAATTAGTTAGCGGAGCTTCAGGAGCTGCGACCCTCCTGCTTTCCGCGGGGCGGTTCGTGAGCCTCCTCGTCGCGTCGCTTTAAAGCTCCTGCGGGGTCTCACGAAACCGCTAGATCCCGCAGGAGTCAAGTGGCTCTTCGCTCATTCCACACATTGTGAGCAAACATTTTCAATCTCTTTAATTCAATACCATATGCGCGCGGGGAGCTATGTAATAATTATCCTTACCCACGCACCAGTGTTTCTTGAAATTGAAAGTATTCTTTAGCATTGTAGTAAGAGATTCCTTGAACGATTTTTCCTAGTAGTTCCATGTCGTGTGGTGCTTCTCCCGTTTCGACCCAACCAGCTACGAATTGACAAATGAGTCTTCTGAAATATTCGTGTCTTGTATATGATAAAAAGCTTCTAGAGTCAGTAAGCATCCCAATAAATGGACTGAATAAGCCTACGTTCGCAAGCGCCTTCATTTGATCTAGCATACCGTCCTTATGATCATTAAACCACCAAGCTGTTCCCACTTGGATTTTGCCTCGGATTCCACCACCCTGGAAGCTTCCGATAATACTAGATAATGTTTGATTATCTCTAGGATTCAGTGAATATAGAATCGTTTTAGGTAGAGCTTTTTCACTTTCCAACGTATCTAGCAATTGAACTAATGGTCTTGCAACAAGATCATCATTCATACAGTCATACCCTGTATCTGGGCCTAATTCACTCAGCATGCGGTTGTTATTATTTCTAAGTGCATTAATATGGAACTGCATTGCCCAGCCTAAGCTTGCATATTTTTTCCCTAAGAATACTAGGGTGTAAGATTTATATTTCATTTCATCCTCAAGACTCACTTTTTCTCCCGATAAGGCCTTCTCGAAGATTACCTCAACTTCAGACTTTTCTGCAGGAGCAAACATCATCGTGTCAATCGCATGATCTGAAACCCTACCACCAAGTTGATGAAAAAAGTCTACTCGTGACTCAAGAGCTGCTAGAAATTCATCATAACTAGAAATGGCCGTTCCCGAAGCTCCAGCAAGCTTTTCAACCCATGGAGTGAAAGTATCGCGGTTGATTTCCAATCCTTTATCCGGTCTAAAACTCGGCAGCACACTTACTGAGAAATCTCCCTCTTCAATTAATTTTTGATGATATTCTAAAGAATCCACTGGGTCATCTGTTGTACAAACCACTTCAACCCCAGATTTCTTAATTAATTCCCTGACTGTAAAGTCCTCTTGATTTAATAATTGGTTTACCTTTTCCCAAATCATTGGGGCCGTTTTTTCATTAAGTAAATCATAAATGCCAAAGAAACGTTGTAGCTCTAAATGAGTCCAATTGTATAATGGATTTCCGACACTCATCGGTACAGTTTTTGCCCAGGCTAAAAATTTCTCATAATCGCTCGCAGCACCTGTTATGAACTTTTCTTCAATTCCATTTGCTCTCATTGCTCTCCATTTATAATGATCGCCATACAACCATGCTTCTGTGATATTTTTGAACTTTTTATTTTCATAGATTTCCTTTGGGCTTAGATGGCAATGATAGTCGATGATTGGCAAATCTTTCGCATATTGATGATACAGTTTAATAGCAACCTCATTTTCTAGTAAAAAATTTTCTCCCATAAATGGTTTCAATTTCTTCAACCCCTTAAAAATTTGATTACTTCATAGGTATTATTGTTGTTATACCTTATAACAACGTTGTTATTTTAAATGATACAGCATTTACCAGTTGAAAACAAACTGTTTTTTTAATATTTTGTTCTTTCTTGCTATAAACTTATCCTAAAAATAACTTTGTTGGAAAATTCCACTCGCTCCAGTTCACTCGCTTTCCGCGGGGCGTGCGGTGAGCCTCCTCGTCGCAAAAAGACTCCTGCGGGGTCTCACAGTGCCCGCTTCATCCCGCAGGAGTCGAGTGAACTTCCGCTCATTCCAACTATGTTATACTTTTAACTTTTCATCCTTCAAGGTACAAATACTCATTCGCATAACGGTCTACCCTGAAAATACCTAAGAAATGCATCCCTATTTATATTCTCTATGGTATATATCTTATTAGCAGATTGTGCTCTTCTCTTCAGACAACATTCACTCCGACCGACTTCCTCATTATCCTTAAGAAAACTCAACCTTTACACCCTCACAGCACGCGATGCTTTATATTGCTCAATATCTTCAAAACACTTCATCGCTAACCACATATTTAACTGTGCAAATAAGGTGAAACCAAAGATTGGAATAAATCCTGGAAAGGAGATGAAGAAATAGTAGCTTGATAGACCGCAAATCACCATTAAAAATAGGTTGGCTGGGCGTAAGAAGCCGATTAGTAGTGCTTGTTTAAAGTGTTCAAAGAAACTCAATTTATAATGAACATACACAGGGATGACATACAACACCATAATTAAAAAGGCAAAGACGGTAATCATCATCATGATATGTAGTGCATTGAAAAACCCTCCATCTAATTGACGGAAAAAAAACAAGTTATAAAAACACATCGCACCTATTAAAACGAATGTATAAAAGAATAGATTTCCTTTTACAAATTCCTTTTTATAAATGCCCCAGAACGTTTTAAAAACTGGAACGTCAGTATCACCCATTGCCACCTTTCTACAAACACCATACATGGCAATTGTACTTGGGCCAATTCCAAATACAATGAGTCCTAAAAACGTGCATCCTATCCATAGTATATTTAATATAGCAAAATGGCTTACCCATGTACAAAAAGCCATTACTCCAGTTAATAAACGTCCCATGCTTTATAACCTCCTTTTTTTCCTTCAATCTGATTAACAAAACGCTCTCATTTTCCTATGACCACCTTGCTTTCCGCGGGGCAGTCTGTGAGCATAGCGCCGGTTATGGCTTCTGCGGTGCTGTCTGGTTCCCTTCCTCTAGCAAAAAGCACTAGAAAGGGATTCAAAGGGTCTGTCTGATTCCCTTTCTCATACCCAAAACCCAAGAAAGGGAATGAAAGGTGTTGTCTGATTCCCTTTCTCACGCAAAAAGTCCAAGAAAGGGATTCAAAGGTGCTGTCTGATTCCCTTTCCCATACCAAAACCCAAGAAAGGGAATGAAAGGTGCTGTCTGATTCCCTTTCTCACGCAAAAAGTCCAAGAAAGGGAATGAAAGGTGTTGTCTGATTCCCTTTCTCATACCAAAAATCCAAAAAAGGAATCAAAGGTGCTGTCTGATTCCCTTTCTCTCGCAAAAAGCACAAGAAAGGGATTCAAAGATGCTGTCTGATTCCCTTTCTCTCGCAAAAAGCCTGAGCAAGGGAATCAATGGTGTATTTAATGGTGCAAATTTTTTTTTACGTGGTCCCAGAAAATAACGGTAACAATGCTATTTCAACGCCTTCTCTTGAAGTAACTCTTCAATTCGGAACATTTTCTTTTCCTTCACAGAACGCCACACCGCTTCCCCTGTTGTCACTGCATAAGCGCCATCCTTACTTCCTGATAAAATTTCATATGGTCTTGTCGGATCAGGCCCTAAAAAGATATCCTCTTGGATAACAGGATCTCCACCACCATGTCCTCCGTCACGTTTAACAACATGAATAATTTCCTTTGAACCAAATAACGGGAAGTACTCTATTGTCTGTTCCTCTATTGGAAAAGGAATACGTGATGGTGCATGCCACTCAGTCGTTTCAATTCTGCCCTTTGTTCCATTGATCGCTAATCGATACCCTTCATACGGGACAGAGAAGTTAACTGAATAACTAAGCAACGAGCCTTTTTCATACTTCACTGTTGCTGTATATGTATCTTCAATGTTGATCTCTGAATCAAAGATACATTGATCAGGCCGGTAGTTCGTATAGCCTTCTTTTCGTTTCATATCTGAATCAATATGATCATCCTGGACTGTGATGCTATTGCTTCTTGTATTCCATCTAGAATAATAGGAGCACTGATGCTTCACATCACAAGTCTGACAATATCTTCCGTCCTCCATTAGTGGATTATGTTCACTTTGTGATCCAAAATAATTTAATCCCCCAAAGGAAAATACCTCGACCGGCTTTTGATCAAGCCACCAGTTAACTAAATCGAAATGGTGTGAGCTTTTATGAATCGACAAACCACCTGAATGATCTCGGTTACGGTTCCAACGTTGAAAATAACTTGAACCATGATACGTATCAATGTACCAGTTTAGATCAATCGATGTAACGTGTCCTACTTTGCCCTCTAAGATTAATTCCTTGATTTTCATATGATATGGACTATAACGATAGTTAAATGTAACCGTCACTTTTCCCTTGCTCTTCGCTTCTGCCTCCATCACCCTTCTGCTATCTTCGGCTGTCGTTGTCATTGGTTTTTCTGTTATCACATCAAGATCATGCTCGAGAGCTTTTAAAATATAGGTCACATGTGTATCATCCCGACTTGCCACGATAATCACATCAGGTTTTGTTTCGTTCACCATTTTTTCAAACTGATGATCTAAGTATTCAGGAACATGATCAATCCCTACACATTCCGCCTTACAAACATTAAAGCGTTTTTCATCATAATCTAGCAGACCTACTAACGTACAGGTCGATGAAAATCTCTCGAGCATCGGTTGAATAAACATTCCAATTGCTCGCTTACTCACGCCACAAACTGCATATCTTTTCATCCTTACCCCACCCCCGTCTTCGTTATTTGAGATCGTTTTCACTTTCTTCAAGTAAATCCTGCATCACGAGACTTGCAAGCACAAAGGAACCGACGCCATGTAAATCATTCTCACATCTTGGTCGATCAATATAATGCTGATAATCTCCCACACCTGTTCCGATACAGATTTCCGGCATCACAAACAATCCTTTTTCATCAAACGTCATTTTCTCTAACAATCCTTTATAGCCATTGATTGCATAGGTTTTATAACTTTTATCAACATGACCAGAATTGATGGCACGAGCAATGGTATAACAAAACAATGCTGAACAAGAGGTCTCTAACCAGTTCTCTGGATCTTCCTTTTTATCAACCACTTGATACCACATTGACGACCTTGGATCTTGAAATTTCACTAAACCATCAATTAACTCTTGAAGTGCCTGAACAATCTCTGGTCTAGCTTCATGATCTTCCGGTAAGAAATCAAGAATTTCATTAAATGTAATTCCGTACCATCCAATCGCTCTTCCCCAGAATTCCGGTGATTTCCCTGTGATAGGATCTGCCCATGGCTGCTTTCTACTTTCATCCCAAGCATGATAAAATAGACCAGTCGCATCGTCCTTGGTATGTTTCCGCATTAAACGTTCTTGTTCGATCACCATATCGAGTAGCTCTGGTGCTCCGAAATCTCGATTATAATTCATGGCAAACACGCCACCCATATATAACCCATCTAACCACATTTGATATGGATATCGGTCTTTATGCCAAAAGCCTCCATCTGATGTGCGATTTAGCGTTGGAAACATATTCTTTAATTTGTCAGCAGCGATTTTATAGCGCTGATCTTGTGTTTCCCGATAAAGGGTGAACAGCAGTAAGCCCGCTTGAATCGAATCTAATTCCTTTCGATTCCATAAGAAGTTTCCATGCTCATGCTCATCAATATTGTAATCAACATAGTTTTTAACATAGTTAAAATATTCATCTCCACCAATCTTCTCTCGTAGCTGAAGCATGCTAACTAGGAAGACTCCTTGATGATAATGCCATCTTCCATCTGGTGGGAGCTCCTCTGGTTTATAAGCTTCCATTAATGAATGACAAGCTGCCTTTGCCCAATCTAATGGTGTTGCGAGCTTTTCTCTTATCATTTGTTCCTGTGTCGTCATATTTGCTAGCTCCTTTTGTTAAAATTACTTACTTCAATCCACTCGTACTAATTCCATCAACAATATATCGTTGGAACATAAAGAACACAACAAAGATTGGTAGAATACTAAGTGTTGACATCGCAAACATAGAGCCCCAGTTTGTGACAGAATTTGGATCCGAGAACAATTTTAACGCTAGTGATACCGGATATTTCTCTGGGGATGAAATGTAAATTAGTGGCCCCATGAAATCATCCCATCTCCAGTAAAATGAGAAGATCGCCGAGGTCATCATCGCTGGAACAACAAGTGGCATTATAATTCGGAAAAAGATACCGAAATTATTACAGCCATCAATTTTAGCCGCTTCATCCAGCTCTGTCGGGATGGTTCGGATAAACTGCATAATCAAAAAGATGAAAAACGGAGCTCCGAAGAACGTTGGTAAAATAAGTGGTAAATACGTATTGATCCATCCGAAATTATTGAACATGATATACTGTGGAATCATAACCATCTCAAACGGTAGCATCATCGTAAGCATCATACATACAAACCAAATGTTTCTTCCCCTGAACTTCACACGAGAAAATCCATACGCAATAATCGTTGAAGAAAGAACAGCCCCTACTGTAGAAATGACTGTGATGACGGCAGAATTTTTAAAGAATGTCGCAAATGTAATCCCACTGAAGCCCTTCCAACCGTTCACATAGTTTTCAAAGTGCCAGCCTTTTGGGATCAATGAAGCTGCATCCACGAATACAGTAGAACTTTCCTTTAGGGAGCTACTGACCATCCATAATAACGGATAAACCATAATTGCCGTAAAAATCATTAACAGTGTATGTTGAATAATCTTTTTTACTTTTTTATTTTTTCGCATTTGTTTTCACTCCTCTCTTAATCTACTTCTCAGATTCATAGTGCACCCAATGAGGGGAGCTTTTAAAGATAATAGCTGTGAAGATTGCGATAATGACTAACATTACCCAAGCCATCGCAGACGCATATCCCATATCAAAATAACGGAAAGCTCGTTGATACATGTAAAGAACATATAACATCGTACTGTTCATCGGTCCTCCATTGGTGACAACAAAACTTGGAGTAAATGCCATAAATCCATTAATAACCTGCATAATTAAGTTAAATAAGATAACCGGAGTTAACATTGGTAGAGTAATCGAGAAAAACTGCTTTAAACGGCCAGCACCATCAATACTCGATGCTTCATAATACATCTTTGGAATATTTCGTAATCCTGCTAAGAAAATCAGCATCGATGAACCAAATTGCCATCCATAAAGGAGAATTAATGTCCAAATTGCGGTATTTGGATCTCCTAACCATGAGTGTGTTGGAAGTCCAACCGCTGCTAAAAGCGAATTCAATGCTCCATCATTGCCAAACAATTGACGCCACATAATGGAGATGGCAATACTTCCACCAACAACAGATGGTAAGTACAACATCGTCCGGTAAAATCCAACCATTTCCACTACCTTGTTCAAGGCCAATGCGACTAATAATGAAAATACCAGTCTAAAAGGAACTGCAACACCCGCATAAAAGAAGGTGACATTCAATGCATCTAAATAAAGCGGATCATTTGTAAACATTCGGATATAGTTATCTAATCCAACCCAGGTCGCAGTACCTCCCATTTCATAATCTGTAAATGATAAATACAGTGAAAATAGCATTGGGAAGATAGTAAAGGCAAAAAATCCGATGATAAACGGTGAAACAAACAGATATCCTACGCCATTTTGGAAGTCTTTATTCTTCTTTTTCGGCCTTAGGATCCTTATTTGGGCGGGTTTATTAGAAATGACTTCTTCTGTTTCCACTTGCCTATTTTTTTCAATTTCCATACTCCTACCTCTTCCTATAAGTAATAGGGAGAAAGTGGCTCCAATTGGAACCACCTTCCGTCCATCATTTTAGTTTCCTAAGATCGATTCAGCTTCTTGTCTGAACTGCTTGGCACCTTCTTCAGGGCTAAGTTGACCATAAATCACTTGCTCATCAATCGTTGCTAAGCGGTCAAGAACCTCAGAAGCAGCTGCTGGGTAGTTATCATCGATTGGCGAGCTATTTTCTGTCACCTTTGTAATATAATCAAATACTTTTTTGTCAGTTTCAGTTAGGTTTGGTGCTAACTCATCACGAATTTCTTGCTTTAAAGGTACACCACGGTCAGATCCTGCAATTTTATACACTTCAATATTGTTGATAAAGAAGTTGATAAATTTAGCAGCTTCCTCTTTATGCTCAGAGCTCTTAGGAATTGACCAAAGCATGGCTGGCTTTAAGTACATTCCCTTATCATTTCCAGGCCCAGGCAGTACCTGCATTTGAATATTTGCATCAGGGATTGTAGCTGTTACTGCTGTAGCTTGATTAGACCATCTGAAGTCAATCGCAGCATCTCCACGAGCAATTAGTTCATCCTCGACACCTTTGATTTGTTGAATCACATCGTACGCTGGAACCGCTTTCTTTTCTACCAATTCTTTATTCATGTTAAAATAATCTACTAATAATTGATCATCATCATATCCAAGACCCGTTCCGTCTTCATTAAACATTTTGTAGCCTTGAGTTCTTAAGAAATACTCAATTAGATTTTTTGGCTCCATTAAACGGGCACCAAACTTTCCTGTGGCAGCAGCAATCTCTTCTGATGCTTTCGCATAATCATCCCATGTCCAATCATCAGCTGGAGCGCTTACACCCGCTTCATCAAACATATCTTGGTTATAAAACGCTACTAATGAGTTCGTACCAGTTGGAATTCCAAGTAATTTTCCACCTTGAGTACCTGATTGCATAACCGTGTCACTAACGCCATCCATATTAATCGTTCCATTTTCAACAAAAGGTGTTAAATCTTCAAGTAAGTCCTTGTCTGCATATTGGTTTAAATATTCACCAAAGTTTTGTTGCATAATGTCAGGTAAGTTATTCCCAGCTGCTTCAGCTGCCATTTTGTCAAAGTAGCCATCGAAGCCAGTGAAAGAAGGTTCAATTTTAATATTTGGATTTTCTTTTTCAAACAAATCAATAATTTGCTTCGTTTGATCATGACGACTTTGCGAACCCCACCAAGACATTCTTAAAGTTACTACACTATCTTCTGAATCCTTACTAGAATCTTTGCCACTATCTCCGCTCGGTTCACCAGTTGTGTCTGATGATCCTGAGCATGCGGTTAACGCAAGCATCATCATCACCAATAAAAATGCCAAACTCTTCTTTAAATGAAACATACTTTCATCCTCCCCTTTTGTTTTGTAAGCGTTTTCTAATACAACTTAATAGTAAAAGATTTTCTGAAATTTAAAAATAAAATCAGCAGACATGTTTATGTATAAAAAACAGTGTATTAATAACAGTGGTTGGAATGCGCTATTCTGAGTTCATAACTCATCTTAAACAAATCTCTCATTCTATCTACTCGAAAATACCCAGTTGAACGAGTTCCATTCGCTGCAATCCACCTGCTTTCCGCGGGGCGGTCCGGGAGCCTCCTCGTCGCCGATGGCTCCTGTGGGGTCTCACGAGACCGCTAGATCCCGCAGGAGTCAGGTGGCTCTCCGCTCATTCCACACTAGGTGAGTACGCTTTTCATACTTCATGTGCGCTTACTCATATGCATGGAAATCTCCCCTGAAAGGCAACTTAGGATGGAGAGTTTTACGAAGTTATGTCGAATAATCGATAAATAGCCGATTTCAAAAATATCATCGAGGATATCGAAAGTAAATCCCCCCAGTTCGAACGTATTCGACAAAATTTCGAAAATAAATTTCAAAGAACTTCTAAATCGATTTTTAGAACCACAATACGCTCTAGTAATTTGCATAAAATCGCAAACATTTTCACTTCCATGGTGCGAATCAAATTAACATCGGGGATTATCACAAAAAAAACTGCCCCCAAAGGAATCAATCCCCCGAGGACAACCTTAGCTACTGATTAATTTATTTTTATATTCAGTCGGTGTAACTCCTGTATGCTTTTTAAATACTTGCCCAAAATACCGTGGATTGGTGCCGAAGCCTACTTCTTCTGCAATTTCCACTACCTTTACTTGATCTGATTGATTGATAATCTCAACAGCTTTATCTACTCGCTTATTGATGAGATAGGTTGAAAATTTTTCGTTCATTTCTTTTTTAAACAGTTTTCCAACATAATCTGGATTCATGAAAAGGATTTCGTTCGCAATCTTAGTTAACGATAGCTCCGGATCTGACAAATGCTCCTCGACATATGTAATCATGCGCTTTAACATGATGTTTTGAGTTTGCTTTGTTTTTTCATAATAGTCTTGTGCAATTTCAATCGTTGTTTGTTCAATAAAAGCTGTGATTTCCTCAAAAGACTTTGAGCTATGAAAGAACGTAATTTGTTCAAAATATTGATCGAGCTGACTTTTATTTGATTGTTTAATAATTGTTAAAAATAGTTCTAGACACTCGGATTTAACCATATTTTCATTAGACTGCTCTAGTTTAAATGTTTTAAAAAATTGCTCTAGATAGGCCTGGACTTCCTGTACGTTTCCACTTTTAATTGATAAAATCAAATCTTCATGGTCAATTTGGAAGGTCTCAAGCTCTGCCTCATCATAGGTAATGTCATCAGCTGTAATTAAACTTCCCTCACTTAGATAAAATCGCTGCGCCAAACAATTAAGCG
This sequence comes from Litchfieldia alkalitelluris, assembly GCF_002019645.1. GTDB lineage: Bacteria > Bacillota > Bacilli > Bacillales > Bacillaceae_L > Litchfieldia > Litchfieldia alkalitelluris. The sequence continues at coordinate 901,013 of NZ_KV917374.1, read as the reverse complement.
CTTCTTTATACAAGGATTTCAATTTATCAATCGTACCAGTATGGCTAACAGCAGTTGTGAACGTCATTTCATAGATTCGCATAAAGCTCTCTTTCACATTGGTGAATGTCAAAATTAGCTGTTCAAGCGATATGGATTTTGAAAGAATGACCACTTTCTCACCGATTGTTGTTAAAAGGACCGGATGATCTTTCTCCATTTCATCCATCAATAATTCCTTTATCGCAAAAACATGTTCATAATCATGATCCCCATCAATACTGATGACAACAATTCGAAAATTGTCTCCATCAATATCAAGCTGGAATAACTGTTTATAGCTATCCCAATCATGAACAAAATACTTATTATTAATGAGTAAATCTCGTAAAAATTGCTCCTTCGCTTTTGGAATGACGTGTTGTAAATTCTTTCGCATATTTGTCACAAAGGCTTCTTTACTTCTGGCATCATTCAGCTCTTTGGTGACCTTTATTAATACCTCTTCAATTTTTGTTTCATTGCTTGGTTTTAACAAATAATGCTTTACATTGCACTCCATCGCGGTTTTCGCAAACTCGAACTCGTCATGTCCTGATAACACAATGAATTTTATTTCAGGAAATCTGTGATGTACTTTTTGAATAAGCTCAATCCCATTCATTCCGGGCATTTTCACATCTGTCAAAACAATATCCGGCCTTTCTCTCGCAATATAATCAAAAGCCTCTACCCCATTATATGCTTTAAAAACAAGCTCTGTTTGACATTTGGCCCAATCAACAGTTGCTGCAATTCCTTCTAAAATTGCTTTCTCATCATCTACCAAAAGCACTTTGTACATCATCATCACTCCATCATATTTGGTAATGTTATGACTACTTTTGTTCCTTTGCCTACTTCACTTTCGATCTGGATGCCGTATCTTTCGCCAAACATTAATTTGATTCGTTCGCGTATATTGTTTAGCCCGATTCCCGAACTTTTCTTAGAAACAATCTCACCTGAAAGAATGGATGTTACTTTACTCTCGTCCATCCCAGGTCCATTATCTTCAATCATAATGATTAGTTCATCTCGGATGGCTTTTAAGTTTACAGAAATATGGCATTCACCAATAATTTCTTCCAATCCATGCTGTATGGCATTCTCAATCACCGGTTGAATCGTCAGCTTTGGTATCTTATTTCTCTCAAAATCTTCATGGGTATCCAGTGAAAAATGGATCCGGTCACCGTACCTAAATTTTTGGATGGTAATATAATTTTTGACAATCTCTAATTCCTCTTTAATGGAGATCATCGGTTCCTTTTTACTAATAATATTTCGCATCATATTCCCAAGTGCCTCTGCTAGCCCAGAGATTTCATGTTGCTTCTGACTTCTTGCCAGCCAGTTAATCGAGTCTAAGGTGTTATATAAAAAATGGGGATTAATTTGTGCCTGCAATGCTTTATATTCCGCTTCCTTTATGACTAATTGCTTGGTGTAGTTTTCTTTAATTAGGCCTTTGATTTTTTCAAGCATCACCTGAAAATCATGATGCAGTTTACCAATTTCATCATTATAATAACTACCCTCTAACTGATGATTATTTTCAAAATCACCTTGTTGAACCAGCTTCATTTTTTCAGTTAGTTTTTCAATCGGCTTAGAAATTCCTTTTGCAGCTAATCGGCTTAAAATTACCGTTAGAACTAACATTAAGATAAAAAGCGCAAATATAATTTGTTTAATCTCAGTTGATTGCTGGGTAATATTGTCGTAAGGCAAAATATTATAATAAACTAAGTCAGAGTAGCTGGAGTGCTTGTAGGACACTAAAAATTCCTTGTCATCCATAACCATTTTTTTGTAACCGTTGTCATTTTTTGTAGCAATAAGCGTATCGTTAAATGGAAGATCATTTGTTTTATAAAATATTGCATCATCGTTGGTAATCACAAAGTTTTTCGTAGGGGAAAAATCTAATGTTTCGTTCAAAAGTTTACTAACATCGATTGTTACAATTAAAAGGCCCAGCTTAGTCAAATTCACATTGACTTTTTCACGGATGATTCTTGCAACAACAAGATTATTTTGTTGATCAGCTTGTGTCCATACTGATGAACCATCAGCGGCCTGAGCTAGTTTTGATAATTCCCTCGTATTAGTCTCGATTGTCGTGTCATATCCTAGCTTATAATTTCCACCTAAGTTATCCAGAACTTGAACAGACGCGATATAAGGTTCCGAGGTGGCATGTCCTAACAGTCGAGTTAACAGCTTCGATTTTGCTTGATATTCAAGGAAATCCATCTCGTTGGCATTAATCTTCATTAATGCATTTTGAACCGTATCCTCTGTACTGATTTGAAAGGTCAGCTGTTCAATTTTCTTAAATTCCTTATCCAAAACAGAAGAAGATAACTGAAGCATATCCTCTGACTCTTCAAAAATACGTTTTTCATATAAACGAATGAAAGAATCATAGGCAACCAAACCGATGCTTGAGAAGATAAAAAGAAGCAAAAGGGAAATAGAGAATATCTTATTTTTGATATTCAAGTTTCGAAAAATAGTAATCATGGGATATCCTCTTATCTTTTATTTACTGGTTAATATTCACATTCGCAATAATTATAACATTATGAATATTATATGATAAGATAGAATCTGTTGATTAGGAAGAAAGTCCCTTTTTTGGTAATTGGGAGTAGGAGTAAAAACAGCGATGTAGGCCGCGTAATTTTAGTTGGACTGATAAAAGTGGGAGTTAGACCGATATATTTTTAATTAGACCGATAAAAGTGGAGTTAGACCGATATTTTTCTAGTTAGACCGATAAAAGTGGTTAGACCGATATTTTTCTAGTTAGACCGATAAAAGTGGAAGTTAGACCGATATTTTTCTAGTTAGACCGATAAAAGTGGTTAGACCGATATATTTTTAATTAGACCGATAAAAGTGGAGTTAGACCGATATTTTTCTAGTTAGACCGATAAAAGTGGGAGTTAGACCGATAAACTTAGAGATTAGAGTAATAAACTTTGTTTTGTTACTCTAACCGCTGTGTTCTCCAGTCTAAAATACGAACTTACCAAACTTTGATCCTCAATAGTCCTATTTTTTAAAAGCAAACAAATAAAAAGAGGAGATTCCATACCGAATCTCCCCTTTCGACTCTCTTATTTCACTTCTACTGTTGTTTTTCCAACAAATGGTGTACCATCGGCTAGGTTTCCAGTAATCGTAATAGGTACATCTTTACCTTTATTTAGTACCCTTGTTAATTCCTTTTTAGTAAATTTAATACGATACACATTTTCATCCTCTAACACAGGATTCTTTGCATAACCTGTTCCGCTTGTGATCGGCTGTGCCTTGCCATTTAAACGAATCGATTCTAACCCGATGTCCTCAATAGAAAAGCCATCCTGAAGGGTGATTAGAACCTCAACGGCCCCCGCTACATCGCTACTACTTTTCCCTGCTAAATTAATCTTTTCTGGATTTACTGTTACTTGAGCGATTACTTGGAACTGGACAAAGTCACCCCAGATAATATTTCCTTCTTCATCTCGTTCAATTGGTAAAACAGGTGTTAAGCTTTTAAAATTGGCATCTGTTAACACTGTCCCAATGGCGTTAACCGACTCCGTACCACTAAAGAAATAGTTATTTTCAGCGACCGCATCTACCGGGTAGCTATCCTTTTGACCTTTACTAGTTTTATAAGAAATAAACCCGTTAATTGTAAAGTCTTCTTCAATATTGTTATAGGTTGTAAAAACAATATTCGCACCACCGTTATTAAATGAGCGGTTGTTTTCAGCAATAACTCCTGGGTTACTATTACTTGTAAATCCATCGGTCTTGTTGCCAAACGCTAAGCTATTTTTAATCACGTGTGGAACATGAACGCCTTCTCCACCGAGCTTAAAGCCATTTCCATCACCAATTCCGACCACACCATCAGCCGAAATCCCATTTGCGTAGGCAATGCTATCTTCAATCGTGACGGCACCAATTTTACCAGAGCCGACTTTCGTATAAAGATCCCAGCCGTCATCGGCATTATTATATGCAACATTACCTTTAAACACATTTCCAACACCTGACGTTAGTTTTGCAGCAAAGCCATCAGCATTGTTTTGGGAAGGGTCACTGTTACTAAATGAATCATTGTTAAGACTCAAGTTATATGAAGGCCAATCCTCCATATTTGGACTATTATCTGTTCTGCTAATTTGCAAACCAGTATCACCGTTTTCATAGAATCGGCTTAACTCAATAATATTATGACTTCCACCTACAACAAAGCCCTTTGTATTTGAAGCAGATCTAGCAAAATCAATTCCTTTGACATGCCAGTAGTTACCACTTAAAACAACACCTTCAGAGCGCTTGTCGAAGTCAATGATAGGTCTCGTTCCTTCCGCTCCCACTAAGTACTTCATTGCATCTTTTTTTCCATCATTGTATTTATCAATATACAATCCAGCAGTTCGTTTATACGTACCTTCTTGTAGGATAATTTTCTGACCTGGTAAAACATACTCGATCGCAGTATCTAAATCTAGTGGACTAGCTTCAGTACCATTACCACTCTCAGTTCCTTCGGTTGAGACGATGATGTCTCCACCTTCGTTAAATGTCTTATTAGTTACAGTAAAGTTTTTGATAATACGGTCATATGAAGTGAGCAATTGTGTATCATCTGGAACAAAAATGAAGCTATACTTTGTTTGGCTATTTTTATCAATCGTTGTTGGGATTGTAACCTTTTCTCCACTTTCAACAACCACATCTCGTTCAATTACTTGCTGACCTTTTTTCACTGTCAGTGTTCCATTTACATTTGATTCTACAATTAAATTATAAGCTGTATCAGATGTTTTTCCTCTTGATAAAATAGAGAAATTTGGCTGAATCTGTTGTGCAGGTGGCTCTATCCTAGGTGCATCTGTTGCTGCTATAGAGGTATCAAAAGTGATATTTGAAACTTCAATATCAGCTAAACGAGCCGTATAAAAGCCAACATAAATTTTATCATCCTGGACCGTTAAAATCTCTGGTTCAAAGAAGATCTTTTCTTCTCCTTGACCAAGCTGACCGATAAAGCCACTATTTGTTTTCGTTAATGTTAAACGATGTGTCGAACCATCTGCTGGTTCTCCCTCTTGAAGCATTTGTTTTTGAATGCCTTCACTTCCAGCACCATCAGGAGACGTGACACCTTTTCGAACAAATAGTTGTAGACCGTTCGCTTCTCTTGTACCGCCACTAAATCCACCGACTGCAGCAATATTTGAAGCAAACACACTAGAATCATCATATGTTCCGTTCGCATCACGAGCCATAATCCCAAACGATTCTTGCCCATCATACGGAGTTTTGGCATAGCTATTCACTTTTATATCTGCTGATAATGTGAAGTTTTCAAGGTTGCCATCAATTTCAGTATAGTAATATGAAATACCATCATGATCCCCCGTGATTTTCCCGGCTTGAGGTAAATCTGAAATTAATCGAATCGCACCATTCTCTAAAACTTCCATTCTATTTCGCTCTTCACTTGTTGATTGCCCAAACTGAGTAAACTTCCACTCAACTTGAGGTGTCTCTCTCACACTCACATCATATGAAATAGGTTGAATGCTAGTATTTAATGGAACAATCGAAATAGTGTACGTACCAGGTGTCCCTGATTGGAACGCCGCCGACTGTACTTGATAATCTTCCGAGCCTAACACGACCTTATCTCCGTTATCATATACCTCTGAAACCTCTAAGCCTTCTGAACTAAACTCCGAACCAAGATTAAAGGTTGTTTTTGGATAATTGCTAATCTCAAGACCTGTTAATTCTTTATTTTTAACTGTAATATCAAAGCTTGTTTCAAGTCCTTTATGTGTAATCCTGATCTCTTGTACTCCTGTTTTGCTAGGATCAAAAGCAGAGACGGAATACTGATTTTTCAATAATCGAAATGAAACACCATCACTGTAAGTTGCTTTTACAACAAGGCCATCTAAATCTAATTCTGCATCATCTGTAAAATACACAGTTTTGCTAGGTTCTTTAACAACCTCTAACTGTTCTAGTGCTGCATCCTTTACATGAACATCAAAGGTAGTAGTTACCTCAGGATGTTGGACAGAAGCAACAGTTATGGTTTGATTCCCTGTATTATCGAACTGATACACCCCTTCGACGACATCATTTCCATCAATCGAAAATATGTATTGATCACTGTTGAGTAATTCTGTTGCTCCACTATTATACGTTCCTTCTATCACCAAACCTTTTGCATCAAAAGTGTCCAGAGGATAATACTCTGTGATGGCTGGATAATAGACAATGTCCATTTTTGTTAACGTAAGTGGCACAATGTTTAAGTCGATCGTAGCCGCAGCACCATTGTAGTTGATCTTAATTGTATTTGTTCCTTCTTGACTGCTATCAAATCCTGTCACGATATACTCATCTGACGTTAGAGCTTGCTCTGAGCCATCCTCGAAGGTTGCTGTCACTTCTAATCCATCTAAGTTTAAGTGTTCTCCTACTAAATAATCCTTTTTCATATTATCGGTATTTACTGCAAGAGATGTGACGTTTTTGTCAGGTGTTTCAATGGCGGTATTTGAGAAAGTGATGATGGCATCACGTGCTACGAATAAGCCAACAGCTATAGTATCCGTAAATACACCCTCATTCATCTCAATTACTTCACGTTCACCGTTTGAACTTAATACAAAAATATTGCCTGATTTTCTAATAGATATATCATAAGTACCATCAGTTCCAGGTGTTAGATTATCCCCGCCAAACTTTTCTAATGATACTACACCATTACCAGTAAAGTTATAAAATCCTGTGGCAACGTCTTTTAGCACGCCTGATGCTACGAAGTGATCATGTCGACTACTCGTTTTACCATGTTCACCAACGCCGTCTCTCACCATTAAGCCAAATGCTTCTTGGTTGCCAGGAATATAATCATTTAGGTACATCTTTGTTTTAATTGTAAAGTTTTGATCTGCAGGAAATTCTTTATACAAGTAAGAAATCCCTTCACCTTTACTTTCAATTTTTCCACCTCTTGCTTCGATTGTGATGGAACCATCTTCATTGTATGTTGGAGGTGGATTTTTGATAGTATCGCCACTTATCCCCGTATTCGAACCAAACGCAGCAAATGTCCAATCCTGATTTTCAGGACTAAACGTTTCCGCATTTGCAACGCCACTAAAATTAGATAATACCAATAGAAGTGATAAACATGTAGCAAGAATTTGTTTCATTAGCTTTTTTTTCATTGATTCATCTCCTTGGTAGTTTTGTGTTTGCAAAGTCTTGTAGATCAAGAATTTTGTATACGCTTACATAAATCCACTTAAAAAATATGCGATACTCCTTATCATCACCCCCTTAAAATAACAACGTTGTTATTTTTTATAATAAAAGTCAATAACAACGTTGTCAATTTATAAATTAGCTAATATTCTTACTGCATCAAAGTTAGTTATTTTTGACTAGCGGTCTATGCACCTAAAGTCACAGGTCTTCTTTGTTCAACTTTGTTTTTACTTAACTTGTAAACAATCACGGATACTACGACCAATCCAGCCAATTCGCCGAGTGAAGCAGCAATCGCTCCATTCGTTCCATTCCAATGTGGGAAATAATGCACAAGAAGAACTAAGCTCACCAAAACAATTAATAGATTCGCAATCTGAGAGATAACCATTAAACTAGTTTTCCGTTGCATCATCAGAAATCCATTTAAAAAGTCAACGAGTGGAAAAACGAGTGTTTTTAGAAGAAAGAATTTCAATACCCCTAATGTTGCTGTGGCTAATACCTCATCAGCCCCCATCACACCCTGCATAAATAACATGCCTAGTGGTGAAAAACACAAAACGGTAAGGACAAAACTTGGTATAAAGCTGATGAGAAGGGTAAATTTCACAACCTTCTTTTTATCTTTCTCATAAAACTGCATAACAATTTGATGAGTGTACATAAAGAAGCTTAAAATCATGTTGGTAATGCTAAACGCAAGTGCGAAGGAAGCAATCCCCATTTGCAGCTGCTCTGTTTTAGCCAAAAAGACATAGATGATTGGGATCATAATCGTCTGTATCAGGAAATAAAAGACTAAAGGAGTATAAAACTTCGCAATATCCTTTTTCCGTAGTGAGGAAGTCTCTTTCTCCTTTGTATAATCCTTTACTAGAAAATGCCCTTTCCACACACTGACGATGCATTCAATCATCATTCCTGCCAAGAAAATAATCGAGCCCACCGCACTTGTTACATAATCCATTGCCACAAAGAGATAGGCGATGGCAAACATGCCTACTAATCTTGCAATCACACCAATCGTCAGCCATTTCGTTTCGAGATGATTAATAATCACCCCTTGATAAATGCCTCTTATTCCCGAAAAAATCAGAACTAATGTAATCCACTTAAACGCCTGTGATATCGTGTTGACCATGTTAGGGTCAGCATGAAAGAAATGGACATAAATCCAATCGCCGAGCGGAGAAAAAGCCATTGTCCAGCTGAATAACATAATTCCGAGCGTCACATATAGTAAAAAGACATTTAATAGTTTAAATGATTTTAAATCCTTTACTAAAGCCGAGCTTGTTTGCCTAAATACAATAATGGGCCTTTCGATAATTCCAAAAATCGAAAATGCAACCGCATAACAAGCAATGATAAATGCCGCATCCTCCCCCCGTGCTAACGTTCCATTTATAATCACATGTGTGATTGCCGTCAAACTTGCAGAAATACCCAAGGGAACAAAAAAGGCAGAAAGCTGCTTATAGGATATTTGACCATCCATACTACTCAAGCGTATAACCTCTTTTCTGTTTAATTTCGCTGTTTTCGATAAAATAACAACGTTGTTATTTTATATCATACCTTAATTCGCTTCTAACAACAAACTGTTTTTTCAAACTTATAGTGTTCTCCCTTTTAGGTAGCATAGTTCCAATCGCTGCGATTTACTCGCTTTCCGCTCATTCCACAAATGGGAAAGGACATTTTACGGTGCAAATAATTATTCGATTCCATACTATGTGACTAACTTCTCATGTTACATGGTGTAAGCATTGTTTGCATGGATGCTGACCTTGTGATTTATTCATCTTTTTCATATAATGATGACAACGTTATTATTTTAATATTATTATATTTCGGGGGTTAATCATGAGCGTCACAATCAAGGATATTGCAAATATTTCAGGAGTAAGCTTTTCGACCGTTTCGAAGGCTTTAAACAATAGCCCTCTTGTAAAACCAGAAACAAAATCAAAGATTTTAAAGGTTGCTAAAGAATTAGGATATGAGCCTAATTTTGCCGCTAGAAGGCTTGTGTCAAAAGAGACAAAAACAATCGGATTAGTCTGGCCAACGATTGAAAGAGTTGCACTCTCTACTCTCGTCTCCAGAATTAACGAAGAAATCGAGAAATACTCTTATTCTATGATCATGTCGATTAACTCGACCAACTCTAGCGTCGAGATGTTTAAACGATTCCAGGTGGATGGCATTATTTTATTTGAGGAAAACGAACAGCTTCAATCAACGCTCTCAGCCAATATTCCTATTTTATCTTATGGAGTCGGCAGAAATCATTCTGTGCCATTCATTGATGTGAATTATAAAAAAGCGATTTTTCAAGCAGTCAATTATCTTGTTGGTTTAGGGCATACCAACATTTCATATATTGGTGATTTTCACAATGATGATACAAGACAAACGGAAAAGTATGAAGGCTTTATTGAGGTGATGGAGCAATTTAATTTACAAATTTCTAATCAATCACTGATTAATACAAAAGGGCTTGACTGGTATCACGGATATATGGCTACCAATCAACTTTTACAATCAGCAACAATTCCTTCAGCCGTTATTGGTGGATCATATGATATAAGCAGTGGCATCATTCGTGCCCTTAAAGAAAACAACTTAGTTATCCCTAAGGATATCTCAGTAGTTGGATATGATAATATTCCGCAAATGGGCAACCTCGAAATTCCCTTAACCAGTATTGGTGTGCCTATTGAAAAATTAGCAAAGAAAATTGTTGAAACACTTTTACAACAAATTCAAGATCCGAGCTCCATTCATTTTGTTCAAACCATTGAACCTGAATTAAAAGAACGAGCTTCTTGTGGAACAGTTAAGACTAGAGATTAGTAAACTCTAGTCTTTTAGTAAGGAATTCTTTAACCAATCATATGATTTTCGACCACTAATCTCATGCTTACCTACAAATATATCCCATGCGAAACTTTCTGAGTTTCCGAGTTTACTATATTTATTTTCGAGCACCGCAATTGCCTGTTCAACATGCTGCAGTGGAAAAATTGGATCTCTTGTCCCTGATTCGACAAACAGCTTTCTTGGTGCAATCAAACTAATGATTTCTGGAAGTTCAGCTGCTGTTAAAATTCCAGGTATGTAGTTGCATAAACAATGATCTGTAGCAAGAATACTTCCTTGAAAAGTACTTGTAAAACCGCAGATTACCGTCGACTTGACCCTCTCATCCAGTGCTGCCGTATATGCCGCAATTAACCCACCACCTGAAAAACCCATTACTCCTATCTGGCTTAAGTTAACATCATGTTGGTTTGAGATAAAATCAAGAACTAACCCTGCTTCAAATACACGCAAACCCGCTAACGTCTTTCCTGCCATTAATAGATGTGTCGACAGTGTGTAACATGAGGAGCTTTTCCACGCTTTTAAATCCTGCTGCAGTCGGCGTTCTCCCATAGCGATCACTTCTGGTGCGAATACTTTTAATCCTCTTTTCACAAGATTCACAGCAAAGTGCTGATGAATACCAGGTACACCTTCATCCTCAGTTCCATCCTCTCGAAGCCCAACGATTTCTCTTACTCCATATCCGTGACCATGCAGTGCTAACACCGCTGGGTAGGTTGAGTGATTTTCCTTTGGTGTTAAAATATACATAGGGATCTTCAATCCATTGGTTGAAGGAATAAGGACTTTCTCACGAGTATATTCAGCAAACTCTTTAGTCTCCAGGACAATAGCGTCGTTAACTGTACATGGTTTAGAAAAAGTGCCTAAACTCCTCAATAAATCAGACTTCGTGAACATACCCTGATGCCGCCGGGTTGTATCCGCATACATTTGTTCTAAAAACAAATCAGTTTCCGTCATTTAAATTAACCCCTTCCCCCAAAATCGTTAATCATATTTTACCGTATTCCATTATACTCTTGTGCATTTATTTTCATTTATTTGGCAAAATAAACAAGTCTCTTTTTCTGAAAGATTGTTGTACTGAGCTAATTTATAAAAGTTAAACAAGCAGTAAATTTAATATTGGGTAGACCTTTATGCGAATAAGTATTTGCACCATGGAGTATGAAAATATTGCATTCACCTACTGTGGAATGAGCGGAGAGCCACCTAACTCCTGGTGGGATCTAGCTGTCTCGCGAGACCAGCAAGAGCCAAAAAGCGACGAGGAGCTCACGGACCACCCCGCGGAAAACAAGTGGGGCGCAGCTCATGGAACTCTCCAACCTAGTTATTTTCAGGGTAGACATCTATGCTAATTAAAATTTAGTACCATGGAGTATGAAAAATTATACTTAGCTTAGTGTCTAGCTTAAGGCGCTATCGGCTCTCAGGTCTAAGACAAGCCGATGAACGAGCGCCTTCCGCATTTCTTTTTTCAGGGTAGACTTCCATGCTAATTAAAATTAGTACCAAGGAGCTCCAAAGTTTTCATAAACAAAGAAAGGATGATTGGTATGAGCAAATTTTTATTAGGGATGTTATTCAATTTTTTGATATCCAACTTCATGCTAAAACGCAACCTAGATTGGCATAGAAAGCTTGTATGGATGTTCACACCAATGTTTTTTATCTTTATGCAGATGCAATCTGAGTATATTATAAAGCGAATTTCTTCAAAAACAGGCTGAAAATCAGTCTGTTTTTCTTCATCTGAAAATGATACTCCATTTACAAACCACTTCTAGAAAGCCCGGTCCTTTTTTGTTTTAGTTAAAATGCGATAAGTTGTAATCTATGCCATTGACTCCTTTATAATACAAAGGGTACATATCTCCACCACACTTCTTATACCTAGGTAGAGTGATAGGGAGTTACTTTTGCTTTCTTTCCATATTGCTGTGTCTTATAATATTGATTTCACTGTGGTTGAATTTAAACGGAAAAATTCCGCCTAAATAGGGAAATATCAACATTTCCCTAAATATAACGGGAGTTTTTCCGCTTATTATGAACCAGATCTTTAGATTTAGTCATATATTAGAGAGGTTAACCGGAATATCTCCGCTTATATCTGCTTCTTAAGCCCTACTTGATACATTAGCCGGAATTTCTCCCCTTATGAATCCCTAGACCTACGTAAAAAATCAACAAAGATGAATAACAAAGCTTTTAAAAAAGTCCATTATGATCCATGCAGTTGAACCAAGCTTTCTTTGATTGCTTCCCAATGTTGATTATTATCGACATTAGTCTCTATACACGAAAAACACCACAGTATTAACGCTTGTGGTAGATCGAAGTTCTATATACTATCAAAGAAAAAAGCCCGCAAGGACCAGATTTTTCATCCGGTCCTACACAGGCCTTCTCTTTACCAATTATTAAGCTTGAACCTTAAACTTTCTCTTTCTGAATAGAACAACACCAGTTCCAGCTGCCATGAATAGTAAACCGATTAATAATAGGTTATACGTATTTGTTGCTGTGCTTGGTAGTGTATATCCATCCTTTGGAGCAGGAATATCAGATACTGCATCATCTGAAGATACTTCAAACGCTGCAAATGTACTAAAGTGGTCAGTATATGCTGTTACTGTTCCATCTTCGTACTTACCACCGATATCTTCCCATTTCTTTTTATCTTCATTGTAGTAAAGAACAGTTACGTCAGCCGCTTTTTTGACTTTCTTAGCATCCACTTTGAACACTAATGTCATCATTTTATCGAAGACGCTATATTCATTACCATCAACAGTTACTTTGAAATCATAAACTGCACTTAGTGCTTCTTTATTGTCCTTCATACGCTTTACATCGATCTCTACAGATTTTGTAGGGAAATTAGTTACAGGAATGTGAACTTCAACATCCTTGTTTGAAAGAACGATTGTGATACCTTTTTCTTTTAATAGCTTGATTTGCTCAGCAGTAAATGCGACTTTATACTCAACGACTTTCTTAAGATCGATCGTTAAAGTAGCACCCTCAGCAAGTTCATCAATTATACTTGTTTCAACTGTTACTGCACCTTTTTTAGGCTTTTCTGGAGTAACAACCACGTTATCTTCACCTGGTGTTTCACCATGATCACCATCGCCTGGTTGCTCGCCATCTCCATCGCCTGGAGTTTCGCCACCATCACCAGCGCCTGGTTGCTCGCCATCTCCGTCTCCTGGAGTTTCGCCGCCATCACCATCGCCTGGAGTTTCGTCAACTGGGCACTCGATTACGTCAGTATTTACTTCTAAATCTTCAGCAAAACGAACACGGATACGGTTTCCAGCCATACCTGATGAAGCAATACCTGCTACACTAATTTGATCTCCTTCTTGGAAGCGATCAACACCTAGTGGTAGGTAACCATCTGTATGGATATAAGCATCACCATAGCAATCAGTTACAAGCATATAACTGTCTTCATCATTAATTTCTTTGATTGTTCCAACCAGTTTTACAAGCTGACCGTTGTAAGTTCCAGCAGTGACATCTTTCGAATCTACTACTTTAGTTTCAACCTCAGTACCTGGACCTACATACAGAATTTCCATATCGAAGTTTTCATAAGCTAATTCTAGTTCACCTTCGAAATATGTGATACCACCAGTAGCAATGACTACAGTTCCAACTGGTAAATCCTTACCTTGCGGACCATATAGTGCTATACCACCTGTTTCATCTTGAATGTAAACAGTATCAAAGAACTTGTTTGTCGGTGCTGTTACAACACCTTTTACAGTGACAATGTCACCTTCTTTTGCATTTTCACGAACAGTTGCTATGTCTTGGGTACGGTCATAATTCGATAACCAATCCATTGTAGTTAACGTAAATGAAGTATTACTCACGTCGTTTACAATTTCAAAGTCAGAATAGAAATGACGACCTGCAACGATGATACGTCCTTCACCAACATATTCCTTTGCAATTAACGGAATGTTTTCTCCGTCTGGACCAGAAGTTTGATTTTCATCACTTTCCCCACCGATTGCTGGATTATATGTGTGGTAACCATCTGCAACATTGAAGTTATAAGATGTGCTGTTACCAGCAACAAGAATTTCTAAACCTGTTTCAGCGTTATTTGTTAATGCTCCTAGATTTTCATTTACTAGTGAAGCACCACTGAAGTAACGAATTGCTTCCATATTGTTATTTAAACCACTTGTAGTTGTTGGCATTGTATAAGCATATACAGACCACTTCATACCACCACTGAACTTATCAGAAGTATTTGGCTCATAAACATTATCATTATTAATACGAATTCCTGAACCCATTTCTGAAAGTAATGGATTTAGGTTTGAGTTATCATAACCAAAGTTAGATTTTGAAGCTAGCATTAATGATCCACCAGCTTTTACCCAATCACTTACCGCTTTATTTTCAGCATCTGAGAATGGACTGTTTTTATCTGGCGCATTAATAACAAGTACATCATAGCCAGCTAAGCTTTCAGCTGTAAGAGCTTGTGTATTAAGCTGTGTTGTGTATCCATAACGACGAAGTAATTCACTGAATTGGTTCATAGAACCTGGTACATCCGCGTTTTTATGGAAAGAATCAATTAATACTTTCTTACCGTTTGATGCTACAACTTTAACAATCTTTTCTAACTTAGTTACTGTTGTTACATTTTCAATCTCATCAAGTACAGCGATAATCTTATCTTGACCAGATTCTTCTGGAATCCATTTTACTTTTGCAGATCCTTTTTTACCTGGCCCGATATAAGCAATAGGACTTTCACCAATATAATTTTCACTGCTTACACTTCCACTATAGAACTTAACATTTAAGTTTTCTACAGAACGAACACCCATGTTACTTACTGTTGCTGTTAAGTCTGTTTCAAATCCAGGTACAGATGGATCTGGGTTAACTTCAAGTAAAGTTAACTTAACGTCCATTTCTCCACCAGCAGTATAAATTGCACTCGCAGTTGTCCACTTAGAATCTGTGTGAATAACTTTAACTACATACCAGTTTGCACCGTCTCCATCGATAATTGTTGGATTCCAAGTATACTCAGTTGCTTCTCCAACTTTAACTTGCTTAATGATTTCCCCACCATTTGAAATGATTTGAATTTCATCAATTGGGTTTGTTTCATCTTGTACCCAAATGTCAAACTTTAGTTCTTCGCCATCTTTCACATCTAATGTGCTACCCATCCAGAAATCATTTGCTTTTACGCGAAGCTTCGCATCACGTGCTTCAGTTGAGTACACACGACGAGCTTTAAATGCTTCCATGAATGATTCATTTGTTAAGTCTTCAGCAACTACTGCTGTTAAATTGTCAGGCGCACCCCAGTTTGCAGAGTGGTTATCTTGACCGTTAACAGCACCCACATGCCAACCATTATCCATTGCACGGAAGAAATGTTCTTCAGCACGAGCATAGCTGTAAGGTGGAGCACCGTTACCAACTTCAAGAGTTGCCATTAAATGATCAACTTCTGGAACATATGCTAAGTTATTATAAGAATCACTTGGCCAGTTAGGGTGGTTAAATGATGCAACCACATTTTCTTGAGTAGTTAACCACTCATAGAATTCACCTAGTTCAACTACTGTTTGCTTGGCTTCAACATAGTTTTGAGCGTTAAATACGTTGATATGACCCCAATGTGATGAAGTCATTTCGAATCCACGCATTGCAAGGAAGTCACCTTCATGTTTTGCATTGAATGCGTTCATCATTTCTTTTGTTTGATGCCATTCAGAGCCAACAGTTTCTTCGAATTCTTTACGCTCTGAAACGTATTTGTCACCATCTAACCAGTTTGAGTGATCAGTAACGATGATGTAATCTAAACCATTGTCATATGACATTTGGTATGCATCTGCTGGAGTACCTTTACCATCTGAGAATCCAGTATGAGCATGTGGTACACCAAAATAGAAGTTATAATCGCTATCTTCTTTTTGCTCTGCAACATAGAAGTAAGAGATATATTGATTTTTCGCACCAGAAACATCTGAGATTTCCACAAAAATTGAATGCTCACCAAGAGCTAATTCATTTGGCGTATTATAGCTAAAAGTAAATTCTTCTTTATTAACTGTTGCTGCAGCTGTTACATCTTGTCCATCAACAAGAAGCTTAAAGCTCGCCCAGTCAATTGCTGTTTCAGTTTCTTCTAATTTCCCTGAGATGACAGGTTGCTTCTCAAGAATGGTTGTCATTTTTGATGGCTTCACTTCATAAATCAATGGAAGCTTAGCATCTTGTGGTGGAGCTTGCTTAAGCATATCAGCGCCATCACGAAGTTTTAGTTGTGGTGTGTTAAACATTGCAGCTACACCAGTAATATCATAATACTCTCCTACTTTATAAGCAGATGAAGTAAAGTTCTTAGCATTTGCATGATAAAGCGTTGTTGTCTTCTTTAGTGTATCTTCGATTGTAAAACTATGTGTTGTGCTCGTTGTTGCATTTAGTTTCGCCATCTGAATTGTTACAAGTTGACCTTGATAATCACCAAGTTCTTCAATTGTAATCGTCTTTGGCTGTGGAAGTGGATTGTTTGCATTAATCTTTGTAATGTTTTCAACTTTATCCACTGTCACTTGTGCTTCTGCACGAAACAGACTTATAACACCCTTAATGTTTACTTTGTCACCTTTTTGGTAGCTTGATAGACTAACGTCTTTACCATACGTATCAATCTTAATACCACCAGTTGAATCTTGAACATACATAATGGTTCCAGTTTCATTATGTGTAACAACACCTTCGATTGTTACTTCTGTTCCTTCTGCAGCAGCTCTAGCTTCAGAAATAGTGTTCACATCTGGAGTTTCTTCAACCACTGCTGGAGTTACATCCCCGGCAGTTCTTACATGCAATTGATATGTTCCCTTATATTCAGAAACAATTGCAATAACATCTACTTGATCACCCGCAGCAACACCTGAAAGTGCAGGTACTTTATAAATCGTCGTTTTATTTCCATTTTCATCAGTTAGATCAGTGCTTCCACCAGTATTTACTGTACCAAGAGTCACATTATTAATTTTAATGATTTCTGACTCATTATCTTCACCAAGCAAATCAATTGATAATACCTGTGGCTCAGGTACAGATGTCGAAGCATCTACAATCTCAGCCGTGAAGTCTTGAATTTGTTTTACCCCATTAAACTCTGTAACTTTACCAGTTACCTTAACTGTGTCGCCTTCTTTAAAAACAACATCAGCATTTGTTTGTTTGTATAGGCTAAGTCCAGCTGTATTATCTTGAATTGAAATTTTTCCATTTCTAGTAGAGGTAATAACCCCTTTTACAGTCACATCAGTTGTACCAACGTCCAACTTACGTGCGTCAGCAATCGCAGTTACGCCAGGATCTACTGGCTCTTCAGGATCAGTGCTATCAACTGTGTGTGTGCCTAAGTAAGTAAAATCGTTTTGTGAATAGTGATCCCATTCAGTCGCAGGATCAAAGTCATCACTTTGGTTTTTGTCACCTGAAGTGATAGAGCTTTTACGTACTAATGTTTGTTCAGCCGTTTTAGCATCACCAGCTCCCCAAACAGAGCCTGGGTCTTCTCCAACTTTTCCAATCGAGTCAATAACATTACCATTATTTTTTAAAACCAGTGCATCATCACCGTTATAGTATGTAACGGTAGAAGTAATGTCTGCTAGATCTAGTATCGCAGGAACAGCACCTGCGTTGGCAATAATATAAACATCACCGTTATCAAGTGTTCCTTCTAGATCAAGAGAGTACGATACGTCTGTTTTACCATTACTATAAAGCTCAACTGTGTACCCGCTTAGATCTACAGCGGATCCTGTTCCGTTATAAATCTCCAAAGCTTTATTGTTGCTACTTCCCTCAATATACTCTGAGAAAAATAAATCCGATGTTTCGGCAACAGCTTTTTCAGTTGTAAATGGCTTTGCAGGTAGTAAACCAGTTAATAGTAAAAAGATCATTGCAAGTGCAAACCATTTTCGATTTCTGCGTAATTGCTTACTCACGTTTGAACCCCCTATTGATTTTTTGATAGTTTTGGTGAAATAATGTATAAGTTCCCCTAAAGCTTATACTAGAGTACCAGTTTCAGACTCTATAATCCAAAGTCTACCAAATATGATTTTAAACGTTTTCCTTATTATTTTCTATAATAAAATGAAATTTTACATAATTTATACTATTCCACCAAAAAACGTTTACAATCTTAGAAAAAATAGCACTTGTTTCGCCATAATATGTGTAATAAGATGAAACTATCTGTGAAAGGAAGGTGTATTGGAATTGACTAAATACTTTTCAAGAAAAAATTATACTACGAAAATTTTCATCGCTATTATTCTACTTTTTTCAATATTTTCTACTATTTTCTCTTCTCAAGCTTCCGCACATGCCTTAAGTGCTAGTTTTGGTGAAATGACGATTAATGACAATGAAATTAATTTAGCTTTCTCAATTGATGACCTTTCAGTAATTGAGTCCACAAACGCGGATGCGAATCTTGATGGCAAGCTTTCACAAGAGGAAGTTGATTCCGCTCAAGCTGAAATCCTTGAATGGATGAGCCGTAACTTGCTAGTTACATTTGATGGTATGGTACAACGTAGTGGAATTGACTCAATGATCGTGGAACCAAGAAATGACTTACAAGTAGTTACTGCTAGCTTTACCTATCCGATATCAACAGCTGTTGGTAAGGTTGTTCTGAATGACCATTTCTATGAAAATTCAGCTGACAATACAACTTACACACATTTTCTTAAGGTTGAGCAAAACGGAGAAGTCAGTGAGCACCTTTTAAAAGGGAATAATAGAACATTTGAAGCTGCCTTTGACCCAACTACACCAGTGTCAAATCAATCTACTTGGTTATCCTTCCTTTTTCTTGGAATGGAGCATATATTATTTGGATTTGATCATCTATTATTTTTATTTGCATTATTATTAGCAAAGCAAAGCTTTAAGGAGTATATAAAAATCGTTACAGCATTCACCATTGCACATAGTATTACAATCACTTTGGGGTATTTAGAAATCATTTCACTTCCTGGTATTTTAGTTGAATCAGTGATCGCCTTAAGTATATGTTATGTAGCAATTGAAAATATTTTCCGCAAAGGGATGAAGCATCGCTGGACATTAACCTTTGTTTTCGGTCTTATTCACGGACTAGGATTTGCTGGAATGTTGCATGAAATGACAATTCCGAAAAGCCATTTAGTTACTGCTTTACTTAGCTTTAACATTGGGATTGAAATTGTACAAATTGCAATTGTAGCAGTGGTGATCCCATTACTAAGATACATGCAAAAATTCAGTTCTTATACACGTACAGTTCAATACGGATCAGCTTTAATTGTAGTGATTGGAGCTTATTGGGTAGTTGAACGAGTATTAGGATTATAAATTTAGAACCTCATTCATGATTTATCTAACGGGTTCCGTTGACGGGGAGAAAAAATACAATCAGTTAATGAATTATCAGACCAATTAGCATAGCTATTTGGTCTCTTTATTTATTTTTAAGCCTTGATTTATTAGCACACTTTTTAGTTTGGCAATTTATCCGATGATTATTATGCCGTGGCCAATTTCTTTGCTAAATTGCTAAAAAATATAAGTGTAAAGCAGAAGATGTTTTATCATTAATCGAGGGAATTAAGATGCTTAAAATAAGGGGATATTTCCCTTTAAACTGCACAATATAGCTTGGTTAGACGGAATTAAGGGGAATTTTTTCCTTTAAACAAAGTACAAACACTCTATTTTCATTTTTTTTTATTAAATAGCAGAAATTTTTCCCTCTATTTTAACTATTTTTAGTCCCATTTGTTAATTAAAGAGGTTTCTCCCCTTATTTTATCAGCCCATGCAGCTAATTCACTCATCTGGCTGGTCCGAGGGTTTCCACTTTTTTATGGCCTGATGCGACCATGTATTAGGAATCATTTATTGAACGAACAGGTCTATGTTATAAGTGAAAAAGCTTCGAGCTTCTTACTATTTCAGGTGCTAACACTCTTGTTAATTTAATGCTTTTACCTGTGCATTTTCCTTTGTTAACCCATCTTTTCCTTTTCCCTACAACAAAACCGAGTAGCGCTTGGAGCTTGCTTTTTCTAAACAAAAATCCACCCCATCAACAAAAGGTGGAATTCTTAATCTATAAAACTATCTTTCCTGATATTTCTCAATTGAATCAGCTTTTAATCGAAACATACTAATCAATCCAGTTGCTTCGTCAATTTCTTCTCCAACTTCTAGCGTACCATACGCCCATAGTCCGTCCAGTGTATAGTCAATTTCCTGCCCATCTGGTGGATAGACTGCAATCGCTTCAAGATATTTCGGATTATCTGCTGAACAGAATGGACATGCTGCCCCTGCCGTTGGTACAAGATAAATAAATCGATTATCAATTGGCGTTAATTCGGTCATATAACCTTTAATCCCAACTTTTTTCCCGTTTAAAGCGAGCATTTCTTCGGTAATTTGCCCATTACCTGTGTCTGATTTTGTAAAAAATTGATCGAAGCTAATTTCAACAAGAGCATTACTTTCCTCTTCAGTTGTCGCCGCTTCCTTTGTTGTGTCTGAAGAACCACAACCTGAAACGACTAGTAAAAGTAAAAGAAACATACCAACTAATTTCTTATTCATTTTTCAGATGCAACTCCTTATAGTTGTTTTCCATCTACTTTTTTCGAATAAATCCATAAAGATGGGATAAATGAAACAACAATTGCCAAAACAAATAAATATAATCCATATTTTAACGAAGTCCAATCAATTAAGCCACCTGGAAGATTTACGCCAAAAAACTCACGGCTGTAAGTGCTAGCGATTAAAAAGACAACCGCAGACAAACCAATTCCAAGAATGGTACCAATTGAAGAAACCGTAATCGTTTCTATGATATTGGTTAAAATTAATTTTCTTCGTGGAACACCCAGCGCTCTGAGTATTTCCGTTTCTTTTTTACGTTGCACAACTGAATTCATGACCGCGAACACAATAAATAAAGCAGCCATTACGATTGATACTGATGCTAAAAGAATAGCAATAGATCTTCCTGCACTAAACGTTTCAAGTAGTTGACGGAAGATAGTTACTGGATACACTGCTTGTACCTCATGTAGATCATCTAGTTCTTGTTTTACTAGAGGAATAAATCCTAGTTGCTCAGGCTTTACTAGTATCGCTGTAACCTGTCGATCTTCTTCATGAGCATGCTCATTTTCAGAGGCAAGTTCTTCAGATTCATCATGATCAGCATGTTCGTCAACAGCTTCCTCTTCTGTATGACTAGCATGCTCTTCAGACGTTTCTTCTTCCTCATGATTTGCATGCTCTTCAGACGTTTCTTCTTCTGTATGATCTGCATGCTCTTCAGCCGATTCTTCTTCGTCATGATCATGAACTTCCCAGACACTTTCAATTGGTGTGAAAATCGCTTGATCATCTGGGCTACCTGTTGGAGAAAGGATTCCAACAACCACATATTCTAAGTCCTCATGTGCATCTCCACCATCGCCTAATCCGTGATTTCCATGAAAAGTATCTCCAAGAGAAAGACTAAGGGTAGTTGCTACTTCATAACCGACGACTACCTCTCCTGTATGTTCAAACCAAGCACCTTCATTTAAGAAAAAGCGTTCAGCCATCCCTTCACGAAAAGGCAGGAAGAAATCTTGAGTGGTTCCGACAATCGGAAACCCTCGATATGAATCTCCTAATCCAAGAGGAACAGCCCTGAGAATTCTATCATCTTCAGTAAGATTTTCATATAACTCGTATGAGATATTACCAGTAGGAGTTTCTAAGTAAACCAAACTATTTAAAACGAGCTGTAATGGACTTCCCTCAGCCCCTACGATCAGGTCATAGGTTCCAGCTTGGTCTTTAATCCCTTCTTCAACACTGTTTGAAATGGTTAAAACAGATAAAGTTAATCCGATGGCAAGCATAATCGCAACAACTGTGAAAATCACATTGGTGATGCGACCTCGTAAGCTTTTAAATGTATATGAAAATAGATTCATTTCACTACCTCTTTTAAAACTTCTGCATATGTTTTATTTAAATTCTGCATATATTCAATTCTAGTAAATTGCTCGGCAATACTAGAATCATGTGTGACAACAACTAATGTACATTCTCGTTCAAGACTTACTTGTTGTAAAAGTTGAATTACCTCAAATCCCGTTTTTGCATCCAGGTTACTTGTGGGTTCATCGACTAAAAGTAATTTTGGGTGATGAAAAAGCGCTCTTGCAATAGCTACCCGTTGCTGCTGCCCTTTCGATAAAACACGAACCTTTTGGTTCACTTTTTTCCCTAGTCCCATTTGTTCCAAAAGCTCTTTTCCTCTAGAAATCGCTTCTCTCTTTTTTAAATTATGACCAACAATCCCTTGAACTAACACATTCTCAAGGGCAGTCATATAAGGAAATAGCTGAAACTCTTGAAAAACCATACCAATGTTTTGACCTCGAAATTCATCTCGCTTTTGCTCTGAAAGCTTGGAAAGCTCTGTCCCAAAAACGGAAATACTTCCATTAGTTGGCGTATCTAAGCCAGCCATAAGATTCAGTAAGGTTGTTTTACCAGAACCACTCGGGCCCATAATTGCAACCTGCTCTTTGTTATTTATTTTAAATGAGTCTAAATCAAGAATCGTTTCCTTTTCATCTTGAATTGAAACAATTTTATTCACACTCTGGCAAATAACCGCTTCGCTCACACCTTCACCCCTCACATAATAATTCTATCCTATATTACCATGATTTGTGCGAAATAAGGCGATAAATGACGAATTCCCACAATATACAGGTGTTTTTAACATTGGCTTTACATTTTCAGTTCACTATTTATTAATTATTTCATATATACTTAGAAAAAAGGGGGAAGATAATGAAGAAAACGTTACTAGTTCTATTATTTCTTTTCATTACAGGCTGCTCTGATACAAATGATATTGTTCAAGGAATAGAGGATGGAAAAATATATGTCTCTGATCCTACGATTAATATAGATGAAAACTTTGGCGGGAGCGTTGAACTCCTTTTAAATGGCAAAGAAATAGAGAGTGGCCATAAGGTCACCGAAAACGGCAACTATACACTTGTTGTCACAGCAAAACAGCTATGGAATCAAACCACTCAAGAATTCAACTTTAAGCATGATGATATTCCACCTAAAACCCCGTCATTCACAACCGTAACAAGGGATATTTATTTTGAAGAAGCTCGGTTTGATTTTAAAAAAGAAAGAAATGTCACCTATGAAACCTTCCTGAACGGTAAGCCAGTGGATCTGACTAAACCAGTTACTGAGGACGGAGCCCATATGGTTGAAGTGGTTGCAACAAAGGAAAATGGACTGAAAGCGAATCGACGACATCATTTCTCCATTGATAGTGAAACTTTTACACAAGATGAAATGGACACTTTCATCGACTTCTTCTTTGATGATGAAGCACATGGCACTCTGCCTCTCATCTACAAATGGACTGGATCAGTGATGATTTATACTCACGGGAAGGCAACAAAGGAAGACTTGAAACAGCTTGATGATCATGTAAAAACATTAAATAAATTGCTTCCGATCACACTGAAAGTCGTAACCAATGATGATGAAGAGTACGCTCGAACAATGGATATCCACTTTATCCCAACAACTTCGTTTAGAGATTTTGTGAGTAAAGATGATTACTCATATATTGAAAATAGTGTTGGAATGGCATATCCTACTGAAATCACGTACGAAGGTGGTCTTGCAGCCTCAACAATTTTAGTCGGAACAGATATTACTCAATACGAGCGCAATCATGTAATCCTTCATGAACTCGCTCATTCCCTTGGGATGTACAATCATTTTGAGGACGACCTTACTAGTATCCTATATCCTTATGTAGAATCGAGTGTCACTGGATTCAATG
Source organism: Litchfieldia alkalitelluris (assembly GCF_002019645.1). Lineage (GTDB taxonomy): Bacteria > Bacillota > Bacilli > Bacillales > Bacillaceae_L > Litchfieldia > Litchfieldia alkalitelluris. The sequence continues at coordinate 876,826 of NZ_KV917374.1, read as the reverse complement.
AAATGGATTTGAAAATGATTAAAATGTTGTATCGAAAAGACATTCGTCCAGGGATGACGAAGCCGGATGTGGAGTTTGTATTTAACCCCAGAGTAAGAGATGAATAGATTCCTAGTTTAGAGAGAGGACATTCCTTAGGTGGAGTGTCTTTTTTTGTTGTTGTAGTCTTAACCAGTTCTGGGGTAGGGGCTTCCCGCCGGATTTTTTGAAGCAGCTTGATCAGTGCGGGGACCTTCGCCCGATTTTCCGCTGAACCCGCCGGATTCCTTCTCTATCTCTCGCCTGTTTCCCCACTGACCCTTGCCTGCCTAGGGATCTAATTTTCAACAGCTAGTTTCGCCTTTTCCATTCAACCGTTTACCGAACCTTCTTTATTAAAAATGTAGTATTTACTAGCAATATAATTGAATATCACCACAAATACGTTAGCAATTAACTTTGCTACTAAGTCATCTGCTTGTAATACATACACTAAAAAGATCATCATAAGAATATCTAAGACATAGGACAACCATCTAAAGCCAAAGAATGATACGAGTTCTTTAGTAACCGAGGTGCTGTTTACTCCAAACACATATCGTTTGTTGGTAATATAGGCAAATAATACAGATATGAACCAAGCAATTGTTGTTGATATTTTATAATCAATATCTAGCCCTTTCGCAAGAAAAGTATATGTAATAATATTTATAGCTGTTGTTAGCACACCAAAAACTAAATAATTAATAACTTCTTTGTGTTTTCTATACATTCCGATCACTTCTTTTTTAGCTTATTATGTTCACTTTTTCCTAACAACTCTCCTTCTATGCAAACTAACATGTAATAATTCCTTCGACTTTTTTCGGGTTTGTCTGATTTTTCACTCAAATTCACTCCTTTTTTACTAGATATTGCCTACATATTAGTTTTAGGCTAAAAGACTGTGTTAAAACATCTGACAAGATTCTTACATCATTCATTAATTTATCAACGTTTTTTTATTCTCCACCAATATTTCAACCTCGCTTCGCCCCTATTTATACCCATGACCATATCATTAATTCATGGTTTATCACTACATCCTTCAATGTAAATCATACGTAAGCTTCAGGTAACAGTTTGCAAATTTCGATATTATCCCCTAAGTCTTTTGCGCCATTTATCTTACTATTCAGTTATTTTTCAGCATTGTTCTACTTCATTTGACAATATTTCCCCTTAACTCTCACTTCATATTTAGACTAACGAAACAATCCTCCCAATAACCTATTAACTTTGCTAGCATTTTCTATTTATACTATGTGCGTGGTGTAAAATCACACCAACATATTTTAGGAGGAATAGGATGAAAAAGAAAATATTATCAGTTTCGCTGTCAGGTATTATTGCTTTAAGTGGCTTTACAGCTTTGTCAGTACCAGTTGGCGCTGTAGGAAATGGCCCTAATTATGGTGGAAACGAATCTATCCAAACATCGATTTTATTTACATACGATGAAATGGTAGATTACCTCAAAACACAAGATGCCAAACAAGAGCAAATGGATCTTGAAGTAATCGGCCAAACAGTAAAAGGCAGAGACATCTACATGGCAAAATACATCTCCACCCCCGATAATCCGACCATTCTATTCTTAACTCAACAACACGGAAACGAACAACTTGCAACTGAAGGTGCACTTGAATTCATTAAACATCTTGGGACAAATAAAACAAAAGGCTATCTAGACAACGTGAATGTCCTGATCATTCCAATGTTAAATGCTGATGGAGCGATGGGAGATGTTAACTTCTCACTAGATAACTATTTAGCAGATGGTGGACGACACTTAACCCGAGCAAATGCGAATAATGTTGACTTAAACCGAGAACATGCTAAGGCTACATCAGAAATGGAACCAGAAGCTCGAGCCCTTCATGAGCAAGTATTAATGAAATATGATATCGACTATATGATCGACCTACATCATCAAGGAACTAGAAGTGGAATTGATGGTGAACTAGTGTCTGGTTCAATGCTATACCCAACAAATCCAAATGTTGATCCAGAGGTACTGGAAGGCTCTAAAAAGCTCGGCGCCATTGTCTATAATGCTATGGATTCAACTGGCTGGGGACTTATTGGCAAATACAGGGGTGGAACAGGTGAGAATATTGGTCGTAACGGAGCTGCTGTCAGATACGACATTTCTACCCTGTTATTTGAAATGCGCGGAATGTCTGATCATTACTATGATTCATATGTACTTGGTCAGAAAAGCAATGGTTATCTAATCAAACAATCAATAGTCACTCTTGATGCAGCAGTCAGTGCGATTGCAGATGGGTCAATTAATACTGTTGACACAAGTTTCTGGGACACACTTCCTTTCCAAAGCAACATACCAGGTGAGGAATAATAATATCAACTATAAGGAGAGATGTTATGATTAAAAATAAACTATTTATCAAATCAGCTATAACAGGAGTACTACTATTCTCGGCATTTTCACCTATAGGATTTGCCCACGACGAATTAGATAGTTCAGGGATTGAAAAAGGACACTCTGTCTTCACAAATGAAGAGCTCCCCACACTTGGTCCATCTACATTAAATGGTTCTAAAAACGTCAGTAACTTAACTGAAGCTGCAGCAATTCAAATCAAACAACTGACTGAAGGTATTCAAAATAATACAGCCGATGTTTATGCATATAAGGGCTTCGCTTATCTAGGAACACATACAGCAAACGGAGCCAACGGTGGTGTACGTATTTTTGACTTGAAAGACCCAGCAAATCCTGTTGAAGTGGCAGTCTTTGGTCACGACGATGTTCCTGGTACATGGCAGGAAAAAGTAATCGTAAAATCAGTTAATACTCCACATTTCAAGGGAGATTTAGCAGTTGTTAGCGTTCAGCAAACCAACAGGCGAGCTGATACATCTGGCGGCTTCCTATTATATGATGTAACAAATCCGTATGAACCTAAAAAATTAGGATTCTGGGAAGTTTATAGTGATACCAACGGCACACATGAACTTTATCTCGCAACACAGGGAAATCGCGCCCTTGTTTTTGCAGCAAACCCTTATACAGACTACTATAGCCATGGCGAGCAGAAGGATTTCCAAATCGTTGACGTCACAAACCCTGCCCAACCAGAAACAATCTGGGAATTTGATCCTAGAACTCTGCCAGAAGTTCCTGATGACTTTAATGGCTATCATTGGCATGCTCCAGATGGTAAAACAAGACCTGTATTTAACCACAGTGTAATCACAGATAATAATGCTCAATATGCCTATGTATCAATGTGGGATTTAGGAACGATTATTTTTGATATAAAAGATCCTGAAAACCCTGTTTATTTAGGTCGTACAGAGTATGCATCATATCAACAAGGATCTGCTCATTCGGCTACACTCGCTCAAGGTGGTAATATTTTAATTGAAACACGTGAAGTTTCTAACCCAGTAAGAGAAGGGTATGAAAGTTCATATGGATATACTAGAATTTTCGATATTAAAGATAAAACAAATCCTAAGCTCTTAAGTGAGTTTAAAACAGACTTAGTCGACAATATCGAGGATGGTCGTACATTCAACAACACTGTCCATGATCCTAAGGTACATGGAAATACACTGTATTTATCTCATTATCTTGGAGGTATTTATATGGTGGATATTACTAATCCAGGTGAACCTGAGCAAATCGGTCAATATGCACCAGATCAAGCTGATGTATGGGGTGTTTTTGTAGACCGCAACTACATCCTAGCGTCCGATATGGGACAAGGGTTGAAGGTGTTATTGAAAAGTAATGGAGGCAATGGTAAGCAGCCTTCAAAATAAGGACATTTTATAAGGGAAAGATCCGTTGGTTTCTATTCTGCCAACGGTTTTTTTCTACCCTGAAAATAACTTAGTTAGCGGAGTTCCAATCGCTGCAATCCACCTACTTTCCGCGAGGAGGCTCACGCTTACCTCACATCCCGCAGAAGTCATGTGGCTCTCCGCTCATTCCACACTAAAGAGTAATCAATCATTTTCATTCACCATGGTGCAAATAATCGTTCAGCATTGGAAGGCTACCCTGAAGATTCCACACAAAGTGAGTACACTAAAAACTAAAGAGTACCGAGTGAATTGAATATCTCACTCTTCCTTTGCCCATAATTTACTGGTGATGAATATGATGACTTTATTAGATTTTTTCATTGGAATTAACGATGACAAACAGCTTCATTTTTTGGTTTTTTTCTTTTTATCATTTGGAATTGGCATGGTGATGCTATTACTAACACCAAATGGATATACCATAAAAGGGCTGCGTTATATGTGGCTTTTCCTCGTCTTCATTGGAATGGCAGAAGAATTTCGGCAGTATTTTCTCCCTGACCGAACAGCGGAATTTTTTGATGCGGTGGCCAATCTATGTGGGGTCACTTGTGGATTATTCATCCCGTTCCTACTTGCTTATTTAAGAAATGCTATTATTATGAAACGTCTCTCCATTCCTTCAAATCCTTTAGTCGAATGGCTTGTAGTGCTTCCTTTTTATGTCATTCTTTGGGTGTTTAATCAGGAGCCACCGATGTAGGTTCAGTCGACGATATTCGAGTAATTTCGGGTGGTGACAGGCACCACCCGATTATTTACTGAGTGGAATTTTTCTTCATTCTTTCACCTAGATTGATTATTTGATAGCTGTGGATTTAGTATTTCAGCAGTATTGTTCAGCCATTTTGCCCGGACCTTCATCGTTTTAGCAGCTAGACAAGGCATTTTAAGGCAACCCGATCTGTCTTGTAACCCACATTGATCTGTTTATTAGCCACTCGAATCATTTTATTAGCCAGTTTGACCTGTTTATTTGCCACTTTGAGCATTTTATTAGCCAGTTTGACCTGTTTATTAGCGACGGATCATTTTATTGTCCACTTTGGCCTGTTTATTTGCCAATTTGAGCATTTTATTAGCCAGTTTGACCTGTTTATTAGCGACGAATCATTTTATTGTCCATTTTGACCTGTTTATTTGCCACTTTGAGCATTTTATTAGCCAGTTTGACCTGTTTATTAGCGACGGATCTTTTTATTGTCCACTTTGGCCTGTTTATTTGCCACTTTGAGCATTTTATTAGCCAGTTTGACCTGTTTATTAGCGACGGATCTTTTTATTAGCCACTTTGACCTGTTTATTTGCCACTTTGATCATTTTATTAGCCAGTTTGACCTGTTTATTAGCGACGGATCATTTTATTGTCCACTTTGACCTGTTTATTAGCCAATTTGATCATTTTATTAGCCAGTTTGACCTGTTTATTAGCCACGGATCTTTTTATTGTCCACTTTGGCCTGTTTATTAGCCAATTTGATCATTTTATTAGCCAGTTTGACCTGTTTATTAGCGACGGATCATTTTATTGTCCACTTTGACCTGTTTATTTGCCACTTTGAGCATTTTATTAGCCAGTTTGACCTGTTTATTAGCGACGGATCATTTTATTATCCAATTTGGCCCGTTTATTAGCCAATTTGATCATTTTATTAGCCTCTTTAAGCATTTTATTAGCCTCTTTGATAGACTTATTAACGACTTTTAATTTTTATTAAAATATCCACCAAATCGTTAGATCCTCTCACCCTTTCTTACATGCAAAAAGAATTTTTGCAATCGACAAAGTCAGGAGTGACAACACCCAATAATTTTCCTATGACACGGCACCTGCGCCAATCTTCACAAAATTAGGCAAATCCCCAACCGTTACGTGAAACTCTACATAAGATAGTACTGTAACACATAAGGAGGTGTTATAAGAAATGCATAACAACTTTGCATTGATCGTTGTGCTGTTCATTCTTTTAATCATCGTCGGTTCAGCCTATGTTAGTTACTAAAATAAATTTAATTTGTAACTTGAATATATACAAAACACCGTTGGAAGTCCCCCTCCAACGGTTTAATCAATTTAGAGCGATGACAGTTCAGCACCCTAATAATAAATTTCCTTCTGCAAGTAGTCCGAAAGTTGGTCCGCAGGTAATGGTTTACTAAACAGATACCCTTGAACCTCATCGCACTCTTCTTTTTCTAAAAACAACTGTTGTTCTGCTGTTTCTACTCCCTCAGCGATTACATTAATATTTAAGGTTTGTGCCATTGCAATAATTGTCTTGATGATCATTTCATCTTCAATATGACCGACTCTTTGAATAAAGGACTTGTCGATTTTTAATTGATTAATAGGAAATCTTGTGAGATATCCTAGTGAACTAAATCCAGTTCCAAAATCATCCAAACTAATTAATACACCAAGTTTATGCAACTCCTGCAACTTAGCCTGTGCAACTTCAACTTCAATCATCATACCTTCTGTGATCTCTAAATCTAGACATGTCGGACTAATGCCTATCTTACTTAATAGTCTCTTGATCTCACTTACAAAGTTTTCTTTTTTAATTTGGTACGCCGATAAATTCACACCCATCCGCATGTTTGAGTAACCTTGTTCATGCAACTTCTTCAGTTCTATACAGGCTTTTTCCATCACCCATTTACCAATAGTGTTAATAACTCCAGTTTTCTCTGCAATACGTATAAACTTATCAGGCGATATATAACCATAACGTGGATGATGCCAACGTACAAGAGCTTCAAAACCAACAACTTGTTTAGATTGAATATGATGCTGAGGCTGATACTCTACATATAATTCATTCCGCTCAATCGCACGATACAAATCACTTGTTAAAGCGATTGTTTTCAATTCTTCCTCCCTAGAAGCGGAGTAAACTGGAATTGATACCGAATTTTTCTCTTTTTTCACCTTCATCATTGATTTCGTAGACTTTCTAATAAGCTCTTCTGAAGAGATTCCATCTTGAGGAAAAATACTTACACCAATACTAGTCGACATTTTAATTTCATTGTCTTGTAAAATGAAGGGTTCCTCAAAAACTCCTTCGATCACATTTAAAAAAGATGAAACCTCACCTTGATGACATGGAACATAAATAGCAAACTCATCTCCACCAACACGATAGACATTTGAATTAGTTGGCAATGCAGCAACTAATCTATTGGAAACTCTTTTAATAATTTGATCTCCATTTGAATAACCAAACGCGATATTAATACTATTAAATTCATCTAAATCAAGATTAAAGATCGCAAAATACCTGTCCTTATGGCTTTTCTCACAAGATAGGTGTAAAAACTCACGAAACCTTTGCTGGTTAGGTAATTTTGTCAAATGATCTATTGTAGCTAACTGACCAATTTCCGTGTTTTTACTTTCCCGTTCTAGTGCCAGCTTTAATAAGAAAGTGGCTCGATCAACTAGGTCTTTTTCCATTTCATTTGGTGAATGAACTCTTTCATAGTAAATAGCAAATGTCCCAAGTAATTCATTATCATTTGTTAAAATAGGTGTAGACCAACAAGCACGTAGTCCATGCTTACTTGCAATATCACAAAAGTTACTCCATTTATCATCAATATTGATATCAGTAACGATTACTCTTTCCTTCAAATAGGCAGCAGTTCCACACGAACCAACAAGCGGACCTATATTGATTCCATCAATCGATTTAATATACTCTTTTGATAGGCTCGATCCAGCCTTATACTTTAATGTTTGTGAGTCTTTTTGATATAAAAGTATAGAACAAAGTCCATCTGTTTGTTCTTCTACAAATGTAGTGATTGATTGTAAAATGTCATCAATTGGGCACTCATCTGTAATCATTCGAATGATTTCGTGTTGACCATTAATTACATTTTTTAATAAACTACCATCAATCTCATAATCTTCTCTATTATCCATTTCTTCTGAATAAAATAGATATAAATTCTTACCATCCTTTTTTGCAGCATACATCGCAAGATCAGATTTCATAATTAATCCTCTTAACGACTGATCATGTAGAGGGTAAAGTGATATACCTATACTTACAGATAAGTAAAGTTCATGATTTTGATAATAAATAGGATTTTGGAGTGTATCTAGAAAAAGCTGCGAGATCGCATCAATTTCTTCAGTAGATTCACTCATAATAAAAACGAGGAATTCATCTCCTGCAAAACGTAAAATCAAATCCCCCTCTCTCAAATTACTATTTATTCGGCTAACAACTTCTTTTAGGACAAAATCACCACCATCATGTCCGAAGCGATCATTTACATATTTAAAATTATCAATATCTATAAAAAGTATGGCAAAAGGACGTGAATATATTTCTCCCATCCGGTCAAGTTCCTGTAAAAAAGAACGATTATGGATGTTGGTTAAGGTATCAGTATAAGCTGTAAACTCCAAATCAATTGCATAAGATAAAAACAATGCCATATTCTGGAGCATATCTTTTTCTTCTTGAGTTAGGGATGATGGCTTTGTATCTAGTGCACAAAGATTTCCGAACAACATTCCATTTTGCAAAATAATTGGTACCCCATAAAAACTCTTTACGCCTAAAGAAATCGTCGGCCCAAGATTACAAGTATCTGCGTTTAATTGTGTATCTGGTATAAAAAGTGGTTCCCGACCACCTTGGAGAATAAGGTTTCAATACGCATCTTCCAAAGAAATCCTCAGTCCTTCTTCAACTAAAATATCATTAACATTCATTACATCTAAAATCACAACTTCCTGTTCTCCGTGAAACTTAGTCAGACAAAAAGTGTTCATCTTCATTGAGTTCCTTAACATAGAAAATATCGGAGAAGTAGCTTCCTTCAACCTCTTAAACTTCTGTAATTCCATGATTTAAACTCCCTATAAACATAAATTATTTGATTTTTTAGCATTAGCATGTTGCTAAAATTTTATATAAGATTGAATAAAAACACAATGTATAAATATAGGAAGTTCAACAATTTCCGTCCGGTGACTGTGGCACCATCTAACTCCCGTTGCCACGGCACCTGCACCAATCTTCACAAAAATAGGCACATCTCCACCCGATTCTTGAATCTCTACATAAGATAGTACTGTAACACATAAGGAGGTGTTATAAGAAATGCATAACAACTTTGCGTTAATCGTTGTGCTGTTCATTCTTTTAATCATCGTCGGTTCAGCCTATGTTAGTTAAAAACTTCATCATATAAACACCGTTGGAAGTCCCTCCGACGGTGTTTTCTTTTCGACAAATTTCGGGTGGTGACACCCAAAATCTCCATGACAAATAGCTGAGTTTAAGGTTATACTAATCTTCAAAGGAGGTGAAGATCATGGAAGAAACTTTAAATAAAATTCTTAACAAATTAAGCTCAATTGACAGTAAAGTTGACTCGCTTGATAAGAAGTACCATTCTTTTGAAGGTAGGTTTCAAGCTATTGATGACAGATTTCAAGCTATTGATGACAGATTTCAAGCTATTGATGACAGATTTCAAGCTATTGATGACAGATTTCAAGCAATTGATGATAGGTTTCAAGGTATAGATGGCAGATTAAAATCGTTAGAAGATGGACAAAAGGCTTTCGCCAATGAGCAAAGCGAAATGCGTAAAGAAGTAGCTTTCTATTATGGAAGTATGATGAAGAAACTAGATGAAACGAAATTGGAGTTAAGCAGCGAAATTAAACAAGTCACAACTATCCAAAAACAACATCAAAATGTATTAGAATACTTAAATGAAAAGCAATAATCACAAAGTAACCTCAGTATTCCCCTAAAAATCAGCCATACTAGAGCGCAACAAATCACACCTTAGTATACAGATCTTAAAAAAACCTACATCCAACTAATTAAAAAAGAAGTCTACATCTCTTTTATTGAAAAAAGGATGTGGAACTTCTTTTTCCTTTGCCCTTCTCCCATTAAACCAAGAAAAAATATCCAATAAATGTGAATCCTTTTCCCACTCCACTCCGTATATACAAATAAAAATCGTGGTGGTGTTCCTATGTTTCGACAAATTTCGGGTGGTGCCTGTCACCGGGTTTTAGGTATATTTTTAGTTCTACTATTCACCCTCTTTCTCATGCCTACTCAAGGGTTAGCCGTTAATTTTTCGATAAGTAACGTAAAGATTGAGGCCTCTCTTTTGGAAGATGGCGATGTAAAAGTAACCGAGCAGCTAACCTATGAATTTGATGGTGAGTTCAACGGTATAACACGAGAAGTTATACCGAAAAAAGGAGCAAAGATTACTAATTTTGCTGCAACAGAGAACGAGAAATTCTTAAAGATTGAGAGAGAAGATCACCTATACAAGGTTCATCGAAAGGGCTCCGATGAAACCATTACCATCCAGCTCATGTACACCATCGAAAATGGCATCGATATCTACACTGATGTGATAGACTTTTACTGGCCATTTTTTGATGAGCGCAATGAAACCACCTATCAAAATCTAGCAATCATCATTCACCCACCTTCACCAACGAACGATGTGATTGCCTTTGGGTATGATGAAGCCTCTGAAACAGAGAAAATTTTAAAGGATGGATCGGTTGTCTATGAGTTCGGGGAAGTTCCATATGGTACAAATGGAGATATACGAGTGGCATATGACCGAGAGCTTTTTCCATCAGCATCCATAACTTCGGAAAAAGTGATGAAAAATGAAATCCAAAGAGAGCATCAACACCTTCTTGACAGTGCTGCCGCTAAAATAAAAATGCATGATCGCCTTGTCTCCTATGGAGTTCCAGTCATCATAGTCTTTGCTCTTGCTTTATTTAGCTTACTGACAAAAACGACAATATCTTCACGAGCAACCTTGAAGGCAATCCAAAGTGAAAATGATCAGTCCTTTCGACTGCCAGCAGAAACGATGAGTATCCCAGAAACCATCTCTTTTACACACGGATATCTCCCTGCCGAAGCAATGGCTGCAGCTTTACTTGATCTTGCTCGCAAGAAAATCATCAAAAAGTCGAAGAATAACGGATTTAGACTTGTACCTCGTGAATTTTCACTGTTAAAACATGAGACGATTTTAACAGAACTACTATTCAATGAAATTGGCGAAAATGGTGAATTTTCATTTGAGGATCTGAAAGCTTATATTAAAGATAAAAAAAATCACCAAAAATACCAACTAGCCATTTCCAAATGGAAGCAAGCTGTGAAAGAGGAAATAAGATACGAAAAACTTTACGAAAAAAAAATGAGATACCGCTTTTCAGTCGGTTATTCCAGCTTTTTGTTAGTTCCATTGCTCATTTTGTTTCCAATGTATAACCTACCAATCTGGTTTTTAGTCACTCTCTTCCTATTTGCGGGAACAATTATTTACGCAGTATCTTATCACCCTAAAACAAACAAAGGATATCGAATTAAATACGAATGGGAACTTTTCAAATTGAACTTTCACTCCTTATCACCTAGTCACTGGAACTCACTTACCGAAAATGAGCAAATGCGTGCCTATATTTATAACCTAGGCACAAACAATAAAGGACTAGTAAAGAAAAATGAAGAGCTCGTGAATGCGTTTAAAACGCCACATTCTCCTTCTGATACAGCAGTGGTCGGCTATTACGCCCCAACTGACATGAGCACAATTGCCTTTTTCGGTCCGATTTCCTCCTCTAGTTTTCACTCAGCGGACAAAACGACCCAAAGCACAACAGGAGCTTCTTCTGCAGGAGGTTCTGGTGGTGGAACTGGCGGCGGCGGTGGAGGATCTGGGGCATTTTAAGATTTTACGAGTCAGATTAACTACTATAAAAAAAAGGAGTATCGCCTCGGAACAGGACAAATACTCCTTTTTTTCTGTGAAAATTGAATCTGAATCAATCATCCAACTCTTACTCATTCAACAATTCATCCAAATACTGACTAAGCCTTAATACTTATGGACTTGTCAAATCGCTTTTCTAACGCCGCGCAGATCATTAGTTGTCTCAGCGATTCAATTTTCTTTAGTAAAGTTTCCTTTTTACAACAAATATTCTTTTTCATATATCAAATTCAGCACCTGATTTAGGGGGGAAATCAGGTGAGTGAATGAGTTACTCTGTGACACTTGATGAAGCTTTCATACCCCATAAGCGAATATTAACGCCTAATTCCTCTAATTCGGCTTTTGCTTCATCAATCAAGGTTTGTGCTTTTTCTTTTGCTTCCTCATCTAAATGTGCAAGGAAATCACGCTGCTCTTTTTTTACAGGAAGCTCCACTCCTAGCTCTGCTAACTGAGTTTTAGCTTCTTCAGAAGTGATTGCACCACTTTTCTTTTGTTCTAAAATCGACTCGGCTTTTTCCTTCGTTTCAGCATCTAAATCAGCAAACCATTCTCTATTTTTATTACCTTTTATAGGAAACTCTAAACCTAGCTCTGCTAATTGAACTAGCTTCCTCTGAAGTAATTGTTCCTGCCTTCTTTTCTGCTAAAATCAACTGAGCCTTTTCCTTTGTTTCTTCATCTAGTCCAGTAAGTATATTACCACGCTTATCGCCCTTTACAGGCAGCTCGATTCCTAATTCAGCTAACTGTGTTTTTGCTTCTTCAGAAGTAATTGTACCTTCCTTTTTCTGTTCCATGATATTTTTAGCCTTCACTTTTGTTTCTTCGTCTAAAGCAGAAAACAGATCACCTCGGCTTTTCTTTTCCGGAATCTCCACACCCAACTCAGACAGATTTATCTTGAGCTCATCCATGATATCCTGAACCTTCTCTTTGGTTACATCATCGAGCGTGGTTTTCACAGCAACGGCCTGTCCCTCGGTTGCTGTGGTTTCGGATGCAGCAAATGCTGTAACACAAACACCACCAACAATCCCAACTGATAAAGCGCCAACCATCATATAGCCAAACATTTTATTTTTACTCATGTCTATATGCCACCTTAGTAAAATCGTCCAGTTTACAAATACAACTTTAATTTATCTTAAAATTATGACCAAAATATGAATAAAATCGCACACTGATATGAAATTACCATGAAAGAATATAAACATTTTTAGTATAAAAATAGACACCGAGATTTTCCTCAGTGTCTAGCGAATGACTCTTTCTTCTTTTACAGGCTCTTTTATGAAAGATTGTTGCTAATTGGCTTATTTTTAGGAAGGATACACTATTTCACTTGATGTTATGGTTATCATTTAGGAAGAAAAGATACCACTCTACCAAGTTCATAGTGACTATAAGAGACCTTTACAAGCAACAAAGTTTACGAAAACAGCCTTTTACAAAAAATGTCTATTAATATGTTTTAATATATTCAATAATCCCATCAGCAATGGCTTTGGCTAATTGGTTTTGATATGAATCTGTTGTGATTTTCTTTAGTTCACTCGAATTGTTCAAATAACCAAGTTCCAATAAAGTAGCTGGCATTTTGACTTCACGTGTAACGGAATACGATTCTCCCTCCACACCCCGGTCTGTTGCGCCAGTATAACTCACCATATTTTCATGGATGAAGTTAGAAAGTGTAATACTCTTAGAAATCCGCTCAGGATCATCATGCATATCAGCATTTATTTTTGAAGGATAATCTTTCTCAACTTCATAATAATAAGTCTCAATTCCTTGAATCATCGTTGTTCCATATCCTGATGAGTTATGGTGAATACTTATGAAGATGTCAGCTCCCGCTTCATTTGCCATGATGGAACGATTCAGTAATTCAACATACGTATCACCTTGACGTGACATCTTTACTCTAATGCCTTGATTTTGTAATAGAGTTTGAACCTTTTTCGCTACTTTTAGATTTAAATCGGCTTCACGATATCCGCCAACAGTGGCACCTGGATCCCGACCACCATGCCCTGGATCTAAAAAGACAAGGATTGGTTCCTGAACTTTATAAGCATCATTCTCACTAACAGATATCCCTAGGCCCTTTGGCACTAATTTAATTTCAATCGCTTCTAAGCGCTTTGAAAGACCTGCGGTACCAGCATTCATACCATTTTTGGCCCATCCTAACCAGCCAAAGGTTTGGGCATGAACCCGATAATATACGTCATAATATTGGGCAATCTCACCGGTCAGATTTATTTTAATCGCTTCTAAACGTTTGCTCTGACCTGATGTGCCTGATAACTCCCCATTTGATACAGGGTTTAGCCAACCAAAGCTTTGAACATGGGTCGAATAACTAATACCCCCACTTATACTAGTATCGGGCAAGTTAATTTTAATCGCTTCTAAGCGCTTTGATTGACCACTTGTTCCACTCATTGCACCATTTGTCACATGATCCAACCATCCAAACGTTTGCACATGTGTTGTATATGATACAGATTGTTTCTTTATAAACGCTGTTTTCGTAGAAATGGGAGCTTGTCCGCCTTTTTCAACAAGAACGATTTCAATAGCTTCTAATCGTCTTGACAACCCTTCCGTCCCAGCCGTTTCTCCGTTTTTTGCCCATCCTAACCAGCCAAAGGTTTGTGCATGAACTCGATAATACACATCAAAGTATTCTGAGATTTCACCAGTTAAATCGACTGTAATTGCTTCTAACCGTTTACTTTGGCCTGATGTACCAGATAATTCACCATTTGATACCGGATCCATCCAACCATAACTTTGCACATGGGTAGAATAAGTAATATTCCCACTATACAAATTAGAGAGCTCTATTTTAATAGCTTCCAACCGTTTTGATTCACCACTTGTTCCACTCATCGCACCATCTGAAACAGATGGCTTCCAACCGTAAGTTTGCACATGTGTTGTATATGAAACAGATGGCTTTATTAAAAATGATAAATCAGTCGGACCAGGAGCTTGTCCATCTTTTTCAACTAAAACAATCTCTACGGCTCCCAATGCTTTAGAAAACCCATCAGTACCCGCAGGCTCTCCATTTTTAGCCCAATCTAGCCAACCATAATTTTGAGCATGGACACGATAATACACATCATAATACGTGGACATTTCTCCAGTTAAGTTAAGTTGAATCGCTTCAACGAGAGTACTTTCTCCAACTGGTCCACTAGTTTCTCCATCAGCAGCAAGATCCAACCAAACCTTATTCACAAAAGTTTGATAAGAAATTCCGCCTTGATATGGAGCATTTTCTAAAGAAACTTGTAGTCCCTCTATTTGTTGACCATGTCCTTCAGTCCCTGCCGTTTGGCCATTAGAAACGACATCGAGCCAGCCATCCTCCTGAACGAATACCGAATAGTTAACAGACATCTTTTCTTCCTCTATCACCGGAGGAATTTCCTCACTTTCAACAACTGGAGAAACATCACTAGGTTCCTCAACTTCAGTCGTTGTCAGTGCTAATTCATTCGCACTAATCACTTTTGACGGTAAAATAAAACTGATCAAAAGCAACATAATAATTAATAACCTGATTCTTCCCATCGTACTAATCTCCCTATTAATCTAATTGAAAAATTTTTTCATTATATTAGTCTAGCATAAAATGAACAAAAAAATCAGATATAAATTAGCCAGTTTTTACTAGCTTTTAAAATAGTTAGATATACTAGATTCCCCTTTGGTCATTAACAATGTCCCTAAGGAGCAAAGCAATTAAAAATTCATCTTGAAAAATACTACGTGTAGCAAGGTTCCATTCGCTGCGATCCACTCTCGGGATACCACCACCGTTGCGGTCCGGGAGCCTCCTCGTCGCAATTTGGCTTCTGCTGGGTCCCCCGAGACTCTTGTTAAATGGCTGTGTCCTATCTTGTTGATTTGATTTCACTGTGGTTGAGAATTTAAGCGGAAAAATTCCGCTTATATTGGGAAATATCAACATTTCCCTAAGAATAACCGGAGTTTTTCCGCTTATATGAACCTAATCTTTAGATTCAGTTATATATTAGAGACGTTAACCGGAATATCTCCGGTTATATCTGCCCTTTAAGCCCATACTAGATACATTAACCGGAATTTCTCCGTCTAGAATTCCTATTCCTACGCCAAAAATCAACAAAAATCCAATACGAAAAACACCACAGTATCAACACCTGTGGCATTCCAGAATTTTACAAGTAAAACGTAGCCATGGTTGTTTCTTATCTTTCACAAATAAAGAGCCATTCTTTTAACAAATGGCTCTTTTCTACAACTTATTTCAAAGTATATTGCTTATCGAAGTAATTTTGGTATTCCCCACTAATAATCTGTTCCCACCAGTCCTTGTTATCAAGGTACCACTGAATCGTTTGGGCAATACCTGTTTCAAAGTTATACGTTGGCTTCCAGCCTAGATTTTCTAATTTTGTTGGATCAATCGCATAACGCTTATCATGTCCTAAACGATCCGTTACAAACTCAATTAAATCCTCTGACTTGCCAAGCGTACTGATGATTGTTTTAACCACTTCAAGGTTTGTACGTTCATTATGTCCACCAACGTTATAAACCTCACCATTTGCACCTTCATGCATAACTAAGTCAATCGCAGAACAATGGTCAAGTACATGTAACCAGTCACGAATGTTTTTACCGTCACCATAAACAGGTACCTTTTGCTCATTCAATACACGAGAAATCGTTAATGGAATCAACTTCTCTGGGAAATGATATGGTCCATAGTTATTTGAACAACGAGTAATATTCACAGGCAAACCAAATGTTTCGTGATATGCACGTACTAACAAATCCGAAGATGCTTTACTTGCACTATAAGGACTATTTGGTTGAAGTGGTGTTTCTTCCGTAAAAAATGTCGTTGGATCAAAATCCAATTCTCCATACACTTCATCAGTTGATACATGAACAAATTTCTTCACACCGATCTGCTTTGCTGCGTCTAAAAGCACCTGAGTACCAAGTACATTTGTGACCACAAAAATTTCCGGCTCAGTTATTGAACGGTCCACATGGCTTTCCGCTGCAAAATGAATCACATAATCAAATTTCTTTTCTTCAAAATGAGAAAATATCTCTTCACGATTCGCAATGTCCGCCTTTATAAAGTGATAGTTATCCTTTTTCTCAATTCCAGTATGCTTCGTAATGTCACCCGCATATGTTAATAAATCTAAATTATAAATATCATAATTCGGATATTTGTCCACCATATATTGAACAAAGTTTCCTCCAATGAATCCAGCTCCACCAGTTACTAAAACCTTTTCTCTTGTCATCATTTCACCTCTAAAGATAATTCATTCATATAATGTTTTAATGCTTCTTGCCACGTTGGTAATGGACTAAAACCAGCATCAACTAGCTTTTGCTTTGACATGCGTGAATTCTTTGGTCGAACCGCGCGTGTTGGATACTCTTCAGTCGTGATTGCAGAAACCTTGACATCTTTTTCAGCCACCTTAAAGATTTCCCTAGCGAATTCCGCCCAGCTACAAAAGCCTTCATTTGATGCATGATACGTGCCATATTTTTCACTTTCAATCATATCTAGCAATAGTCTCGCCAAATCAAACGTATATGTAGGAGATCCATATTGATCACCGACCACATTCAACTCTTGTCGCGTTTCCGCTAATCGAAGCATCGTTTTGACAAAGTTATTTCCATTTAATCCAAACACCCAAGAAATTCGAACAATAAAATGATCAGCAAGCAGCGATTGAACACGCTTTTCACCTTCAAGCTTTGTTAACCCATAATACCCAACCGGATTCGTCGAGTCGGTTTCAAGAAAAGGCTCCTCACCTTGTCCATCAAATACATAATCTGTGCTAATATACATGAATTTAGCGCCAACCGTTTTTGCAGCTTCAGCAATGTAGCTTGTCCCATTCACATTCACGTTCCAGCATGCTTCACGATCATCTTCCGCTTTATCAACGGCCGTATATGCAGCACTATGGATAATCGCGTCAGGCTGTAACGTTTCCACATATTCCTTTACAGCTTGCTGATTGGTAAGATCCAAATCGGCAGATCCCACTCCATGCATCTCATAGCCGCGACGTTCGCCGGCCTTCACCACATCATAGCCAAGCTGACCTGTATAACCAGTTACTAAGATCTTCATGCTTTTTCACCATATTGAAAATTCACTTCGGCATCCTTTAAGAAAGGCGCTTTTTCATCTTTTCCTGATAACACTGGAGTGATATCCATTGGCCATTCAATCCCGATATCTGGATCGTTCCAAATGATTCCGCGGTCACAATCTGGTGCATAGAGCTCGTCCACCTTATATTGAACCTCAACATCATCTGTTAATGTCATAAATCCATGAGCAAAGCCTTTCGGAACTAATAATTGCTTCTTATTTTCTGCAGATAATTCAATTCCATACCACTGACCATACGTCGGGCTTCCTTTTCGAATATCCACGGCCACGTCAAAAATAGATCCTTTTGTACAGCGAACTAATTTTGTTTGTGCCTTCGGATTCAACTGATAATGAAGACCACGTAAGGTCCCTTTTGTCGCTGAAAACGATTGATTATCTTGAACAAAGTTTAAATCGATTCCAGCTTCTTTAAATTTCGAATCACTGTACGTTTCCATAAACCATCCACGATGGTCACCAAACACACTCGGTTCGATTACTAATACACCTTCGATATGAGTTTTTACAACTTGCACAATATCACCTTTTTTCTATTAATACTTTGCTACTTCCGTATTTGCATGAAAGTCTGTCCTGAAAATCACTAGTTTGGAAAGTTCCAATCGCTGCGATCCACCTGCTTTCCGCGGGGCGGACCTTGAGCCTCCTCATCGCTTTCTGAGCTCCTGCGGGGTCTCACGAGGCCGCTAGATCCCGCAGGGGTCAGGTGGCTCTCAGCTCATTCCACAAGCAAGACTCTTTTCAGAAAAGTTTCCTAATATTTTATTTCACCATTAGCTACTTTTAATAAATACTGTCCATACCCAGATTTCGAGAACAATTCGCCAGATTTTAACAGCTGTTCCTTCTCAATCCAACCATTGATGAAAGCAATCTCCTCTGGTGCAGCAATTTTCACACCTTGATGCTCTTCAACGGTTCGAACGAAATTACTCGCAGCGAATAAGCTTTCATGTGTACCTGTATCAAGCCATGTAAAGCCACGACCCAGTAACTCTACCTCTAATTGTCCTGCCTGAAGATACGCTTCATTCACTGATGTGATCTCTAACTCACCACGCGCAGACGGCTTCACATTTTTGGCAATCTCAACCACTCGATTATCGTAAAAGTAAAGACCTGTCACCGCATAATTAGACTTCGGTACTTCTGGCTTTTCTTCAACACTTAATACTCTTCCGTCCTGATCAAATTCAACCACACCAAAGCGCTCAGGATCATTCACATGATACCCAAACACAGTCGCACCGGTTTCCTTTTGTGCTGCTCGTTGAAGGATCTTTCTCATACCACTGCCGTAATAAATGTTATCACCTAAAATCATCGCAACAGAATCATTCCCAATGAACTCATCCCCGATAATAAATGCTTGAGCTAACCCATCTGGACTTGGCTGAATTTTATATTGAAGAGAAATCCCAAACTGTGAACCATCACCAAGCAATGCTTCAAATCGAGGTGTATCCTCTGGAGTCGAAATGATTAAAATCTCACGAATACCCGCAAGCATCAATGTAGATAAAGGATAATAAATCATCGGCTTATCATAAATCGGTAATAACTGCTTACTCGTAACCATCGTAAGTGGATAAAGCCTTGTTCCACTTCCACCTGCTAAAATAATACCTTTCATCATATGTACCTCAATTCCATAATTAGAATGCAATACTGCTATTGTTCAACACAAACACTCTCACGTCAAGTATCAAAAGTAAATTATAACCATTATTATACCTAATAACCCAAAAATTATCGAAGCAGTGGGACGGTTCTCATGCTTCCTTTTCGCCGGGGAAGCGCTGGGGCGGTTCTCACGCTTCTTTTTCGCCGGGGAAGCGCGGGGCGGTTCTCACGCTTCTTTTTTGATATTCCCAACAATCATGTTTTATCAAGTTTGTGTGCTTTACCCTTCCACACTAGTGACAAACTTCTACAAAAACCAAGAAAATAATCTCCCATCAATTATTGTCACATTCCTTTAAACAATTGTACAAGAACAACCATGCCCATTTCCGCATCTCAATCAAACGTTTGTTTTAAAGCCAAAGGTCACCTCACCCTCGAATCATGGTGTATTTCGACAAAATACCCTCTCTTTTTTGGATTGCTCCGATTATTTTATAAAGTGAATTCAAACCAAATACCCTGCCCCCCTCTGTAAGTAGTTCGGATGAGATGGAGAAAACGTTAATCAGCAGGTTAATTAGCAATTGTTTTAGAAATCTAATTAGCAATACAAATAACAATACAAGAAAAGGACAAGATAAAGAAAATCTGATCCGTTTGCTTTGAATTTATAAACTTTTTTCGAAAAAAACCACTGTTTAAAATTGAACTCTATCTACATTTTATTTCTTGTGATGTGGTTTACCAGACGCATCTAAATGAGGTTCTAACAAAATAAGTACCCGCCTTCACCTACTTTCTTTAAATAAAATGGCATGTCCTTACTAGCAATAAATAAATAAGAGGAGATTTTTCCGTTAATTGCATATTAGAGCTATTTTTAGGTAAAATAGAGGGAGTTTTTGCCCTTATATAAAGCAAAATTACCTATTTTTAAGTATTACTAGTCAATAAGAGAAATTTCTCCCTCTATTTAAGTTATTATCAATGCTATTTATGAATTAAGGGGAATTTCTCCCTCTATTTCTATTTACTGTGCAGTATATGTCTTCTACGTATCTCCGACTTGCTTATTCCACATAACTGATCTTAGTTGTATAAGCTTATCGTAAATAATTAAAGTGAATCAGTATTATAAATATTTTTTAACAAACCAATTAGGCCCTTTTTGCAGACGGTACATAAATTAATGTGCACCTGCTATATTCTTTGTTAATTAGTGTGCCAATCCTCTGCTAAGACCTCAAAACTCCCTATAAAACGTTGATATATCAACAAAAAAAGAGATGCGAATGAGCGTGCTTATTCCATCTCTAAAAGGCGTGTTATTTCGTATTTTCTCCCTCTCTAGCGAACGGGTTACAACTCTCCGCTACAAGGTATTGCTACTAATCACTCACCCTTCAACCCTACACTTCACCACCTCCACAATATCACTAGCCCTCAACTTATAAAACTTCTTCAAATACTCCGTCACCCCAACCTGCCCAAACTGCTCTCTCACACCAATTCGGTACATCGGTGTTGGACAATGCTCTCCTAACACCTCTGCCACCGCACTTCCTAGTCCACCAATCACATTATGATTTTCTGCCGTGATCACGAGTCCTGTCTTCTCCGCATATTTGACGACTAATTCTTGGTCAATCGGCTTAATTGTAAACATATCAATCACTGCAGCAGAGATCCCCTCTTTTTCAAGCAACTCAGCCGCAGCTAATGACTCCGCAACCATGATTCCACTCGCAATCAACGTGACATCATTACCCTCACGCAACACTTTTCCTTTCCCCGCTTCAAAAGTCTCTCCCTCATGATAGAGCTTCATCGCTTTTTTCCGGACTGTCCTGATATAGTGAATGCCTCTTTCTTTTTCAATACTTCTTAATAAATACCCCAACATCGTCGAGTCACTTGCCTCAAACACCGTCGCCCCTGGAATTAACCGAACAAGCCCCAGGTCCTCAAACGCCATATGTGTTCCACCATTATGCTCTGCAGTCACTCCTGAATCAGATCCAACGATTTTCAAGTTACATCGTGCATATGCCCCTGACACAAACAACTGATCAAACGCTCTTCTTGTCGCAAATTGAGCAAACGTGTGAATATATGGGATCTTCCCTGTGATCGATAACCCTGCGGCCACCCCCATCATATTCGCTTCCATAATTCCGCAATTGATGATTTGTTCCGGTATCTCCTTGATAATTTTATTGGTCGAAATCGCACTCATTAAATCCGCTTCAAGCGCAATCACCTCAGGATTCTTTTTCGCAAGAGCTAAGATTGTGGAAGCATACATTTGGCGCATTTCAATATTCTCTAACTCATACAACTTCGACGACGCTTCGATCATGATTGCTCCACCCTCTCCACTCGTCTTTCAAGCTCCGAAATCATTTCCAAAATCGCTGCTTCATCCTCTGCGTTTGGTCGAACATGATGATTATCCGCTTTTTGCTCTAAAAAGGGCACACCTTGTCCCTTTATCGTATCAAGCACAATTCCAATAGGCATTCCCTGTGACTCCACTTTCCCTCGCCCAATAGCTGCCTCAATTTCCTCCAATGAACTGCCATCGACCTTCATCGTATAAAATCCAAACGCTCTCAGCTTTTCCTCAAAATCGAGCGGATCAATAATATCCTTTGTCGGACCATCTAACTGCTTTTTATTATCATCAATAAACACAACCAATCGATTCAGCTTATGATGGGCGGCAAACTGGAATGCTTCCCAGCACTGGCCCTCATTTAACTCACCATCACCAACCACACAATACGTGTAATTTTTTCTTGCCGACAATTTATGAGAAAGTGCTACTCCAACTGCTACCGAAATTCCTTGCCCTAGTGACCCCGTCGTCATATCCACTCCACGCGTTAAATTCCGATCTGGATGTGATGGCAACGACGTTCCGTTTTTATTCAACGTATACAGCTCTTTTTCTGGAAAATACCCTTTCAGCGCAAGTGTCGCATACAGCGCTGGTCCCCCATGCCCTTTGGAGAGAATAAAATAGTCCCGTCCCTCCCAATCAGGTTCCGCCGGATTCAATTTCATCACCTTTCCATATAAAACGGCCAACACCTCAACAATTGATAAACTCCCGCCATAGTGCCCAAATCCGAGATGATGCAGCTCTTTTAACGTCAAAAGTCGAATAGAATCTCGAAATCTTGCAAGCTCCATACTGTAACCTCCTTTCTGGTAAAACAAGTGGGAAAACTTGATCAGCTTTCCCACCTACTTTTTAACAACTAAGCACTCATACCCGTTTTCTTATCCTTCTTAAAGAACCCTGGCAGAATCGCTAACAATGTTCCAACAATCACCACAATCCAGACACCTGTTGCTCCGAACCAGTTTACTAGATTTCCAAGGATAATTCCGGTAGCACCAAAGTCGCTATCAGAGAATGTTGTGTTCGCAAATCCTAAGTCCCCTAGAACTGGCATTAAGAATACTGGAATGAAGGTAATCAGCAATCCATTCACGAAAGAACCAATCGTTGCCCCGCGTACCCCACCTGTTGCATTACCGAATACTCCCGCCGTTGCTCCAGTGAAGAAGTGCGGAACCACTCCTGGTAAAATAATGATCGCGCCCGCCCAACCAAGGATGAACATCCCAACAATTCCACCTAAGAAACTACAGAAGAAACCGATTAACACCGCATTTGGTGCATATGGGAATACAATTGGGCAATCCAATGCCGGCTTCGAATTTGGCACCAAGCGATTTGAAATTCCTTTAAACGCCGGTACAATTTCAGCTAAAACCAAGCGAACCCCTGCTAAAATCACAAACACACCAGCCGCAAAAGTAACCGCTTGCAATAATGCGAATACAAGAAAATGAGTACCACCACTTAACTCTGCTTCTACAAAATCTGCCCCTGCAAAAAGAGCGATAATCACATAGATAATCGACATCGTTAACGCAATCGTTACTGAGCTATCACGTAAAAACCCAAGTCCTTTTGGAAACTTAATATCCTCCGTTGACTTCGAGCCTTTTCCAACTGCTTTCCCTACTAACCCAGATAATGCATAACCAATTGTTGAAAAATGCCCAAATCCAACATTGTCATGTCCGGTTATTTTTCGCATAAAAGGCTGTGCCATAGCTGGAAAAATCGCCATTGTAAACCCTAGAACAATTGATCCAAGAATAACAAGAGAGACGCCTGAAAACCCTGCAACGACCAGGATAACAGCAATCATACAAGCCATATAAAGAGTATGATGTCCAGTTAAAAAGATATATTTAAAGCGAGTCAAGCGTGCGATCACGATGTTGGCGAACATCCCAAAAAACATAATAAGTGCAGTTGCAGTACCATATTTCGTTAATGCCATCGCCACAATCGCTTCATTATTAGGAACAACCCCACTCACATTAAAGGCCACCTCAAACATCTTTCCAAACGGTTCAAGTGAGCCAACAAGAATTCCGGCACCAGCTGCGATCACGATGAAGCCGAGGAAGGATTTCGTTGTACCTTTGATAATATCACTCCACACTTTTTTCTGAAGAACAAGACCAATAAAAGAGATTAATGCAATTAACACCGCAGGCTGACTTAAGATGTCCATCATTAACTTTAGGAATCTTTCACCCATATTCAAATACCTCCCTTATAATAGGTGTTACATTGTTCATGAATCTTATGACAAATAGCCTTTTTCTTGTAAAACTGCCTTCAACTTCTCCCGCAATTCATCCATATCGATAATGCTCTCAAGCACGACCATTTCTCCTAAATGTGACGCCCCTTCAGCAATATCCTTTGCCGTAAAAAAGACATCAGCCATATCAGGCGTTGCTGACCCTAAATCGGAGTGCTCGACTTCCACTCCAGTGACACCTAACTCCTTTAAAATATCCTCAATATTCATTTCAAGCATAAAACTACTTCCTAATCCTGAACCACACACCGCTAAAATTTTCACCAATAATCCCTCCTTATCTTATTTTGAATACTCCTGAATTAATTGAAGAACTTCTTCGGTAGAATGACTTTGCTTAATCGTTTCTAAATTGTTTTTATCACTTAATAACTTTGTCAGCTGAGATAGTGCCGTTAAATGGGTTGAGTGGTCGACTGCCGCAATACAAAACAACAGCTTCACTGCATTTTTTTCTTCCCCTAAAAAATAGACCGGCTCCTCGAGCTTTAAGAAGCTCATCCCAACCTGATTGACTCCCTTCTCAGGCCGTGCATGAGGAATCGCTACTTCGGGTCCAATAATCATATAAGGCCCCAGTTCCTTTACATTCTCTATAATCGCCTCCACATATGTCTCTTCAATGACCCCTTTCACACGTAATGGCTGTGCAGCCAGTTGGATTGCCTCCTCCCAGCTCGCTAGACCCTGAGCGAATTGGATCGTCTCCTCTGTTAGTAACTCATTCAACATAGGTTGCTTCCTCCTGCAATTAACCTTTTTCAAAATCGTAAGCTCATTCAATGCTTTCTTCAATCCCGCTTCATCTTTGATCTCCACATAGTTTTCAATCAATCTTAAAAACTGATGTGCAGAAACATCATGATGCTTCACATGAAAAAATTGTCCATACACTTCATTGACAAGTGTGTTTTTTTCAGAGGGTGTCATAATTGGTTTGACAAGAAAGTAAGGATAATGCTGCTTTAAAGGCACAGTTGAAAAAATCACATCATATTGCCCCACATATTCCTTCTCGAACTCACTTAATGATAGCGTTTTCATAATTGTGATTTCAGAAAATAACGCTTCTAACTGACATTTCACCATGAGTGAAGAGCTTATACCACTTGGACAAACGATAATCGCGGTTTTACGCTCTGTGTTTTGTTGTTTCGGTTTTTCCAGCAATGCACCAAAATGGATCGTGATAAAACCTATTTCCTCCTCCGGAATCGAAATATTTAGCAGCGTTTCAACCGGTAATAATAGCTTTTTGACAATTGTATAAAGCTCATGATGCTCGGTTTGAATTTGCTTCAATAAAGGATTACTGATCGGAATCCGATATTTCATTCGAAAATAGGCAGGCTTCACATGTTGAAACAAGGTTTCCACTACATCTGCTTTATTTTCAAATGTCACACATGCCATCGATTCAAAGTCAACTACGATTTTTTTACACAACTCAAACACCAAATCTCGATCACCATGCTGAAAGGCTAAATTCCCACGAGATAGGCCCAACAGCTGGATGATGATATAACAAAGCTCTGACACATCTTTCTTCAGATCTAACAAAGCGAAAAGCTTCTCGACAGGTTCTTTCATCTTATTATGGATGAGCACCTCCAACTCATCATGGTGAAGCCGGACCATCTTCCCTTGCTGCTGCCTGTAAAAATAAAACACTAAAAAATAAGTGAAATCTCGTAATCTTTCTTCCACAAAATGCAGTTCAAAGTCCCTCTCAACAGTCTGTAATACTGTCTTCATTTTAGAAAAACAATTCTCTGAATTCCCTTTTTTCAGGACATGCTCAAGCAATTCGTGACCATAAGGCTTCTTCAAAAGTTGGGATATATGCTGCAGCACCACCACCCTTTTATCAAACTCAGATCCTTTTAAGTGATAACCACGTTCTCTCGAGTAATCCACTCTTACCACGGCAGAAGCCAGCTTTTCATTCAGCTTTTTGACATCAGATACGACCGTGTTTTTACTGACTTTTAATAAGTCAGTCAAATGGGCTGAAGAAATTTGCTCTAACCTAATAAATAGAAATAAATAAATGAGATAAATACGTTCTTCATCTGAAACAATGAAATGATGCTGTTTAACTGCCTTTTTTTCTTTTAATAAATACTGATTCACAGCATCTGGAACCGAAATCCACTGGGTACGCTTATACATGATTGGGGGCAATTTTTCCGTTTGAAGCCAGTAATTAATCTTCTCAAGATCATAGGAAATTTGCCGCTTACTTAGTTGGGTTTGATCAATTAGCTGGTTCATTGTGACCTGCTTACTTTGAGTAAGAAGGTTCAACAACACAGCCGGTCTTTCTTCTCTAATCATCAACTGTCCCTCCTGATAACATCATATAATGAAATGTCAGAAAATTTTCGTTCGATTGAGAACAATAAATGTCAGTTGAAAGTGACAAAATTGGGATGATGGGAATGGGATGGGATATTGGTTTTTACTAGTATATTAGGGAGGTGATGATAACAAGCTTGTTTTCTATTAATAATTTAATAAAGAGGAATGCCCGCACTAAAAAACACCACACTATATGTGGTGTTAAGAGATCGTTATTAAAATATGCCCAAAAACTTCTTCCGCTTCACCTGAACAGGAATATCTCGATAGATTGTTTTTCCTTCTACTAATACCTCAGCATTATCCTGGAATAAATAAACCATATCGATTCCGTATTCCTTTTCAATTTTCTCATAAGCTTCTCTTAAAAGGAATGTGCGGCCTTTCAGATTATGTGCATCAGATGCGATGAAGTGAGCTTGATTTGCTTCAATCAGTTGCAGCGAGAATTTTTGAATTTTTTTACCAAAATGACCTGTCACACTTGAGGCAGTTACCTGTGTGCTTGCACCACTTTCAACGAGCTTGTATAACACATCTGGGTTTTCGATAATTTCCTGATTTCGTTCTGGATGAACAATAATCGGTTGAAGCCCTTGTAATTGAAGATCAAATAAAAGTTGCTTCGTATAGCGCGGCACATGGTTGGATGGCAGTTCCACAAACAGATATTTATGGGTATTATTCAACGTCAATAGTTCACTCTGCTCATAACCAACAGCCATATCACCATAAATTCGAGGCTCTTGGCCAGGTAAAATCTTTAAATCTATATTTTCTTTCTTAATCAGTTCATTTAACTCATCAACCCGGTCAAAAATAGTATTTCTCGCATTGCTGTACTTACTATTATGATGCGGGGTCGCGATAATCGTTCGAATTCCTTCATTGGACGCATGCTTCATCATCTCAAGCGCAGCAACCATACTTTGTGGACCATCATCTACTCCAGGTAGGATATGGCAATGGATATCTATCATCTTTAAATCCTATCCCTTCTACTATTCAATTTCATACATAGTACCCATTATAAAACAAAACCAACCTATTAATCTATTCCTTTTTGTTGGAAGCAGGGGGACGGTTCTCGCGCTTCCTTTTCTGGGGGGAGCAACGGGCGGTTCTCGTGCTTCCTTTTCTGGGGGGAGCAACGGGACGGTTCTCGTGCTTCCTTTTCTGGGGTGGAGCAATGGGACGGTACTTATATTTCCTAGCTAAGAAAGTGCAAAAAGAAGAAGCATGAGAACCGGCCCCTGCGCTCCCACCCACTCTCTCATTCTCACGCCTTAAAAACCAAACTCGGCGAGACCCCAAATATTCTTGCAACCTGCCGATGTGATAATCCTTCAATTCTTTTCACTCTTCGCAAATGTTCATTTCTTTGTACCCTAGGCAAGCTCTTTACTTTCGCTATCTCAACCTGACCGAGCACCCTTTTAATAATCGGCCGAGCCTCCTCATCTGATAGTCTACTACTTCTAGTAACTTCTTCGTCTAAACCAACATCGGTATTTTTTCTTTCATTAAATTCTTTAAATCTCTCAACCGCAACTTGTTTATCTGACGAGAATAGTTCAAATACTGATTGACTATCAAGTAATTTCATCGGATGGTGCGTCGTTCCCCCATAATATTCGTGACAGCTACTCCATCTCCATTCGTTAACTCTATTCACCATTCCCGCCTTCACTGGATTTTGATGAATATATCGAATCACCGTTAGTAAATAACTTCTTTCCTCTACATTTTCACTTTTAAAACGGTCTTGAAATAGATGACCTGTTGTCATGTACTTGAAATTATACCCTTGCACAAAACTTACACCAATCCGCTTCATCGTCACTGAAATCTCTTCTTCGCCCTCTTTTAAAAGAAGGTGAACATGATTACTCATTAAGCACCATGCATATATATAAATCCCTGAAATACCCTTATACCTTTCAACCGTACGAAGAAAATTAAGACGATCTTCATCATCATGAAAAATCTCCTGTTTATTCGCACCTCTCAACATAATGTGATAAATTCCACTTCTACTTTTCACCCTTGCAACTCGGGGCAACTCGATCACTCTCACTTTCAGATATAGATAACCTATTTAACACGCTATGAATAAATGGAAACAGTAAAGGATGAAACTTGGGTTTAACGCAACAAATTGAATCTTAAAAAGGAAGAATGGAAAAGGCAATCTTACTTGAAGGAATTAAGGAGATTAAATTTAAAAGGAGTACCCACTGAAGAAACATGGCACGATGCATGAGATTATTACCTACCACTAATTATAAATCATATACTAAAAGCTAGACATGCTCAGCAAAATAATTATGACAAATTCATGAAAAGAGAAGCATGAGAACCGTCCCACTGCTCCCGGGAATTCAAAAAAGAAGCACGAGAACCGTCCCCGTGCTTCCCCTAAGCATGTTTTTGCATGCTTAGGAATACTTGTTGGTAGTCTTTGGATTCGTTAGTCATGCCCAGTTCTTTGTATAGTTTGGATAGCCATTTAACGGGGAGTGGATCGGTGGAGTTGAGTTCCATTTCCCAGCTGAAGCATTCGATCGCTTTTTCGTACTGCTGGAGTTCATGGTAATACTCCCCTAGTAAAAATTGCTTGTCTGGGTCATCCTGCATGATAGCCATTTTTTCAATTGTAGACAAAATCGGAAGTGAAAGTTGACCTATTTTTAATGGATGTAACCACTGATTCACATAGCCAATATGATGTTTTTTCAATAGCGTCATTACACATTGTCGCAGAATCTGTTCTAACGTTTGACGCTCAGATTTGAATAGGGTAACTAAGTGTAAGCAGGTATACTCTGATACAAGTACATCATCAGATAAGAGATAATCCTTCAATTTCTCTTTTTGGATGAAACTTAGTCCGATTGAATAATTGCTAATGAGAGCAAACACTTGTTGATAATCTTTACGTTCAAGTAATAGATCTATCAAATCCTGCTGAAGCTGTGGGAAAGGTGTGTTTTTTTGTAAAAACAGTAAAGTGTTAACATAGTCGATTTGACTTAAGTATGATCGGATTAGTGTGGTGAGTGTTTGATAGGTTTCCACAGTGGGTGAAGTAGTAAAGTCTTCAAACCTTAGTGCAAGTAGGTCAAGACTTCGGCTTTTGCTTTTAAAAATAGTAGACAGAACGGTCTCCTTGTGGCGATTAGGATAACTTTTAAGCTCTGCAAACAGCGGATCTATTTTAAGAAGAGTCTCATAGCTTTGGCTATACTGTTTATCATATTTTTGGTATTCAATTCGATTGGCGGTTTCTCTTGCCCAGACACATTGGTTCATGAGCTTTGCAATTTGAAGGATTTGATAGGCATTCAACAGTTGACCATTTCGTCTGTACTCGAAAAACTGTTTTTCAATGACCTTTTGAAGTGATTCGGGTTTAATGAAGTCGTTAAAAAATGAAAGGATAAGTGCAATTTCTTGTGGAGTTTTTTGTTGTTCAAGTTTATCAAGTAACTGTTTCAAACTTATAATGGGGAGCGTTTGATTGGATGGAAAAAGTTGATCAATCATAGGATGTGGGGCATCGAATGTGATTCCATGTTTCATCGCAGTTTCAAAAAAGCAGCCAGGCTTCACTTTGGTAGCACGTTTACCAGTCAGAAACTCATTTTTATAAAAGTACAAATAAAACACCTGGTTGTCCTCAAACCCTCTACACTCAACCACTTTACCTTGAGCATAAAAAGCCACTCTGTTCACTTCCAGCAAAACCTCTACGTTTTTCTCAACAATTCGAACATGATTACTCATATCACAATCGCCTCCTATACCACCATTATAACACACTGGCGGAAGCAAGGGGACGGTTCTTGCGCTTCCTTGCTGAAACAAGAAAGAAACCTACTCTACTCAATATGATTTCAATTTTTAATTGCTTATGATTATGAAATTCTAGGGGATTGAGATCTCGGCCATGATCAAAGGGGAGGAACGAGATCCCAAGGTACTTTCGATAAGAGGGGTAGTCTTACCATTTTTAATTCTACATGATAATGATTATCAATGTCAATAGTCTTTTTTTCCGGAGCACCGGGACGGTTCTCGTGCTCCCAAAATAAGGAGTGACGATGAAGTATCAACTGCTAAACTCCAAAAAAGAAGCACGAGAACCGTCCCCTTGCTTCCTTGAATCTTTTGTGGTTAAAATAGGGTATGACTAATTTTATACATTTTTTTCACTAGGGGTGCTTTTGCTGAGAGAGACGTGTGTCTTAACCCTTTTAACCTGCTCTAGATAATACTAGCGAAGGGAAGTGGCAACAAGTAATTTGGGGTAATTTTTGTTATCCTGTTCTCACTTGAATGTAACCACTTTCTTAATAGAATGTGGTTTTTTTATTATATTTTTTTAATAGAAAAGCTCGATCTCGTCAAGAGCATTAAGGTGCTAGTCGCAATGATCTCAACCTATTAATCCTATATTGGAGGAAGTTATTTTATGGATGCTAGATTAGCTAATTTATTAAATCAAGTCGACCAACGTCAAGATGAGCTCATCTCATTAGTCGAAACTCTGATTAGTTTTGAAACACCTGCCCCACCGGCACGAAATACAGAGGATGCACAGCAGTTTGTTGCTTCGTTTCTTGAGGAAAAAGGTTTTTCGGTTGATAAGTGGGATGTGTATCCGGGTGACCCGAATGTTGTTGGTATTTTAAAAGGGACAGATTCTTCTTCACATAAAAGTTTGATCGTTAATGGCCATGTTGATGTCGCTGAGATAAGCCCGGGTGAAGACTGGGAAACAGGACCTTTTTTACCAGTAGTAAAAGATGGATATCTGTTGGGGCGTGGAGCAAGTGATATGAAAGGCGGCCTCGGTGGGGCTTTGTTTGCGATTCAACTTTTACGGGAAGCCGGATTGGATCTTGGCGGTGACTTGATTTTTCAATCAGTCATTGGCGAAGAAGTTGGTGAAGCTGGGACACTAGAATGCTGCAAGCGCGGCTATACAGCTGACTTTGCTGTTGTAGTCGATACGAGTGATTTACATATTCAAGGTCAAGGCGGCGTCATTACAGGTTGGATTACAGTTAAAAGTAAGCAGACATTTCATGATGCAACGAGGAAACGAATGATTCATGCGGGTGGAAAATTACTCGGTGCAAGTGCGATTGAAAAAATGATGAAAATTGTTCAAGGGTTACAAGAATTAGAACGCCATTGGGCAGTGATGAAAAGCTATCCAGGTTATGAACCAGGTACGAATACGATTAATCCTGCTGTGATTGAAGGTGGTCGTCACGCTGCTTTTATTGCCGATGAATGTCGCTTGTGGATTACGGTCCATTTTTACCCAAATGAAACGTATGAACAGGTCGCAAAAGAAATAGAAGAGCACATCTCTCGGATTGCTGAAGCTGACATTTGGTTAAGAGAAAACCCTCCTCTATTTGAATGGGGTGGAACATCGATGATCGTTGACCGTGGCGAAGTGTTTCCGTCACTTGAGGTTGATGCAAATCATCCAGCTGTACACACATTAATGGCCTCTCATGAACAGGTACTCCATAAGCAAGCAGTGGTTGGTGTATCCCCCACCGTCACAGATGGAGGTTGGTTTGGAGATGCTGGCATTCCAGCTGCTATTTATGGACCTGGAAACTTAGAAAACGCACATGCAGTAAATGAAAAGGTCTCAATTGAACAGTTAACTCACTTTACAAAGGTGATGATAGAGTTTATTTATTCATGGTGTAATACAAAAAAATAACACGGAGGAATGTAAAATGACGTTTACAGAACGGCTTTTAGAGAAGTTAGAACCAGTTTGGAAAGCAAATCACAGCCACCCTTTTGTGGTCGGAATGGGTAACGGAACACTAGACAAGGAATCATTTCGCTTTTACATGATTCAAGACTATTTATATTTAATAGATTACGCAAAGCTTTTTGCATTAGGGGCTATAAAAGCCAATGACTTAGCAACAATGGGCAAGTTTGCTGCTCTGTTAAACTCAACGTTAAATGAAGAAATGGAATTACATCGGCAATATGCGAAGAAGTTTGATATTACGGTTGAAGAGCTAGAAAGCGCAGACCCTTCGCCTATTACACTAGCATACTCTCACTATATGCTACATGTTGCGCAAAATGGAGCACTTGCTGAGTTAGTAGCAGCATTATTACCATGCATGTGGAGTTATTGGGAAATCGGCAAGGAATTAAATGAAATCCCTGGAGCTTCTGACCATGAGTTTTACGGAGAATGGATCAGCATGTATGCCTCAGACGAATTCGGTTCATTAGCGCAGTGGTGCATCAGCCTCATGGACGAATTAGCAGCAGGCAAATCAGAACAAGAACTAGCTAAGCTCGAGGAAATCTTCCTCAACACAACCCGCTATGAATACATGTTCTGGGACATGGCCTACAACAAACAAATGTGGCCGAAGTGAAGCAGTGGGAAGCAGTGGGACGGTTCTCACGCTTCGTTTTGGCGAAAAGCACGGCCGGGACGGTTCTCACGCTTCGTTTTGGCGGGGGAAGCACGGGGACGGTTCTCACGCTTCGTTTTGGCGGGAAGCACAGCCGGGGACGTACCGTGCTTCGCTTCGTTCGGGCAGAAAGCGCCAGGACGGTTCTTTGGTCAGGAAGCGTTGGGAATGATCTCCAGCAACGTTTGGGTAATACATGAGACTTAATTCAGCAAAACAATAATATAGAAATCCCCACCCTATGCAGCAAACTACGACACCAGGGATTTCTCTATATGGGATAAATACAAAATACTAATGAAGCTGTTCCAATCCATAAAAAACAAGTTCCCCACTCTCCTCTCTACTCGACTCTTTCACCAGACTAACTTATACTAAATAAATAGAATATTGTCTCAACTCAAACAAAACAAAACACAAAAAAGAAGCATGAGAACCGTCCCCATGCTCCCATGCTCACACCCATGCTCACAAGGAGGTCGAACATTATGTTTAAGCTAGAAGAAGCCACGATTACCGAGTTACAAGATGCGATGGAACAAGGAAAAGTCACTTCAAAACAACTTGTCCAAATGTATTTAGAGCGAATCCAACAATATGATTCGATCCTCAATGCACTTACTATCATTAACCCAAACGCACTGGAAACAGCTGCTGCTTTGGATGACGAGCGAGCAACAAAAGGACCCCGCGGACTTTTGCACGGGATCCCTGTGATTGTGAAGGATAATTACGATACATATGATATGCCAACCACTGCAGGCTCGAAGTCACTAGAGGGCTCGATTCCACCGGATGATGCCTTTCAGGTAGCAAAGCTACGTGAAGCAGGTGCTGTAATTATTGCGAAATCGAATATGGCTGAGTTTGCATTCAGTCCAAATGAAACGGTGAGCTCCATCGGGGGCACAACTGTAAATCCATATGACATTGAAAGAGTTCCTGCTGGTTCAAGTGGTGGAACCGCTGCTGCGATTGCGGCTAACTTTGCTGTTGTTGGACTTGGGACTGATACTGGAAATTCAATCAGAGGACCTGGTTCACATACGAGTTTAGTAGGTATTCGATCAACGATGGGACTGACTAGCCGCGATGGGATTGTACCGATTATTTTAAGCAGAGATATCGGCGGACCGTTGGCAAGAACCGTTACTGATGCTGCAATTATTTTAGACACAATTGCCGGCTATGACCCGAAAGATCCTGTAACCGCAAAAAGTGTTGGACATATGCCCGATAGTTATCTGGATTTTTGCGACAAAAATGGTCTCAATGGCGCTCGAATTGGGGTCCTTCGTCAATATTTTCCTGACGAAGAAATTGATTCAGAGGTCAAACAGTTAATAGAGCAAGCGATCATTGATTTGAGAAACCAAGGTGCTATAATTGTTGATGATTTTAACATCCCTAACCTTGAACAGCTGTTTCAAAATGCAAATGGACCTTTTACTATGAAAACAGACATAAAAGCATACCTTGAAACCCTTGGCCCAAATGCTCCCGTTAAATCGTTAGACGAAATTATCGAATCAGGCAAATATCACCCTTCGATTGAAGAAGGAATGAAATATGCTCATGGAGTAAAACTTCCACCTGAAGATGACCCTGATTTCTATAAATCTGAGGTAAACCGTGAAGTCTATCGTTTATCAATTTTAAAAGCGATGGCCGACCAAGAAGTAGATGTGTTCATCTTCCCTACATGGAACTATCCCCCAAGAAAAATTGGAGATTGGGAAAGTCCACACGGGAATAACAGCTATCAAATGAGCCCACCTACTGGCTTCCCGGCGCTAACCGTGCCGATGGGATTCACTTACGGAAATCTCCCCGCTGGATTGCAGATGCTAGGAAGACCATTCAGTGAACCAACACTTATTAAATATGCTTATGCATATGAGCAAGCAACGAAACATCGTCGAGCACCGGAGTTGTAAGCAAATAGCCTTGTAGTGGATTGTGCACTCGCTACAAGGCTTTTAAGGTGATTTTTTTCTGTCAACTTGATTCTAAAATGACTTTGAACTTCCATTTGCCATCAACAAAATAACTAAATAAATACTTTACTACTAATAACATAATTAAAAAAGAAGCACGAGAACCGTCCCTATGCTTCCCCAGATTGAATGGTTAATCTTTCTGCAAAGTCGCTGTAATTTTTCTTTTTACTTAGTCGTTCAAAGTCTCCAATTAGATAGAATTCTAACTTCGCACGTGAAACGGCTACGTTAAGAAGGTTTGCCTTCTTGCAGGACCAATCTGCAGCTGAATCTGAATGATGATCTGTGCCTACCACAAAGTAGACAATATCGGCTTCTTTTCCCTGAAATGTATGAACTGTTCCAATTGACTTTTCAATCCATTTATTTAACTCTTTAGGCTCTATACCTGTTAACGCTGCACTCAATTCCACTTTCAACAACTGAATTAACTCTGTTTTCACCTTTGTAAAGGGTGTAATAATGTATATATTTGGCATTACACCCTTTGCAAGGTGTTTGAAGTGTAGTTTTATTTTCTCTAAAACAAACCTTCCTTGCTCCTCAACATAATGTTTATCTCTTGCTTTTCCAAAGCAGTTATACCAAATACCAATGCTTTTCTCACTGTCTTTTCCAAGTACCATATTATTGTCATAGGCTATTTTATTTGAAATTCCAAACATCGGGTTTGCACATCGACGATGCACCCAAAGTGGAATCCCTATACGCTTATCACGCTTTGTGATTGTACCTATTGGATTTGCTAAATCAGCTATCACTTGTACAGAAGAATTTAGATTTAGAAAGTGACTCTCAATATTAAATCTTGTTCGAACATCATTAAGTATAGTTTCATCTAACGTGACAACTGGCTCTATTTGAATCGGATCTCCTACAATTATAGCTTTTTTCGACCTCCACAAAGCTCCAGCTGCTTGTTGCGGGGTCGCCTGACCAGCTTCATCAATAAATAAATATGAGATAAAATCTTTATCTATACCCTTATACATTTGTGAAAAGCTTGCAAAGGTAGTACTAATAATTGGCGAGAAGAGGTGAATGACATTCCACATATTTTTAATTTCAGATGTTCCCTCACTTGTATTCATATCAACTATACTTCGATCTCCAAAAATAGTAAGGGATCGCTTTATAGCAGTTGCGTTATTTATAAGAAATAATTTGTGAAGCTTCATAGCCTTAATAAATAAGAGACCTCTTTTAAAATTTAAAGAATCCGTCTGCCAAATAACGTCTTTTTGGCGTTCTGCATACGCTTCCTTAGACAATGACCAATGTGAATGAGTAGACTGCTTTAACCGTTCTTTTTCAAACTTTTTTTGTAAAAAAAGATAATCTTGCTTTTCCTGTTTTAGTTGGTGATACTTATGATCAAGTTTGTGAAGTTTTCTTTGTAACGCTTTACATATAGCTTGTTTATTTTTCTCCTCTTGATAGAGATTTGATATCTCTGTTTTTATTTTTTCAACAATACTTATTGTTTGATTATTCCTTTTTGTTAAAAGCTGCAATATTGTTTGCTTAGGTTGTGATCTTAGTTTCAGCTTCTCATCATTAATTTTAGAATGAATAGCAGAAAGCTCATGCTCTATGTCCTTCAGTTGTTGTTTATATTTTTTTCTTTCAGTTAATATACTTGCTAACATTGCTTTGAAATGAGGTAAATCTTTTAGTTTATCAATATATAACTGTAAGATTTGCTTTTCTCGTTCTATTTCTTGTTTTAAACTTAAAAATTCCTTCACTGCCTCTTCCCATGAAGATGACTCTTGATTTTTTAATTCTTCAGCAAAGAGTTTCAACACTTTTTCAACTTTCATAACCTCAGCTACTTGTGTTTGATTACTTTTTTTACCGAGAGCTACTGAAATAGGCGCAAAAACATTTTCATTAGAGGTAGTAGCCTCCTTTATACCAAATACAAGTTCCTTTGAAAGCTCATGAAAGAATGCTAGGTCATCCAGTTCTTTTTTGTACATACGATCAAGAGGGCAATCAAGGTTTAAGTTTAACTCAGCTAATTTAGGTAAGTCCTTTGAGATATTCTCTACAGCCCCATTATTACTAGATGCTATAACCATTTTAAAACGGGTTAATGACTGAATTAACGATTGGTTATTTCCCATAAATCCTTCTTTAGGTTCTGAAAGACTCGCCATTTCTGACGCACGATCAACAATAATTTGTGCAAATATATCCTTAAGTAGAGTAGTCTTGCCTGTCCCAGGTGGACCATTCACAGAATTTATCTTCTCTTTTTCATTAATCACTTGGTTTACCGCTACTTGCTGCATTAAAGATAATCGGTACTGGTTTGTCGATGGCCAACGTCCCGTAGGTAAATTTCTCGGTTGTAGCCACTTTTCAATAGCAGAGCGATTTTCATTTATATCTACTGCTAACGGGCATCCTTCCAAAAACTGGCGAAGTGTTTCATTGGGTTTTTGTTCTATTATTCGTTCTAGATCCGATGTAAAAAAACTTGTCAGCTTCTTTGATTCTAGTTCCTCATTTTTCTCTAAAATGACTGTTTCAATAAAGTGTTCAGCATAATGAATATTCTTCTTCGATAGACGATAAAACGATTTATTATATTTATTAAGGAGCTTTTGAATTCCTTTCTCATTTACTTCCCCATCTAAAAAGGTGGATCTCGCAAACTCTTCCCAATCATTGAGAAGTAAAAGATGCTCTTCTGTGAAATGATCTGTTTTATATACACCATTATTTTTTAACTTTGTTATTAAAAGCTGTAGTGGAGGAATAAAAAGAGAGTCTTCGATATACTTCCCTTTTTCATTAACAGAAAAGGTCATACTATACTTTCTACTCCAATTTGGATTAACTACTTCATCACTGTTTTGAAAATGACTTCTAAGAAACGTAATTAAATTATGCTGGCGATAACAATCTAAATAATATCTAAATACTAGACGATCCTTTTCAGAGTTCATTAGTTTAACTTGATTCCAAATCTCATCTCCAAGATCTAATGTTTGAACTCGTGGTTGTTTGATTTTCAATCGTTTCCCAAAGCTATTTCCTGGTATTTTAGGCACTTCACCGGGGGTCAAATTCTCAACAAAATGCCAAGCATGTAGAATACGATTCATATTACCGCTCACTCACTTTCCCTTACAGTTTACTCTAATAGATTAATAATAAGTCATTAATTAATATAACCAAGAGTTAATCCCCAACACATCTAGCAAAACATAAAACAAAAACGCTGGTGGATAACTCACACAGGAATATGAGATAACATCTAGTGTTTTACTGTATGCTTCATTTGTGAATAAATCCCCAAAGTCATCATCATCATCATTATCATCTAGTTCTTCATGTTCATCATCTTCTAGTTTAAACAAGTCATAAAGTCTCCTTTTAATACTCCCTTCCGGTGGTGGCGGTAACGGGAGATCACTTTGTCTATTTACTTCTTCAATTTCAATGTGAGAGCTTTTATTAACTCAAGGTTATTAATAACTTTACCTTTTCCAGTGAAAAGTTCCTTTAATCCATCAACTTTTTCAGCTACTACTTGATGTTTCTTATATAAGATAAAAATCCCTATAAATTCAATGTAGAATAAACCTATTAGTACAATTGGGCTTAAAAAACTCATATTCTGATCATTCCTTGACTGTTTCTATGTTTCATTATTCATCTCCTAAATTATTAAATAATGTTTTTGCAATTCGATATGCTCAATTGCCTGTTGTTCATATCATACGAGCTGCCATAAATACGAACGAAAAATAGTGGAATCTCCTTATAACGAATTACTAATTAATAATATTATAACATATAGTGATATTTATTTAAATAATATATTATTAAAATATTACACAAAAAATTTATTTAGAAGAGTGTAGCCATCAATCAAATAAATAAAAATGATTAATCTGTAATTCCATGATAAAAAAACCCCCAATTTGGTACGAGTCCTAAAAGAAGCTCTACAATCCAAATTGGGGGCACATTATGGTATTTTTTGCAGTCTGATTATTCTTAATGAATTAAATAGATTGCTTTCTTACGTGATATTTTAAGGTGAATCCTAAATCTATTGACGGTATTCAACATACTTCTTCTTTTGTTTATACTCTTGGTGTTGCTTGTTTTCAGCAGTAGATTGCGTTCGATATTCTTGATATTTTGGATTTGGCTGCTGCTTCTTTTCAAGATTAGAATCATTCCGTGGTTTTGCGGTTTGTCCTTGTCCTCTATTCTCGTGTCGATAATAGGTAGGTTGAGATGGGCGCTCCTGTTTACGAGGAGGCTTGATTCCTCTTACATTATGTTTACTCATTGCGTCATACAAAGCATACTTTGTTTGGTAACTTACTTCATCAGAACGAATAATCTTCCAATAGCTATCCTTCATGGAATTCCAATAAGTCGGCTTATTGGGAACATATATGAGCTTGTTAACCATTTCTACATATTGTCTAGCCTCATCCTCATCGACAAACGTACCGATTTTCCACGATTTTGTTTTAATTGATAAGGCTTGGGTAAGAGAAAATATAGCAATAATAATGATAATTACAAAAAAGACTGGAACAAATCCCTCCATCTTACTTCCTCCTTAATCAGTTCTGTTGATCATATGTAGTAATTATTCCCTAGTAGGATTATACTATATCCTCCCCTATAATTTTACTATTTTTATAATTTTCTACCTAAAAGTTATAGATTCAATCGCTGCAGTTCACTTGCAGGATAACGCAGGCGGTGATCGTCGTCCGTCACCTTTAGCCCTGCGGGGTCTCACGAGACCACTGGATCCGGCAGGAGTCCGGTGGCTCTCCGCTCGCTCATTCCACACTGAGGAGGAAACATTTTTTCATACACCATGGTGCGAAATACTTATTTAGCATGGATGTTTACCCAAGAAAACAAACTTGCCGCATCCAAATAGGAATTTAAATGCGGCTATCATCTTATTAATCTATGCTATTTGCCTAGCTTGCTTGAATCAGTCCAACTCTCTCCCCACTCTTCACGATTGGAGCATATGGAATCATACCGTAATATACAGCGTTTGTTGACAAGTAACTGCTCTTCTGACTTAAGATTTCCTCTAATAGAGCTTTACTTCTTACCTCTTGTACAGCCTCTGGTTTATGGAACATAAGATGTTCTAAAACGAAGTCTTCATACCCTAAACGAAAAAGAATATATAAAGTTCTTCTTGTTAGAAGTGCACGTTCCGGTTTAGTAGGATCAATTTTTATTGTTTCTGTTACATGGCCCGTTGAGACCTTATAAAAAAACAGGCATGATTTATTTTCGGTGTTCGTATACTTTTCAATTAGATAAACATTTTTGCTTCCCTTATATTTAATAATCTCCTTAGGGAATAAAGGAAGCAATTGCTCATTTAGAGTTTCCACTGATACCCCTAAGTTATAAGAATCATGTTCATTATGATTAAATCTCTTTAATAAATTTAAGTTATTTAAAGCAGGACGAAGCGAAATTCTACCATAGAATGTTGTGATGACCATTTGACCCTCTTCAATAAAATATGTGAAGACAATATCATCGTCAATTCGACCTTCTTCATGATTAACTAATCTAATGGAACCTGGAACTTGTAATAAGCTATTAAGAATCCCTACTAATTTAGCTTCTGTAACACAAGGACCTACACGCTCATTCCATCGTGCTGCTGCATGCTCGGACAAACGGATCGATTGAACCTGATCCAAAAATAATTTTTGCTTACGAACTAACTGTAATTTTCGTTGAACTTGTTCAAAACAAGATTCATGAGTTGGATTCAAAAAGGAAAGATAGTTAACAATTTCAGCACTTGTAGTCAATTGGTTAATTATTTTGTTCATTTCAATCACCATCCGTTTCATTTGATGTAATAAATATATCATTAAGTAATAATATTGTAAACAGTGAAATTATATATTTTAATAAAAAATTTGATTTTAGTATAAAAAAAGACTCTGGTATATAATCCAGAGTCTTTCCCATTCAAGAACAACCTACTAATTTTGTTGATATGTACCAAGTAAACGATTAAGTTTATACTCGTTTTCATCAACAACAGTAATTAAATATTCACTTACAAAATCTTTCCTTTTTACACTTCCATCACCATAAGTGATATTGTAGAATTCGATGGTTCTAATCCAAATTTGGTCTTTCTCAAGAACGATTGCATCAATCACTCGATGTGAGAGTAACTCTTCTTGGATTTGCTTTTCACTCAAATAGTTTAAATAATCCTTTTGTTCCTTGTATATTGCGCTTTTCGGAAGTAAAAATGGCTCTACAATTGAAAAATCATAACTTTCGATTGATTTTATTACATTTTGTAAGTATTGATCCATAAATTCTTCTAAAGGCTCCATATCATCGACTTCATTTTCAGAGGTGGCTACTTCTTTTACTGTGATATAACTTATCCAGCCAGCTGCGAGGTCATCTCTTTTTTGAATTCGGTACCAAAGGGCATCGTTAACCTTCTCTGTATCATAGTACAGTAAATAATTGCCCTTTGTTGTTTCACCGATTTCATTGCCTTTAACAACCTTTGGTTTGCTACGAATGTTTGCACGTTCACTGGAAACTTTCACAATACCTTTAGGAGTAGCTGTTGTCTTTTCAATGCTATCCAATTCATCTGCATACATCATCGGTTGAACAACAACCTCCCGGGCCTCTAACATCAAAGCACCCGGATTTGTTAGAAAAGGGAGATCAAAGAGCTTTATCATTACAGAATAGACTAATGGAAGACAAAAGACTAATATCGGTATGACAAAAGAACTTGCAATGATAGCTGCCCATTTTTCTTTCCTACTCAATTTTACCCCTCCTTCTTTTCTACCAATTTAAATCCTTTATTGGAAGAATTTAAAATCCATCTAATCACATTCTCTGGTGCAACTCCTTTGGTATCATCAAAGGAACTAGAGGTAAAGAAGCGGTAGCTTGTAAATTGATGATCTAACTTTCTCAACAAATTATGATATCCATTAGCCTGAAGCCATTGTTTGCAATCCTCGTGCCTTCCCTTGCCAAACTCTCTTGTTGCCGAAACCTCATGTGCAGTTTGCTCATAATTCCCTTTTTCAGCTTTATGAAAGACAATTGCTAATGGTGTGCCTATCGTTTCATGGACTTTGATCCCCTGTTCTTCTTGATAATATAGAAGCAATCTGTCAATTAGTTCTTCAGGTGAAATTGTAGCAGTATTTTGCTGCTCATAATTGAAGGATACGTCTGCACCTAAAAGTGAAGTTGAATCA
Source organism: Litchfieldia alkalitelluris (assembly GCF_002019645.1). Taxonomy (GTDB): domain Bacteria; phylum Bacillota; class Bacilli; order Bacillales; family Bacillaceae_L; genus Litchfieldia; species Litchfieldia alkalitelluris. The sequence continues at coordinate 834,505 of NZ_KV917374.1, read as the reverse complement.
ACGACCAAAATAAAACCATCACTATATGAAAGATATTCGAGTTTCTTCATATAATCAGTTCTATTAAAAACTTCGCCCGCTGGATCAAAAAGTGTAACCAACTTTGGACGTGCCCATTTTTTCTGATTCAACCTCATTGTCCACGCCCTTGGTAACATTGCGTCCGTTTTCGGTGGTGCTTGCTTCGCATTTACCTTTTTCGATAAATCTTCAAAGTTAATCGCTTGTACCACACTACCCCAGTGGAAGGATATATCATTCTCCACCAAAGTCGACTGATAAAGCTGTTCTATGCCTTTTGTTAAAAAGCTTGTTTTCCCCGCCATTTTTCCACCAATCATCGGAATAATGATTGGTGTTGATTCTTTTCCTTCATAAGCTGAATGACATTTTGGACATTCGGCCTTTAGTTCACTACGCCCATTTAAAATAGATGTTGGCAATGAATTTCCGCATGTACATTTCCTTTTAAAGATTCCGAAATGATTTGGCATAAGATCATCATGAACTGTTTGACAGTGTGAACACACATAGGCTGGAATTTCATCTTGGTGATAGCAAGTCGGACAAACCATTTCCACCTTATGAAACTTCCGATAAAGGGCATCCAAATAATAAAAGCCTATACGAAGAACCTGATAGACAAACAGACAAAAAACCAAAAGGATATAGTGTACGACACTAAAAACCACATTAACTAGTGGAGCTATAATAGTCAAAGTAACAATTCCAATCTGTTTCAAAAGACTATAGTAACAAGCAAGGAAAAATCCATATCTTCTAAAGTAATCCTTCACATCTTGTTTCCACACACTGACCGTATAACGATTGGATTTGAAGCTTCCACTCCAGATGCTCTTCCAGTTTTCAATCGCTGCTGAAGCTAAATAATGCTCCATTTTTGTCCCAACCAATTTAGGTTGAACCTTAAATTTCATCAAAAAAGTAATCCAGTAGTCATAAAATGATTCATATAGACCTCTAATTACACCCAAAAGAAGATAAAAAGGGACTAATACGAATGCTCCTGCAATTGCCATTACAACAACATATAGATTTTGACTATTATATGATTTCTCTACAAAAGTTAAGACAAGCCCTAAGAAGAATCCTAGTAATAAAATATAAGGTAAGTAAGAACCTATATTAAAAAACACCATGAGTAGTTCAGACTGCCATCCACTCAAATCAAAGTGAAGCTTCTTCCAAAGAAGATACAGTGCCACTCCCCAACTTGAATAAACCGTTGTACGAAGGAAGTGGATGGGTGGTCTGAAGAATATTCCAATAAATATGGCAACTACAATTAATGTAAATAACTCTTCAAACAAATATTGATATTGATAAGACCAAATAAATACTAAAGCACTAAAAGCACTTATACGAATATATGCACTATCACCTTTCCAACTTGAATAAAGAAGGAGAAGAGATGGAAGGCCAAGGACAACTAGAAATTCAATTTCTAGGCTGCCCAGACTTATTCCCATAAGAGTAATAATACAAAGAGTTATACAATCAATTATTCGGAACATAAGAAGTCTATTCATTGCCTAACCCTCACCCTTCATTTTTTCTGACTTTCAACATACTCTTCATTTTCCCAAAAATTGAGCCGTCCTTTTGTTCTGGGAAATTAACTTGAATCTTTGCTAAATAAGCGTCTGTTTGCTCTCCGTTTGGTAGTTTAGAAGCCTCGTCTTTAACTTTTTTAAATAAAGATCTATTTTGTTCAAAATAGTCTATTTCGCTCTCGCTCAATTTTTTCTTATGCTTTATAAGGCAACAACAGAATGCTGCAAGCACAATAGATTTATCACTTTTGCCAGAACGTGTAGGTTCTTTAATTAGAGATTTGAAGAATACATCGTTATTTTCTGAACAATGCAAAGCATCAAAAAGCATCACTAATAAACGAGTCTTTTTCTGAACAAGTTGAATCATTAATGGAAGTCTCCACAAGAGTAAATCTTCATATTGAGTTTTCGTCAGAGAGCCCACTTGTTTATTTAAAAAACTAAGGAAGTCCGTTTTTATCTCCTTTGCTTTATCTAACTCTAATAACTCCATTAACAACAAAGAGATATTACTAGATGACTTGGTACTAAGATGACTTCGTTGAATTTCAAGTTCCTTTAAGAGGGAGGAAAAATGACTAATATCATCGGAAAAAGGCAGCCTTTGTTCTATTATTTCAATCAACTTAATTCGCTTAGTTTCTGACAATAAATTCATTAGGTTTTTACTTGATAATAGAACCTGCGTTTCCTGAATATTCGTTTCATCAACCAAAGCCTTTAATAAATCATTTGTACCTTCCACAAGCAATTTTAGACTCATTTCATGGAATTCATTAGAATGTGCAAAAATTATAGTGTGTAACTGATTAAGTCTAGTGATTGGCTTTTTCGAGTCTTTAATTAGAGTCTTTAAGACTTTAAACATTGCTTCCTCAACATATTCGTTTTGGAGAATAAGTTTGGAAAAATGTTTACCATTCACCACTCCTTCTTCGATTCCTAACACGCATGAAGTTAAAAGATATGTTCCGTTATCTAATTGATCTGTTTTACGGTAAATTTCCATAAGGTTAGCAACAGTTTGGAGAAATGTTTGCTCCAACTGCCCCAAGTGTTGACAGATATCTGCTAAGTCAATTTTATGCTCCACCGCTAAATTTAACATCTTCAGTAGATAGGAGCGTTGTTCTTCGTCTAATTCTTTCCAATCCAGCTTTAGCCTTTTGGCATGTAGGACAAAATCGGTTAAAAACAAAGGCATTAATTTTGGATTCTCTGTTTTACAATAAACATATACGCCTGTCAGTCTATTTGGTGAAAGAGCAATCATACTAAATGAACGATTATTTTTGTTGGTTTCCATGATGCCCTTGTAGTAGGACATTGTCTCCTGATGTTGTTCACCTTTTTCAATTAATAATTGAGTCCAGCTGTTAAAGAAAAATGTAGTAGCAAGTATCATATGCTCTTTCTGTTTCGATAAATCTGCTACCTTGAACCACCAATCAGTAATTTCGCCCATTAAATCACTTGGAACATCTAGCACGAACCCGGTTAGTTCATCACTGTTTCGTCCCCAGCTTTTTAATAGTTTATCAGTGATGGCAACGAGCCCCTTTTGATGATCCAATTTACTTACTATCGATACCGCTTCTCGTAATTCATCTCGATCAATGGATTGTGGTCCATGAACGACTAGTTTATATAGTTGAAGCAACTCATCTAAATGCTTATCAATTCTGTTCCAGCCTGAAATTCCAACGAAGGAAAGGAACTGATCTAGCTCATCACGATCATTCATAAACAAATCTACTACTGTTTCAGCATAACGTGTAGAATCTGTTGAGCTTAGATTTTGACGTAAAAAATCAAAAACATAAAATTGCTGATTCCAAATAGGTGACGGTACTTCCCCATCGTGAACCCCACAAATTAAAGCATTTTGACGCATAGGATCATTGGTATACGTAGTAAACGGAATTTGTGCTGCAAGACCTTCAGGTAGAACATACTGAACTGCACCAATCCAGAAGGAGATGTTTTCACTTTTATCAATGATCACAATTCTCCGCTTGTCAATGTGATATCCAATTATTGCAGAAATCAGCTGTTTTAGCTGTTCTGAACGATTCCCTTCCTTCAAAAATTGGAGAACACTACGTTTATTGATATACTCTCCTTTTAGCAGTTGTAAGGTTATCGGGAGTGGGAGAGGGCGTTCCAAACTTTCCTCTTCCTCTTTGGTTAACTTGGCTCTAAACCCATGAGACTTGAAATATTCCATCGGCAAACCTCTTAGGTCGTTCTTTTCAAATACAACAGTATCGGAAAAATAGTTCCCATACCGCCCAGAATAGTCCTTCCCAACATACTGTGACACCCCAATAGCATAGCGTCCACTCTTTAAAGGATAATAGTAAAAGGACTTTGGATACGTGTTTTCAATGGTTTCCACATCCGCCATTTGTGAGAGCCCATTAGGGGGAGTATACATGCCTATACGTTCAATTTCTTCCTTTTCCTCAGGACTAATTCCCGGAGACATAGAGTAAGTTTGGAATCCCGAACCACCATTCATTCCTGTTTTACTAGATGTATAATAAAGATGCAAAAAACTCATAATCTCTTATTCACTTCCTTTCAGTCCCTTTAATAATTCCATTTTTCCAGAGCAACCATAAGAAAGGATCTTCTACCCGGTAAGGCTTTACCTCTTGTAATTGCAATGAACGATTTGGGCTGTTTCCTAATGCTGATAAACCGAAATAAGCATAATTTTGATAATGGTGCTCTAATAAGTTAGGTATATTCCCACGCGACCAACCCTGAACTAATGCTTTCATTTCAGCATTAACCGAATGAAAGTCTTCTACATCAAACGCGTTCTTATTAGTGTGATGTCCTGGCTGCAAGAGTTTACTAGTTGGATCAAGTAAGGAACTAATCGCATCAGTCTTAGAGAATGTCACCGCAATAGGTATCTTAATTTTTTTTGAAGCCTTTAATCGTAGTGTTTTCCGAATCAAGTTAGTCGTTCTGTTTAAAATATCAGCTCCATCTGAGTCTGCGTCTTCGGACGGAAGGATCACATCTGGATTATTAACCGCTACCTGGTTGCGGACTTCTGGAAGCTGAAGGGGATCAAGTAAACAAATAACCCCAGCAGAATTACAAATATACTTTGTATGCTTCTCCATGATTTCTTCTCTTTTTAAGTCCTCACCTGCTGTATCAAAAAAGGCAAGAGTGATTACTTTTGTTCCCATCACTCCTCCAGAAAAGGTTAATGTAAATAGAAGTGGTCTTTTTACACTTGGATCGTTTCCAGCAGGAGCTGTTACATTTAGCGCACGTTTTTCTTTATAAATCGGATTGCGGAATTGCTGATTGTATCGATGAATCGTCTCATCATTCTCTGGTTTCAGATAACAATTATAGGAATTGCCTATCTTATGAATGATTTCTTCTATTAAAACAGCAATATAGTGACTCTTCCCTGATTGCTTTGCACCAATAACAGCTATAATATAATCTTCATAATCACTGATCGTTGTTGGCAGATTGGAATGACACGTCGGGCACACTCGTGAGTAGGTCACTTTGCTACAAGTTCGACAATCAGTTTCCGATGGCATGACCGGTTTGATAAAAGAAAAAGCGTTTGGTTCAGGTGCATTTGTCACAGTAGGGCGCTTCATATGATACCCCCAGTAATCTGCATATGTCTGGTCATCTTCTAGACATTTTTCATCTGAACAAGCGAATTGAACTTCATGCATTTTATGACGATTGAAACAGTATGGACAAATATATTCTCTTTTCATGTCATTCTTCTCCTTTGTTGATTCTCACTTTTGATGAGCACTACTCCACATACTTCTTCGATATGGGGTTGCTCTGTATTCTAGTAGTTTCAAATACTTCCCATAGGTTGAGCTAGTTTGTTTAACCTAATTCCATTCTCCCCAATGGTTCTAATTTAAACTTAGTAGCATCGTCTCCATTTACAAAAAACACACGCACATACGTATTTTTACCTCGATGTGAAGTTAGATCAAATGAAATGGCACCATCATTAATAACCATCGCCTCTCCATTCCGATCATTAAGACTAATACCCCCATTTACATTCCGCTCCAGGATATCAGGACCTATTTTATAGATGATTTGTCCGTCCTTTACGTTCAATGGCTGACTGCCCATTTTTTTCACAATAACAAGCTCTGGTAATGACATTTGACGTTCATCGAGTGTTAAGTTTAACCTTACTTTTTTAGAGAAAACTCCCGATGTTACTACTTTATAAATCATTTTAGGCGGCTTCTTCGTGGTTTGGAATAAGTGGACCCCTTCCGAATAATGTGAAGTCCCTTCATCAGTTTGATAAGAAAAAATAGTTACAAATAGATCTTTATCTACACCAATCGAAAGCATTAAACCACGATTAGCATCATATTGACTTTTCGAATAGACCATTGGACTTTCATCTTCGCGATTTGGCTTCGTTTGGAAGCCCGCTTCACTGTAAAAGACAATAACTTCTTCAATTCCTTGCGGCCATGTCCATTCTAGTAAGCATTGGGTTTGAAGTAACTGAGCTTTTACATTTGCTACACTAGGTATTTTTTTGATCACGCATGCTTTACCGGCTATCCCATAACCATCAATCTTTGTAACTGGTAAAATATAAAACACATCCGGAAACGTATCTTTTATACTTCGATAACCAAGTTCCTCAGTACCTAATGATAACGGTTTAACCTGCTGCGCGATTGCACTTAGAGAATAGCATTCTCCCTGTTTAAATGGTATTGGATTAGGTGAACCATACAAGTCAACAGACCCTTTTACTGGCTCTGTCCAATGAAACTCTACCGTATTTTCCATTAATGAAAAATGCAGGTCATTAACTGGTTCTCCATCTATCATAAACACTTCAACCGAAACTCCTTTTGAATAGCTCGGCACTCCACGTTCATCTAGTAATCTAGTAAAGACAGTATACCCATACTTTTGACCCACCGTGACTTCTTCATCCAATAAACTATGATTCGTAACTCCCTTAATGAGCTTTCCATCTCCAGGTTTACTTGGGGATGTCCCCTCTTTTCTCCACACTTCAAGAGTAAGTGGTCCCGGATCTTTCCAGGTCAACTGGATAGCTTCTCCTACCGGCTTTCCTTGAAGACTATCAATTTCAGCTATTCGTAAAAATGGTCCCCGTAGAACTGGTTTATTTGCTATAAGCAGTCCTCGCATGGCAAATATGGCATACCAATACGATTTTCCTGGTACTGTCGTGTTGTCTGTAAAAAACGGTTTAGTCGTTTCCCCTAAAAATTCCCCATCATCTAAAAATCCTGGAGCAGTCTTTTCTTTCCTAATAACTTTAAATTGAACAAAGCCTTCCGGTTCATTCAATGTCCATGTAAGCTTGATTTGATTGCCAGCGGTTTCTGCCCGTACTCCTTCTGGAGGGTTTGGCGGGAGCATTTCTAATTTTTCCATCGCCCATTTACAATCCTCAGAAATACCTAGAGCTCTTAATAGATAGGCAATCTTTTGCTTATCGTCAGCAATACGTTGAACCTCTATCCTCATTTGGTCCAATTCCTGAAGAGAGCTTGCAATTTCCCTCTGGAACACAGTATGCTCATCTAACTCAGGGGCTAGTTTTTTTAGTAGATTCCACTCTAACTCAGCAGAGTAAATTCGCCTTGTATCGATTAGCTCTTGAACAACAGCAATCTGTTTAAGAATTCTCTGCTTTTTTTGGTTGATAAGCTCAATCCCAGCTTTTACTTCATCATTATCAAAGATCAACTGGGCTCTAGTAAGCAATTGACTTGCTTGATCAAGATCCTCCATTTGTATCGAGTGAAGACCATCTTTCATTAAAGACTTAAAGTGAAGCATTTGCTTAAATGATGTACCACAATTACGACAATTATTGACAGATGTAGGAGACGTGGTTTGGCAGACGATACATTCCTGTTCAAGATCATGTCCGCAGTTTACACAACATTTTGATTTTTCCTCATTAATAGAGCCACAATAACCACAAGAAGTAAACTTATTAATTGAAGCTTGTTCTGCCGTATTTATATGTAATTGCAACTGATACTTTTTATCGACACAATACTCCCTAATACGATTCTCAGCCTCAGTTTGGGATAAACCTTCCTCATTGGCTTGAATAACGAGCTGCTTAAATACAGGTTCAGAGATGACACCTTGTTCGGCAGCTAAATCAATGAATAGCTTCATTTGATTAAATCGGTGTTGACTTAAGGATTCATCATACTTTTGACGTTCCTCTTCGCTTTTAAATAGCGTCTTAACTAATCCATATAAATCTTTTTGGTACTCTACTGAAGCATTGCCTGCTGGCTTCCTAAGCAATTCGCGATACATTTTCTCAGATAAATCAACGAGAGTGGCGCCACTTGTATCCTCTGTCATATTTAGAAAGTCATAAAGAGTGGCAACCTTTCCATGCCTAGAGTTAACCTCTAGCTTTGTTAATAAGTCGGTTATTTTATTCATCACTGATGAATCAAGGCTTTTAACAACAGCTTTTGGGTTCACATCTTGATACTGATTTTCGGTTTTCATTCTTGAACCAGCTGGAATTTTACTCTCAACCTCTGCAACAGTAAACTCAAATTTCTCGGCAAGTGCTTCAATCGCCACATCAGAAACATATCCTTGAGAGGTCAATATTTTGATTGCCCTATCTAGATTAGTTTCTCTTTCTTTTTTTGCACGATTCTTCTCGGCATCGACTTGAGTTCTAGCGTCAACGGCCTCTTGTTTTCTCATTTGAGCGTCATTTAGCATAACCGCTTCAATTTGATCTCTTAAACTAAGATAATATTTTACTTGTTGTTGTAATTTGGGGTGATTTGTATTCCGACGCCATTCTGATACCTTTTTGCTAATAGCTGCCTTAATCTCAGCCTCATCCTCCACTGGTGGTTCATATGGAAGTTCAAGAAGCAAATAAAAGTTTGGCCTTTTTTGTTTCGTCTCACGCATTTTAATTACTCTCCTCGCATCCCCGGTCCATGCTCATAAAAAGACGGAAACCCCTCGTTCCCGTCTTTTTTACCGATGAAACGTGTTGTCTCTGTAGGATAAAGATTTTTCTGTTACTACCTGTGCAATTTTTGTAAAAGATTGTACAAGTTGTTGTAGGTTCGTAAATAAAGCATTGGCATCTGAGGTTGCGATCTTATTAAGGAATTTCTTATTGGCTGATCCGAAACCGACAGCAATAATCTCAATACCCGCTTCCTTGCACATTCTAGCCACTTGAATCGCTTCTTTATCTTTTCCCCATTGACCATCTGTTAAGACGATGATAAACCTTGGCCCCTCTAGTTTTCTTAAAACAGAATAAGCGACTTCAAGAGGTTCACCATCGGTACCGTATCCAAGTGTCCCATCTTTGACATAGCTTTGAAGCATAGAGATTTGGTTACGAAGATCATGTTCATTTTTAGTAGGAAACTGAAGAGTCCTTACCCGATTGGCAAAAGCCGTTAAACCGATCGAAAAGCGTTCTAGGCCTAAATCATTAACAAATTGATGAGCTGCCTTTATCGATTCTGTTATTGCGGTTCCATCCATACTATAGGATGTATCCATCACCATCATGACAGAAATTTCTTGCTCAATCACTTCAACCTTTTTTGGGGGTTCCATCATCCAACCTAGGTTATCAACTTTTTCTACATGAACAGACAGTGGGGTTTTAGTACTTTTACTCATTGCGGAAACCTGAACAATTCCGTTCTGATCATAGGAGTATGAGACCTCTATGATAGCTGGCTGAACATTTGTATGTGGGATATTCTTTACGACATATTTTCCTAGTATTATCGCGTCTTGTACGTCTGCACTTTCTCCTTGAGTAACATAAACATCTAAACTATTCTCACGACTTGGTGATGTCTCTAATTTATATGGTTTCTTCTCCATGGCAGGAATTCGTTTATTTTTAGGAATAATCATGCTATTGATATAGCTTGAATAATCCTCATTGATCGCAATCATTCCTAGACTATGGCTCATAACATCCTCTACTTTTTTTGCTGCAGCCAAAGAAAAACGCGGTTTATCTTGGACAGATTCTGATGTTTTCATATGAGCATGATAGGCTGCCCCAATAGCAACAACCTCATCAACATTAATGCGGAAATGGGGAAGTTTATTTGTTTGCTCTTCTATAAATTTGGAGACCATCGGCATTCTTGTAGATCCACCAACAAGAATAATATTATCGATATCAGCCCAGTTAAGATAGGCATTCATCACGGCGACATTCGCTAAATTCCAGGTTCGTTCCAATAGATCCTGTGCTAACTCTTCAAATAACTCCTGAGTTACTTCATAGCTTCCCTTATGTCCTTTATAGAAGATTGTAATGGAAGTTTTCCGCAAATGTGTTAAACGAATTTTCGCTTGTTCAACACTTGCCAGAATCTCATTTAAAGTCCCCTCATCTTCTAATGGATCTAAGCCAAACTCCCTTTCAAACTGTTCACAGACAAATAAGACAAGGCGATCATCGAAATCCTTCCCGCCCAGATTATGGTCCCCATCTGTTGATAGAACCTTTATAGACGTGTCATCCACTTTTGCGATTGTCACATCAAAGGTTCCTCCCCCAAGATCGTACACCAGAATATGTCGATTACCTGTCCCTTCTTTAAATCCATATGCTATTGCAGCTGCAGTTGGTTCATTTATTATGCTAAGTACATTCATTCCTGCTCGCTTGCCAGCATCGATCGTAGCTTCCCTTTGAACATTATTAAAGTAAGCCGGTACGGTAATAACCACATCGTTAATCGTTTGCCCTAAGTATACTTCAGCATCTGCTTTCAATTTCTTTAATACAAATGAAGACAAGTCTATGGTATCGTATGTCTTATTTTGATATTCAAATAGGTAATATTCATCACCCATTAACCTTTTGAAAAAAGCAGCGATGTCACTTGAACCGTTTCTTTGATTATCTTTTGCCTCTTCACCTACAATGAGGCCATGTTCATTAAAAGAAACAACAGAAGGGGTCAACATTGCCCCTTCTTGGTTCGGAATGACTTTGGGCTGCCCACTTTCATCGATATAAGCCATAACCGAGTAAGTAGTACCAAGATCAATTCCTAATGCAACCATAGGTTCCTCCCTAGTTCAAAACGAAATCTTGAATTTTTAGAATCGCTTTTTCTTTGTCTTCTTCATTAATAACAGAATTGGTTTGCACTGTTACTTGTACTGTCCCCTTTTCTGTTACCTCTACTGCAGTCACCTCTAATGTGCCATCTTCATTTAAATTATAGGTCACTTCAATCGGAGAATTTTCCGGTAAGCCGAAGGGCAAATCCAGGAGGGCATCACCTATCACCATGGCATAATCTTTTTCTAGAACTTCATCAAGCATTTCATTTTCCATCACTTGAATTTTCGCGTTCACTTGATTCCCCTCATAAGTACCAAAGATTTGCGAATATTTGCATGGCAATGTATCATTTTTCTTGATAAGGTTGACGACACGTTCAACATCTCTTCCGTTTTCTACAACGTGTGCTACCACTCCAAAGCTTTTACTTGTTACATTACGAATCGTTTGGTTCGCCATACTTTCGACACGTTGCGGAGTTAACCTAAAATAGGTTGCTGCTTCATGAAGAATCTCTTCCTTTTCAACTTGTGTTAGCTTTGGCATAACATCTTGAATCTGAGAAGCTCCTATTCCTTGACCATACTTAGCACCTATTTTGTTAGAAACCCATTCCTGCACAGATTTTTGCATTCCGTATAAAGCGGCACCTTTTGCTACTGCCTCATCAGGATCAAACATAATTGGTTCCATACCAAACTCTTCTACAAGACGCTCTTTCACCTGTAGCATTCTGGTAGAGCCACCAACTAAAATGATTTCATCAAATTGATCTTTCCCAGGACCTTTTAGCTTTGCATCTTCTAGCATCAACTTTGTTAATTCAATGGTTCTTTCAAGAAGATGAGAAGTCACTTCATCAAGCTTTTCACGCGTTAACTCCACACGAACACGATCGAAATTGTGGGAGAATGTAATCGGAGCCTTAAAACGCTTTGGTGCGGACAACGTTTTTTTAGCAACTTCGGCCGAACTCTGGAGGCTTTGAGCTGTTTCAGGGTTCATTAAGATATCTTCTGTAAAATCACCTGTTTGTTCCTTGTATTGATCAACCAGATACTCTACGATCGCATCGTCCCAGTTTTTACCTCCAAGGTTATGATCTCCCCCCGTAACAATTACATCAATTGCTTCCGAAGAAACATCAATTAACGTTACATCAAATGTTCCACCGCCAAGGTCATAGACTAGAATCCTCTTATCCGACTGCTTTGTGATTCCATATGATAACGCAGCGGCAGTAGGTTCATTTATTAAATCAATTACATTTAAACCTGCAATTTCACCTGCTTTTTTCGTTGCTTCTCGTTCATTAACCCCGAAATAGGCAGGAACAGTGATGACTACATCCTCGACTATTTCACCAGTTGTCAATTCTGCATCTTTAACTAGTTTTTTTAGAATAAGAGCGGAAATTTCCTCCGCCCGATACGATTGTCCTTTGTGTTCGAATTCATAATCTGTACCCATTTGGCGCTTTATATAGGAAACTACATCATTTGGGTACATTTCCGCGTAATTCTTCGCCGACATGCCGACATCAATATTTACCTGTCCACTACCATCTTCCTCAAAGTAAACAACAGAAGGAGTAATTCTTTCTCCGTCAGCATTTTTCAAGACAATCGCTTTATCGTGTTCGTCCATGATGGATATACATGAATAAGTCGTCCCCAAGTCAATTCCGTAAACTTTTTTCACCTTCGCCATTTCATGCCTCTCCCCATTTCATTTAACTTATTAAACAATTATTCTACTTCTTTGTTTGGTTGATACCCATATACCGCGACAAGTTCAGGGCGTATTTGTCGTTCGTCCCAGCTGTACGCTTTCCCAAACACTTCTGCAATCTGCTTATCTTTTTCTATATCAGCTGTTTTAATCGTTTTAACAACTTTATGTCGCTTTGTATCCAACTTTCCCTTCTGATATGGTAAAGCCTCAATACCTTGACGATATAAAATATCCTCAACATCTTGAGCTGTATATTTAATCAACTTGACTAAGCTTTCAGGATGTTCATAGCCATGTTTTTCAATTTCTCCCAGATGTTTCTTAAGGTTATCTATCAAATCAATCAAATCTCGAATGAGCGGAAGAAAGCGATCCTGATTTTCATTGTTTTTATAATCCTGAAGTTCACGATGAAGATTATCTATAATTTGATCTTTTTGAGCGTCTACCATCATTTTCGTTTGAAAATCACGCATCACCTTATGAAGAATTAACTCAATTGAAGAAAATTGTGTGGTCATAGATTTTGATAATTCTTCGAACTGATGCTTCAATCGTTCATCTTGAAAATTAGGTTCTGTACCAGAAGGTACTTCTAAACATAGAGCTTCGTCGGTTAATTCTTCAGTGCTAGTGAAATCATCCGCAATAACCTCTATGTCTAGAGGGGTTTCTTCTTCCGTGTCAAAGGTATCAGTTAAGGATACAGAGGGGGATTGCTCTTCAGTAAGAACCCCCTCCAATACGTCATCTTGTTTCTTGTTTATAACACGACTTGAATCCACTAACTTATCAACAGCTTGTTCAATCTCAAAAATTCTTTTTTTAGATGGTTGGCCCAACTGTTTCTTTTCTTCCATTGTCATGTTCCTCCTGGTCACTCCCTTCACCATTTTCACTAGCTTGAAGCTCATCAGGTTTTTTCTCTGTATGAATTGCCTCTAATTCATCAGTTTGAGCATGTTCCACTTCGCCAGCATCATCTTCACCAGCGACAGATTCTGAAGCCTGTACTTCTTCATTCAAAGAAACCTCTTCATCCTTTTTTGCATCTTCGTCAATTGCTTCCATATCATTTGGAACTTCTTCCTTCTCCGAATTAACTTCACATGATTCAATAAATTCATCATCTTCATATTCAGGAAGGTGTTCTTCTTCTTCCTCCTCCTCATAGTTTGGGAGGGTCTTCTCATCTTCTTCATAATTAGGAAGGCTCTTGTCGTCTTCTTCATTATTCGGAGGGGGTTCTTCACCTTCCGTGATTATTTCGATGAATACATCTTCTTCGAACTCATAATCAGAGGCATAGTCCTGTAGCTCTTCATCTTCATCTTCATTTTCATTTTCGTATTCAGCAACATAATCCTCTTCATTGATGTTGAATTTCGGAGACTCATCCTCTAGTTCTTCGTCATGTTCAGGCAGATCAAGCTTAAAGTTTTCACTTTCGACGGTAACTGATGAATCCTCACTCTGCTCTTTGGGTATTTCCTCAGTGGTAACATCAGAATGTATAGAAGAAGGTGTATTTGACAGGTCATTTTGCTCCCCATTATTCACCGTATCACTTAAATCTACGCCTTGTTCGTTAGATGGATCTGTTCCCTTAATAAAGATTGAGTCATCTTCTGGCATATTGTCAGGTTCTTCTTTCAGTTCCATATCTTCCGCTAAATCTATTATGTCTACAGTATGACTAGTCATTAATGCGATTGCGCAGTCATCTGAGGTATTTTCTTTTACCATATCTAACAATGCAGGGAGCTCCCCCATGACTAGCTGCTCGTCATTTTCAACTAAATGATTGAAAAGAATGGTCGTATTACCCTTTTCTATGTCACGTTCGGAATTTATATAAAAGGAAGTAGCTGCACCATCAGACATCAACATAAAGTCCAGATGGTTTTCAATCGACCCTTTGTATATACGAAAGTGTTCATGTAATGGCGCCATTGTAATGAAATAAGTTTCATTTGCATATCGACCATTCTCAGGGTGAGATAATACTGAAAGCTCATTATCACTTCGTTGGAAAATAACTCCATCACCAACATGACCAGCAAGATATTGATTATTTTTCACCAAAACAAATAACACTGTGCATGAAAAATCCATCCGTTCTGCCAGGTTATGCTTAGCTGCTTCCTCATCAATAGCCTGGAGGAGAAAATCTTCTATTAATAAAGATGGATTTTCTGAGGCATACCATTCATCGAATTTGTCTTTTGAATATTTCAAAAAGGTTTGCACAACAAGCTCTGCTCCTCTTTCACTCAAACGGCAAGAACCAGCACCATCAGCGAGCACGATCCCATGTAGATCTTCATCATGTATATGAATCGCTCGGTCTTGACAAGGTTCATTATTCTCTACATGACCAATTCCTTGGACATATCCGCTTGCAGCCTTCCATTGTAAATTCATAACTTTATCCTCCTACATTCCAAAGAAAACAGCACTATTTCTTCTTATTTTCCGCTATCTCTTCAAATATATTGAAACTCATATCCAAAGAAAAGCCTGTTCCTGGGATTGCTTTTGTTAGTGCAGATGAACTCTTTCCTAGCATCTTGAAAAACTTTATAATGTTTACTTCATCTAATTTTTGAACATTGCTCTTCGCTGTTGCAAACTGATGAAGAAAGTACGTATTTTCTACGTCATCACCAAAAAAGATTGAATACGAACTTAATCTCATGGCTGTATGAAAATAATTAAATCGCTTCTTAGTGACAAGAAACTCTGGCGTATCTTTTGTCACTAAAATAGGGACCCCTCTTTCATCATATTCCATCGTAGTTGGCTCTCCATCAGTTAAGATAATCATAACCGGCGGATGGCTAGTAATTCCGAAGTTGTTATAAATATCAATTTGATCTTCTAAAAGATCAAGTCCAGTCATGATCGCGGTACATAACGGGGATGATCCACCCGCTTTTAGGACAGGGATTTCTTGCTCAGCTGGATTCCCAAAGTCTGTAGCAACCTGCACTCCACCTTCACCGAAAGTGACCAAACTAACATGTAAATGCTCACGGACAATCGGATCTTCTAAGATCTCATTATAGAATGACTGAACACCACGATTTAATTTGTCAATATTATTATTGTGTAACATACTCCCACTTGTATCTAGCACCAACATTAATGGAAGCTTATGACCTTTATTACGAATACCTGCTTCCTTCAATTCTTTACGGTTCATTCGTTCCATTAAAGTCATTTGATGTGTCATGACAATCCCCCCGGTTTATATACAATTAGTTCGAACATATTTTTCAAGGCTTTTTGATTCCCATTCAAACGGCCTAACAAGACTTCTTAAGCAAAGTAAATAGATAAGTCGCCATACTAGTGATACATGACTACATTCATATATCTTCCTACTATGGCGACCAGTTATTGATGAAGGTTAATTATGCCTTCCACTCCGAAACAACGCCTCTAGAATCAGCCTTTTCAAATTCCATACTATTACTTGAGCTTGGTACTGATCGTGATAGAATCGAGGTACTTTTACTTAATAGTTTAAAGAATTCTACAATATTGCGTTCATCTAGCTTTAAAACGTTTTCCGGTTTTGAAGCGAACTTTTGTAAAAAGAATGGATTTTCGATTTCTTCACCT
Source organism: Litchfieldia alkalitelluris (assembly GCF_002019645.1). GTDB lineage: Bacteria > Bacillota > Bacilli > Bacillales > Bacillaceae_L > Litchfieldia > Litchfieldia alkalitelluris. Next base: position 818,434 of record NZ_KV917374.1, on the reverse strand, counting down.
ACACCGATTGTAATGGAAACCAAGTTGAAATTATCCATAAATTTACGGAAAGCAGCATGTGTACGGATAAATTCGTCATCATTTGGTTTTAGTTCAATCGCACGGTTTTGGCTGTCATATACACCTGACACTGATGGCATACCATCTGTCATAATAATCAAATGAGGTGGATGGAATGGAACACCCTCTTCTTTATAGACCTCAATTTGGTCTTCAAGGATATCAAGACCAAGTGTGATCGCTTCACACATTGGTGTCCCACCACCAGCAGCGAAAACTGGCAGGCGTTGATCCTTAATGTGAGCGAAATTAACTGCTAATTGAACTTCATTATACCCAAATGAAATGATCGCAATATCAATATGATCTTGGACGGTAGGATCACCCTTCATTTCCTTGAAATAAACATCCAAGCCTTCGTTTAATTTATTGATGTTGTTATTCTCATTCATTGAACCACTTGTATCAACAAGGATTACAACAGGAACCTTCGCTCCACGACTTTTTTCAATTCTTCCTTTTTGGATTAATATATTCTCGTATTTTTCAGCTAAACTTCTTCCCATATTTGAACATCCTCTCTTTGTTCGGATAATTATCCGAATAATTTATCAAGTAAGCTACGTATTGTTGTTTTTTCATCTTCCTTTGCCGATGCTGCCTGATCGAATCCCGTTTTCATATTTGTTCCACCACCATTAGGTTGAACTGGTCTAAACGAACTGGAACTCGCACTACCATCTTGATCAAAGAATTTCCCTTTTAACTCTTCCCATTTTCCAAGTAGTTCGTGACTCTCATTTTCATCAAAGAAGCGGTCAACTACACTTACAATATTTCTTTCTTCATGTTGAGATTGCCAAAGCTTTCTGAATTCCAGTCTTTCCTCTTCTGACTTTGCTTTCTTTTCCATTTTGATAATATTGTGATAGTTTTGAAGATGTTTACCACAAAACAGATATTTCTCAATTTTACCCTTTTCAAGTCTAGAAACAATATCCTTTATATGTCGATAATGCGTTTTCCCTTTACAATCTTTGTGCGAACATTCAAAATCCACACGATGCTTCTTCGGCATTCCGAATGTATCTGGTCGAAGCTGATTATTATCTTTATATTTCCTAACAATTTTAATGTAACCTTCTAGCTTTTCAATCACTTCTTCTATTTTCGGACGATAATCTTGAATGCCATCCTCCGTTTTCCCAAACGCTTCTCTAAATAAATTACACATTGGTTTTGGCATATGAGAGAAGATAAATCTTGCTGTAGGTGGAGCAAACATCCCTTGAGCACTTTTAATCGGCTTTCCTTTTACATATGGAAAATCACGGTTTTGCATATTTTCCTGACAATCATTAATCAAATTCTTTCCTGCACCACCCGTATAAGAATATGGGTGAACACCGAGGTGAATGATTTCAAATAATAGAACTAGAAGAGTAAACACTTCATTTTCAACTGATCGTGGCTTACCGGACGCAAAGTCCCAGAGTGGGTCACGATAGTTTGGAGTTTCATAATAGGAAGGATGACCTTCAATTTGACATCCATCTAAGTCAATTAAATAGACTTTAAGTGTTTCAGAATTATTGCCTGTAACCAAGAAATTACGCAGATTAATGTCACCAATTATAATTCCATGATCATGGACTTTCTTAACCTTTTTCACGATTTGGTGTGCGAGAGTTAAAAGGTCTTTACGCTCAAAACCTTCAAATGGCCATCTATCGTTCATGATAATATCATGAAGCTGCTTAGCAGGTTCTGTACCATCTTTTACCTTCTTCATTACAACCCCAATCAAAACACCTTGTTCGTCATGTATTGGAAGTAAAGGGAAAATTAACTGTGAATCTCGAATTTGATATTGGGGGTTAGCAAAGTAATCCTCTAGCTTTTCTGTTCTCTTTTTCATCAAATCTCTAAACTTTACACAGTTTGGTTTGAGTGATTGTTCATCCAGAGATGTACAATAAATTTTTGCAACAAAGTCGCTGTGTTCATTACCGAGGTCAAATATTGCCGCTTCTCCTCCAGCAGTCATTCGCTTCCCAAGCTTAAATGTTTTACCTTGAATAACCACTGTTTCCCCTTCTTTTGGTTCCACAATTTTATATTCAACATAGCCATCCTTCAGCGTGAAGCAACCAACTCGGGCAATTCCAGCATCTACTAACCCATCTCCGTTTTGACGAGCATGCGCATGACCAGTGATTAATAGGATGTCTTTAGTCATATCCTGGCCACGAACGTCATCTAGTAACGTTTTATAAAAAACCTGCTCTTCTTTTAGTGATAATCCATTCGTGGGATTTTTTCCAGATGGGAAGTAATCTTCTGTCCCGTATTGCTTAATAAATTTATGTGAACTATATAAGCTAACAATTCTCTCAAGCTCTGGATCTACTTTTACCTCTTCCACTAACTGTTTTGCGGAAAATTCAGGCAAATAGAGATAGAAGCTGGACTTCTCTTTCTTTTTGTCCTTCAAAAACTGTGGCAAAATATTTTTTAAGAAGTGACGATATCGGTTTTTTTCTTCACCTTTAAGTTGAAGGTATTCGGTAAATAAGTGATGATCAATAAAGATTAATTCTTTCTGAATATCTATAGCTATACTTTCTTGCACCTAGACCCCTCCTTAACCTATTTCATTTGGAAAACGTTCAGCTTCACGATCTCGATTTAAATCCCATTCCCGCAACTTTGATTGCTTAAGATTGATGAAAAACACTCTAACTTTTTTTCTAGTCTTCACTGATTTTAATAGATTCATATTTAATAAATCAGTAGCAAAATCACGGTCATTTGTTATAACGGATACGTTCTTATGTCGACGTAGCTCCATCATCATCGTCAGGACTGCTACATCATTAAAACCATTCACAACCCCAGTTAAATCGGATTTAACTAATCTTGCATACCCTTTAGTAACTAAAGACTCCAATGCTTCATAGCCTTTAAATGCTTCTGTGCGCTTATGAAGAGATTCTGAACCTTCAGCAATTTTTAATTTCTCAAGCTCTTCAGCCACTGTTTTTGGAATGTTAACAACATAGTTTGAGTCTTTCGTTTCGCGATATTTATTAATCGCAATAACCAAATCATTTTTTAAAAAATTTCGAAACGATTCGTTCATGAATATGTTTGAATCAAGCATTAAAATATCATTTTCAAAATTAAATCCATCAAGTTTCATGTAGCGCTTCTCCTTTAGGAGGCTGTATGAAGAATACAGCCTCTAGTTAGTTATGAGTGATATCACTTAACAATAAGTTGTAACAATTGCTTTGCCGTAGCAATCTGCCACTTCATGACAACTGCATCAGTTCCTACCGTCTCGAGAATCGTATAAGCTAAGCTGTTAACATCATCTTCACTCAACCCATTCTCTTCAACACTCATTTCAAACTCCCAAATATCCGCTTTTAAACTTTTTAACTGATCGCGATCATCTGCCGCTGCCAATTTATACATTTCATTAAAATTTTGATTTAATGACGCAAAGTCAATAACTAGAGTGTTTTCAGTAGACACACTTTCTTCCACTTCAAATTCAGCAGAAGCAACCTCTGTACTTTCTTCTTCTTCCTCAGCACCAAACAAATCATCATCTAATTCGTCTTCATCCACTTCTTCATCATCTTCTTCATCTAAACCGAAAGTAAAATCATCTTCCACATCTAATTTAACTTCTGCGAAATCAGAAGTTTCCCACTCATTTTCTTCCGTGTTTACTTCTGTTTGACTTTTTAATCTGAACGTATCTTGCTTAAATTCCATTGGTAAATCCTCCTTAGTCATCTCTAACTCATTTTGATAAAAATAATTTAAAATTTCTCCTATATAGGCAGAAGTAATTTCCTGGTGGTCTTCAAACGCAAATTGAAGTGCTGCAATCTGAATAAATAAGTATTTTAAATAGGAATCAACATTTTGATTTTCTGTATGTTCTGGAGATAACAACGAATGAAGCGGCATATCAAAACTAAAGCCGGACTTTCTTTGTTTAATCTCCACATGAAATGTTTGTCTTTCAGTGATATCTGATTGTAGTGAATAAAGCGTTACTTCAACTCCCGATGCAACACCTTCCATTGTTTTAAACATCTGGTTTAAGGTGGTACGATCCATTTGAAGTACCTTTTCATCTAATAACAGAAGTTCAAGAGTCTCAAACGACTTACCAGTGTATGTCTGGAGCCAGTGAATCGTAGTTACTTGAAGTTCTTCGTACAAATCTTTGACTCTTAGAATTTGAACATCAACCATGTCGTTAACCTTCTTTCTTTATCGTTATGTTTTACCTCTGTTAATAATATATCACTTAGTGATATTATATTCAATACTAATTTTTAATTTTTTTGCACTTTTTTTAAAAATATTATTTTTATTACAAAACATCAAAAGGTATTATATTCTAAAGAACCGATTCTCAATATTCTCAAGGGTTGATATTAGGTTTTTCTTCACCTGATCTTTGCGGCGCTCGATAACAGCTCCTATGTTTTGTGTTTCGTTTTGAGGTTTATTCACAAATTCGTATTTTTTCTGTTTTTGAGAAAAATTCCGTTGTATGTAATAGTAAGTTGCAGTATAGGCAAGTACCCCACCAGACAATGCTCCTAGTGCTGAGATTGATAAAGTTTTTCCCACTAATCCCCCTATTGTAGCCCCTAAAACACATCCTGAGATTGTTGGGGTCTTATAATGAGATAAAGAAGTGTCTTTCACAACCTTCTTTTCCACTCCTGTCTTCACAAGCAGCGACTTTTGTTTATCTTCAGATGGAATATATGATATAGGTTGAATCTGTGCTTGCTCAGTCATTTTCTTCACTTCGTTTAATTTGTCTTGGACTTTATCCTCGCTGAAGGTTTGCTCAAGCACATCTTGCATCTCAAATAACACTTCTTTAAATAAAGAATGAGAGTACCTCTTCATAGTAGAGAGTTCCTCCTCAAAAATGATAGGATAGGAACTCTCTGGCCGTTGTGATATTTCTTTAGCTAAACTTTCATAATAATCATCAATATAACGACTTACATTATCTTTATATCTATTAAACTGCATGTACTGTCCCTCCTTTTTCAACGAACTCAACTTCATATAGATGATCAAGCTTTCTTAACAGGCGTTCTAATGTTTGACTAACTCGCTCTCTCTCAGAAAGTAACTCAAGAGCCTTCCCTTTTTCACCCTTAAGTTCATCAATTAAGTTGGTAATATTCCGCTCTCTCCAACTTTGATAATGCTCAATTCGTTCAAAAATATGAGTTTGATACTTATCATTAACTGCGATGATTCGTTTATTAATTTCAAGTGAAATCCCATTAGAGTCAATTCGCAGCTCTTCTTCCGCATTGGCAATTAGCTCTGAAACAAGGTCGGTCATACTTTCCTTAAAACCTTCCAAATCAAATACGTTGACCTTTTCAGCTTTACCAAATATAGCTTTAAGTCTATTAAAAAAACCTGAAGCATTTACCTGATAGGTACTTAGTTCCATCATCAATTTCATTCGATCCTTTAGCTGACTAGAAACGTCATATGAAGTCATCTCAAATAAGGATTCGATGTCACTTCTTACATCTGATAGCAGTTGGTCTTTTTGAAAGAAAGCCATTTGTTTTTGTAGCATCGGTAAATCTAACTGTTTACTAAATGTTTGATTTACGTTATCTTCAAATCGAGAGAATTTCTCCAATAACTCTTCTGTAAAGGCTTCATATTTAATCTCTAAGGAACGAAATGATGTCCGAATAAGTGCTTTTTTTCTTGCACCTAATTTTAATAGAAGTTTTTCAACAAATTGGTCCAGGATTTGATCACTGTTTTCTTCAGTCAATTGGTCTTTTTTTTCTTCCCAAGTCTCCGTTAATTCTTTTCTAATTTCGTGAACAAGCTTTGCTGTAGTCACTTTCTTCACCATGTCAATTACTTCTTCAATCTCTGATTTACCTGTAGATGTTCCAACAAGAGTTGCTGTTGCGCTTCGTTCTACTTCTCTTTTCAATTGCTTTGTTAGCTGCTGAAAATCGTTTCTTAGTGCCTCCAGCTTTTTATCATATTCACCTTCTTTTTGACTAATCTTCTTTTGCATTAACTGAGCAAGTTCAATTGAATCCTTTATTTCACGTTCACAAAGCGCCCTCAGAGCATCAATTGATTCATTCACCATCCGACTAATTTTATTCTCAAAAAAGGCAGATAATTCTTGTTCTATCACATTCATTCTACTTATCGTATGTATCGTTTTAATATCATTTTCAGTAATTTGTCTTCCGGAAACAACAAACCCTTCCTCATCCACAAATGAGATGTGTTGGTCTCTCTTTAATTCATTTAAAGACAATTGACCGTTGTCATACATTCTGGCTTTTAAGGCAAAATAAGAAGAAACAGCAAGGATTTGGGGGTGGCTTAAAAGCGGACTTACCACTCGATAAAGTTCTTCCCTCGCATGCAGGACTTGCTCCTCAGTAAATTGATCGATTTTATTAATAATAAAGAAGATGTGGTTACCTTCTGTATCTAAATTACTGTTTTTCGCATTTTCAACATATTCAGCAATCACATTCAAAAAGTTGCTATCACCAACATTATCAGGTTCGATGATGAAAAGGACTGCATTGACCGTCGGTAAGACCTTGTTAGTAATTTGATCATGTTCGCTATGCCTAGCAAATAAACCCGGTGTATCAACAATTTCTACTCCACCTTTACAAATATCAAGATCCCAATGAACATCAACAGATTCTACAATTTCTTCAACACGCGGTCCTTTAGATATGTTAGAATCGTCACGAGTAACCGTAGTTTTGCTTTTTAGAAATTCTTTCATCTCTCTATCAGTAACTTGCTTTAAAGGAGACTTTGGAAAGCTTTCTCTCTTTCCGTCACGATAAGTAACGACAACTCTTTTCTCTGTCCCGTACTTCAGTCTCGTAATTGCAGCAGTTTCCGCTAACACGTTCATTGATAATAAATCTGTTCCAATCAACGCATTTACAAATGTTGATTTCCCAGCAGAAAACGGAGCAACTAATGCAATGCGGAAGCTAGAGCTTCTTAACTTACTAATCGTACCAATTAACCCTGACTCTTTAATTGATTCTTGAGAGACAGTATCTTTAATAGAAGCAAACATCTTTAATACTTTATTTCTTTTTACATTCACATCATGAATCATGTATTAATTTCTCCTTTAAAATTATTCTTCATCATTGCTCCAATAATCTCTAATAGATCACTAGAAAACATTCCTCTAGTCATGGACATTTCAGGATAAAAGCCCTTATAACACAAAGAGGCAAAGTACCTGTTTTAGATAATTCAGTTGACTAATTATACCATATTTTAATATCCTTAGTATGATAATAATGTTTAAAAACTTAGTATCACTAGGACTATTTTCATAGTTTATAACATTGAGAGGATGTAAAACAGGATGAATTTGATATCGATCCAAAATATATGTTCTCAGATTGAGAACGATGACTTTTTCCTATATTCAAAACTTCCAAAGATAAAACAGGAGAGCTTACATAATAACTTTCCCAATCTCCAAGAGAATAAAGTAATTGCTTTTGTTGATACAACCTTATATAAAACTTGCTCATTTGGACTCGTGCTTAGCGAGGATGGACTACACTGGAAAAATTACTGGCTTAATCCTACTAAAAACCACTTTCTTAACTGGGACCAATTTAAACACTCAACAATAGCATTAAAGCAGAACCAAGTGATTTCCCTCTCAGAGAATATGGATTTTGATGCTTTTGGGGTCCGTAACTTTGTCGACACCCTGGTGAATCTATTGAAATCACTTCAACAAACAGGAGTTCCTGGACAAATACAGGACGTGTCCTATAAAAACACTCGTATCTCTCCATTGGTAGAAACAATAGTTACTAAGCACCTGACTATCCTTGAATTAAAAGACTTTCAGGAATACTATGATGAAGTGATTCGAGTCATAAAGGCGCCATATAATTTTCAAAAATCACAATTTCAAAATTCCAATGATTATTACACAAAATGTACGAAAGAACTTTTAATTGAAATTGAAACGATGATAAAAAGCAGTTCTCACCAAAAAGAAACTTTGTTAAATGTAATTGCAAATTCTATTGAAGAATTATCACAGAATGACTCACTTTGGGAAAATATTCATCATAAAATGAAGATGATTAAAGTCCAACTATAAAACAGTATTCATAGACAGCCTCAATTATTATGCAACTTTTTCTAAAAGTAGCTTACAAATTTGGGGCTGATCCTCAATTCTCTCCCGGTACCCGTTAACAAAGGTCATATACAACGACAGATTTTGTTGCACATCAGACTCAATCACAATCGAGATGAAATCATTTTTCCGGTGGGCCCTAATCACATACTGTTTTGTGTTACTTTGACCATTCACCTCCATCAATTCTAAATCCGAAATAAATAATGTTTTAAGTATATTTTTTTTCAAGAGCAAATTTAACACCTCTTTATTCACATTATCGTGTTATATATCATATAGTTATAATATAACTTAAAGTGAAGTTTGTAAACTAACAAATAACCAATTTTTTAAAAATTCATTAAGCTTTATTTTAAAAAAAACCAAAAAATCCAATGTTAATATTACACATTTTCATATTTAGTGAAAAAGTAATATTGATAATAATATTTCAATTGTGTATACTTTAACTAAAATAATAATCGAGGGGTAAAACGATGAGTAAAAAACCAGAGGAAATGTACGTGGAACTTGGTAGACAAATAAAAATGGCCCGTAAGAATAAAAAAATGACTATGAATGATTTATCTCAAAAAGTAGATTTATCACAAAGTGCCATCTCCATGATCGAGAACGGGGTTAGGTATCCATCACTTGCAACTTTAGCGAAATTCTCTGAAGTGCTTGAACATGATTTTTCAGAATTCATCTCGACACCCACAGAGCCACTCGAAAAGTCTGAGAAAGTAGATATTGAAATGGAAATGCTTGGTTTCCAACTTGTATTATCTCTTAAAGAATTCAAAAGTGATTATAATGATCCGGAAATCAACACTGCTGTTCGGCAAACCTTTGTTGCATACCTTCAAAAGCTATTTAACAAGGAAGAATTTAGCGATGAACTAAAAGAGATATTAAAACGAACGATAAAAGACACTTTAGATAAAAAGCAATCTGAAATTGACAAATTATACAACCAAATCAATGAGTAAGCATATAGATTTGGATGAAATACCTTACCAATACCAAAACGGGTCTGTTTATTTAGCTTAATACTAAACAGCCCGTTCCTTTTTTTATCAAAAAATATAATGAACGATGTGAATCTAATCACTCCACAAGTTCAAATGGCGCTTTTTATGTTAAAATATATTTCATTTCATACATATCATGGAGAGTTTTTATGCATCTAACTAGTAGTTTACAAAAACGTTTGTCGATTATTGTTGTGGAATTGTAATTATATTGTTTTAACTTTGAGTATTATCATTGGTCAACGTTCGATTCATGAAGTTCAATCGGAAATTGGGAGTTCGCTTGCTGAGGTTGCTTATTTAACGGGAGATAATCTTGATCAATATATGTGGTCAAGATATGGTGAAGTTAAAGTGCTTAGTGAGTTGAAGGAAATAAGGCAGCCAGGGGATTTAGATCAAGTGGAGAATCTCCTAAATCAAGTAAAGTCTAGCTTTCCTTCCTTTAGCTGCTTACTGATAAAAACGGTAATGTTCTATCTTCAACTGATAGTATTCTACAGGATGCTGATATCTCTGAAAAAGACCGGTTTACTATGAAGCGGTCGAACAGACATTTATCGGCGATGTACATGAAGCCGTTCTTTTAGCAAATTTATTACCAAACCCAACTGGGAACCGATGAAATTTGTTGATATTAGTACCCCTATCTATGATTTTGATAATAATTTCATTGGGGTATTAGCAACCCATTTAAGCTGGGACTGGGTCAGAGAAGTAGAAGCAGCTATGTTAACTACCCTACAAACTAGAAAAAATATTGAATTCTTTATTGTTAGTAAAAATGACAATGTGGTTATTCTTGGACCAGATGAAATGATTGGTCATTCTTTAAATTTAAATAGTGTTGAACTGGCCAAAACTCATAAAAATGGCTGGAGCCTAGAAACTTGGGATGATGGCAAACAGTATTTAACTGGCTATGTGTTAACAGAAGGGTATAAAGATTATCCAGGTTTAGGTTGGACTGTTATCGTTACAGCCTGTTGAAGAGGCTTACTCCTCAACGACTGAATTACTGATTTACTTTATTACTTCTGGACTAATACTGGTCGTGCTTTTTGCGGTATTTGGTTGGTTTATTGCGGGTAATGTAGCGCGTCCCTTAGAAGAAATTTCATCAGTAGCAAATCGACTAAGAGAAGGTGAACTGGTTGAAATCCCACCCTACCAGGGAATTAAAGAAATTGAAGTGTTATCAAACTCCTTAAGAAACCTCATTACAAACCTAATGAATACCGAGACTGAGCTTGAAAAAATGGAAAGAGTCGCCCACAAAACCACTACAGGCCTTCCGAACAGAAATGCTCTTGAACGTTATTTGGAAAAAATCACAAAAAGGCATAAAAACTTAACGATCTTATACCTAGATTTAGATGGTTTTAAATCCGTAAACGACACACTGGGCCATGAAGCAGGAGACAAACTGCTCATCGAAGTTGGCTCACGCTTGAAACAAAATATCCGCAGTGAAGAACTCGTTTCAAGAATTGGTGGAGATGAGTTCGTCATCGTCTTAACCGCAAAGAATGATCCAGTCAAAAATGGCAAAATCATCGGGGAACGAATTATCTCAATGATTAACCAACCTATTACCATCGATGGCCAAACCGTATCTGTTGGTTGCAGTGTTGGCGGATCCGTGTTCAACACGCACAACGACAATATAGGTGAGGTCATCAGACTAGCAGACCAAGCACTATACCAAGTCAAAAAAACAGGCAAAAACCGAGTCCACTTCTTTTAGGGAAGCACGGGGACGGTTCTCGTGCTTCCTGCAACAAGAAGCGCGGGAAGAAGCACGGGGACGGTTCTCGTGCTTCCTGCAACAAGGGGAAACGCGGGGAGAAGCACGGGGACGGTTCTCGTGCTTCCTGCAACAAGGGGAAACGCGGGGAAGCACTGGGACGGTTCTCGTGCTTCCAGTCAGCAATGGAGCAGGGGTCCGACACCTATTTATCACAATGATAATTAACCACGGTGGTCCGTTCGGATCCATTCAGTGTTGTCAAATCGATATTGTTTGCGAAGTTATCAGGCTTCTTGGACCAGGCTTGTATAAGTTCAAAAGAGCAAGTATTGAGGTTAAAGGCCAATGGCTTAAAACTGAGAATACGATAAATAAAACAAATGGCCTCGATTCATTAAACCACTTAACCCCTTCACAAATAAAAAAGAAGCACGAGAACCGTCCCCATGCTCCCTGCTCCCCCATGTTAACAACTTGTCCACTTCCATGTTCCTTCAAACTTTAGTAAAATTATACTCATGTAAAAGGGAGGACGAACAACATGTCGTATAAAATGATTGTACTTGACTTAGATGATACATTATTACGTGATGACCACTCGATTTCGGATCGTACAAAAAAAGCGTTAATGCAGGCACAAGATAATGGTGTAAAGGTCGTGCTTGCATCTGGTCGCCCGACTTTTGGAATGAAGCCAATTGCAAGCGAGTTATCGTTAGCTGAATATGAGAGCTTTATCCTTTCTTTTAATGGAGGGAAAATTATTAACTGCAAAACAAATGAGGATTTGTTTATTAGTACATTACCGATAAACGATGTTCAAAGATTATATGAGCTTAGCCGTCGTGAAGGAGTTTTTATCCACACATATATCGGTGATGAAATTATTACTGCCGATGATAATCCTTATACAATGAGGGAATCAGACATTACAAAGCTTCCAGTTAAGCTGGTAGAGTCCTTTATTGAGGGTGTAACAGAGCCAGTGGTTAAAGTTTTAATGGTAGGTGATCCTGATCGATTAAAAGAAGTCGAAGCAAAGCTTCAAGTGGAATTAGTTGAGGATTTTAGCGTGATGCGTTCGAAGCCATATTTTCTTGAATTCACTGAAAAAGGTGTGACGAAGGGGACAAGTCTAGACCAACTAATTAAGAGCTGCGGAATAACACGTGAAGAAGTAATCGCCATTGGTGATAGCTATAATGACCAGGCAATGATCGAATTTGCTGGGCTTGGTGTAGCAATGGGCAATGCGCCGGACGATATCAAGGAAATTGCAGATTATGTAACTGATACGAATATGAATGATGGTGTTGCAAAGGTCATTGAGAAATTTGTTCTTAAAGACATTCTCATCAAAAAATAATGCTAAATATCAACTCTACTAGAAGACTGCCTCACAAAGTAGTCTTCTTCTTTTGTAGAATACTTACCTTGCTTATATAATAACAACACCCATAACAAAATCTACTTTTGTACTAATAAAAACGAGCGCCGCATCACTCGCGTTCGAAAATTCATCCTTAATAACCTCAATAATTGCTCTAACATAGTTATAAGCGGATCTTGCAATTCTAACAATCCATGACACAACCGGACCTAACAGCCCAAACCTCCATAGGATGAAACCAACTACTGCTAGTACTCCTCCACCAAGACTCCTAGTAAGAAGCGTACCGATAATAAAAACCACAACCCCGATCACAATCCACAACAACGCTGATCTCTCCTATACACCTTATGAATTAAAAATGCTATGATACCACATGTTTAACTTTGAAGCAGTGGGACGGTTCTTGCGCTTCCTTTGGAAGCGTGAGAACCGTCCCACTGCTTCCCACTACCTAGGAAGTAAGACTCAAAAACATTAAATCTATCACATTTAAAATAAACACTATGACCCATTGTATTTATATTCAATAATTCTTATTATTATTCAATATTAGGAATATACATAAATACGATACGGAGGAATTCATAGATGAAATATTCAAAAAAGATATTAGCAGGAGCACTATCTTTCACCCTGCTTGCAAGCATCCCTTATAATACATTAGCAAACGGAGGGCAATCGTATAAAAATGCACAAAGCATCGAGCTTATTGAAGCAGAAAAAAGCTTATTCAATTCTGAACACTACGATTTTCTTAAATACTCCGAGATCGGTTCAAAGCTTCAAGAGATTGCAAAACAAAGCAATAGAATCACAGTTGAAGTAAAAGGAAAGTCATCACAGGGTCACGATTTGTATGTTGTCACTGTTTCAGATCCTAGTGTGAAAGGAAAGTACGGTCAGATCCAAGCACTAAGAAAGCAAATGTTCAAAAACCCTGAAAAAGCACAAGATTGGATTGCGAAACATCCTGACTTTAAAGTACCAGTCATGATCAACGCTTCAGTACACGGAACAGAATATGTCGGAACTGATGCTGCGATTCAACTAATTGAACAATTAGCAACACAAAACGATGATGTAACATCAACGATTTTAGAAAATAACATTTTGATCTTCAATGTAGTTGCAAATCCTGATGGACGTGTGGACGGAACTCGTTTTAATGGAAATGGAATTGACTTAAACCGTGACTTCATTACTCAATCACAGCCTGAAACAAAGCTTGCTGTAGAATTAATGACAGAATGGAATCCAATGGTTGTTTTAGATTTACATGGATATGTAAAAAATTATGGGCCAAACCTTCAAGGATTAATCGAGCCTTGTACACCACCACATAATCCAAACTATGAATATGATTTATACATGAAGCATGCACTTGATGCTGCCGTAGCAATGGAAACTGAAATTATGAAGGACAAGGAAACAGACTTTACGGATTCAACTCTTTATCAAAACATGGTAGGATCGTATATTCCTGCTCGTGATGACGCAGCAGGCTGGGATGATTACCCACCAATTTTCACACCAATGTATGCGATGTATCATGGCTCATTTGCTCATACACTTGAAGCACCAACAAACGATGAAAACGGTGTGAAGTGGACGTATGATGCGATGATCGGTGCGTTAACATATGCTAGTGAAAATCGAACAGAAATGATTACCGACCAAATTGAAATTTTCAAGCGTGGAATTATGTTTGATCACCCAACACATGAGGAAGGCTTCTTCCCTAAATCATATATTTTACCTGTAAATGAGCAAGACCCTACGGTTACTAAAAAAGCAGTGAACCATTTATTAACGAATGATATTCAGGTTGAGGAAGCAAAGAAAGCGTTCAAAGTAGATGGTGTCACCTATCCAGCTGGAACATACCTTGTTTCTATGAATCAAGCAAAAGCTGGTCTAGCTAACACGATGCTTTGGGACGGTGAAGACATTTCCGATGATACTCCGGCGATGTATGACATCTCTGCATGGAGCTTACCTGAGCTTTGGGGCTTTGAAGCAACTCCTACTCAATCTGATGTAAACGTTCAGTCCGTAAAAGTGAACAAAGTAAATGAGCAAGGTACACTTGTTGGAAAAGGTCCATTCCTAATCCCAAATTCATCTGTTCAAGCAGTAAATCTAGTAAACTCATTATTAGCTAATGATATTGCTGTTAAAAAAGGAACGGATGGTAACTTCTATTTTAGCGGTACAAGCAATATCGTAAAAAATCTAGTGAGCCAATCTGGATTAACGATTAAAACAACGACGGTTCCTGCTAATACTAGTGATTTAACTTCTGTTAAAGTTGCTATTTTAAAGGATGGCGGAATTGGTAAAGTCCAATCACATGCTGGTACAAAGCTTTCTCTTGAGCGCTTAGGATTTGATGTGACAGAACTTCACCCACGTGATGTCGCAACAAAAGGGTTAGACGGATTTGATGTGTTTGTTTATAGTGCTACAAGTAGCCTACTATCAACAAGCCAATCAAGTGCGGCAAATCGTGATTTCTGGTTATTAAATACTGATCAACTCACTCTTTTCAAAGAAAATGTAAATAGCTTCCTTGATAACGGTGGAAAATATATTTCAGTTGGTGCACTTTCTGCAGATGCAACTAAAAGACTTGGATTAACAAATGTAACAGTGAAAAAAGGTGGAGGCAACAGTAACGGGATTGTCAAAGTTGATTATTCTATGTCAGAATCAGCGATTACAAATGGCTACGGTGAGCACGATATTGGATTCGTTTATCGCCCTGCTTATTTTACAGATGTTAATGAAACAAATGTAATTGCAACATACGGAAACACAGAAGACTTCTTTGTTGCAGGACACTGGAGAAATAGAACTGAAGCGATCGGTCAAGCGGTGATTGTCCAAGAACAAAATAAAGACGTAACACTCATCGGACTTGAACCAGGCTTCCGTGATCACACAGACTACCTATTCCGCCTACTATCAAACACAATCTTTGAATAAGAAAAAAGGAAGCACGGGGACGGTTCTCATGCTTCCAGTTAGTAATAGAACAATCGTCGGGGAATGAATTTTTCTCAACCATGGACATTGGTGGTCAACATTAATTTCTGTTGAGTTCAGCGTTGGTGATCTGTGTTTAACACTCAACACGGATAAAACTAGTGACTGTATCACGTTTACGGAGCCGGATTTAACTGAATTTCTCTATATATTATACACAACAAAAAAACAGGAAGGTGACTTAAATAAAGTCCCTTCCTGTTTTTTTATTCCTATTTAATTGCCTCCGAAACAAAGAAGCGCAAGAACCGTCCCCATGCTTCTTTAATTGCTTCGTTGAACAGAGAAGCGTGAGAACCGCCCCCATGCTTTTAGGCTGGCTCCAGCGATTAAGAGAGCTGCGCCTAGTAATAGGTAGTTATAGCTTGCTGTTGCGGTGTTTGGAAGTTCATTTCCTTTTTTAGTTGTATCTTTTTTAACAGGAGCTACAACGATTGGCGTTTTATCTTCCTCTTCATCAGTTGGTACTTCCACGACAGGATCTTCCTCTACAGGTTCTTCAGTCACTGGATCCTCGTCAACTGGTTCTTCGTCAACCGGTGGCTGCTCTTCAGCAGGTGGTTCTTCCTCGGCTGGTGGCTCCTCTTCAACCGGCGGTTCGCCAACTAATGCAGCATCAGCAGCTGCAGCTAAAGCTTGATGACCTAGCGCATTTGGATGAATTTTATCAAATGTAATAAATTCAGCTTGATGACCAGCAAACGCTGTGTAGGCATCAGCTACTAATAAGCCAGGCATTGCAGCAACTGGGTGAATGATAGTTTCGTTTAAAAGTGGAACAATTTGTTCACCAAACAGGTGCAATGATTGTTCAAATGGATCTTCACTTGCTCCAAATGGGTTATAGATATTAAATAAGACAATCGGCGCTTCCGTTTGCTGACGGATTGTTGCAATAATCGCTTGTAAATTCTGCCCAAATTGTGCTGAGGCAGCTGTTAATTGTTGTTGAAGCTCCTCCGTTAGTTGAATCGGAGTTTGATTTATAAAGGCTTCAGAGATTCCAGCTACTTGTAAAAGATCATTGTTTCCAATATTCAACGTCACTAAATCAGCATTTGCAAGTACTGCTAGACTCCCAGAATTTGATTGTAACCCCATTAATAATTGCGTAGAAGTTAATCCTGGTACACCGAAATTGACAACCTCATGGCTTCCTCCACCAATAAGGTTAGGAAATGCTAGTGTTGAAGGCTTGCTCACATCTTCTTCAAGAAAAAGACCGTACGTAATCGAATCTCCAAGTGCCACTAGAACTGGTTTTTCCTCACCTGGTTCACCCCCTGGCTCTTCTTCTACTGGTGGTTCAGTTGGTTGAATGAAATCGATTAATAATTGAGTCGCTAATCCTGCTAATACTTCATGACCCGCTTCATTCGGATGAATCAGATCACTCCCGAGCAATGTAGCCTGATTGTTAGCAAATGCACCATGAGCATCTGCAACTAATAGACCAGCTTGAGCACCACCAATAGTGATAACATTATTCATTGCTGCTAAAATTTGCTCACCAAGTTCATGAATCGATTTTGCTGGCTCCTGATCACTCGGAGCTAGCGGATTATAAATTGTATAAATAACAATTGGTGCCGTCGTTTGTTGACGAATACCAGTAATAATGGCTTGCATGTTTTGAGTATATGTCGTCACAATTGAAGTGACTTCCTGCTGGATAACTTCAGGTGAAATCGTTGGATTTGGATTGCTCAAAAGTTCTCCAATTACAGGGTTTCTTAATAGATCATTTCCACCAATGGTAATCGTAACAACATCTGCTTCTTGTAAATCCGCAGCAGCCGTTCCTAGCCCATTCTTTAAATCTGTTGAAGTTGCACCAGGTACGCCCTTATTGGCCACCTCAAAGAATCCATTTCCTATTAAACTAGGAAAAGGCAGACTCCCCTCTGCTAGTCCACTACCATACGTAATCGAATCACCTAAAGCAACAAGCTTAAGCTTGTCCTCTTTGTTATCGTTTGCAAAAGCAAACGACGAAAATAAAGTACTAAATAACAACATAAAGACAAATAACAACGATAACTTCTTCAATTCGCCCAAATCCTCCCTAAATAGTAAAAGTCACTCATAATCTACCATATTATAAGCCTATTTACCTAAACTTTCCATGGGAGGTTTTGTCGAAGCACGGAAGCAGGGGGACGGTTCTCGCGCTTCCTTGGGAAGCGTGAGAACCGTCCCCCTGCTCCCCTCAAAGATAACGATCCTTGTCGACTCTAATTGAATTACAAATCATCCCTAAATTAAGCTTAAAACTGGAATAATCAATTTCCTCCCCTCGCTTACAGCTTCGGACAATCTCTTGTACTTTTATCCAGTCCTTCCACATCCCAGCACTCAACGCACTTTCCTTCTCTCGAACGTCCTGCAATGTTGTTAAATGCCTTTCGATCAGAGTTTGATAATTAAGCGTTTTTTCTCCAGTTCTAATACTTGATATAGCATTTTGTTCCTCTTTGCGAACTCTCTCCCAGTATTCCTCTACTTCGTTTCTATTTTTTGTTTTTCTACGATCTTTTATCGATTGATTAAATTGGTGGACTCTTTCTAATTGCTCATCTAACAGGGGAAAACCAAGGCTTATAAAATGCTCTATTTCTGCATCATTAAATCCGTCAGGTAAAACTCTCACAAATTTGTCATCCAACATTTTTTCAATCAGTTTCTCTTTAATCCTTTTAGAGAAATTATCAAACGCTTTCCTTGCTTCCGGCTTTAAATCGGAAAGGACCTTTTCTGTTCTTATCTTTGTATCGTAGACTTCTTTTAAGCGCTGCAAAGTGAGAATTTGTTGATCCGTTAGGGGAATACCTAACTTTGCTTGCTCCAAGATAGTTGGCGGGATGTTATCTATATGTAGGTATGGATTGATATCAAATAGTTGCTTCCTAGCAACCTTTACTAAAATTTCATCTCTTAGTAAATCAAGGGTATGAAATTCCTTAATCACATCTGTAACTACTTGAGCCGAGAGGTTAGTGTGATTTTTAAAGCACTCCACCCCTAAACCAACTTCTTCCCCACTTTTCTTGTTTAACACAACATATTGATAACGCAGAGGTGCACCACACATACAACGATAGTTTCGGTTTCCATATCCACTATCTAATACCTCAAGCAATACCCAATCATCAATCATCTCTTCCAACTCTTCAATAGTGGTTTCTTTTCTTATAGTAAGGCCCTTACTCCTTGCTAGTACCTCAAGCCATTTACTCTTCTTACTTTGCTTCAAGGTACTTGCCAAAAACTCTTGTTGTTCAACTGTTAACATTGACAAATACTTATGAACTTCCATCTTACTTAAAGGTTTCACCGGTACTCACCTACCTTATCAACAGTTAATAACTAGACTTTCGCCTTCATTATATAACAAATACGGAAGCACGGGGACGGTTCTTGCGCTTCCTTTGGAAGCGTGAGAACCGTCCCGCTGCTCCCCTCCCTCTGCTCTCCCTTCCAAATTACCTGTATATAAATCCCAACTATTGTGTTATATTTTTCTTATCTTAAAAGAATCTCGATTAGTATATTGAACTCCAGCAGTGACTAACAAAATGCTATTTTTCAAATAGAAGGTAGGCTTGTGATGGAAACGAATGTACAAACAGGTATCGGCTATATAAAATTAGGTGACTTTCTAAAAGAAAATGAACAGGAATTCTTAGATTTATGGGAAGAACAAATTATCGTACATAGCGCTGTCGATAATAGAGCACAGATCAGAGAAAACGGTTATTTAATGTACCAACTCATCATAAATGCAATTACCAGCAAGTTGTCAGAGGACGATCTTAGATCATTGGCTCACAAAGTAGCTCAAGAGCGAGTGGACGCGAATAATAACATTGGGGAATTTGTTTATAATGTTAATCTTGGCAGAAGTATCCTTATAAAATGTGTCACCCATTCTGGAATTATCCTAGAAGAGATCCAAACTATCATCGACTTAATAAATAGCAAGTTTGATTTATTTTGTTTTTATGCGGTGTCACGATACACCGATTTAAAGGACCTTAAACTACAAGAAAAAAACGTCTATATTACACAAACTCATAAGGATAGACTTGCTATACTTGGCCAAATGTCATCAAGCTTTGTGCATGAATTTCGCAACCCGCTTACATCAGTGATGGGTTTTATTAAACTATTAAAAAACGATTATCCTAATCTACCCTATGTAAATGTGATTAGCAGTGAACTTGAACAACTTAAGTTTAAAATTTCTCAATTCCTCCACACTTCCAAGTTGAACACTGTTGTCGAAAACAGGGATGAAGATATTATGATTAAAGGGTTAATTGAAGAAGTGACTGATTTCTTATATGCAAGTATTGTTGACGGGAATATCCAGATTACCTCAACGATCGATGCGAACGCCAAGGTTCACGGTGATCGAAGTGAATTAAAACAGGTTTTCCTAAATTTATTAATGAATGCCATTGATGCTGTCTGTGAAGAAGACATATATAGAGTTATTAACATCCATTCAGAAGTCAACGAAGAGCACATCACCATTATGATTTCAAATAACGGTCCAACGATCAGTGCAGATGCTGCAGAATTCATTTTCGAACCATTCTACACAACAAAGAAATTGGGTACAGGGATCGGTTTATTCGTTTGTAAAAATATTTTAGAAAAAAATCACGGTAAAATTGTTTACAATTCAGATGATGATCTGACTACGTTTCAAATCACATTGCCTATCATTTAAAGCAAGGGGACGGTTCTTGCGCTTCTTTTAGAAGCGTGAGAACCGTCCCCTTGCTTACCTTGCTCACTTTTTCAGCATTTCAATGTCTCTTCCTAGCTGCTTTTCTAGGTTTTCCTGAAATAAGCTCATGATTTCGTTTACGCTTAATTCATTTTGCAGTCCATAACCTATGGATTCATACCAGATAGAATTGGCCTCTTCATCAAGTGGAGTAAGATTAATGTCTGGTATTTGATTTGATAGCTCCTGATATAGAAGCTGGTCTTTTTGATTCCCAAAATAGGGATTTTCTTGAGTGATGTCAAAGCTTGGTATAGAATCTTTTTCAGAAAAGTTATAGAACTCTATGAATTTCCAAGCAGCTTCTTTGTGTTGGCTGTTTGAGGGAATAGACATGATCGAAGCATTACTCCAACCGTATTGATTGAACGGAAGCCTTGTCACCCTCCATTTTCCTTCTTGCTCAGGAGCCCATCGTTGTATTTGATTTGCTGCCCAGCTTCCTAAGTAAATCATAGCAATACGATCGTCCTTTAGTGCTGCGAGTCCTTCTTTTGACCAAATATTTATGTTTGGTGATAAGCTTTCCTCATTAACTATTTTTGCCAGAGTAATTGCCTGATAGAAATCTTCACTATCTCTCAAAAACTCGAGGTTTTCCCCAAACATACTGCTTGTTGTATTGTAAATACTGATCGGTTCCATTTCCCAAAGGATTGATGAACGGTGGTCTTTATTTAAGGTTCTTGCGATTTCAAGCCAATTTTGTTGATCTTCGATAAATTCGCCAAGTTCATCAGGTTCAGACGGAAAACCATACTCTTTTAAAATATCTGATCGATAAAATGTTACCATTGGGTAACTATAGATTGGCACCCCTATCATCTTTTCACCGTTAAACGATTCCCCAATTTCCCACACGGAGTTCGAGTAGAATCTTTTATAGTTGTCCAGCTGGTAGGGCGCATCTGCTAAGTTCTCTAGCCCATCAATACTTGTGAAATTTGCAAAATGATTACTTTCAAACACAAGAATATCCGGACCTTTCTCCTCGGTTAAAGCCTTTAAATATAGGTCTTCATACGATTCATACGGTAAAACATTTACATTCACTTTTATATTAGGATTCGCTTCTTGAAAACGTTCAATAGCAGTTTCCCAGTTCCCAAAATGGGACCACAATTCAATCTCAATGGGTGTGTTTTCTTCCAATTGTCTACTACTTTCCTCAAGCTGCTTTGATAATTGACTATCATTTTCTGCATTCTTCTCTTCACATCCTATTAAAAAGAGAAAGCACATTGCGTAAATAAGATACTTCATCATATATATCTCCAACTCATTAAGATAAAAACTCCTTAAATTAATGGATTCTTTGAATTTAATAGCTGTTCAAATACGTCCTTTGACACTGGCTTACTAAATAAATACCCCTGCATTTCATTGCAACCAACTTCATTTAAGTAATGAAGTTCTTCAATTGTTTCTACACCTTCAACAACAACATTAAATGAAAGCTGTTTCGCCATGTCAACAATATACCGGACAATCATTCCTTTTTTAGAGTCCGCATTTATATCTCTCACAAAGTCCTTATCTAGTTTGATTTCTGTAAGTGGCAGTTGATTTAAGTGACTTAATGATGAAAATCCTTTCCCAAAATCGTCGATTGAAATGAATACTCCCATTTCTCTTATCTCTTTAAGGATTTCAATGACATCAATGATATTGTCAATAAAAACACTTTCAGTCAACTCTAATTGTAGATACTTCGCTTCCAATTTAGAGTGATTTAACGCTTCCCTGACCATATCCACCAAGGATCCTTGACTAAAGTGCTTCGCGGATATATTAACAGAAACCTTCACTTTTCGATATCCTTCATCCTGCCATTTTTTATTTTGTTTACAAGCTTCATTTAGAGCCCATTCATCAATCTTTTTTATCAGTCCCGCATCCTCAGCCAAAGGGATAAAAATTCCTGGGTTAACAGTACCGAACCTTGAATTATGCCATCTAATTAATGCCTCCATACTAGTTAAATGGTTATTTTGATTGACTTTAGGCTGATAAACTAATTCAAATTGCTCTGCACTTTCAGCTATCCTTAGTTCATGAGTCATATTCACTTTGTCTTGGAATTCGATTCTCATAAAGTTATTAAAGAACTCAACCGTTGTCCCAGCTTTCGCTTTACTTCGATACATTGCAATATCCGCATTTTGAATTAACACTTCTTTATCTCTGCCATCCTCAGGAAACATACTAATACCAATACTACTTGATACATGTAGTAGATTTTCACGAATAATGATCGGCTTTTCAAACATTGCTTTTATTTTTAATGCAATTTCACATACTTCCTTTTGATCTTTCATGTGAGTCATAATCATGACAAATTCATCACCACTTAGACGGTAAAGTTGTACCTTTTCACTTTCTACTTTTTTTAGCATACTAGATACAATGATCAAAAGCTCATCCCCAGCAACATGCCCCAATGTATCGTTTACCTGTTTAAATTGGTCTAAATCAAGAAATAAAATGGCTACCTTTTGTTCATACGCTTCAGCGTTACGAATAGCCTCAGTCAAGGATTCTTGAAAGTATTGACGGTTCGGCAATGATGTTAAACTATCAAAAAACGCTAATTCGTGAAGCTTCTTCTCTGAGGTTTGCAGCATTTCCGCCTGACTTCTCAAACGATCGTTCATCAAACGACTTTCATAAAACATATCTTTTAGCCTTGAAAACACTGTTTGGAAATTATAAATCAATGAATGAATCTCTGAAATATTACTGGTTGGCCAAACTACTGATTCAAGTTGATTTATTTTATTCGGAAGGCCAGTAGTTGTTATTGCAAGACTATCAAGCGTACGAGCCAATAATCTATGTAATACTGATGAAAAAATTAGAGCCATAACTAGAAAAAGTATAAGAAAGACAAACTGCTGAAGCAGGTCCTTAAAGATTCGATCCTGAAAATGAGCTAACGGAATTTTTACATACATATTTATTGAACCAACGATATTACTTTCATATAGATAAAAACCATTTCCCCAATTTTTAATCCACAATCTATCTTCATTTGGAAGAACGGCGGAAAAAGATGGAGCAATTGAGGTGACAATATGGTCCTCTTCCAGCGCAAATATACCCTCCATATTAATCTTTGGATTGCTTGAAATAATGATATTCTCCTTACCCTCAGTGACAACCAATTCATAGGTACCACCCTCTGAAAGATTAGTTATCATTTCCTCCAGATAACCCATTTGTATTCTTCCATTTAAGCGTAGCTTCATAAGGTCTTCTTCAGACCAAGACTTCATTTCAAGAGAAATTTGTTTCACTTTGCTTTCAACCGAGCTAATCAAGCCATTTTGATATTCACAAATGGCTCCCCAGCTATTAATTGAAACATATATCATAAAAGGGATAAGCATAGCCGCAAACGAAAGATGAAACAACAGCTTCTTTATCTGAATCGGTGGCTTACTGCCTCCGCGAATCCATTTGTGAAATGGGACATAAGAAATCAACATATCAAAAATCCAGATATTAAAAACGCCATTAATCACATCTGTCGTTACTTGAAAAAATAACAGATTCCCTAGTTCAACACCGAAAAAATTAAGATAAATCAAGCTTGAAATAGGCGCACCAACCACCACCCAGAAAATCACACCCCAAAGGACACTGTTCCCCTTAGGTGTAAGCCAAAAAATAAATGCAAAAAATAAAATCTCTAAAACAGCTTGTATATTTGTTGGTGTGATACCAGAAAGGTAAATAGAAATTCCTGTGATAATTACCATAGAATAAAATGCTACCTTGAAACCATATAACCAAAGAATTAATAATAAGAACAAACTAGCAAGATTAAAAATGGTACCAAACGACATCACCAAAGGATTTATCAACGATACTATTGCAAGCAGAAAAAAGGTTAGATATAAAAAAATGCATTTCTTTCTAGATGAATACTTAATTTTGTTGAAAGTCATTATTACTAGCACCAACCTTTTTCAATAATCCACACGCCAATGAAAGCGCTTAATTTACGTCTGATTTAAATAAGTTCCTATGACCTTATTAAACTACCTTTAATTATAATTGAATTTGTCGAATTTTTGAATATATTCAGGATAAAAGTCGCAACCCTAATTAGACATCACGACAAAAGTCCCAGAAGCATGGGGACGGTTCTCATGCTTCTTCTGGAAGCGCAAGAACCGTCCCACTGCTTCCACCACTGCTTCCAATCACCTCCTAAATCATTATGTATCAAATTCTGATAAGATATTAGATTAGGAGGGATTAAAGTGTTCAAAAGCCCTATGTTACTTCATAAGGTTGATCAACCTTATGATGATTCCACATTTATTACCGAGCTAAAGCTAGATGGCATCCGTTTACTATATAGCAAGACCGCAACTCGTACATTTCTTTACTCGCGTCATCAAAATGACATTACCTCTCGTTTCCCTGAACTTCATGAACTACCCATTCCACCTGATACAATTCTGGATGGTGAAGTAATTTTCACGGACCCTATCACCGGAACACCTGACTTTGAAGCACTTATGCATCGATTTAGTACAACCAATCGAGAGAAAACGATAAGACTAGCTAACCTACAACCTGTCTCATACGTAGTGTTTGATATTCTTATCTACAAAGGAAAAAACGTAACTAGCCTTCCTTTACTAGAAAGAAAAGCATTACTAGAAGAAGTGATTCCTAAGGATACTCCCCTTTTATCAAAGGTTCAGTTTATCGAGGGGCATGGAAATGTATACTTTAATCTCATCAAAGAGAAGAGTCTAGAAGGTATTGTATTGAAGAAAAAAGACAGTAAATATGAGATTGGAAAGCGCAGCAAGTCTTGGCTCAAGGTGATTAATTACCAGTATGAAAACGTCAGAATCACAGGAATCCGTAAAAAGGAGTTTGGATGGTTGTTATCGTTTGAAGATGGTCAACCAGCAGGAATCATGGAGCTTGGTGTCCCAATTGACGCAAAACAGACGGTACACCATCAAAGTCATCAACTCAAAGTCAATGAAAATAATGAGTACATCTACTTAAAACCTGAATTATCATGTCAGGTAAAATTCCGCAACCTCACAAAAGCTGGCTTACTTAGAACCCCTGCTTTTGTGAGTATGTAAAAACAACCTAGATTTCTCTCATAGTCATAACGGACTACCTCCTTGAACTGAGGTAGTCTTTTCACTTTAAAGTGCCCCATGGTTTACAGAACCTTTTCCCTAATCTTGTTAATGCTTATCAAACTCAAAATCCAGCTGTTAAGTAACCAAAACTACAAAGCAACTGTGTCGTATTCCTTACTCCCAATAACCCGCTTCTTTAAGGAGCTTTTCCAGCTTTCCATACAAATTTGCATGACATCGTTTGCTGCCTTCTGTTTTATTCACACCTGTAATATCTAAATTATTCCCATTCATATCCTTAATAGTGATAGCAATCGTTTCGCCTTTATCATCCTTCTTAAATACACCAATTTGTAGATTTAAGGTCTTTGTCATGGTAGTTTCCGCCTTCCATCATTTTTTCACTAAAGATACCCATCCCTCTCTACTTTGAGGGATAAACAAATCATCTTAAAATTCAACTTAAAGCTTGAATAATCAATTTCCTCACCGTTCTTACATTTCCGAATCATCTCTTGGATCTTTACCCAATCCTTAGCCATTCCAACAGTTAAGTTCTTTTCATTTTGTCGGACATTCTTTAGTGTTGATATATGCATCTATTGTTTGACAATTAATATATTTCATCGCTTCTCTATAACAATATTTTACAATTAACATCATTACAATTCTATCAAAATGTTAGTTTTTGTCATGTTAAAATTACTCCGAATTATTCTTCTAAACAAATGTACAAGAGTATTAATACTGGCTTCGAGAATTTGATCAAACGTTTGATTTAATAAATAAAACATCCTTAGTTATAAAACCTTTGAATATTGTTGTATTTTGTCACACTCCATGCCTGCTTTTATATTATTTTTCATTTCCCTTCCATGAAAAAGAAGCACGAGAATGATGTGCACCCCAATTGTTAGACACAACAACTAACAATTGGAGGTGCACTTTTACATGAAGAAGAAATACCCTTTAGAAATAAAGATAGCTGCAGTAAATGAATATCTTGAAGGCGGAGAGTCTATCAGGCAGACAGCCCAAAAGTACAATGTTAATAAAACGATGTTACACAGATGGGTAGCGAAATTTCAAAATCATGGTATATCTGGCTTAGAGGAAACCTATACAAAATACTCATTTGAGTTTAAAATGGACGTACTTAATTATCTGAACGAGATGGGAGCGTCCATCGAAGAAGTTACTGCAGTATTTAATGTTTCTTCATCTGCCATAGTGTATAAGTGGAAGAATCTACTTGAAACACAGGGAATTGACGCTCTTAAAAAGAAGAAAAAGGAGCGTCCTTCACCCATGAAAAAGCAACCTAAGAATAATCAACCAGTAGAAGGAACTGAAGAAGCACTACGTGCTGAAATTGAACAACTTCGTATGGAGAATGCATATTTAAAAAAGCTACAAGCCTTAATTCAGGAAAAGAACTCACAGAAAAAGAAAAGGCACAGGTGATTTATGAATTAAGGCGTGAATTTAAGGTGATTGACTTGATAAAGTTCGCTGAAATGCCACGTAGCACGTATTATTATTGGGTAAAACAAATGGATAAACCAGATAAATATAGTGAAATGAAAGAGGTTATCCAACAGATCTTTGACGAACATCAAGGTCGATATGGCTATCGACGTATCACACTGGAATTACGTAATCGGGGTCATGTAATTAATCACAAAACAGTCCTTCGCTTAATGAATGAGATGGGTTTAAAATGCTTAGTTCGCATGAAAAAATACCGTTCATATCGTGGAAAAGTGGGTGAAGTCGCACCGAATATACTAGAGCGAGATTTCCAAGCTACGAAGCCAAATGAGAAGTGGGTTACAGATGTGACAGAATTCCATTTGTTTGGCGAGAAACTTTATCTTTCACCTATTCTGGACCTTTACAACGGTGAAATTATTGCTTATAACCTAGAGAAACGTCCAGTATACACACTTGTATCTAAAATGTTAGATACGGCCATACAACAATTAGACGACCATGATTGCCCTATCCTTCACTCTGATCAAGGCTGGCATTATCAGATGAAGAAGTTTCGACACACCTTACAGAAGAATGGAATTACCCAAAGTATGTCTCGCAAGGGCAATTGTTTAGATAATGCAGTAATGGAGAACTTTTTTGGATTATTAAAGAGCGAATTACTTTATTTAAGAGAATTTGAGAGTATGGATCATTTCAAACTAGAATTAGAGAAATATATTTACTATTATAATCACAAACGGATTAAGCAAAAATTAAAAGGTATGAGTCCGATTCAATATCGAACTCATACCCAGCAAGCTGCTTAATAGCTTGTGTCTAACATTTTGGGTTCAGTTCAGAACCGTCCCCACGATTTCCCATATGATAACCAGTCCCCACTACCCCTTTCTCTAGTATATAATGAAAGTTATGTATAAGCCGCAGGAGGTTATTTTGTGAATATATTAATTACAGGTTCGACAGGTTTTCTAGGATCCACTCTAGCCAAGAGGTTATTGAAAGAGAACCATCATGTATATTTATTAGCACGGACCCAGAAAAAAGCTCAAGTTCTCATTGAACAATTAAATAATAAAAGTGGACAGGTTCACATTATTGAAGGGGAATTAACGAAGCCTTTCTTAGGAATAAGTGAAGAAGAAGTAGATGCGCTCACAGGAAAAATTGACGTAATCTATCACTCCGCAGCACTTCTATCATTTGACGAGTCAAAGCGAGAAGAGATTTTCCATGTGAATGTTTCAGGTACAAAAAATATCCTTGAATTGGCGAAAATTATTAAAGTACAAACGTTTATTCATGTGAGTACTGCATATACATTAGGCACAAGATCAATTGGAAGTGAAACCTTATACCCGACTTCCTCTACTTTCAATAATTCCTATGAAGAAAGCAAATGTAAAGCAGAACATTTGGTAATGTCTTATAATAAAAGCTTTAATGTAATGATCATGAGACCCGCGATCATTATAGGAGACTCGGAAACTGGCGAATCTAACACCGCATTTGGATTATATGGAATCATTAGAACGGTTGAAATCTTGAAGAAAAAAGCACTAAGAGAGCCTAACAATAATCATAAATATCGATTATTACTCAATCAAAGTTCAGTTTCCAACTTGGTTCCGATTGATTACGTTGTAAACGTGCTAATACTAGGCCTATCTTTTGGTAAAAATAACACCGTCTACAATATCACCAATCCTAATCCCCCTAGCAATCAATTAATCTTTGATGCTATCACGGAAAGCCTAGAGTTCAATGGGATTGAACTCATCCCGTACAACGAAGAACACACATTAACTGAAGAAGAAGTAAAAATAAACACACCTATCAAAGTATTTAAAGAGTACCTAAATTCATCAGTAACTTTCGAAGATGACAACACTAGAACTTTATTAACCCAGGGGAATGGCAATCCATTAAACATGGATAAACCTATGCTTCTGACTATAGTCGGAGGATTTGTTCACCGTAACTCTTCCACTATAAAGCAGGTTCTACAGGAAACAGTATGATTGTTTGGGGAAGCATGGGGACGGTTCTCATGCTTCTTTCTGCTGCCGCAGAAGCACGAGAACCGTCCCCCCGCTCCCTTAAAACCCTGATATCCCAGATTTGGTGATTCGATTGATGATTTCTGACATTTCTTTTGGGGATTTGTCCATTCCGCGCTTTAACCAGTGTTGAATAACGTAGATGCTACCACTTATGGCAAACAGACTAACATATTCTGAGATGTCGGGCTCTATATCGTTCGAACGTATCAAGTTCTTCACCACATAGTTATGCGCGAACGTCATCACCCTCTTTTGAAACGTCGCATCGGCGTGTTCACCTAAGAGCACTTCACAGACATCTTTATTCGCTGCCACATATTCTAATAATCTTTCTGTCATTTGCAATGCTTCTTCGTCTTTTTGAAAATTATAGCTGTTCAACGTTTCGTTCATATCACTTAAAAATTCTTCTTCGATTTGAGAAAGTAGCGCAAATTGATCAGAGTAATGTGAGTAAAATGTGGATCGGTTAATATCTGCTCTTTCACAAATCTCCTTTACTGTAATCGATGAGATCGGTTTTTCTTTTAAAAGCTCCATTAAACTTTCCTTTAAAACCATTCTTGTATACTTTATTCGTCTATTTAATTTGTTATCTGACATCATGTCCTCCTCTTGGGTTTACTTATGGCTTATGGGTACTCTAAAAACAAGTCCAAAACCCCACTCCCTTTAGTTTTAGGATCTGTCGCTTGAAGCTCACCCGCTATCTTCGGTTTTGGGACCTCTCCCTGAAATTCACCCGCTATCTTTGGGTCTACGACCTGTCCCTAAAACTCACCCACTTTCTTGAATTCTACGACCTGTCCCTAAAAATCACCCGCTACTAGGGTTTTGAGACCTGTCCCACAAATCCCCTTCCCAAAACCCAACACTAATAACGCTTTCTGTTGGATACTGTACGTTTTCAACTAAACTGTTTGTTGATTAAGCAACACGGTGTCATTATAATTTAGTAATGACATTCATGCAAGAAGGAGTGGTTAAGATCAACATTGCAGCACGAATTATTAAGCATAAAAAATCAATTGCGATTATATTTGGGATCGTGGCAGTTATCTGTTCGATTGCCCAGTTCTTTGTTTCGGTGAATTATAATATGGTAGATTATTTGCCCGAGGATGCCCCTTCTACGATTGCGATGGAAGTGATGGACCAGGAATTTTCCGGTTCTGTTCCAAATACACGGGTGATGATTAATGATGTGACCGTTCAAGAGGCCCTTGTCTACAAAGAAAAGCTTGAAAGCATTGATGGTGTATCAGAAGTAATGTGGTTAGATGATGCCATCGATGTAAAAACGCCACTTGAAATGGCTGATCAAGAAACAGTTGAAGCGTACTACAAAGATAATAAAGCCCTCTTCTCACTAAGTATTCGTGAAGGAGATGAGGTAGCAGTCACGGATGAGCTGTATGCATTGATTGGCGAAGAACATTCCATGTCTGGAGAAGCCGTTAATACCGCCTCTTCTCAGAAAATGGCGGGAAATGAATCGATGTATGCGGCAGCATTGCTCGTACCGATTATCATTTTGATCTTAGTGCTGTCGACCACCTCTTGGATCGAGCCAGTATTTTTCCTGACGGCGATTGGCGTTTCGGTTCTGATTAACTTAGGAACGAATATCTTTATTGGTGAAGTTTCCTTTGTAACACAATCGGTTAGTCCGATTTTACAGCTAGCCGTGTCGCTAGATTATGCGATATTTCTTTTACACAGCTTTCAGTATTATCGTAAGAAAACCAATAACATTGAAGAAGCGATGATGCTTGCGATGAAGCAATCGTTTCCTGCGATTACAGCAAGTGCTGCAACCACCTTCTTTGGTTTTATCGCTCTTACGTTAATGGATTTTAAAATTGGTTCAGATTTAGGGATCAACTTAGTAAAAGGAATTGTATTAAGTTTTATCAGCGTTATGGTGTTTTTACCTGCGCTTACCCTTTGCTTTTACAAATGGATTGATAAAACACAGCATAAGCCCTTTATTCCTGAGTTCAAAAATATCGGGAATGCCGTGTTAAAAGTAAGAATTCCCAGCCTATTAATAGTCTTTCTTGTCCTTGTACCGAGCTTTTTAGCTCAAAGTAACACGAATTTCATTTATGGAATTGGCGAGCAGCCAGAAACCACACGTGCTGGCAACGATATCATTGCGATTGAAGAGGTGTTTGGACGCTCAACCCCAATGGTCGTGCTAGTGCCTAAAGGCGATATGGCAAAAGAAACAGCGTTAAGTGAAGCACTAACAGAGCTTGACCATATCACCAGTGTGATCTCATACTCGAATACAGTGAGTGCGGTGATTCCACCTGATTTTCTCGGGGAAGAAGTAACCGACCAATTTTATTCGGAAAATTATAGTCGGATTATTTTATATACCGACGCAAGCAATGAAGGTGAAAAAGCCTTTTCATTAATTGAAAAGGTGCAGCAAACAGCTTCAGGCTATTATGGTGATGAGGCACACCTTGTGGGAGAAAGTGTGACTTTATACGATATTCGTAACACGGTCCTCCAGGATAATGTCGTAGTGAACTTAGTAACAGTCATCACGATTGCGATTGTTCTTTTCTTCACCTTCCGATCGATCTCGATTCCAGTGGTGTTACTGCTTACGATTCAGTCAGCTGTATGGATCAATTTATCGGTTCCATACTTTACCGACTCGTCACTGGTGTATGTTGGGTATTTAATTATTAGTACCGTCCAGCTTGCCGCCACGGTCGATTATGCGATTCTCCTAACTGAATACTATAAGGAGAAACGAAAAGAGATGCCAGTTTTAGCAGCGATCAAGCATACAATTGACGAGAAAATTTTCTCGATTGCAATCTCAGCTTCGATTTTATCAAGCGTAGGATTTATCCTTTGGTTCACCTCATCAAACCCAGTCGTGTCATCGATTGGACTACTGCTTGGTCGTGGTGCGTTACTTGCTTTTATCATGGTCGTATTTTTCTTACCTGCGGTGTTATTTACCTTTGATAAACTGATTGAAAAAACAACATGGAGAGCCAAATTCTTTAAGGAGGGAAGATGATGAGAAAGAAACTACTACTTGTGATCATGACAGTTGCGCTTATCTTGCCTTCATTTTCATCTGCTGCTGAACATAGCTCAACTGCCAAAGCAGCTACATCTGGTAAAATTGCCACAAAGGATGAAGTCGTTTATGCAAGCTTAAGTCCTACTGGTGACACAGAAGAAATATATGTTGTGAACATTTTAGATGTTACACAAGCTGGGACGGTGATTGATCACGGTACCTATGCAAAAATAGAGAATCTAACGGATTTGTCAGTACTCCAGCAAGTCGGTGATACCGTTCAAATCGATGCTCCTAAAGGCGATTTTTACTATCAGGGAAACTTGCCAAATCAAGCACTACCTTGGAACATCTCCATCACCTATAAGCTCGACGGAAATGTCGTAGCACCGGAAAAGCTTGCTGGTGCTAACGGGCATCTTGAGATGAATATTAAAACATCAGCGAACTCAGCAATCAGTGATATTTTTTATAAAAATTATTTGTTACAGATTTCCATCCCGCTTGATTCAGAAGCGTTCGAAAACATTGAAGCACCCGATGCAACGATTGCCAATGCGGGCACCGACAAGATGCTCACCTTCACTGTGATGCCGGAACAAGATGGTGATTTTACGATTGAAGCAGATGTGAGCGATTTGGAGATGCAGGGCTTTGACATCTCAGCCGTCCCATCTACAATGCCGATCCAAAAACCTGATACAGATGAAATGACAGAGGAAATCCAGTCTTTAACAGACGCGATTGCTGCTGTCAATTCAGGTGTGGCTGAATTAAGTTCTGGGATTTCTGAATTTAACAATGGCGTGCAGGAGCTTCCAAGTGGTTCAATTGCATTCAAAAATGGTTTATCAACGTTAAGCAATGAATCTGCCGGGCTTGTCAATGCATCTAAAAATATTGATGATTCACTTACATCAATTAGTGATGCACTCAATCAACAGACGGTGGATATCAACTTAGAGGACTTCGGGCAAGTAACGGACGGATTAGATTCCTTTGCAGATGGTCTTTACACATTAGCAGATGAATTGAAGAAACAAGATGCCGATTTTTCCGCTGCATTGACCTCATTGGACGGTGCGGTTGCAGCTCTACCGGCCAATGACATTCAAGAGGAAGAAATCCAGGAACTTTATGACAGTGGCGTAGCACCAGAAGTCGTCGATCAACTAGTGGCGACCTATCATGCAGCCCGTAATGTTAAAGAAACCTATGATTCTATTAAAGAAGCGTTTCTGACTGTAGATCAAACACTAGATGAGTTAAGTCGTTCGGTTGAAGAAACGGCGGATCAAGTCGCAGGAATCTCAAAACAGATTTCCACAGCGATGGAGCAGCTTGACGTCGCAGACCAAATCACTCAATTGCAGCAAGGAATGAAAACCCTCGCTGATAACTATGGACAATTTCATACAGGTCTAGTCGGCTACACAAACGGGGTCGCTCAGCTGTCAAGCAACTACAGCAAGCTTCACTCCGGAATCGTTTCAGTAGCAAACGGAACGAACGAGCTTGAAAATGGAGCCGCCGAGCTTTCTGATGGGACCCAAAAACTTGAAGATGAAACAAGTGAACTACCAGATCAACTAAAAGAAGAAATCGACAGCATGATGGACAAATACGACAAATCTGACTTCAAAGCTGCTTCATTTGTATCTGAAGAAAATACCGACGTGAACAATGTGCAATTCGTGATTAAAACGGACAGTATTTTGAAAGAAGAAGTAGAAGAAGATGCTGGGGAAAAAGAAGAAAAGAAAGGGTTTTGGGATCGTTTGTTGGATTTGTTTAGATAGAATTGTTTTTAATGGGAAAACCTCATCGGCTTAGTCTGATGAGGTTTTTTTGTTGAATGCACTATCAAATATATATTGAAATGGAAGCATGAGAACCGTCCCCATGCTCCTATTAACGAATTTTGCCACGTGCGTTAGATTTGCCTTTACCCATTTGTTGTTCGTTTGGTTTTTTAGTATCTGGATTGGTTGGCTGGTAGTTAGGTTTTCCGTTTTGATGTTCAGACATGTTCATTCCTCCAACACTTATTTTTTTCGTTGACTCACTAATTTGCTACCTGAATTAGGATTAATTTATAAATGGATTGGGACCCTACTTCGTGTCTGTACCAAAAAGGCCACAGAACATAACAATAGCTACGCTTTTATTAAGGTAACCGTAGAGGTCTTATTTATTCATTTTAGCAACAGAGGATGTCCAAAGGGACAAGGACTGGTCGACATCATCTTAAATACAATTGGGATAATGAAAAAGTCCTTGAATACAATTACAAAATTGAAAGATTTCCTTAAAATCACCAACACACTCCGAGCCGCACCATCTCCCTCGATTTCAACATCTACAGAATCAAATGACCATAAATCCTGATATTTGGCTCTTCCAATATCTCTCCTCTTTTTTCACATTTGGCCTTTAGAATAAAAGTGTTCTTCTGCTTTCCGATGACTACACTTTCAAGCATTATGTTTGATGCACCGGGATGCACCGGGACGGTTCTTGCGCTTCCTTTGGAAGCGTGAGAACCGTCCCCATGCTCCCCTCTCAAAAATAATCGGAATATTCCATCAACACCCGGTATATATATTAGACAACCAACCACATTGCAGATTGTCGACAATCTACATTCGACTTTCTGCAAACCACTTCCATCAAAAATTAAATGACAGGAGAATTCGTAATGGTACTTGATGTCACAAATCTATCTGATGATGTTGCAAAATATATTCGCAAAAGAATCTTAAATGGAGAACTAAAACCCGGCGAGAAAATCACCCAATCAAAGCTCGCACAAGAGTTAAAAATCTCAAGAGGCCCTATTCGCGAGGCCCTTAGTAAGCTTGAGCATGAAGGATTGGTGACTCATGAAGTGAACAAAGGAACGTGTGTAACGACCTTGTCCAAAAAAGATGCTTATGAAATTTATACACTTCGTGGCATGCTTGAAAGTGAAGCTGCTCAGCTGTCTGTAAAACACCTAACCACAAACGACTACAACACGCTAAATGACATACTCCTTTTCCTTGAAAAAGCCCTTCGCGAAAAGACGGTTAACTTAATGGCATTCTCTGTGTCTTTCAAACTCACGATTTCAACTGGTGTATGTGTATACCTGCAGGGAATGGAGATGCCGCCGGCGATGACGCCAGTATGCTCCATTGCAAATACATCTGCATTGGTCGAGCCTGCTAGAAATTCATATTGATAGGGAATTCCTTTTTCAAACGCCACATTTTCTAATGCTTCTACTAATATCGGTGGGACGATTTGGTGGTAATGTGCTTTCCCACTTTTATCATATAACTTAATCCCAGGCCCTTTATTGAGCTGAATGGGTGCGCGATGCTTTTCAACACCAGGATAATCACCAGCTAAACAAATATCATAGGTAATTGATATTTCTGGTCTTGCGTCAAAAAATTCATATAATCCTGTAAATACCGGTCCATGTAAAACATTTTATATAAAATATTAATACAATTAACTGGATGAAACAATATCATCAAAGCTAAAAGCATATAACGCTTATTGAACAATTAGGGTGTAAGTTGTTAAATATGCAAAGGAATTTTCAAATTAAAGTAAACGGGACAAGGCTTTCCCCATGTCCCGCTTAACCTCTAGAACTCATCATCTTCAACATGTCTTTCAGTCCTAGGCACAGGCCCAAAGACCTTAATATATTCCACATCATCAAAATAATCACCCCCTAGTTCACCATACCAAAGGGTTAGTTCAGGAGAATTCCTAAATTGTGTGGTTTGATTGCGATAGCTAATTTGAAGAAGGTGGTCTGAAGGATTATTAAGGTTTAATAATTCTGTGCCTGTTTTAAACTCTTCTCCTTTTAAGATCTTAGAACGATATTTTAGTGGTATGGAAATACCTGTTAGGGCAAAATAATCAAAAGCGATTTCAACCTTATCCACATCTATTCCATTATGAAAAATAATAGTTTTGTCTTTATAAATGCAATAGGGATTTGTAGAATATCTGAACTGTATATATCGTTTGCCAGCCTGATTTTCAAGCCAAATGGACGCACTTGAGGATTTTTTAATTAGCCCTAAATCTTCAGCCACTTCATCTGAATATTCATCTAAGAATTCTTTCATTTTTTGATTTACATATTCATTTACTTTCAAATCACCATAGCCTGATACCTTAATAAGGATGTTTGATATAGTAGACACATCGAGATCCTTTGTGCTACAAATTGTTTTTAATGAGTTTAATAGATGACCATGATCAACATATCTTGTTCTATGATAATCATTCTCTAAATAGTCCAGGTGAAAATAATCATCATAAGAATTAACGGTGTCATCATCAGGATTAATATCCCCTTCATGCACTGCTTCCCAGTAAAGAACATCTGAGTACAAATCAACTTCAGGCAACTCTTCCTGTTCCAGGTTATTATCTCGAACACCATATAAGTTATACCT
The DNA here is from genome assembly GCF_002019645.1 of Litchfieldia alkalitelluris. Lineage (GTDB taxonomy): Bacteria > Bacillota > Bacilli > Bacillales > Bacillaceae_L > Litchfieldia > Litchfieldia alkalitelluris. Next base: position 781,989 of record NZ_KV917374.1, on the reverse strand, counting down.
TAGGGCTGGTCCAGGCTTTATTCCAAGATCATACTTATTCATTAATTTATTTATAAGTGATGTCATCCTAACTCTCCTCTTTTAATTTATAATTCTATTGTTAAATATATGAAAAAGAATGTAAAGAACCCCATGATAAAAATTCTTCAACCCAAGTGTTTTATTTCCTATTATCACTCGCTATTAAACAGAGCCAATGACTTTCTATTTCTTTTTTATATTTTGAGCACAAAACTAATTGGAATGTTTAAACAATACAAAGACTATTTTAAAGCCTAGTAAGCTTATTGTAAGTAATACTATTTGATTATACAAAAAGCAACAAGACTATCTATCTTAAACCATTGGTATAGAATTATAGAAGATTTTTGAGAAACCCTCCATGTTGCTCTATTATCTACCTGCAATCTAATGACGTAAATAACAAAAGCACCTAAAAAGGTGCTTTCATCTAGAACTATTAAATTTTACTTCCATGAATTTCTTCCTTGACCCTTTTATTCCTAAACTTCAACACCACTTAAACTCCCAATATATTCTGATACTTTCTCAAGGCCCTGTCTCAGTACTTCGGTCTCACATGCATAACCAATTCGGAGGTAACCTTCCATGTCGAAGCAGCTACCAGGAGTTAAAAAAGCACCATTTGCTTTAAACAAACCAATACAAAATTCTTCAGAAGAAATCGGTAAATCATATTTCAACATTGCTGTTGTACCTGCACGAGGCTTGATATACGTAACACTCGGTTCATTTCTCACCCATTCATCAAGAATAGCTAGATTGTCACGAACAATCTTTAAGTTTCTCTCTAGTACTTTGTCGTAATTCTTCAATGCATGGACCGCTAGTAAATCGTCAATCATACTGCAGCTAATGGTTGTATAATCACGGTGCCTTATACATTCAGCAATCACTTCTTTAGGTCCTGCAATCCAGCCTAATCGTACACCAGCTAATGAAAAGACTTTAGACATACTTTGTGTGACAATTCCCTTTTCATATAAATCAACAATGGAAGGCACGACAGTATTCTCATCCTGCCATAAACCACGGTACACTTCATCACATAAAATATAAGCACCTACGGAGCGAGCAATTTCAACAATCTCTTCCAGCATTTCTCTTTCGATAATTGCACCAGAAGGATTATTTGGATTGTTAATACAAATTAACTTTGTTTTTTCATTAACAAGTGATCTTAAGACCTCTATATCAGGTAAGAAATTATTTTCAGGAGTTAATCTTAATAAATCGACAGTTGCACCAAAAGATGCTGGCACGTCATATAATTGTTGATATGTAGGATGAACAGATACGACATGGTCTCCTGGTTTAACAAGTGAATAAAATACAAGAAAGTTTGCTCCAATCGCTCCATTCATTACTAATACATTTTCCGGTTTGACCTCATCATATAGATTAGCAACAAGCTGTCTAAAAGCAGGAGATCCTTCAATGTCGCCATATGTTAACTTTTTCTTTCCCATTTCTTGAAAAAAAACAGCTGGGTCTGTACCATCAATAGAAATCAATTCATTTACAGTTAGAGAATCCACACAAGTTTCTGCAATGTTATAAACAGCTTCCATTTCATATTCATTCATCCACTCTTCTACTTTAAATGTTTTTATTTCCAATTTTTTATCCCCCTTGTAAAAATTACTCGTTTTAGTGGTTTAAGTACCTTTTGTCTTTTTTTGTTTTATCTACTTAGATCGATAGTGAACACTGAAAAATCTGATTCTCTTTTATAAAATATTCGTCTACATCTACGCCAAGGCCAGGTTTATCAGGCAACTTTAATACATCACCATGATATACAACCTCACCTACATCTTTGGTGAACATCTTTGGACCAATCATTTCATTTGATTTAATAATCGTTTTTGCAATGGAAAGATGCGCTCCTGCCAGTGTTCCTATTGCTGATTCAACCATCGAACCAATTTGACATGACATTCCTGCTGCTTCTGCAATACTTGCTAGTGCTAGGGCTGGATAAATTCCACCAGCTTTCATTAGCTTAATATTAAGTAAGTCAGCCGCCCTATGCTCAATCACATTCAAGAGGTCTTGGCTATTATGAACACTTTCATCGACCATGATTTTTGCGTGGGTTGTTCTTCGAATTTCCGCTATACTTTTTAAATCATGGGCTATCACTGGCTGTTCATACCACTCCACTTGGCAATCTTTAGTTTCATTAATAACGGTAATAGCAGTAAATAAATCCCAACCTTGGTTAGCATCAACACGGAGCTTTGTTTCTTCTGAAATTGCTTCTCTTACCGCTCTAATCCTATTGATATCTAAAGAGGGGCCTCCCCCACTTCCAACTTTAATTTTAATATTCCGATAACCCGCTTTAACAAATGCTGCGCCATCCTTTGCCATTGCTTCTGGAGACTTCATGCTAATCACCTGCGGGGTAACTAGCTCGGGGTGGGCTTTGCCACCTAGTAACTGATAAAGCGGTTGACCTGTAATCTTTCCCATTAAATCATATAAAGCAATATCGATAGCAGCTTTTGCTGATGGTGCAGCATAAATTCGTTCATTCATTTTTTTATGAATATAATCGATCGAAAATGGGTTTTCCCCAAGTACCAAAGGTGCTAACTCATTCCGAATAACTTGATAAGTGCTTTCCCAGGTCTCCCCTGTCACATGTGGATCAGGTAAACTCTCGCCCCAACCAACTATACCCTCATCAGTCTCAAGCCTGGTAACTATAATAGGCATATGATCAAACGTATCATATGATATAATAAAAGGCTCCTTTAATGGTAAACGAATCCCATAAATATCAACCTTTTGTATTTCCACTACACTCACCCCTTCTGGGAGCATCGTTAAATCAATTCAACTTTAATTAGGTCCTTGCGATCATTTGTCAGCTTTAAAATCATCTTTGCTGTGGTTATGTCTTGAATCGCCAATCCGGTAGAATCAAACACAGTAATTTCTTGGTTACTTTCACGACCTTGTTTCTCACCTAATACAATTTCACCAATTTCAGCATACACCTCTGAAATGAGGCCACTAGTTAACGCATGCTGAATTTCTCCTCGTTCCTGACATTGTATAAAACTATCAACAACGATTTTTGCTTTTTCAAAGAGCTTTGGGTCAACCTCTTGTTTTCCTGGCATATCTGTACCAATACAAATCACATGTGTTCCCGGTTGTACCCACTCAGCTTCAAACAACGGAGTTTTACTTGGCGTTGTTGTGATAATGATATCAGCGTTCACTGTACATTCCTCTGCCGACATCCCTTGATAAAAAGTTGCTTTTACACGTGCTTCCATTTCTTGCACATAGCTAGCTACTTTCGCTTCATTTCGGCCCCATATATATACTTCTTCAATATCAAGGATTTCTGATAAAGCAAGCAATTGCATTCTTGCCTGCATTCCTGTTCCAAATATTGCTACCCTCTTTGAATTAGGTCGTGCTAGATATTTAGCTGAGACAGCCCCTGCTGCACCTGTTCTCATATCGGTAATTAATCCGCCATCCATGACAGCAAGTGGAACTCCGTTTTTCGCGTCAACTAATACAATCGTTGCTAGCCCTGATGGGAGGTTATAGTTTTCAGGATTGTTCCAAAATCCCGACGCTAGCTTTACACTAATGATGTCGTCAACTTGCTCATAGCCGGCTTTTATATCTAATTCACCATGATGCTTCTCAACGTCAATCGATAATACAGGAGCAAGAGTTACCTTTTGAGCAGAAAATAGTCCATAGGCTTCTTCAACTGCTGCAATCACCGCATCCATTGTTAATAACTTTTCTATTTGTTTTTTTGAAATGATTGTTGTCTCCATTTAATGACACCTCACTCAACATGTTTAGAGAGCTTGGTTAATTTGTCAAAATCGACATTACTCCCAGTAATAAAGGTTAATACTTTCTTTCCTTTTAGTTCTGGTAAAATTCCATCACGTAATGCTGCGATTCCAACTGCTCCAGATCCTTCAATCATGTAGTGATGTTCCTTTGCCATCCACACCATTGCCTCTGCTACCTTTTCTTCTTCAACTAAAATAATATCGTCGACAATTTTAAGAGCTAAATCAAGATTTGCTTTTGTAATTCCACCATGCAAACCTTCTGCCAATGAAGCTGAATATTCAACTGGGACTAGTTCACCTGCTTTAAAAGAATAATACCAAGGTGGAGACGCATGTGTTTGAACTCCAATCACTTTGATATCTGGGTTCACTGCTTTTGCTACAAGAGCCACACCACATAGTAAACCTCCACCACCAGCTGGAACAACGACTGCATCAAAATCAGGCTCTGCTAAAAATGCTTCAAGTGCCGAGGTTCCTTGACCAGCAATAATATAGTCATCCTCAAACGCATTTACAAATACACGACCAGTTTCCTCTGCAAGATGTAGAGCATATTCCTCTGCTTCATCATAAGAATTGCCGTGAACAACAAGATCTCCACCTAATCTTTTTATCCCTTGCTTTTTCGTTTCCGGCGTAGTCATTGGGACGATAATTTGCGCGGAAACATTTTTTAACGAAGATGCATATGCAAGCCCTTGAGCATGGTTACCTGCTGAAGCGGTAATCACTCCCTTTGCTAACTCTTCCTCTGTTAATGAATCTAGTTTATTTAGAGCTCCTCTGACCTTGAATGAACCTGTTTTTTGAAGGCTCTCCATTTTAAACCACACATCACTTCCAACTTCTTTTGATAGATTCGTTGATTGTATAAGCGGTGTATGAATAATTCTTCCTTCTAGCGCTTTTCTAGCTTTTAACACATCTTGAAAGGTTACAGTTAATTCCAATGATGACTCACTCCTATTGATAGTTTTTTATAATTTCAATGAAAAGCTTTACCGCGTTCGGTAATACATCTTCATCAATTTCAAAGCGTGGATGATGGTGTGGATATTTACTTTTTTCACCGCCCATACCAACAAAAATGAACGAACCCGGTTTTTTTAACAAATAATAAGCAAAATCCTCGCCCCCCATCACTGGTTCGACAAGCTCAAAGGTATCATCCCCAAATGTGGTACGTATCACTTTTTCAATATATTTACTTTGCTCTGGATGGTTCACAAGCGGCGGCGTACCAATAATGTAACGAACAGAACCCTTTGCACCAAAACTAGCACAAATCCCTGCAGTAAGCTTGAGCATTTGTTGACGAAGGATTGTGACATCATCAAGTGTTAAGCCGCGGACTGTTCCATATAGCTTTACATTATTAGGAATAATGTTATAAGCTGTACCCGCTTCAATCCTACCAACTGAAATTACACTGGGATGAACTGGATTTAAATTACGACTAACAATTGATTGCAATGCTTGAATCACATGGGTTGCAATATAAATTGGATCAACTGTATCCTGTGGCATCGAACCATGGCCCCCAGATCCTTCAATTGTTATTTCAAAATCATCTGCAGAGGCCATCATTGGTCCATAAGTTAACCCAATCTTCCCCTTCTTCAATCCCTGCCAGAGGTGAATGCCATAGATTTCATCCACATTTTCTAAGATTCCATCTCTAACTAGAGCTTCTGCTCCACTTGGAGTAATCTCTTCAGACGATTGAAAAATAAGTAAGATATTCGGTTCAATCTCATCTTGATTTTGAGCAATCCATTCTGAGACTGCTAACAACACCGCTGTATGACCATCATGCCCACACACATGTGCAACTCCATGATTTTTTGATAGATACGGCTTATCACCCTCCTCCACAATCGGGAGGGCATCGATATCCGCACGTAAAGCCAATGTCTTTTTACCAACCTTACCTTTAATATAACCAATCACATTAGGAAACTTATAATCTAATATAGTAATCTCCAAAGACTCTAATCGTTCTTTAATATATTTACCTGTTTCAAACTCAATCCCAGATAGTTCAGGATGTTCATGTAGGTAACGTCTGTCTTTTATTAACTTTTCAACTAGTTGTTCTGTTTGTGATACAACTTCCACCATGTAACCTCCTATATTTAGAATGGTCCATATTGAATCAATTGGGCAATGACTAGAGCAATGACACTAATTGCGATTTGAATTAAGAACAATGGAAACACCCATTTCAACCATCTAGTCCATGGAATACCCGCTAAAGCAAGACCTGCCATAAAGAAACCAACTGTAGGGAAAATATTATTTGATAAGCCGTCACCTAATTGGTATGCCAGTACTGCTGTTTGTCTTGTAACACCAACTAGATCTGCTAATGGTGCCATAATCGGCATCGTTAGTGCTGCTTGACCACTTCCAGATGGAACTAAGAAATTTAACCCTAATTGTAAAATAAACATCCCAACTGCAGTGAAAGCTCCAGGAATATTATCAATTGCACTTGAAGCATAGTAAAGAATTGTATCCATTAAGCCACCGCTGTTGAAGATAACTAAAATGGCTTGGGCAACCCCAATGATTAATGCTCCACCAACAAGATTTCCTGCTCCTTTGATAAAGCTATCAGCAATATTGCTTGCAGAAAGTCTACCAACAATACCGATTAAAATTCCGAACAACAAGAATAATCCCGCGATTTCGGTAATATACCAACCAAATTTAATTACACCATATACTAATACAACAAAGTTTAATAGAAATGTTATTAATACCCATTTATGCCTTGTGTCTAATTTACTATTAGATTTAAGTAACCCTTCTTGAGACCCTTGTTCATACTTACCATAAAAACCAAGAGACGGATCCTTTTTGATTTTTTTAACATAATGCAAAATGTATAGAACGGCTGCTAAATAAAAGACGACTAATAACACTAAGCGAAAACCAATGCCTGAGAAGGTAGGCAGCTCGGCTACCCCTTGCGCCACACCAACTGTAAATGGATTCATAACTGCTGATGTAAAACCTACTGAAGCTCCAAGTACAACAACTGCAAACCCAACAATGGCATCAAACTTCAAAGCAATTGCTAGCGGAACAAGAATTCCAATATATACTAGCGTTTCTTCCGCCATCCCCATTAGCGATCCACCTGCTGCAAAGAAAAGCATCAAAACAGGAATAATAATCTTTTCACGGTTTGCTAGCTTTGTAGACAAATAGACAACAAATGAATCAAGTGCACCTGTAGCTTGTAAAATTCCAAATGCACCACCCACAATAAATACAAAGAAGATAATACTAGATGCATCCGACATCCCTGTATGAATACTATTGAAAATTTCTAAAAAACCAACTGGATTTGATTCAATGAATTGGAAAGATTGCGGATCAATCACACTACGCCCATCAACCTCAACACGTTCATATTGTCCTGCAGGAACAATGTACGTTAAAATCGCGGCAATAATAATAACACCAAATAAAAGAACAAATGCATTGATTGCTTTTACCTCTTTTGGTTTTTGCTTTTTAGTTTCAACATCGACTTGTAAATCACTCATTTCTTCTCCTCATTTCTGTTTATGTAGTTTTGAATGGCCTGTTCTAACATTGTAAGTCCTTCATCAATTTGCTCTTTTGTTACAATTAATGGCGGAATCATTCGGATCACCTCTCCTGCATTTCCGCATAAGTAGAATAAAACACCCTGCTCAAGAGCTAGATCTAAAATATCTTTTACCGCTTCACCATCAGGCTCTCCCGTTATAGGGTCAGCAAACTCAATCCCTATCATTAACCCAATCCCTCTGACATCACGGATGATCGTATATTTTTGTTGTAATTCCTTTAGCCTTGTTATTGCATATTTTCCTAACTCCTTGGAATTTTGAAGCAAGTTTTCTTCCTTTATTACTTCAAGACTTGCTAATCCTGCTTCACACGCAAGTGGATTTCCCCCAAATGTTGTACCATGGGAACCAAGTGGCCACTTCTGCATTAGCTCTTTTGAAGCAACAGTCGCACTTAATGGCACTCCAGATGCAATCGCCTTTGCAATTGCCATAATATCTGGATGAACACCAAATGTTTGAGCCGCAAACATTTCACCTGTACGACCAAACCCGGTTTGGACTTCGTCAAATATGAGTAATATTCCATGCCTACTACAAATCTCTCGAACTCTTTGCAACCAAGATTTGTACGGAACAACATACCCTCCTTCTCCTAAGACTGGTTCAAGAATGACACAAGCAACCTCTTCCGGAGTTACTTGATGGGCAAACAATGATTCAAAATCCATCTCTAGCTTTGTTAGTGCTTCTGCTTCATCTGCAAATTTATCTTGATATGGCACTTGATAGGTAAGCCAGTTCGGCTGCAAAAATTTACGGTATTTACTTTTCGAAGTGGATACACTTAAAGCACCAATTGTTCTACCATGAAAACAACCTGTAAAAGATACAACATATGGCCGTTTTGTCGCATGCTTTGCTAATTTTATTGCCCCTTCAATCGCCTCTGAGCCACTATTAGAAAAAAAGAAGCAATCCAAGTTGCCTGGCAACTCATTTTGTAACACCTTAGCAAGCTTTAAAATAGATTCATAGATAATTACTCCAGATGGTCCATGCATCAATGAATCCGCTCCACGTTTAATCGCACTAACGACCTTCGGATGACAGTGACCAACATTCTCAGTCGCAATCCCCGAGGTGAAATCTAAATACTTTCTACCATCTAACCCATAGTAATAGCATCCCTCTGCCTTTATTACTGGTAAATTTGGATGGTCCTTTGCCATGCTTGGTGCAAGCAACTCTGAAATATCTTCGACAAGTTGACCCCAACTTTCCATGTTTATCCCCCTTGCAATCGTAGATTTAGCTTTCAATCTTATACCATGCAAGATACATGCCAAAGTTACTCTATTTTATATTTTTTTAATTTTCTAACAATAGATGGCTGACTTATCCCTAAAACTTTCGCCATTTGAACTGTTGTTTTATATTGTTTTTTGGCTCTTTGTAATATGTTTTTTTCAATTTTATTGATTGTTTCTGGTAAGGTAGTATCTATGGAGTGAGTGAAGGATTCATACGATATGGTTCTGTAAGTATCAGGGAGGTCATTTAGAATAATCGTTCTTGCTTGTGATGTAACTACTAAACGTTCCATTAAGTTAATTAATTCTCTAACATTTCCTTTCCATTCTTGATTAGTAAGCTGCTGAATAACGGCCTCATCAATGGCTCTCTCTAAATTGTATTTCTTTGAAAATTCTGTTAAGAAATGATGAATAAAAGGAACAATATCCTCTTTTCGATTCCTAAGTGGGGGGATGGTTATAGGTACGACGTTTAGGCGAAAATAAAGATCCTGCCGAAACTTATTTTCTTCAATAGCCTGTTTTAAATCAATATTTGTTGCAGCAATTAACCTGAAATCGACACTTTTAAGCTTTGTTCCACCTACTCGATAAAATTGTTTTTCTTGAATGAATTTTAATACTTTTACTTGTAGAGGTAATGATAACTCACCAATTTCATCTAAGAACAGGGTGCCATTTTCGGATAGTTCTACTAACCCTGGCTTACCTTTACGACTTGCTCCAGTGAATGATCCTCCTTCATAACCAAAAAATTCGGCTTCAAAAATGGATTCTGGAATCGCTCCACAATTCACCTCAATAAATGGACCAGTTTTTCGTAAGCTTTTTCGATGGATTAATTTTGCAATATGAGACTTTCCAACCCCTGTTTCTCCTTCTAAAAGAACGTTAACATCGACTTCAGCAACTTGAAGTGCCATTTTTATAACCTTTTTCATCTCTCTACTTTTAGCAATCAATCCTTCTGTGTAGACATGTTGATTTCGCAATAACTCTAATTCTCTTTTGACTCGGTCAATTTCATCTTCCATATCATCTAAATACTTTTTAACTTCTACTAGTTCAGTCACATCATGGGAATAACTCACAACCCTGACAAGCTCACCATTATGATCAAATACCGGAATCCCTGTCACTAAAAGCTTGCGTTTTTCCCTGGTAGTTTGCACAAATGTCACTTTTTTCTTTTGTTTAATTACTAAAGGAGTTGCAAGAGGTGAAAACAATCCTTCGCGTTCCAAATCATAAACTGACTTACCAACTAATTCCTCGGACTTCACACCATAAATTCCACCGGTTGTTTCACTTACTTTTAAGATGATTCCATCAACACTTGTTACTAACAAGTCATCAATTAACGACTCAAGAATAGCTTCATTTTCATGCCAAACCGCTTCTCGATTAATACATCTCCCCCCTTTCTCCAATGAAATTATTCACTATTAAATAGTTAGAAGAATTTACTCAGAAATGAGTTATCAAATCAGTAAATCTTCCTTTTATTTATTTACTGATAATATATTCATTTCTGAATATTTTTATTCTAGTCAATAAAAACTATTAGAACAACAAATTCGTCAGATTTTCTCACATTGTTTTTTTGGACATAGGAGACAAGGATGATTTTGTCCTTCTTTCGCGCAAAATTTCCGATTGACCCTTGTCAGAACCTTGAATAAGATCGAGAAAAATAAAAGTCTTCATATATGAATACAAATAGAAACATCTCATCATATTCCATCATCTCAACATCTCCATGATCTAGAATAATGTAGAATTTCGGCATTTAAATAAGCTAGCGTCCTTTAAAGGACACTAGCTCTTTTTCTATGTTAATAGATCATGAACGTTTTCGCGAAAATTCTTTGGTTCTATATCAGTTACTTCCCGTATGGTATAACAATGAATTCGATGTCCTGGAAGCTAAACATATATACTATATCCATGAACAAACGAGAAAATGGTTATCCCCCACGTCCCTATTTCAACGAAGCCAGCCACTCAGCAATAATCTCTGATTCACTCTCTGAGACTATTCTCCCTGGCATGATTCCTTGTCCATTTATAATCACATCTTCGATTTCACCTTGAGTTAATTTAGAGCCAATATCATATAATGCTGGTCCTACTCCACCCTCTAAGCTTGCACCATGACACGATATACAGCTTTGATCATAATAATTGATCGCTTCATCAAATGAAGTTGTGGTAGCTGCAGCCTCATTGAATGTGTATGTATCACTGTCTGTTACGACTTCATATGGGCGTAAATCTTCTACAGACCCATCGAATGTCGTATAGTATTCTAAACCTTCCTTACCTAATAAATACATATCTACCGTATGTATTCGATATCCTGTTTCGTATAATAAATCCATCCATCCGTCTTGATCAATATCATAGACATATAGAGATGGAGCATTTTCAGCCGAAACAATGACTGACGTACTTCCTCCATCAAACTCAACAATGATTTCTACGTTTTCATTTAAGTAGCTGTCACCATCTTCAGGAGCCCCTTGAAGAATAACGGTCTCAAACACTCCATCGTTGTTCACATCAATTGTTTCTGTCACTCTAAAGTCAAACATATCATCAGCTTCTAGTTTTATATAAGGTGAGTCATTAGAGGTAACTACTTGATCCGTGTTCGTCACCACTTCCTCTTCTTCTTCATCTAAATAATGAACCGACTCAATTTCACTTTCGAAAAATTTCCAACGTCCGTCTTGTGGTTTCACTGTATGGATCATTATGGTTTCATTATCCTGATATTCTTCTCCATCTACTAAAATTGAAGTTTGAGTAAGTCGGACTTTTACTTCTTGATCTGATACGGTTAAAAATTCAATATCGCTAATATCGTATGTAATATCATAGCTCTCAAACATAACTTCCAGCATTCCCTGAGTTTGGTTGTATAGTGATGGGTCTTCACCTTGATACACCATCAGCATATACTCGTCTAAATCTTCATTTTCAAGCGCCTCAATATTTGCATGAAGAAAGTCAGTGATTTCAGCCTCTATGTCCTCATTCGTGTTTTCCTGATTAACCGGTATTTCAAGAGAAGTGTTCACCGGATTCACTTCAGAAAATTGGGGAATCGATGGGACAAACATGAAGATAACCATGGCTAATACGAGATAACTCACGAATAATCCCAAAGCAACGAAAACACCTTTCCAGCTTCCGCCACCACGTATTTTAAGCTCTCTTTCTATGATTTCATCTGACTGATGTTGATTTATCATTTCCTTGATGTGCTTGCTTGCATGTTTACGATACAGAAAGTTACCCCATATCCCAAAATAAACAGCAACGGAAATTCCAATTGCATTGTTTATATTCGTGTCGTCTAATCCAATTAAAACAACGACAAGGTCGATTGCTAAAAATATAGCCATCATAATAAGGATAGGTTTATAAATTTTTCTATATCCCAGCCAAAAGAACGATAGGAAAAATGCTGCCCAATTCCATGAACGATCCCCTTTAGCCCACTTTTTCAGATAATAATCTTTCTTCTTTTCACCAACAAATAGACTTAACAGGCGATCATCAACTTCTAATGCTTTCCCATTAGGTTCAACGGATGTCGAAACTTCAACTTGATCGATATGATTTACTTGTTGTACCGTGGTATCGATCTTCTCTTCTTTCCTTTGAACACTTTCTTTATTCAACGGAACAGCATGGCCACAGTGATGGCAGAATTTAGAATTCTCTTCTAACTTAGATCCACAATTAATACAAAACAATGATTTTCCCCCTAAAGTAAATAACAGACTTTTACAGATGTGGGTATAATATACTACTATGTAAATGCAAATTCTGTCGAAATATGCATTTAATTGGAAAAACTCCAAAAACCTTGGGATAAAGTGACTGGTTCAATGTCCCAAAATAATCAATTATATAACGCTTATATATACAATAATGCATTCAAAAACTTTTCGGAGCTGGTAGACAGAAGCACGAGAACCGTCCCAATGCTTCCCCCAACAAAAAAAAGCACTGAAAACGTCCCAGTGCTCCCTATCTCCTTACTACATAAAAAGTTCCCTTTGCGACAACTTTATTATTTTTTATTACTTTCATGAGATATTCCCCTTCATCAGATGGAGCTATCATACTATTTGTAACACCCAACCAATCAGGGGGAACTTCATCATCCCATTGGTCATAAATCGACGAAGTGGAACTCATTACATCCTCGATCACAATCATAAATGACCCACCTTTCATATCAGGAAAATAAAACGAATAAAACATTTCATCATTTGGTTCAAATACTTCAGAAGGCTGGACAATCTCAGCATCTATTTCATCAAATCCAAACTCAATCACTTCCGTTGATAGCTTTGGGAGGATAAAATATACGGATATAATCATATATAGAATACTTAACCCTATACTAATAAATATCCCCAATTTACTTTTACCACCTGATTGAACTAATTGTTCTTTTGAGTATGTACCATTAGATGATAATTTCCCTACCCTTTTATTTGCTTGAAGATAATATAAATAATTCCCTTTTAATCCTAATACGGCTGCTGTAACAATACCAATCAAATAATCAATTCCAGCATGATAGATCTCAAGAGCATAAAAGATAGCATCCAAACCAATCCAGATCAATAAAATAATTACCAAAGTTGAATACATTTTTCGATAACCTAACCAAAAAATGCCTAGAAAAAAGGCAGCAGTATTCCAACTGGTTTTTACTATTTCTCCTTGCTCTAACCCCCATTTGTTAAAATAATACTCGGCTTTATCTCCAACATACAGTTTTAAACCAACTTCTCTTGTGAATTCATTTACTAAGTCTTTATGCGGAACACTAGCAAGTTCTTTCTGGTCTTTTTGAGCAGCTCCACAATGATGGCAGAAACTTGCACCATCGTTTTGTTTTTCACCGCATTTTATACAATACATCATTTTCCTCCTTTCATGATTTATAAAAAAAGAAGCTGTTTATAAAACAACAACAAATATTCTTAGTTCTAATAATACTACTCTATTATACATTTAAAATTCCAAGTATTTTTCCAGAACATTCTCCCCGCTCTACCAATCACTCCGGCTCCCCATTCACCCACTGCCCCGTATATACCGAACCACTCACATAATACATCGTTCCCTGACCATGTGGACGACCATCAAAAACCTCGCCTTCATAAACAGTTCCATCAGCCCAGTTTAACTTCCCACTTCCGGTAATCTGTCCATCAACAAATTCCCCTGTATAAGTGTTTCCGTTATACCAATGTAACGTTCCCTTTCCATGAGGCTTTCCCTTCTTAAAATCACCTGTGTAGGATGACCCATCTGCCCATTCATAAGTGCCTGGCTCATTATTAAATACACTTTCCATAGGTGTAGTAATAGCCGCTTCTCTTGTTACATCCTTACCACTCATAACCAGATAGATTGCTAGAACAGCAATCCCAGCGATTAACAAGATCTTTTTATAGTTAAAAGAAGAAGCAGACACTCTCTTCGTGTCATACTCCGTGCTAAACAAAATCCGGGAACACCCTTTACATGTATTGCGAAGCGGTTCATTTGCTGTATGACAAAAGGGACATTGATAATAATGTGAAGATTTGACGGGCGAAGTGGGATTGGGTCTTGATGTGATTGGAGTCACGGTATTCTTTGTCTTAACTCTTACGGGTTTATGTTCAAACCTTTCATAACACATTCCACATAAAACAACCTTTCTAAAATTAGTAGCCTTCGCTTCTTGATGAAGAACTTTGAAAGCTGTTAATTCACTCTCGGTAAAAAGGCGATTATTTCGATCTATGTACATATAACTTGCCATACTATCCATGGTATTACAGTGACTACACTTCATCTATACCCAACCTTCTCTCTCTTTCTATAGATACTAAGAATGATGTTGTATCTTCTACTCTATGACTACCTAGAATTTAAACTGCGCTTTTTGACTGTAAAATAAATCTGTTTGAATAATCCATTTAATAAACAACTAACTATAACAATATTTTACATTTTATCCACCTATTATTCTACAAAAATTGCTAAATTTTGTAACCTTTATATCTCTTGCAAGATCCACATAAAAAACCTTAAACATTTGTACAAGTGGATTAGAGCGTACTGCGAGGCTTCAATCAAACGATTGTTTTAACTATCACTATTCCCAATGTCTATAGTCTCGAAATATGTTAAAGTTTGGCACCTTCAAAATTTCTTATAGTCCAAGCAAGCTTCCTTTAGCATAAAGGAAGCTCGCTTGTTTTCTAAGTTCCTGGAGAGTTTCTATATTTCAATGCCTAAATAGACAAGAACTTTCGTTCTTTATAATACTAGTCAACTTCATACAAGCAAAATGGAAGCACCAGAACCGTCCCCATGCTTCCACGGAAGCGCGGAAAAACCAATGCTTCCAAACTTCTGGTTTGCCCACTGATACTTGATGTATGTGCTAGGTCAAACTTTACGTTTGCTCTAGGATACTTGATGTTTGGCTTTTAGACGGTTGTTGTTGTTTGTTTTATTTTATAGGTACCGACGGAATAACGAAGAAGCGCGCTTTTTGTAAGGAAATTAAAATTGAATAGTAGTTTTGAAGTGCTTGTTGATGAGTATAAGCCAATGATTTTATCGATTATGAAGAAGCTTCATATTTATCGTGATCATGAGGCGTTTTATCAGGTGGGATTGATTGCTTTATGGGAGGCGCATTCCCGCTTTGATGAAGAAAAAGGGAGCTTTTCGACGTATGCTTATGCAGTTATTCGGGGGAAGTTTCTAGATTATATGAAAAAAGAAAATGCGTTCTATGATCATCATCAAGGGTTACCAGAAGAAGCAAGTCTCTCCCTTGTCGACACCAACACCCCTCAAGCTTTTGAGGAAGAAGGACTTGAGGTGTATATTGAAGGTCTTTCTGTGAATCAGCGGAAATGGGTGCAAAAGAGGATTATTGAAGATAAACGCATCGTGGACATTGCGAAAGAAGAAGGTGTTTCAGCAGAGGCTGTGAAGTCTTGGGGGAAAGCAGCTGTGAAAAAGATGAAGAGAATCATGGAGGCATATAATTAAGAGATATTGCCCTTAATAATATTAATCTAATAAAACACAACTAGAGCCTCTTTGTAATATAGTGAGGCTCTAGTTTTCTTAGGCACAGCTTCCCTTTTATAGATGGCTTTGTGACTTCTCTCAGTAAAGGGCCTATTCTATACACTACTTCTATTAAAAGATCCGTTAACGACTGTCTTATTTCTATGTTTCCTAGCAATTCTTATCAATTCACCCATCAGTCCCTTTTCTATGTGCCCGTTAAGTCGTTTATATATTCCTCACTCATTGAATATTAATTTAAGTTCATTCCCCAAAGTCATTCTTCACTCTAAAAAAGATATTCGACTGGAAGCACGAGAACCGTCCCCATGCTTCTTTGTAAATTTTGTAAAGGTTATTTAATGGTTTTTTAATAATTTTTAATTTAAGATGGCAAGTTCAGTAATGATCGTTTGTTTTTGAATAGTCCGTAAGTCCTGTTTCCTGTTATTACTCTATTAATCTTAAATGGCATCAAGTGCTTTAAACTTCTTAACTTAGCATTCTTTATTTCTAATAATAGAAATACATCATTTTTTTCATTATTAAACTTTAGTACTGTCTATTAATAGTCCGAATCAACCATTTTTATCTAATGCTTCTATGTTTACATCTAATTAATATTTTCTTAAAACTGAATTGTTATATTAATTTAGTAAAAACGATTAGGAGGAGAAATGAACCATGTTTAAAAAAATGGCAATAGTAGCTTTATCAGCAGGTGTACTTTTATCAGGGATTAACGTTAGTGTAGGGTTTGATTCTGCAGAGGCGAAAAAACCGGAGTGGGCAGGCAACCAACATCAAAAAGTGAAAAACGTAATATATATGATTCCAGATGGTTACAACGCTGCCTATGCAACAAACTATCGTTGGTATAAAGGAGAAGATTCTTCATTCGATCCTTATGTAAAAGGTTTAATGAAAACACATTCTGCTAACACAGAAGTGACAGACTCTGCTGCCGCAGGTACTGCCATGGCAACAGGTGTTAAAACAAATAATGGAATGGTTGGTGTAACACCTGATGGAGAGGAAGTAGATTCCATTCTTGATGCTGCTGAAGACGCGAAAAAGTCTACTGGCTTAGTTGCTACTTCCACCATTACTCATGCAACTCCTGCAGTGTTTGGAGCAAGTGTAGCATCACGTGGAGATGAAGCAACGATCGCTCCTCAATATTTTGAGAATGGTGTTGACGTCATTCTAGGAGGAGGCAGAAGTTTCTTTTTGCCAACATCTGAAGGTGGAAAACAACCAGAAGGCAATCTAGTTGAAGAAGCAAAGAAAGATGGTTATCAATATGTAACAAATTCTAGTGAGCTATCTAAAGTAAAAGGTAACAAAATCCTAGGTTTATTTGCTGATGGAGCGATGGCCCCTGAACTCGAGCGCAGTAATACTAACCAGCCTAGCTTAGCTGAAATGACAGATGCTGCCATTAATGCCTTAAAGCAAGATAAAGACGGTTTCTTCTTAATGGTAGAAGGATCTCAAATTGACTGGGCTGGACATGCACATGACGCAGCTTGGGCAATGACTGATACGCAAGCATTCGATGAAGCAGTAGCAGCAGCAATTGAATTTGCGAAAAAAGATGGAAATACACTAGTCGTAGTTGCTGGTGACCACGAAACAGGTGGTATGTCTGTCGGGTCTAATGGTGTATATGATTTGAAGATCGAACTCTTGCATGATGTAACCGCAACTGGTGATTTTATGGCTAAACAATTAAACAGTGACCGTAGTAATGTGAAAGAGGTTGTAAAAAAATACACAGGTCTGGATTTAACAGAAGAAGAAATTAATAGAATTAAAGAATCGAGTAAAGTTGTAATTGCAATCAATGAGGTAATTAGTGACCGTGCATTAGTTGGTTGGACATCCACTGCTCATACAGGTACTGACCTTCCAATCTATGCTTATGGCCCACAATCTGATAGATTTGTTGGATTGCACGATAACATTGACATCCCAATGATCATTGCTGAAGCAATGAAACTAAAATTAAATAACTAACAATTTATAATCCTGGGCACCTTCCTATTGGAAGGTGCTCTCCTTCTTTCTTTCCAACACACTTTAAATAACTAGTTTTCTTGAAACAACTGACAGGTAATTGGCTATAACAGCTCAATTAATTCTCAAAGTTCACTCAAGCCACATTTTCTGGGACAAGGGGAAGGTTTATCCCTTTAATCACAACTCCAAGAGACAAGGGGACAGTGTTGTCTCTATGTCCCTTGCCTGGGCAAGGACAACATCTGTGATCTTAAAAAAATCGGTATCTATGATTTAAGCACGGCAATTATCCGCCATATATATTGTATCAATTATCGTGTTAACAACTGCTTCTGATTGAAAAGTAAATCCATTAACTAGTTTTCCTAAAGTTCATTTAACTCATTTGGTCTAGTTTGATTCGATTATTGCTGCAGTCTCAACGATTAGTAGACTAACCTTGTTTACTTAAATCGAATCCTTGTTACCCTCCTCATAGAAGTACACATACTAATCTGCGTACTAACCTCTTATCAACCCCATTGTATAGCCAAATGCCTTAGCTTGGGCTCTTTATACCCCTCCATCAACTCCTCATTTAACCCAACTCTCGTTTATAATTGCCCTTACTCTTAGACATTGTAAAACAATAATCTGATTTCTCATTAACGCACCTGCATCAAGCCCATCGTCATTACCCACTAGACTTGGCCTTATATAACCAACCGACAAGAAAACCATCACCCAAATGATTATTGAGGATTGAAACACTAGCACGAGAACGTCCCAATGTTCCCCAGGTAACTTCAAATAATTGAAATGGAAGCAAAAGAACCGTCCCAATGCTTCTTTTTGTGAATCAGCGGAAGTGGGTGCAAAAGAGAATTATTGAAGACAAACGCATCGTGGATATTGCGAAAGAAGAAGGTGTTACATCAGAGGCTGTGAAGTCTTGGGGGAAAGCAGCTGTGAAAAAGATGAAGAGAATGGTTGAATTGAATGTATGAATAAGTCCTAAGAAACACCTATAGTCAATGGGTAAATGGTACGATTCACCTTGTCAAATTCCTACAAATTATGACAATATCTTGAAATAGCAACTACAGGTTACTCTTTTCTATAAAATACCAACTAATAGATAGTCCCAACATCATCACTTCTAGGATTTACTAATTCTAGAGGTGATTTTTTATTTTAAAAGTGGTTGGAGAACAAAATTTTTGTATTTGTAAGAAAGAAAACCGTTGAGTCAGGGTAAGGGTGTTAACAATCAAATTTTTCAAAGTCTGATGAGTAACCGGAGGTGGTTAAAAAAGAAGAAAACATAAAGTAATCTTCACAATACTTCTCCCCTCAATCACTCAAACAAGAAATAATCACTTACTTTAAATCATATCCCCAACAAAGGAGCTGTACGTTTTATATGCATGTTATTTTAAATAATTATCAGATTAATCATGATACAATGTCTCTTTTACCCATCGCCCATATCGATTATTCAACCCATGTTATTGAAAGAACAAGAGAATTCTTTGTGAAACAAACTGCCCTACAAATCATACAGTCATCATGTATCATTGGTGGATCTACCTTTAACGGGCGACGTCAAGCGATGTTCTACATGACTGGAGCCAAGCAGAAAACACCTATTCCAGTCTTTCCAAACTTAAATATTATTGCCTTTCCAACAGAGTCACCCAACAACTTCGAGTGCAAGTGGATTTTCTGCAACCATGTCTTAAAAATCAAACCAAATCTCGGCCCAACTAGAACAACCCACCCATCGATCATTATCTTCAAGAATGGTCAAGAGATTCTCATGACTGAATCTTACTATCTTTTACAAAAACAATTTGAACGAACAGCTAGATGTATATTGCAACTCTCAACACCTTAACCGCCAATTATATCTCCAACATGATTGAATCTTAAGCACAATTGATCTCATTATTATACAAGGTAATGGGTGTTGTTTGTCACTTCTACTTTCTATTTAGGCGTAAATGCTTCAACGAATTTCTATTAAAACTGGGCGAGATCTTTCGCTTACTATCTATTAATAACTAAGTAATTCTTTTGCCTTGTTCTTTGATTTTTTACAAATACCAACTATAGGTTGATATATCTAATGAATTACCAACCTATGGTTTATCCACATTTTTACACTTCTACGATTAACTAATCCTAGAGGTGATTTCTTTGAATACCGGAAAAGTACTTGGAGAACGAATTCGTCGATTTAGAAAGAAGAAAAAGTGGAGTCAGGCTGATTTAGCAGAGAAGGTAGGGGTATCGAATACCTTTATGGGAAATATCGAACGGGGAGAAAAGCCTTTCTCGTTAGAAACTCTCGAAAAGATTGCAACTGTTCTTGGTATTACTTTATATGAGTTGTTAATTCATGCAGAGGATTTAGGAAAAGCTCAGCAATCTGAAGTCTTGACTGAAATCATCGATAAACTCGCTTATCGACCTGCCTTAGAGCAGAAGTCTGCTTTAAAAATGATCGATCATCTGTTAGATACCATCGATTCTGTAAAAAAGTCTAAAAACTAATGAACCGGGAAAGAATCCCGAAGGAGACAAAGGGACATGCTTATGAACTGAACCCAAAATGTTAGACACAAGCTATTAAGCAGCTTGCTGGGTATGAGTTCGATATTGAATCGGACTCATACCTTTTAATTTTTGCTTAATCCGTTTGTGATTATAATAGTAAATATATTTCTCTAATTCTAGTTTGAAATGATCCATACTCTCAAATTCTCTTAAATAAAGTAATTCGCTCTTTAATAATCCAAAAAAGTTCTCCATTACTGCATTATCTAAACAATTGCCCTTGCGAGACATACTTTGGGTAATTCCATTCTTCTGTAAGGTGTGTCGAAACTTCTTCATCTGATAATGCCAGCCTTGATCAGAGTGAAGGATAGGGCAATCATGGTCGTCTAATTGTTGTATGGCCGTATCTAACATTTTAGATACAAGTGTGTATACTGGACGTTTCTCTAGGTTATAAGCAATAATTTCACCGTTGTAAAGGTCCAGAATAGGTGAAAGATAAAGTTTCTCGCCAAACAAATGGAATTCTGTCACATCTGTAACCCACTTCTCATTTGGCTTCGTAGCTTGGAAATCTCGCTCTAGTATATTCGGTGCGACTTCACCCACTTTTCCACGATATGAACGGTATTTTTTCATGCGAACTAAGCATTTTAAACCCATCTCATTCATTAAGCGAAGGACTGTTTTGTGATTAATTACATGACCCCGATTACGTAATTCCAGTGTGATACGTCGATAGCCATATCGACCTTGATGTTCGTCAAAGATCTGTTGGATAACCTCTTTCATTTCACTATATTTATCTGGTTTATCCATTTGTTTTACCCAATAATAATACGTGCTACGTGGCATTTCAGCGAACTTTATCAAGTCAATCACCTTAAATTCACGCCTTAATTCATAAATCACCTGTGCCTTTTCTTTTTCTGTGAGTTCTTTTCCTGAATTAAGGCTTGTAGCTTTTTTAAATATGCATTCTCCATACGAAGTTGTTCAATTTCAGCACGTAGTGCTTCTTCAGTTCCTTCTACTGGTTGATTATTCTTAGGTTGCTTTTTCATGGGTGAAGGACGCTCCTTTTTCTTCTTTTTAAGAGCGTCAATTCCCTGTGTTTCAAGTAGATTCTTCCACTTATACACTATGGCAGATGAAGAAACATTAAATACTGCAGTAACTTCTTCGATGGACGCTCCCATCTCGTTCAGATAATTAAGTACGTCCATTTTAAACTCAAATGAGTATTTTGTATAGGTTTCCTCTAAGCCAGATATACCATGATTTTGAAATTTCGCTACCCATCTGTGTAACATCGTTTTATTAACATTGTACTTTTGGGCTGTCTGCCTGATAGACTCTCCGCCTTCAAGATATTCATTTACTGCAGCTATCTTTATTTCTAAAGGGTATTTCTTCTTCATGTAAAAGTGCACCTCCAATTGTTAGTTGTTGTGTCTAACAATTGGGGTGCACATCATTATTGTCCCAAACTCTCGGTTATCATAACTGCACATTTAACTATTATATATAAAACTACTAAACTTCTTAGATCCAAGTCCTCACTCAGACAATGAAATACTAATGTCTACTAATCCTAATAGCTACCCCGAATCATACTGCTAATTGCTGCCAATCTAAAGATCTTCACTTGCGCTCTATTATTATTTGAAACATCAATTGCACGTATGAAAATAACCTAGTTAAAATCCCTCATGCCTGATACCCCTTTTACCCATTTAGTTCCTATAACTATATTGAAAAGGTGGATTTCAAAGTAAGAATGACACCTAAAAATATGTGTGAAAGGATTGTGTTATTAATGGCTAAATATAGAATGGTACGCACTGATTTCTGGAAGAATCCGATGGTTTCGGAGGAACTTACTCCTGAGGATAGATACTTCTTTTTATATTTACTTACAAATCATCATACAACTCAAATCGGTATCTATAAAATTACGAAAAAAGAGATGGCATTTGACATGGGGTATTCAATTGAAACGGTTATTGCGTTGATGGATCGGATGATTCACCACCACAAACTGATTCGTTATAATCCTCAAACGAGAGAAATTGCGATTAAGAACTGGGGGAAATATAACCTTCATAAAGGTGGAAAGCCAGTCATGGACTGCATCATTTCTGAGTTAAAGGATGTTCAGGATACTTCACTAATTTCATATGTAGCAAATCAAATTGCGAAAGAAGATATACAAGCCATTTACAAGTCTTTTTATGAAATGGGTAAAGAAGTCGTGGAGCTTAATGAAGAAGAATATGATGAGTATTATGACGATACGTTTACGACTCGTTCGACGATACGTGGGCAAAAAGAAAAAGAAAAAGAAAATAAAAAACAACAACAAAAAGCTCTTTATCCAAATATAGATTATAATCCTAAAGAAGAAATGCCTGTCCAAAGTATGAACCAAGATGATGCACAAGAAATTGTTGAATTTTGGGATCAAAATGGATTTGGCTATTCAAACGTGAATGCCAAGGAACAGTTATTATCATGGTTAGAGAATTCTCGATTTTTGAATCCAAAAGATGTGATGATCAAGGCCATGCAGATTGCTTGTTCGAATAATAAAAAAAAGTTGAATTATGTTGTTGGTATCTTGAAAAATTGGGAAAACGAATCTTTACTCACCGTTGAGGAGATTAATTATGCTCATGGAAATAAGAAGCCGATATCAGATCAAGGTAAACCAGTCGAGTTTATCCCAGAAGAATTTGTACTAGATATAACAGCTGGTGAGGATTGGTGAGAATCATAAGAAAATGCCCCTTTTGAGTCTGCTTAATACTATGCTATTGATTTGAGATTCGTCCTAGGATAAACAATCTCAATCATTGAAGGAGCTAGGAAGCAAATTATTCTGCAAGCAATCAAAGAGCTTATTTCATAGTGTGGGAAATAGCCTGCTATCCCACTGGAATTAGTTGAACCAATTCTGTTAACATAGCTGAATTTCAAAAAAATAGAACAGTAAAATACTAAACATTAATTTATCCTGCTAAAAATATTTTCTAAGATCAAACACAAAAAAGGCTACCTTTGATATTAAGCAACCTTCCAAATCAATTTAACAAATATGGAAATTTAAGCAAATAACTTTAACAACTAGGACATACAGGCATTTATAATATAAGTACAAATCACCTAATCAAGTAGTAGTATTTACCATTATATCTAATTTAATATTAAACAACTAAAATAATTGTCGATAATTTATTAATACTTAACCCAGAATTCGATAACTTTTTCCTTATATATTTGATACATTGTTGGAAAAGCAGTTGGAGGGGATATGATGTATTTTGAATATTTATTAGATGCCATATTGGGTCCTAGAGAAATTCTGCACGAAATGGAATGCCAAGTATGTGGGTTTAATGAAGTTTATTACAAAGATCCTCATACAGGAGAACAGACTGGTAGGGCTTGTCAAAGTTGTAACTTTGTTCAGAAATTTGACTTTCACAAAAGTAAATAACACTTGTTATGTATGTACTCAACCTTACCTACTTTGCCATACCTGACTGTTTAATTGTTCTAGCAATTTCTTTTATAAGATCTTGTGCTGACATAGAAGAGTTCTTATGACCAGTTTCGTATGCTGCTTTTAGCACGTGAATAAATGTATCTTGGGTGATAACTGTTGATTCTTTCACTTCAGTAGAATTCATGACTAAAGACTCACTTTCATTTCCAGTATTTTTACATCTTATCACTTTTTTTGTTATAAATCTACTATATTATTCTGGCAAGTCCTAGGAACAAAGGGACAGGCACTAAAATCCACAATAAATGATAGTATGGTATCTTTTTGAGTGGTCCAATCCTTGTTAGACATTTGACCTGTCCTCAGTTTCAACCTTCATCCCCTCTTCTTCATTCCTATTAGATGATGATCTTGATTCCTACTTATTGTAATTGCTTCCCACAGGGATTCTTCGGTTATATGCTCTTCCCCTTTTAAGTCAGTTATGGTTAAAGCTAAGCGGATGATTTTAAGTTGGGCTCGGTTGCTCCACTTCTTCTTAATTGTCATTGAATAGAGAGATTGCTTTATTTGATCTGGGAGTAAGTTATATAGTGTAAGATTTTCATAAGATACTCTTCCATTACATAAGTCTTTCCCATATCTTTGGTACTGACGTTCACGCGCTTCGTTGACTCGTTGTCTAATTTCATATGATGATTCGCTTGTTGATTGATTAATGTCCTCGAAATTAGCAGATTTTAACGAGAGATCTATATCAAATCGGTCATGGACGGGCCCCGATATACGGTTTTGATAGGATTGAATTTGTTTTGGCGTACATGTACAGTAATGGGTATTTGATCCTAAGTAGCCACACGGACATGGGTTCATTGCGCCTATTAAAAGGAATGAAGCTGGATACGTTACAATGGACCTTGCGCGGTTGATCGTTACTTTTCCAGTTTCAATAGGCTGCCTTAGCATATCAAGGGTTTTCTTTGAAAACTCTGCCATTTCATCTAAAAATAATACCCATGGTGTGCTAGTGAGATTTCTCCTGGTTTTGGATTTTGTCCACCTCCGATGATGGAAACACTTGAAGCTGAATGATGTGGGTTACGAAAGGGGGGAATATAAATCAGATTATAATCAATACCAGCCAGTTGATATAAGCTTACCTTTTCTAGCTGAGCTTTACTGGATAGTGGAGGAAGGATTGTGGAAAACGTTTCTGCTAAATACTTTTCCCATAACCAGGTGGACCCGTCATAAATACATGGTGTTCTCCTGCTGCTGGAATTTCTAAAGCCCGTTTTGCAAATTGATGTCCGATGATTTGATTAAAATCTTTCTCATAAACTAGTTCCTTCACTTTTTGAGGGACTGAAAAATAACATGGCAGAATCGTCTTTCCAGATAAGTGTTAAATGACTTCCAATAAAGAAGATACATAGATTATTTCTAATCCTTCTATGTTTATCTCTGGTAGGTCTGAGTTAAAAGGCATGTAAATAGTTGAAAACTGTAGTTTCTTTGCAGCAAGTGCAGCTGCCAACATTCCTTCAAATGGTAGAATTGATCCATCCAAGGATAATGCACCTATAAAACAAGTCCCGTCTGAGATTTTCTCTTTTATCACCTTTATGCTTTTTAATATATTCCAATTGCCATTGGTAAATCAAATAATGGTCCATTTTTCTTCTGTTCTGAGGGTGATAGATTCACAATCACTTGATGATCAACCAATGGATGACCCGATGTATATAGAGCAGCTGTTACTCGTTCTTTGGATTCTTTTACAGAGGCATCAGGGAGACCCACAATGACAAAGACTTCAATCGCATCAATTGTTTGCACCTCAACTTGAACACGATAACCTTCCACCCCTTTTATCCCTATACTCATTACCTTTGTAACCATTATTCAAGCTCCTTACTATTTATTAAGTTTCTTTTACTTATTAACGTAAACGCTGAATCACACTTTTTGATATTCCTGTTATTCTCGAAATCTGTCTGATTGTTACTCCATTCAATTCCTTAATACTAACCAATAAGGTATCTCTATTCTCCCTATCCATTTGCTGCAACTGACTGTTACTTATAATCCCTAATTGTTGCAGATACTCTCTGACCTGACTATCAGACAACTTCACGATTACTTTTTCATCCAAACAATGGTCATCATTTGTTTCCTGCATGTACTTTATAAATAAACTTATAGCTGTACACCTGTCTTCGGAAAATAAACTTAACCCGAAATCAATATCCACGATTCGTGTTCTATCTACATACTCCCCTATACTTGTCCAGTTACTATCAAATACATTTTTAGCTAGACCGGCCTTAAGTGGATTTTGGTGAATATACCAAAGCACAGTAAAAAATACACCGTTCTGTCTACACCTTCACTTTTAAATCGCTCTTGAAATAAATGTCCACAACTTTCATATTTCATATTGTACCAATACACATAACTCAAACTTATTCTCTTAATCACAGTAGAAATTTCTTCCTCCGATACTTTTATTAATAGATGGATATGGTTATCCATCAAACAATAACTATAAAGTTCGAATTTGCAAATTCTCTTATATTTCTCTAAGATATCTAAGAACTTTCTCTTATCCTCCTCATCCTCAAATATCTTTTGTCTATTAATTCCTCTCAACATAATATGATAAATTCCACTACTACTCTTTCTCCTTGCTTCCCTTGGCAAACATACATCACCTCAGTATTTTTTGTATTAAGACATTCATTCATTTAAGTGAATTTCAAGACAATGGAGGGGGGATAAATTACGTAGTTGCTATAAAACTATAAACATCTCAGCGGTTATTAATTTACATCTTGTTTTTCATATGAATTGGGTAAAATTGTTGAACATTTGGGGTTAGATTATATACGGACGAAGAAAAGGAGGATTTAGAGGATCAACGTTTACCAATTCCATGTATATCTAAAAAATCCTCCTAAACAATTAACTATTTTTCATATCTGTGACAAATTTTAGATTGGGTCGAGGGACCTGTCCCTATGTCCCTAAGGCAGTAGGAATGTAGGATAAAGGGGTACATCGATTTAGAAATTCTAAATAAATAACATGATCCTCACCACTATGAAAAAGCGAAGACCTTCTGTTTCCCCTCGCAGTAATATGATATACCGCCCCCGGAAACCAAACTCTATGTTTTCGTGACATTCACTCACTCCAATCTATTAAAATATTTAAACCTAAAGCAAACGCAAAAGCCAAACAAAGTCAAACATCAACTTTCCCATTTTACACACTAATAACCTTGCAGAAACACCTGCAAGGCCAACTCAACACCAAACCATACTTTAACGCGTTAAACTTTAGACGAGTGGGGAGAAGAGCAACTGAAAATTCTGGATTGGTTTTAGATATATCTGTTAAAATCCTCTCACTCATGGCTTTTGTTTCACCGTAAGGATTTGTGGTTGATAAAAGATCGTGGTTGATAAAAGATCCATAGTCTCTTTAAATGGAACTTTATTATCCCCATACACTGTTGCTAAAAACAGCGAACCTATATAGCCAGCACCACCAGTTACGAGTATATTCATAAAATACCACCCCAACTTAGATTTCTACAATTACATTATAAATCATAACTAAAGATCGCATCTATGATAACTGTTAATCTACTATTATTTACTTGAGAACCTATCTACTGACTTATATATATATCTTGGTTTATCCTGTAATTCATATAACAGTACATTAATATACTTAGAAATAACAGCTAACACAAAAAACAATCCAGTAAAACTAACTGAAATAAACATCATTGTAGTTGTCCAACCAGGTTGAATATTTTCAACAGTAAAGTAAGAATAAATTGTGTAAATAATAGTTACAAGTGAGATTGTCGCGAAAATTATACTTATTCTTAATGGTAACTTAGTTCCAATGTCAGAAAAACTGACTAAAACATCAGATGCCAAATTGAATTTCTCTCCAACGCTTAGGTTGCTTCTTCGATTGCCAGTATTGATACCCTCATAAAATATTGTCTTAGAATTAAAACCTGAATAGTGATATAATGCTTTTCTATATCTTAATTTTTCTTTTGACCTGAGAACTCTATTTAACGCTCTTCTTGAAACTATTCTAAATGTTTCAGTTGTTAGACTCATGTTTAGTCTAGAGATATTATTAAGGTATTTATAAAATATTTTTGAGCTGAAATTAATAGAGTTACTTGGTGATGCTGCAACTATATCATTTCCATCTAAAGTTGTATTATATAGTTCCATTATCAGTTCGAGATTATAGTCTATTATTGTCGAATCAAATTCGTAAACAAAGTCACCTATAGCAAATTCTACTCCTGCAAGCATTGCTGTTTCTATTCCATGTTTATAAGGGAGATTTATAACAGTAACATTTCCATTAATAGTTTCACTAATACTTTTTATTTTACTAACACTATTATCTTCACTTGCATCATTAATTATTACAAACTCATAAGTTGTAAAATTTTTATGAAAAACTTCATCTATTTTTCTTAAGAAATCATTAACAGTACTTTCATTGTTTTTTACATATATTACAGCAGAAATAAAGTTTTTTTCTTTATTTAAACTTCCACTGTTCTCCATGACAACACCTCATCTAAATCATATATAGTATTTATTTTTCCTGATAAAACAGATATAAATGTAGGGTCAGAAGAGAATTGCTTTATGACTGTTGGCCTAGAGTCATCTATTTCTGATGCCATTAGTATTGGTTTCATTGAAAACAATGAATCCCTATAAAATAAATCTGTACCCTCTTTTAGATACTTTTTCGCTAGGACATACATATAGTTCCAAGCCGAATTTGGCTTATTGATACATTTGTTACAATTTCCAAGTTGAATAGGAGAACAGCCCACATTATTTCCAACCTGGCAATCAAATGTTGGTAATTCATCATAAGATGTCATATGTGGTGTAAATGTAACAGAGGTTAAAGAATGATAACCAGTCTGCCCAAAAGGCATTACTGAAAAAAATGGACCATCCATAAGGGTTATCCCTACATTAGATATATCTTCAGTAGTTTTACACAATATTATTTCACATATTTCGTATTTTATCTTAAACAAATCATACCCTAGCATGTCACTAACTTGATTAGTACTTGCATACGTTGCGTTCAGTATAAATTCTGATTCATAATTTAGATTGTCCTGTATATTAATTTCGTACGTATGATTTTTTTGGGTTATATTTTTAATTCTTGTACTATATTTTATTTCCACATTTGGGTATTCTTTAAGTTTTTCAACGTAATAATCTCTTATCTTCATTGCATCATAGGTATATTCCTCAGTTTCAAATACCCCATCACACATACCGTATTTAAAGTATTTTTCAGAATACACCTCTTCACATTTTATATTTGAATAATCACAAAACCTTTTAAACTCCTCAGCACTAGTCCATGAATATTCTTTTGAAGTTGCGTAAATTTTATTGAATTTCTTATTTATTGCAAAGCTAAAATCCTCATTAAATCTATTAAAATAATTTGCTGATTTTATCGCAGTCGAGTAACTTCTTGGATAATGATAACCATTATGCACTCTAGCTTGATTAACATAAGTTGCCCTTGACATTGGTTTTTCATCAAATTCAAGAACTAATACTTTTTCATTATTTTTAGCACAATAATGGGCTGAATACAGTCCATATAATCCAGCTCCTATGATGATCTTATCGTATTTCATTTTAAGCAACTCCTTGTACCAGACTTAAAACTAAAGCACCTAATATTATAAAAGAAATTCCTACAATCTTCCTATAGGTGATTTTTTCCTTTAAGTATATATAAGCAATAATAAATGACCAAATATACGTTATCGAAGTCAGAGGTAGAACAACTGTATATGGCAATACCTTTAGCAAATATATATTTAATAGCGCTGATAGGAAATATAATCCGCAGCCTATATATAAATAATTGCTTTTTAAAACCGAAAATATATTCCCCGTAAGTGTAGATTTTTTAATAAAAAATGAAGCTACCGATCCCATAATAGTCATAATAAATAGAAGGATGTAATTAATCGTCTCCACCTCCTATAAAAACAACACCTATCATAATGAATAATATACCAACTACGGTAAATGCATTAATCGTTTCTCCAATAATAAATACACCAATAAAAATAACAAAAATATAGCTAAGACAAAGCATCGGATGAATGACAGAGAAAGCTCCAAATCTAAATGCAACAATCATTAAAATTGCTCCTATACCGTAAAAAACAAATCCTACAATTAGATGTAATGAAATCTCTCCTTCGGAAAGTTTCCAAAACATCTGCCCAAAGGAGGTGCATAGAGATGCTAAAGTAATAAGAATGATTCCTTTATAGTTTTGCTTAAATGAATTTATAATGTTTTCCATAGTTTTAAATTTACACTTTAGGGTCATATTCGCGTATGATAAGTCCCCATAAAATTTTAAGAAGCTTCGAATTGCCTTTTAGAAAACTAATTTTTGTAGGAATTTCTCCTTTATCTGGATATGCTCTTGTTACTCCGACTTCCTTTGCATTATATCCTAACTGTGGAGCTCTAACAGATAAATAAGCTAATAATTCATACGTATCAAAAATCTTTCTAAATGGTTGTACTCGATCATCTGTTAAATATCTTCTAGAATATGCTCGATATCCATTTGTCGTATCCGTATACTTAAATCTTGCAACTGCTGATACGATAGGGACATGAAGTAGTTTCACTGCAAAGTGACGTAGCTTAGGAGTATTAATTGCCTTTCCACCAGGGGCGTATCTAGAGCCTTGTACCAAGTCCCATCCTTGATCTAAGGCTTCCACGAATTTAGTAATATCTTCTACGCTATCTTTACCATTACCGTCAATCGTTAATATGCCTTCATAGCCCTCTTCAAGAGCATAGGCGTACCCCATTCGAAGCTGCGCACTTAGCTTCCCTGTATCCTCTTTTACTAATAACGTCCTTACTCCTAACGATTTAAGTCTTTCTACTTCCATAGAACCATCTGTACTTCCACCATCACATATGATAATGTCTACTATCTGATCTAATTCTAAATTCTTTATCTTTGTTAATTGACCAATTATACGATTACCCTCATTTATCACAGGAATACAAATACAATATTTATTTGCTTTATTCGAAAAAATTTCTACTCTATGTTTTGGAATTTGTTTTTTTACAGCTTCCATGTAATTCTCCTTACTAATTTTTCAATTAAATATTTTTTGTAGATATACTGCTCCATACATCCTTCACTAACTGCATCGCCTCTTTAATCTCATCCAGGTTGGTTCTCTTCATTTCAATGGAAATGAAGTTTTTATAATGCAAATTGCTAAGGGTTTTTAATAATTCTAGATAAAAGACTTTATTATTTGAATCTATTTTACTTAAAGAAGGTTCACTAATATGAACATGATTAATATAGTTAATTCCATCAGTAATTACCTTGAGATCTTCATTGTTAATGTGGATTGTTCCGGTATCTATTTGAAGTCTCAGTCCCTTACAATCTACAATTTTCACTAGTTCAATCGCTTCTTTTGTCGTATTGATAAAATTTGTACCATACACTTCAGGGTTCGGTTCAATGGAAACTACTGTTCCTTTTTCTAAAGCATATTCTCCCAATTCTCTAAAAAACTCAACAGCAATTCCATATTGAGATTCATAATCGTAGATTACTCGATTTTTCGGTGATCCAAATACTAGATTTCCTATCCCTAATACAGAAGCAAAATCAATCGCTTTTTTGAGATAGTTTTTCAAGCTTTCTCTTTGATCTGCCGTCTCAAATAAAGTTAAATCCGGTCGATTAAAAATAAGTGATTGCATAGAAACTAAGCTTAACTTCTCCTGGTTTTCAATATACTTCCGAAACTTTGTAAGCTTTTCATTACTTTGATCATACGGATCTTCAAATACTCTCGTTGGAGCTATTTCAAGACCTTCAAATCCATTCTCTCTCATTAAAGCGTAAATCTCTTTATCTTCACTCTCAGTCCACGCGATATTTGATACAGCTAACTTCATTTCTAGAAGCCACCATTTCGTAGATAGTTATTTATACCATTAACGACATCGTCTTTCGTATATAAATATCCATTCTCCCCATTAAAAAGCTTATAGTGAATTGATTTCATATCATACTTAACAGGATCTCTTCCATTGATAATGTTAGAAAACTCTTCATTAAAGCAATTCTCTGCAATTTCTCTTGCTGAAACTGGCTCTACAGAGATATTTAAAACTTTCACATTGTTAGCGATTGCTTTTTCTATATCGCTCCATAAATTGGACAAATCATAAAAAGGGAACTCACTTCTAGAATCAGTAAATACAAGACTAGTACATTCAATAGTTTCTAAAATGTTAATGAGATCTGCTTTAGTTATTTCATTATTAGTGTTATATAGGTAATTTCCGTTCCCATCTAAATCATAGGATTCTTTCAAAACATTTGCTTTATCCATTGATAAATCTTTAACTAACTGGTTGAATTTTTCTCCCAATATCATACTAGGAATTTTTGTCCTCATATCATAGATAAAATTTTTCTTTAATCCTTTTCCATACAATGCAGGTAACCTTACAATAAGGTAATCAGCAAATTGTTCTTTAACAAACTCCTCTAAATAAAGTCTGTTTAATCCATAAGGTTGACACTTTGTTTTATCAATTGTTGTGTTTTCATCAACATTTAATGGGTTATTGTATACATCGATTGTTGAGATATGAACAAATTTCTTTGTCTTTATTTTCTTTAGTATTCCTACTAGGTTATCTATACCTTCTAGATCCTTTTCTGGATATTTATTTGCAAGAAACTTCTCTGCTCTTACCCCAGAATTAATAACCAAACCAAATTCACTATTTACAATAGAATCTATATTTTTAGAATTAAATTTCTCTTGAAAAACTGTTGATTTATCTAAGTTAGTCCCAACAAATCCTGTATATCCAATCAATGCTTTTTTCATATTTAATATCTCCTATTTAAGATAGTATTTAGTCTCCAAGTTGGTACAAATGTGTAATTTCTGTTGCTCTGACATTCATTATTGATTTAAAAATATCTACTAGTTCTTTATCAGAAGAATACAAATAGTTCAAATCAAAAAATTCAACAAAATCTTTAGCATTAGTTACACTAATATTATTAGGCGACATGATTGTAACCTGATTAGACAATGCGGCAAATTTAGGCAAATCTATAGTTGGTTCATTCCTGTTAATAATAATTCTTGGATGTACCTTACCACTCAAATAATCATATATGTGTTGATTTTCAGATATATTTAAAGCATAACCGGTGTTACTTTCTGAAATTAGAGCCTTCATGGAATTGAATGCAATTTTTTCAAATATATAATCGTCTAATTTAGGTATTAGTGCACATAAAGAAATGATAAGCACAAGGACAATATGCTTAGTAGAATAATTTTTTAAGTTATAATTTTTATTAAGAAAATTAAATAAAATATATAAAACAACGTAAAATGTGAAGAACGATACTAAAATATGATACCTGGTGTCTGAATATCCGGTTAATAATATTGCTATAGTCTGTAAAAATATTGGGATAAACAGAATAAATAAGGCTTTTTCTTTCAAATAATGCTTTAGCCTTTCAATATTGCTGTTCATTCTTATTAAACCAGATCCTATTAAAATAGTGAACGTTATAAATAACTCTTTAACATACGTATATTCTGAAATGAAAATAAATAAACTTTTTATACCAATAAGCCATCTTTTCAAACTTTCATGAAACCAGAGTACTGGGTCGTCGAAAAATGTTAATGCAGGATTGTCTATTGAAAAAAATGTAGATGGCCTAGTATCTGGAATATTAATTAAGCGACGTCCATTATCTGTTATAAAAAACACATCAAAATGAAGTTTTGAATAAATTACCCAAGGAGAAAGCATAATTATTAAGCCTACAAAATAGAATACTATAAATTTCAAGAAAACTTTTTTATTCAGGAAAATCGTTAAAGCACCTAAGGCACATGCTACTGGTAAATAATCAAAACGGTTTAACACACCTAGACCTGAAATAATTGATAATAAAATAACCCTTTTCACATTAAATTTATTGATATTTTTAATTATAATATAAGAAGTTATTACAAATAACAATAAATTTAAAGGGATCGTACTACCACCTACATAACAATTCACCATTTCAGTATTTAACAGTAATAATGCACTAATTATTAAACTTACAAATACATTTTGTGTTTGTATACCCATTTTCACAATATAGTATAATAGTAAAAAACATACTATAAAGTTGATTACAACAGATGACAAAACACCAAAGTTAAAAAACATATTTATTGATGCCATTAAAAAAGGATATAAAGGTGGGAATGCCATTTGATATGGGGTATTAATGATATGTTGCCTTATCATATCCATTCTTCCAAAATCAACAAATACATTTTTTGAAACGTCAAAAACTTGCCAAGTATCAAATTGAACCAATGGGAATTTAATAGCATTAGAAAGTATTAAAGAAAGAATGAAAAAAACTATAATGACACTTATTATATAGTATTTTTTATATATACTATTATCTTTTTGAATTAAATTAACTGTCTTATAACTTATAATAAAACAAATAAAGATAATAACAGTTGGAATAAATAAACGTAAATAGTAAAAACTATTTATAGATTTTAAATCGCTAAACAAAAAAGCAGATAATCCATATGAAATTATAAATGTTAAAGTTAAAACAGTTCTAATATTTAAATGTGAAGTTTTAATTACTCCCATATTCAAATAGCTCCTTTTAATCTTAAATATCATTTTTTTATACCAAAATAATACATAATTAGTACATAACTGTAACTTAAATCAATGTTGCCCATTATTGAATATTTCAACATTTACTTTATGGGGCGCGAACTACCGCCCCCGTGTTTCCGAATCAACCGGTATTAAAAATTTATTTAGATTCACTTTGATCATTATAATTCTTCTCGAATCGCCATGCATCACGGCACATGGCAATAATATTTCGTTTGGCTGTCCGACCTAGTTCTCACTCTACTTTTGAGGCAACAGCATAGCATGAAGCAATATCTCCAGATCTGCGATCTACTATTTCATAAGGAACTTCAAAACCATTAGCTTCTTCAAAAGCTTTAACTAACTCAAGTACGCTGGTACCTTGACCAGTCCCCAAATTATAAACATGGGCACCTTCTTTAAGATTATCTAACGCCGCAACATGTCCTTCTGCTAGATCCAGCACAAGAATATAATCTCTTACTCCCGTACCTTCTATTGTTGGCTAGTCGTTACCAAAGACTCGTAGTTTTTCAATTTTCCCATTGGCAACCTGAGTGCATAAGGTATTAGCTTATTTGGTATGCCATTAGTTACTTCACCAATTAATCCACTCTCATGAGCACCGACTGGATTAAAATATCGAAGAAGTGCAACTGAAAATTCCGGATTTTCTTTAGCTATGTCAGTTTGAATTCGCTCACTCAGTGCTTTAGTTTCACCATACTGATTTGTAGTTGGTAAAAGACCCATAGTCTCAACAAAAGGAACTTTATTATCTCCGTATACAGTTGCAGAAGAGCTAAAGACAAACCTATTCACATCATATTTCTGACAAGCTTTTGCAAGAACCATAGTACTTACAATATTGTTATAATAATAAGTTAATGGTATGTCTACTGATTCCCCTACTGCTTTCCAGCCGGCAATATGAATGACAACATCTATTTTTATTATTATTGAAAATAACATCAACAGCTTGTTTATCCGTTACATCAATTTCGTAAAATGTAACCTCAATATCTGTAATATATCTATTTATTATTTAATTTGACAATGTTCTAGTTATTAGAGGGAACAAAGCTGAAAACTTTTTCACCAATATATGACCACCCCACCATGCATCTTAAAAGAAACTCGTTAGTCAAACAGTACAGAGCCTATGCTACTTCCCTTTTTAATTTTATTTCTTTTTTTCTATCTGTTAAATACCTAGCTAATTTAATTGAGGGTAACTCGATGTAAAGATAAGATAAACTAGATAATATAAACTAGATAATATAAAAGAGATAACAACTGCAATTATTATGTTAAACCAGATTGGAAAAATGTCATAAAGTGGGGGTCTGCCCCCAGTATTCTCAATTGTTATTTGTTGTGTCTAACAATTGGGGTGCAGTACATACCTGTCCCTATGTCCCCAAATGTAGAAATCTTTCAGGACATCCCTTTAACGCTTAAAATATATAACTACCCTTTATTTTTTCACTAACTTAAAAACCTCTCTCTTCAATTTCCCTAAAATCCTTCTTGCTACAGATGGTGCTACCGTCTTATCATAATCTTTAATAATTGGATCCATATATTTAATAAATGCAGCAAAGTCTTCTTCTTTTTCTGCTAGTTTATAAGCTTTAAAGCTTTCCTGTGATAGGAATGTTCTTTTCTTATAAATATTCTTTCTTTTTGAAGTATGCTTGTGACTGGGTTCTACTCTCTTATTTGGTCGCCATTCATTATTTTTATCCTTCAAATACAATCGATAAGATAGTCCATCTCTTCTATGTCGAAATCCACCTGCTTGAGACTGATAAACCTTTTCGGGACTTATTTCCTCAATATGAATGGTACTAGCCTTATTTTCTTCCAATATCTTTTGAATAACAGGATTTCTAACAACGATAATATTGGTACCCATGCTATCCTTTGAGTATTTTGGTAGCCAAGCATCTCCAATTGTTACATCAGCAGTTTCTGCAAGGACATCATCACAAAATTCACATGCATTATATTTAAATAACCCATGTCCCCAGTTAGTAGTGTATAGCTCATTTGTGGGTGAACTTAATACAACTTCTTGACCATCTTTTTCACCTTGAACTTCAACTCCATAATCATTAGCTGGCCTATCAACTAATTTTTTTCTAAAATCAATACTAGTTAATTTATCAGGCTCTATTCCCATTTCCCAACCCATTGATTTTGCGAACATATCACTTTTCAAGTGACCGCAAACAAGTCCAATTGAATACTTAATTCTTTCTTTGATAAGTTCGTTTTGGTCTGCTAATAAGCGAATAGATTTAATATAACAAGGTATACCAATCAATGCATATCTACCTTCATTTTCTGTTACAAATTTTATGATTTTGGACATTTCAATTGGATAGTATTTTGACTTAGCACCTTTAGACAATTCATTTTCATTGTAGGAAATTTGGTATTCAAATAACATATTATTATCAGTTCCGTGTGCGGATTTGACGTGGATGATGCCGTCAACTAGATTTGCGTTTAATAGCTGAGCTGCAATCCAGTTCCCCATACCTCCAGAACTTCCTCGTTTTCTAAATTCCCCTTCTTTAACGTAACCTGCATAATTCTTTATATAAAATCCTGTAAATTCGTTAAAGCTAGTATCATTTGAATCTCCGAAAACAGCTTTTCCTATATCCGTTTCATTTTTGCTATCATTTGAAAAAGGACAAACGGCTAAAGCATTACCTTTCACTTTTTCAGTTTGATCGCCCTCATTCAAAAACGCTCTATATTTCCCATCTCCGTCTATTTTCATTGTAAAAGGAGAGCTTTCTAAACTTGCACAAGCTCCACATCCAATACAATAGTCATTACTTATTACTGTGTCGATTAATTCTTTAACCTTTTCGTTCATTTATACACATCCTTGAAATACTATGACTTATATGTTTTACGAGCCTTATCGTATATTTTAATGATCTTTCTAACAATTGAAGTACATAAGTACTTTTCAAATTTGTTTAATCCCTTGTACCACATTAAACATCCAAAAAGGATTGAATATAATATAATTTTAACTAATAAAACGAGGATACTATCTTGTGGTAAAAAATAATTAATTACAGATCCTATAAACAAGGAAAGTGCAACAGGTATTGACATCAAAACTATATTCTTCCAAAAAAGCGGTATATTAAGTCCTACCCGTCTATGATAATAAATATTCATTATAATAACATTACCAATAGCATAAGAAATTCCAGTCCCTAAAGCTACACCAATGCCGCCATATTTTTTTGCCAACAGTATGGAAATAATCACATTTAATATTGCTATTATAATTAAAACTACTGATCTAAAACCTTGTAAATTTTTAGCTTGCAATATAGCTATTCCAATATTTTGTATCAAAGGAATAGTAATTGGTATCATAATAATCAATGACATATAGTAAGCTTGAGTATAGTCCCAACCAGCCCACATACCTATAAAATTATACCCAAATAAAATAAACCCACATAAGATATATGCCATTATTAAATACTGCACTCTGCCATATTTAATCATAATTTCCGACAATTCTTCATTACTTGCATTATTAGCTACCATCATAGAGACGCGAGGTAAAAACAGACCACTTATCGCAGTAGAAAACTGCAAATATAATCTAACAAATTGAATCGCAATTGCAAATATTGCCACAGCAGCTACACCTGACACTCCACCTAAAATCAACTGTCCCGTATTCCAATTAATTTGATCTACAATAATTGCTAAGAAAATGAAAAATGAATAACCTAGTATTTCTCTCAATAACTGAAAATCTACTTTTCCAAAGTAAAATCTAATCTTTATATTTCTAAAGCAATAGTAAACATTAAACAGTAAAAACGATATATTTACTACAGTAGTAATAACTACCATCGCTACCGATCCATATCCGATAAATAATAAAGGTAAGGTAATAACTGGCACTATTATAGAACGGAGAATTGCTACAACTTTGACAACAACAAACCTTTCATATGCCTGCATGATTGAACCAAATACTGCTAGTGGAAAGGATAGAGCAAAATTAATAATTAGAATAATCACCATAACTTTTGCTTTCTCTAATTCAGATACTGTTAAACTGGCTCCGAATATATTGTCAATTGTATTATACAGAATAATACCAACAACTATTGTCAGTACTCCTATAATAGAATAGAGTATTAAGAACAGCCCATTCAACTTCGATTCTACTTCTTTATCACCTATTGCTCTATTTCTGGCAGTATACCTTACTATTGCATTACCTAATCCCATATCCATGACACTTAGGTAAGCAGAAACTGAACCAATTAAAGCGTAGAGTCCATATTCTGCTTGACCAAGAAGCCTAATCATAACTGGCGTATATAAAAGAGCAACAAGTATCGTTATAAGAATGGATACGTATGATAAAATTGCTCCTGATTTCATTTGATTCACTAAAAACATCTTCCTTCTTAATACAAAAGATTATCCCTTATTTAATAATGCATTATCTAAAAATTCTCGAGAAGTTTCTTGTAGTGTTTTTAACTTTTCATCAACCATATCCCAATAAATTTTTTCATTATATAGGTTACTAATTAACCCCTCATCATAGATATCTATTTTTCTATTCATTAAATCTAATGCATCTAAAAGTGTTAAAATCCTATCATTCATCTTTGAGCCTTCAACAGGAACAATAATAAACGGTTTGTGGAATATTATTGAAAAAACTACTCCATGAAATGAATTAGTAACCACGAATTTAGCATTTTTTATCTTATATAACCAATCAATTAACTCGATAGGCTCATTATTGTACAAGTTGTCGCGAAATCCATTAAGTTTATCATTATATAAATAATCT
Source organism: Litchfieldia alkalitelluris (assembly GCF_002019645.1). GTDB lineage: Bacteria > Bacillota > Bacilli > Bacillales > Bacillaceae_L > Litchfieldia > Litchfieldia alkalitelluris. The sequence goes on along the minus strand of NZ_KV917374.1, from coordinate 742,373 downwards.
TTTATTTGATGAGCTAAATTTTGATTTTCATGTAAAATGTAGGAAAAAAGCTGAACTGTCTTTTTATTTTTCTTATTAATTAACAAATTTTCATAAATGCTTTTATCAACTAGTAATGTAGGATCAACAACACGTGTAGCTTGTAATCCCAATTTCCCAACAATGTCCTTACCAGTATTTTCTCTAACACCAATGTTTTTAAATTTTTTTAATTCAGGTGCAATTATCTCCGAAACTTCAGATTTTAACTCGTTTGTCCCAAAACTTGTTGCGTAAGATATTCTCACATCTTTATCTTTAGCAAAATTAAGGTAATAGCTCTTATTAACATCATTCTCTGAGTGTAATAAAAACCATTCATTCCAAACCTGGTCACTGCCGCAGATTAAAACATTATAATCTGTACACTTTTCCACCAATTCCTTATTTGAATAGAATGTTTTAGTCGATAAAGCTAAGTTATTCTTTCTAAATTTATTAATTCTTTTTTCCTTTATTAACTCATTGATCCTTATATTTTTAATGTTCGCTAAAATTCCAGTAGCTTTTACTTTAAATGGTATATAATTTATTATTTCCGTTTGATACCCTAGCGAAATAATATATTGTTGAAGGGCAAATGCCTGAAGGACAGCCCCGTAATTAGTTGCCCAATGAAATGTTATAGTGCCTACTTTCACTGTCTTACCTCCAATTGATTCTATTATTAATTAACTAATTCCATATTTTTAGACAATCGTTTCATAAATTAAAATATATTCTCTATATTTACTATTCATTTCATACTTTTTCGCCTGATTTAATGTATTCTCTTTTTTAAATTCACTTTTGTTATTAGTTAATACATTATAAAACTCTTCAGTATTATATTTTTCTACTATAATTCCACAATCAGGGGTTATACTTTCTGGTACAGCAGTCATGTTTGAAACAATTGCCGGAGTTCCGCAAGCTAATGCTTCGACAGTTACCATCCCCATAGTTTCTTCAACGCTAGGATTCATAAAAAAATCAGCAGTGCTATATATCTCTGCTAATTCCCGAACATTATCTGTTTTTATTAATCCAAGTATGTTTGAAGGTATTTCTCTTATCTGCTTTTCCGATAATCCTACCAATACGATCTGGTAATTTTCATTTAATTGCGCAGCTAATTCAACAAATATATTTAAGCCTTTTTTCTTACTCCATGGATTGGCTACGCCTAATACAATTTTTTTATCTCTTAAATTAAATTTTTCTCTAAAGTTACTTTTTGTAGGTTTAAACACATTTAGGTCAATTCCGTTATTAATCACTCTAATCGGATATTCTTTTAGAAAAGATTCCTTTACTCTTTCTTGTAACCATATTGATGGAGTGGTGATAACCATATTTTCCACACCAGTAAACCATTCCTTTTTTAAATGGTACATCTCTCTAGTCCTATCTATTTTACTGGCTGGATATTCCCTGAATTGTGGACAATCAAAACATCCATCCTTCCATTTCATACAATTTATTTCAGAAAAGTGTGGACAATGGCCTGTAAATGCCCAACAATCATGTAAAGTCCAAATTACAGAAATGTTATTTTTTTTAATATAATTAAATAACATTCTTAGATTTATATAACAATTGTGTAGATTATGCAGGTGAATAATATCAGGCTTTATTATATCAAGTTTTCTAAGAAAATCTTTAGTCCCAAGGTATAAAAAACAACCATTAAAACCTGTATAATAAGATAGTTGTAATGAAAGGTTTCTTTCAATAATACTTCCTATTAGGATTTCATTTTCTAGTTTTTTCATTTTATTTGAACGGGAATTTGCATAGGCAATATAGGCCGTATATCCTTGTTCTTCGGCTTTCTTTGCGATATTAAGCATAATACTCCCGGTACTACCAAAATTCCCTGAATTTAAATAAACTATCTTTAATTTTCGATCATTATGCACTAGGTTCCACCCTCACGCTTAAGACTTACTCTATATTGATTATTCTTTCCATACGACTCTATTTACATAATCTGTATAGGATAATATAATCCTTAATACTTTTTCAGAAACATTTGGTTTACTATAGTCACTAACTAGTTTTAGAGTACCTATTTGTTGTGTATTTAGAATTTCTAACCCTTGTAATATTCTTTCTTTTTTTAAGCCTACTAACATAACGGATGCTTCTTCCATCGCCTCTGGTCTTTCGTGCGCTTGTCTAATATTAAGAGCTTTAAAACCAAGAATAGAAGATTCCTCACTAATCGTTCCACTATCACTAAGTACAGCTTTAGCCTTAGTTTGTAGCTTCACATAATCATTAAACCCTAAAGGTTTCATTGTTTTAACCAAAGGATTGAACACTATACCCTTAGCCTCTATCATATTTCTAGTTCTAGGATGTGTACTTACAATCAATGGCAAGTTATATTTTTCTGTAATCGCATTTAAACTATCCACTAAATCTAAGAAATTAATTTCTGAATTAATATTTTCCTCTCTATGAGCCGATACTACAAAATAGTTTCCTTCTTCTAAGTTTAATTTCTCTAACACGTCTGAATTCTCAATATCGTCTTTTCTGGAATTTAGAACTTCAAACATAGGACTTCCTGTTTTAATAATCCTATCTGATGGGAATCCTTCTCTAAGAAGATATTCTCTTGCAATATCACTATAAGTTAAATTAATATCAGCTGTATGGTCGACAATTTTCCTATTAGTTTCTTCTGGTACTCTTTGATCAAAACATCTGTTTCCCGCTTCCATATGGAAAATAGGAATATGTCTTCTTTTTGCAGCAATAGCACATAAACAACTATTGGTATCACCCAATACTAGTAATGCATCTGGTTTTACCTCTTCCAAAATAGGATCTATTTTAACTAGTATATTTCCTATAGTTTCTACCGCTGTTCCAGTAGCTGCATTAAGAAAATAGTCAGGCTTTTTTAAATTAAAATCGTTAAAAAACACTTCATTTAATTCATAATCATAATTTTGCCCTGTATGGACAAGCGTATGTTTAATTGCATTTGACTCTTCTAATTTTTTTATAACAGCTGACAGTCTTATAATCTCAGGTCTAGTTCCAACTACTGTCATGACTTTTAATTTCTTCATTAATTATACCTCCACAAAATAAGTGTCCGGCTTTTCTGGATTAAAGCATTCATTTGCCCACATTACTGTTACGAGATCTTTTTCTCCTACGTTTACAATCGAGTGTGTATATCCAGTAGGAATATCTATAACCTGTAGCTTTTCTCCACTTACTCTATATTCAATAATTTCATCAGATTCTATCTTTCTAAAGCGAATTAAACCTTCTCCACTAACAACTAAAAACTTTTCATTTTTAGTATGGTGCCAATGGTTTCCTTTTGTAATCCCAGGTTTAGACACATTTAAGGAAACTTGCCCTCTTTCAGGTGTTCTCAGAAATTCTGTAAAAGATCCTCTATGATCACAATTCATTTTAAGGTCATATGAAAACTGATCCTCAGGTAAAAAGCTTAAATAAGTACTATATAGCTTCTTAGTTAATGCATTTTCCATATTTGGAATACTTAAATTTGTTCTGCTTTCTTTGAAACTCTTTATAAGTTCAGATAACTCTCCAAGTTTAATATTATGTGTTACAGGAACAACACAGAAATCTCCATGCATTGTAGGTTTTCCCTCTAAAGCTCTTAAAAACTCCTCTAATACATCATCGATATAACAAAGGTTAAGTTCTGCATCTGGATTGTTGATTTGAATATTTAAATCTCTAGCTATATTATGACAAAAAGTAGCCACCACAGTATTATAGTTAGGTTTACTCCACTTACCAAATAAGTTTGGAAGTCGATATACATAAACTTTTGCATCTGTTTCATAATAATAGTTTAATAATAAGTCTTCTCCTGCCTTCTTACTTCTTCCATAAGGGTTATCCTTTTCTGCTTGAATAGAAGAGGAAATGAGAACAGGAGATTTATTGTCTTGTTTTTTTAATAGTTCTAATAAATGAGAAGTTAAACCAAAGTTACCTTTCATAAATTCTTCTTCATCTTCCGGTCTGTTTACTCCCGCTAAATGAAAAACAAAATCACATTCCTTTGTATACTTTTCAAGTAGTGAAAGATCACTTTCTCGACTAAACTCAAATATATCGTTAAATCCTCTATTCTTAAGCTCTGCGATAAGGTTTTTTCCTACAAACCCGTTTGCACCTGTTACAAGAATTTTCATGAATAACTACCACCTTTAGTTCATTACATGAACCTTTTTATTCCATTCTTTAAGCTCTTTTTGCACATAATCTAATTCAAGTAATTTTCCTTTAATTTCTTCAACATTAAGAATTTGTGTATTATCAGAATTATATTCTTCTACAGTAGTTAGCTTTTGATCTCCCTCCGCAAAATACTTATCGTAGTTAAGATCTCTTTGATCCGCAGGAACTCTATAGAAACCAGGTAAATCTTCTGCCTTTACATATTCCTCTTTCGTAAGAAGTGTTTCATAACGTTTTTCTCCATGACGGGTTCCAATAATCTTTATTTCATTATCCGCATTAAATAATTCTTTTACAGCTTGAGCAAGATCACCAATAGTGCTAGCTGGGGATTTTTGGACCATAATATCTCCTGCTTCAGCATTTTGGAATGCAAAGATTACTAACTCTACCGCTTCTTCTAAACTCATAAGAAATCTTGTCATATTAGGATCCGTTACTGTCAAAGGCTGACCACTTTTAATTTGTTCAATAAATAATGGTATAACTGATCCGCGTGAGGCCATAACATTTCCATATCTTGTTCCACAAATTAATGTCCTATCGGGATCAACCGTTTTCGATTTAGCAACAAATACTTTTTCCATCATCGCTTTTGAAATACCCATCGCATTAATTGGGTATGCAGCTTTATCAGTTGAGAGACAAATTGCCTTCTTTACTTCATATTCAATAGCAGCTGTTAGTACATTATCTGTACCCAATATGTTTGTTTTTACCGCTTCTAAAGGGAAAAACTCACAAGATGGAACTTGTTTTAATGCTGCTGCATGGAAAATATAATCCACCCCATGCATCGCATTTTTAACGCTCGCCAAATCTCTTACATCCCCAAGATAAAACTTAAGTTTATCATTTTTGTAAAATTTCCGCATATCATCTTGTTTTTTTTCGTCTCTTGAAAAAATCCGAATTTCTTTTATATCAGTGTTTAAAAATCTGTTCATTACTGCATTACCGAAGGACCCAGTTCCACCTGTTATTAATAGAGTCTTTCCTTTAAACATTGTACATTCCTCCATATTTTAATTAAATTCAGTTTAACTAAATTGCTAATTTGGTAAATTTAAATGAATATTTTTTCTAATTCCTCTACAAAGGCTTTTGGTGTATTTTTATACATTTTCTCTTCAAATTCTTCAAGATTTACAGTTTTACCACATGAGCCTTTTATAAAGTTCTCCACTTTTAATACATTATCTTTTAATTCGTTCCAATCTTCCTTTACAGATAAGGAGAGAGGGTAGTGCTCTAGATATTTTATACTAGGATCATTTTCAATGGGATAAAACGATAAAATAGGTTTTCCAACTGACATATACTCAAATATTTTGCTAGGTACCATTGACGCTATGTTATTTCCAATATTCAACAATACATCTGCACTTCTCAATGCAGAAATAACCTCTTCATGAGATATTTGATCAATTAAAACTATCTCATTTTTCTTAGAATCTTCTTGCGCCTTTTTTATTAAATCAGGACATGTATTTGTACCTATAATAGTAAGTCTACAATTTTCTATATTTAACTTTTTAAAAACTTCTAAAGAATATTTAGGATTACGAATGTGACATGGTATTGAACCAACATATACTATGTTAGTTTTTTTATTATCAAGTAAATCCGTAGTGGTATCTTTATCGGATAAAGACGTTAATAATGGAATGTCAAGCACTTTTATACGTGAATAATACGATTCCCCATTGCTATAAATTTGATGATGCCTTTCACTAGATTTCATAATGATAATCTTATCAGCAATTTTTAATAATTTCCGTTCCCAGGTCAATCCTCTTTTAATTACCCATTGTTTTGAAAACATCTTTGGTCCGTATCCACCGGAAAGTGAGTCTAGAAAATATGGTATAAATTTAACCTCAGGATATTTCTTCTTAATAAAATACCCAGCAATCACCGTATCGATTTGTGTATATATAGAAATAATGCAGTCATATTTATGATTTTTATACAACTTTTTAGCAGACTTATAAAATCTATATGTGTAAAACGGTGATATAAGTGGCCATGTTGGAATACTTATTACTAGCTTTGCTTTATTTAATATAAATGAAACTTTTTTTATTAGTCGGGATAAAAAACCACCATGATTTTTACACCAGAAATTCATTCTATATGTCAAACGGGGCTTTACTTTCTCTATTTTAACCCCTTTTTTATTTTCTCTATTTTTCTGATTAAATTCTTGATTGGTTAAACAGATAACTTCATACCCCTTAATCTTTAATTCATTCATAACAGCATTAGCACATATACCGTTAGCAGATAAACTTTCACCAACTAAGACTAAAACTCTTTTCATATTAATCCCCTCCGCCGGTCTATAACGTGATAACTAGCTTTTATATAAGGTACAAGTTCACCATTGTAGCAGAAAAGGGAAAACATAAATACTATCCAATAACTATTGATTATCTCTGCAGAGACCGAAAGCATAAAGCATACAAAGATCAACATTTTTATAAATTTACTATTTGCTTTTAAATAGTAGATTAAGAATATACCTAGAAGAAACAAAAAACCGATAATACCCAGACAATATAAAATATAAGATAATCCTGCAAACCAAACGCCGTGTGGAGTATTTCCAAAACCAGCTCCAAATAGCTTGATAAAAATGCTGTCCTCCATGATAAAGGTTAAATAACCACTTGTTCGAGCACCAACAGCAGTACTTGTAGCACTACCACTTGATAAAATTCTTGAAATATTGTTTTGTATAATTTCACTTCTTAGCAAAAAAGGTAATACCGCCAAGGTAATGATTGGGAAAGTTATTCCCAACAATCTTTTTTTCCATATTTCTCTTTTTGCAAGAAGTAAATTTAGCATATAAACAAACCATATTAGAGTTGCAATTATCAAGCCCTGTCCAGATGTAGATAATAAAACTCCGATTGTTATAAAAACTGATGAAATTATATTTTTAATGTTAAACTCTTCCTTAAATAAAAATAATACTAAAGCAATAAGGACATACTGCGAATAATGCGCAGGTTCAAGGAAAAATGACGTTGGCCTGTAAAAAATTGTCTCATATAGACCTGCATAATCATACGTTTCATATTGAGATGTATAGACTGGAATAAAAGGAAGGAATCCTTTTAGAATTAGCCCAAAGAAACGGTAACTAATGTTTTGAATAATAATATAAAATGTACCTGCAATAGATACAAATTTAATAACTTTAATTGCATAATTTAAGCTAAAGAATTTTCTAGAAAGATAGACTATTACAAAAAGATAAAAACAAAACCTAATCGTTCTAACCATCACATCGTTTATCTGACTAGAATCAAAGAACATTGAAATGAATGTTGAAAAAATGGCATACCATCCGAAGAAAATCAATATATTCACTTGGGAATAACTGTTAAATACGCCTTTTTTCACAAAAATTAGTGAATACGCCCAAAAAGCGACCAAAAACAACTCTCCTAAGTTTATACCTGGAACCCCTGATGCATATATTGCAATTATTGGCAATAAAGCAATCAACACTGTATAGATTTTAACATTTCTACTTAATTTCTTTGTTTCAAGCATTTCTCCTTCATAATGCATTTCGATTCCATCCTATCAAATTCCAATTAGTATTTTAATATACTTTCATTCTCTATAATTTTGCTTACTACTTCTTTAGCCGTTTCATACTCAGTTAAAATCTCTCTTAACTTTTTATCGCAGTTACTTTCAAACTCTTTCCATTTAATTGAAGTGTAAAAATCATAGACATTGTCTGCAAATTTCTGTTCATTTAGATCGCATTCTAACCCTATATTACTTTCTGATACTTGTTCTCCCATATATGAACCTTTGTTACATATTTGAGGAATGTAAAGAGTTACTCCATCATAAAATTTATTGCCCATTGCAGTGGTTGTTGAATCATTTTCATATATGTTGTGCAACAAGTCTGTTTCTCTACCAAATTGGTATCTCTCTTTGGGTTCATAAGCCCCATGAAAAAAGACATTTTTTATATTAAGTGTAATACAGTAATTTTTTAGATTATTTGCTGTTTCCTGTTCTCTACCATGAAAATGGAGTTCAAAGCGATTATCATTAGCTAATCTTTCAATAAGAGTCTTGTTAATAGACTCGTGTCTTATAAACCCCCAATATCTAATTCGGATTGGATTTTGATCACGATCTATATTACGTCGAATGTCTCTATGTTCTAGTGAATCTAATAAAATATTATGGGTAGTGTAAATGTTTTCTGTTTTAGGTAATATACTTCTAAATGCATTAGAACTAACGAAGGTAGCGCTGGAACCATGAACTAATTTATCGATTATTTTTTTATACAACCCTATCCCTTCAAAAGTAACATCGCGATAATCTAAAATATATTTTTTAAAATAATGCTTTTTTAACACATCGTAAAGTAATACACCAGGAATAGTATGCATTACAATCACTAGATCAAATTGCTCTTTACGCAAAAGTGATAGAGCGTTTTTCCTGAATTTTAAAAAACTTCTGATCTTGCGTATCTTGGCAACTTCGTCTTCCTGATATTGTTTAAATTCATGCAATTTCACGTTGTAAGATAAAGGAATTTCTTCTTTCTCATCTCGATTCCAATATAGCAAATGAACATCATTATTTTGATTAGCAACTTGACTCAAATAAAAATTCATATAAGGCATATATGCTAATTTTGTAAAACCAATTAATAATATTTTCAAATTAATTTTCACTCCATTAATTCATAAAAAATATTTATAAATTTTTTAGTATTATGAGTACTAGTATAATTTTCGTTCCCAAAGCGCACTGCTTTCTCTGACATTTCTCTTATTCTCTCGGGATTATTGTAAAGATAAAGTATTGCATTAGCTAAAGCATGGTGATTGTCATTTGACACAGAAATTCCAATATCATTTTTATTAAACATTTTATAATACTCAGAGTTTTCTTCCACTGAATTAATTATTACTCGACGACAAGCCATTAAAAGAGGAGCTTTACTTGGAACTCCATTTCCAATAACACCTTTATTAAGCGGGATAACACAAATTGAACAAGCGCTATAAACATCAGGAACAATTTCTATTGGTTGCAACGGATAAAACTCTATATTGTTTAACTTACATTCTCGTGCCTTTTCAATAAATTCCTGTTTAACATTACCATCACCTATTATTTGAAATATAATGCCTTCTTCTTCCTTTAAAATAGAGGCAGCTTCTAGAATTGCATTGTAATTAAAAACATAGCCAATAGTCCCTGCAAATTGGACATGGAACTTATCAGTAGGAATGTTATATTTTTTAATAAATTTATTTTCCCTTAAGACTACTTCCTTCACAGCCTTATCATCGTACCAAGCTGGTACGACTCTAATTTTTTCTCTAGGCACATTTTCTTCCATGATTTTTTCTTTCATATCTTCTGAAAGAACAGTAATAATTGTACTAAGCTTATATGTGAATCTTTGAATTAACTTGAGCACATTATATATTAGCTTACTTTTTATTACACCAATATCAAATGCGTGTCCTGGGAATACATCATATATATTGTAAACAATTGGTTTGTTATTGAATAATTTAAGCATTAGTAATTGGTATATAACTGTCGGACAAGATTGTAAAAATACTATATCTGCGTCCTTCACTTTCTTCCACTTATTAAAACTAGTTAGAGCATACTTTGCTTCGTCTATATATCTATTAATAAAGTTAGTTTTATCTATTACTTTTCTATCTATAACATCGTATGTGAATCCTTTTTTTCCTTTTAGTATATCTGGAACATCCGTATTTATCTTCTTTCTACGGCTTTGAATTAAATGAACATCGAATCCTTCGTCTAAAAAATCTCTTATCATAACCATAGCCATTTGATTATTTGGACCAGGAGTATCAAACCCTTCGGTCGTAATAAATAATATTTTCATGTTAAAAACTCCTTAAAGTACAGTACTTGTAAATTTCAGCGTTATTTCAGATTAAATAATTACCTTAATCTACAAAATATATTCAAAGTATTACTTTTTTGATAAAATTATCTATATATATATATTTATTTAACTAACGGTCTTTGAGTTTAGTTTTAACATTAAAGTTATCTTGATTCCCTGTTCCACCTTCTATAACCCCATCACTTCTAAGAACACTAACTATAGTTAAGAAAAAGCATTTGATATCCATCAACAAACTAAGTTGTTCAACATATTCCCCATCTAACTTTGCCTTTATTTCTATAGGAAGCTCATCCCTACCATTAATCTGAGCCCAACCAGTAAGCCCTGGTGGAACATCATTAGCACCATACTTATCTCGTTCTTCTATCAAGTCATATTGATTCCATAATGCTGGCCTTGGCCCAATAATACTCATCTGACCAACAAAGATATTCCAAATCTGCGGTAACTCATCAAGAGAAGTCTTTCTTAAAAACTTCCCCATTTTAGTAATGTATTGATCAGGGTTCTCTAATAAATGAGTTGGAGTGTCCTTAGGCGTATCTATCCGCATAGTTCTGAACTTCAATATATTAAAATGCGTTTTGTTTATTCCAACACGCTTTTGCTTAAAAAGAACCGGTCCTCTTGATTCGATCTTAATAGCAATTATTAAAATTAAATAAATCGGTGATAATACTATAAGTCCAATTAAAGAAAGAATTATATCTATCATTCTTTTAATCTTCATATACATGCCTGTAACACTCCTTGAAAAGTTATTTAGTAAATTAGGACTTAATTGGAATTCTCCTTTTTCCAACTAACTTCTAAATCACTAAATTAAATCTACTTCTAATAAACACCTCGTAATATCTATTCAATCTACACCCAAATACGAATTAGAGATTTACTGTTTTAGCACTATAAACCTAGTTTCTTCCTATTATATAAACCATTCAATTAATCTATAATTCTCACAAAAACCGCCTCAAACCCTTATACCTCAAGGTTTCCAGCATCTTATCTGATTACGATAGTCAGTTCCTTGAATTTGTTCAATCTATTTCCGGAAAAATCCCCACTTAAAAAGCCTACTAAATCAACGTTCTCCCAATCCATATATTCACAAATGACTGTTTTTTATCTATTTTAACTACACCATAGTAACCCCAAGACCAGTATGCACAATAGATAAATTCCATATATTGTGATTTTTATTGATTTTAAGGGTTTTGACATACTATAAATCGAGTTAATCTATACGCCATTCTGAATTCCGCATAACGACACAATCCACTCGTTTGTAGGCTACATAGTCACTTTACCTCCAAACTATATTTTAACTATTACTTCAGTTAAATCCTTAATTCAAATATATTAATCGGGCATCCAACCCACCCTCACACCACACTTCCGACAACCAACGTGTCTAAGGATTCCTCCCACAGCATAGTCGAGTGCCTCCATCGATAAAGGTAAGGAGACATCACCTAAAAATCCATCTATTATATGCCTATAATTCGCAGACCACATATCGTAAGCGGCCTGCATTTTAAAAAGTATTTACATCTAAGCTAGTACCTTCTCAACCTCTTCTTTTTCTACCTTCTTATTCGCATATGACAACAAATACTCTTTTAAATCTTCCAAATTCATACCCTCATATTGATCAATTAAATCCTCTAGCACCTTATACTCCATAACGGTCGCTTTCCCAATATGTATCTTAGGAAACACTTGCTTATGGTGTATCTCATCTTCATTTAATAACTCTTCATACATCTTTTCCCCAGGACGAATCCCTGAATAATGAATACCAATCTCATCAATTGAAAATCCTGATAGCTTAATTAAATTCTTCGCCAAATCAACAATCTTCACAGGCTCACCCATATCTAAGACAAAAATCTCTCCACCTCTCGCAAGAGATCCAGCTTGAATTACCAATCTTGAAGCCTCTGGAATCGTCATGAAGTATCTTGTCATGTCAGCGTGAGTAACTGTTACAGGTCCACCAGCTTGAATTTGTTTTTTAAACAGAGGTATTACACTTCCACGACTTCCTAATACATTACCAAACCTAACTGCTACAAACTTCGTGTTACTTCTAGTTGCTAATGATTGAATAACCATCTCAGCAAAACGCTTTGTTGCACCCATTATATTCGGTGGATTCACAGCTTTGTCTGTTGATACTAATACAAATGAATACACACCATATGCGTCCGCAGCTTCTGCCACATTTCGCGTCCCAATGATATTGTTTTTCACAGCTTCTTTTGGATTATACTCCATTAAAGGTACATGCTTATGTGCTGCCGCATGATATATCACATCTGGATTATAGGTTTCTACTACTTCGAAAATTCTCTTACGATCTTGGACATCAGCAATAATTGGAACAATGGTTAACGTATCCTTGTATTTATTACGCAGCTCCATATCGATTAAATAGATACTATTTTCACCATGACCTAACAATAGTAGGGTTTTGGGTTTAAAAGAAGCTATTTGTCTACAAATCTCTGAACCAATCGACCCGCCAGCACCTGTAACTAAGACAACCTTATCTGTGATTTTCTCTGAAATGCTTTTCATATCTAATTCTACTGGTTCTCGACCTAATAAATCTTCAACCTGTACCTCTCTTAGATGATTAACTGACACTTTTCCAAGCATCAAATCCTCTAACATTGGCATGATATGTGTTTTTGCGTTTGTTTTACTGCATTCCGAATAGATGGCATTTAATTCTTTTTTACTAAGGGATGGGATAGAAATAATAATCTGTTCTACTTCAAGTTCTTTTACAACCTGTTCTATTTTCTCAGTTCCACCTAGTACTGGTATTCCGAATATATCTAAATTTTGCTTCTTTATATCATCATCAATAAAACCTACTGGTAATAACTCGGCATCTTGATTCATTAGTTGTCTCACGACCATCGTCCCTGCAGATCCAGCCCCAATAATTAGCGCTCGTTTTTTCACTTTAGTATCTTTTTTAAATTGGTCACGTACAATTCTCCACGAAAAGCGTGATCCACCAATTAATAGAATATGAAGCATCCACGTTACAGCTAAAACTCTTAGGTAAATGTGGTCAAAAATAACAAATTGAATCACTGCCACAACAGCTATCGAAAACGTAACTGACTTAAATATCCCAACAAGCTCGCCTACACTAGCATATTCCCAAGCCTTTTTATACAAATGGTAGATAGCAGCAAATATGTGATGGAAAATTAATAAATTAATAGAACTTATTAACAAAAAGGGATAAGTATAAATACTTAAGTAAGGTTCAAACATAAAATATCCAATATAAATTGCAGACAAAACAATAATGGAGTCAACTAACATTAAAAATCCGAGCCTTTTTTTATAAGTCATTTTTATTAATCTCCCTTTCAAAATTACAGTTAAAGATTCTAATTATATTGTCTTTTATAAAACACCATAATTAGAAACTCTATCAATCAAGATATCTTAAGTTCTCTTTATCTCTTCTAATCGATTGGTAATTGTAAATTTTAGAACTTTTTCTATATCTCTTATTTGTTCAATCGTTGCATCTTGTTTTATATATCTAATTGTCTTCTTTATAGACTTAGGTAATTTATTAAAGTCTTTCATTACTGTTCACATCCTCAATATTTTCTTATTGTCCAAATATACTAAGCTATGAAACAAGGATTTAATATTTAAAATTAAAAATTCTTCTAAATAAATTATTATATAGTGAATTCCAGAGATCATTATCTGAAGTTAGAGGGTTGTATGTTTTAAGATATCGCTAGAAATATTGAGGTTTTCAGTGAATACTTATGGGTATACAAGGAATTACTTACAAAAACGCACTTATATTTATGAGATCAAGGTGATTCGTTCTATTATTACACCGCACAACATAAAAAGTGACTATACTAGAATATTAATACACTTAAGCAATTTTTAACTATCTTTTGTCTATTTCTGTCGTAAATTCATCTCATATGTCATATTAACATAGGTATTAAAGTCATGAAACGGGTGTATTTTGTCGAATCATGACTTTTTTATTACAAAAGAACTATTATTTGGTAATAACTGTTTGTTAATTTCTTCCGTAGTAATAATAATATTGGCTATCTTTTTGCTTTTTATTATTTAGTACTACTCCAATAATCTTACCTTTAGCACTTACAATGGATTCCTTCGCTTTTAATGCCGCTTCATTTTCTGTTCTCCCACTGCTTGCCACAAGTACAACACCATCGCACTTATTAGCCAATACCTGAGCATCTGTAACAGCTAGGACTGGTGGTGTATCAAAAATGATCATATCAAATAGACCTGCTAACTCTTTTAGTAAATTATCCATCATTCTTGAACCTAATAATTCCGCTGGATTTGGAGGAATCGGACCACTTGTTAATAAGAATAAGTTAGGCTGTTCTGTTTCTCTAATAGCTTGGTCAAATGTTGTTTGCCTTGTGAGGACATTTGATAACCCAATACTATTGTCCTGTCGAAACGAAAAATGAGCTGTTGGTTTTCTTAAGTCCGCATCAATTAGTAATACCTTTTTTCCCTGTTGAGCAAAAACAATAGCTAAATTATTCGTTGTCGTTGACTTTCCCTCTCCAGGACCTGAAGAAGTTACCATTATTGTTTTTAATTCAGCATCAACCGTGGAAAACTGTATATTCGTACGAATTGTTCTATATTGTTCTGAGATAGGTGATTTAGGGTTTTTCAATGAAATTAAACTACGATTTTGAGATCCAAGTTGTGTTTTACGTATGTTTTTACGAGCCAACTGATTCACCTCTTACTGTGCGAGTATTTGTCGAATTACGGTCTAACCCTTCTGCTGCGAGGTCAATTTCTGTAATTGCACCTAATACTGGAAGTCCTAGTACCTTTTCGATATCTTGTTCTGATTTAATCGTATTATCTAAGAATTCTAGAAGAAACGCTAACCCAACTCCAATCATTAAACCAACAACTAAGGCGATCGCCATATTTAACAGTGGTTGTGGTTTAACCGGTGAAGGACTAACCTCAAACTCTGAAGCCGGTAGAATACTAACATTATCAACACTCATTAAGTTTACAATTTCTTTTTGAAATACAACTGCAATTGTATTTGCGATTTCTTTAGCTGTTTCAGCATCTTCATCTTGTACTGTAATATTAACAACTTGTGAGTTGCCTTCAGCAGCAACTGTAATTTGATTACTTAACTGTTCAACAGAGCTTTCAAGGTTAAGTTCCTTTTTCACTTTATCTAGAATAACTGGCTTTTTGATTATGACATTATAAGTATTAATTAATTCTATATTTGTTCTAATATCACTTGAATTGTAAATTGGTTGATCAGAAGTTTTCTGATTTACAAGAATTTGTGTCGTAGATTGATAAATTGGCGTTAGAAATAGGTAGCTAACAACACCACTTACCGTTGTAGCAATAACCGTTATTAGAGCAATCATCCATAGACGCTTACGTAACGTCTGATATAATTCCTTTAAGCTAATTGTTTCTTCCATGTTGACCTCCGTTAGATATATTATAAATTGTTAATATCCTAATTAATTACATTGCTCATTATATAGCAATAGTCTCCTATATATCTACAAAAATCGCTAATTTCTCTGATTCCTTTTTGTTCCTTTTTACAATTTCTGCAAAAATAAATTATATATCAAAATAACAAAAGCTTATATAACAACTATGTTTACGTTTACATTATTAAACACCCAATCTATGAATAATTTTCAAATAGTCCAAAATGCCCATTAGCAAAAAGCACACCCAATGGATGTGCTTTTATTTTCAACTATTTATTTTCTTTTTTATGTTCAACCAAAATATCTTCCATAAACTTCAACAAGTCCATTTTTAAATCCTCATGAGTCAATGCCATTTCAATCGTTGTTGTAATAAACCCTAATTTCTCACCAACATCAAAACGTTTACCTTCAAAGTCATAAGCAAATACACGTTGAATTCCATTTAACTTTTCAATTGCATCTGTTAATTGAATTTCCCCACCTGCACCTGTTTGTTGTCTTTCAAGGAACATGAAAATTTCAGGTGTTAGAACATATCTGCCCATAATCGCTAAGTTTGAAGGTGCAGTTCCTGGTGCTGGCTTTTCGACGAATTGATTTACTTGATAACGACGTCCTTCTTGAGTGGAAGGGTCAATTATGCCATATCGGTGTGTTTCATTATCTGGTACTGTTTTTACTCCGATAACAGAAGAACGAGTTGCTTCATATTCATCAATCAGTTGTTTTAACCCAGGTATATCATTTTGTACAATATCATCACCTAGTAATACAGCAAATGGTTCATCACCAATAAAGTTACGAGCACACCATATCGCATGTCCAAGTCCTTTTGGCTCTTTTTGACGGATGTAGTGGATGTCTACATTTGCAGAGCTACGTACTTTCTCAAGTAATTCGAACTTTTCTTTTGCAATTAAGTTTTCTTCTAACTCAAATGAGTGATCAAAGTGATCCTCAATCGCACGTTTACCTTTACCAGTTACGATAATAATATCTTCAATTCCTGATTGAATTGCTTCTTCTACTATGTATTGAATCGTTGGTTTGTCAACAATTGGTAGCATTTCTTTTGGCATTGCTTTTGTTGCTGGTAAAAATCTAGTTCCAAGTCCCGCCGCTGGAATAATCGCTTTTCTAACTTTCTTCACGTATTCGTCCCCCTTTTTCTCTTATTATAAACTGAAACAGTTCTAATACACATTAAGAATACAAAAATTTTACAAAAAACTAAACTATATGCAAACTTTGTCGATAATTATTATGGAGTTGACACTCAAATCGAAAAGGCAAACTCACTGAAAGGTGACGACGCAAAACTATGGGGCTAATGTCAATGACGATGCCAGCCGGTTGCCGAAATGGAGGAAAAAAGATGCATGGATTTTTAACACCTGAGGAAATGATGGAAAGAAAAAAGCGCCAGAAAATCTTATTCTATGTCGCCATACCAATCATTCCGATTGTTGTAGGTGCAGGTATGACAATTTTATTAAATGGTATGTAATCTATCGAGAGATTCCTTATTTGTACAAGGGATCTTTTTTCATGTAATATCCTTAAGAATTTGTTAGGATAAATTAAAAACAGTAGAAGAGGTGTCACTTTGAAATTAAACAAAATTCACCATATAGCCATTATCTGTTCTAACTATGAAAAATCAAAAACATTCTATGTTGATGTATTGGGGTTAACAGTAGTTCAGGAGGTTTACCGAGAGGAAAGAAACTCCTTTAAACTTGACCTAGCAGTAGGAGATGAATATCAAATCGAACTGTTCTCATTCCCAAATCCCCCAGAGCGCCCTTCCTACCCAGAAGCACGGGGACTAAGACACTTAGCATTCGAATTAGATAACATAGATAAAGCTGTGAAGGAGTTAGAGGAAAAAGGTATCGAGGTTGAACCAATTAGAGTAGATTCACTATCAGAGAAACGCTTTACCTTTTTCGCAGATCCCGATGGCTTGCCAATCGAATTTTACGAGAAGTAAACACTATGAAACCCCTATGTTATGGCATAGGAGTTTCTACATTTCTATCTTAGAACCAAGAAGCACCAACGATAATTAATAAGATGAACAACACAACGATTAACACAAATGGGTTCATTCCCACCGGTGCAGCTGCAACTGGAGCTGCATATCCATATCCACAATGCATAATACTTCACCTCCACTACTGTCACTAAACAACATATGTAATCCCCGGGATATTGACTAGACAAACGCCCTGATGAACTAGCCCATTTTTGGGAGCGCTGGGACGGTTCTCATGCTTCCATATTTAACGAAGTTTATGTTTCTGTTCAACAGGAAGGTTGTAAGACACCAAACAAAGGCGAGCCAGCAGAGCTTCCTCTGCTGGCTCGCCTTTGTTTTCGCACCTCTACCTGTATATAGTTAAACTGATTTTTTCACCTGAACCTGTTCCGGTGCCATTTTTTCAGGGATAGACTGAATCGATTCAATCACACGATCTAGCTTCGTCTCAATTCGATGAAGCAGATAAAACGTGACAACGACCGGAAATCCGACTTCTTGAATAAATGGGAACCATTGCTCCATGAAAGTTTTCCTCCTTTCTTCGATATTATTGCTTGCCCACTTCATCACACGCATCAAAAGTACCTCTATAAATAAGAAGTCCATTCCCAATCTAGGAATGGACCCGTTAGGATTAACCTAACACCACATCTACTACATTTCGCTCTACCACGCGAGCACCAAGTTTCCCAGCAAGGTCACCGCCAGCTCTGTAAAACACATTCGCTGCAATGATCGCATCCATCGCAGCAGCCAGAGCCACTTGATCAACCGGTTCATTCGGATTCTCAATCGAAACCTTCGCCGTCTTCCCATCCACTGTACTAAAGCTCATTTCTAACGTCTTAGCCATTTACTCTCCTCCTTTCCTAGATTATTGATCTGTTACTGATTAAAAAATGTCATTTGTGTCGAATCGACGAATTCCCGCATTCTTTAAGCTTTGAAGCCCTAAAAGAGCATTCGCTGTTGCAAATAACGCATCAGGTGTTGCACTGGTTTTGATGTTGTTGTAGTTCTTTGATTTATACTTCATCTCACCAAACTGATCCACACCCGCTTCAAGAATCAAACGTAACGACGTACCTGTTAATACTTGTTCTGCCATGAGTTTCACCTCCCTTCACACTAGTTATAGAGGCGAAGTGAAAAAAGAGGGCATGGCAAAGTGAATTTATAAAAAACATTCACTATTTTCTTGATTTAATAATAAAAAGGCTTATCCCTAGCGCAAAACATCGCACCGGGACAAGCCTTCATACTCGTTCACTAAGCAAATTTAAGAAGTCTGAGACTCTTCATACTGCTTTCTAGCTTTCTTTACGTTCTAGCGCCCCCGCGGACACCCCTTGAGTGATCATAACTTCTTTAACTAATTTGTCTTTAGGGCTATCATCTTCACGGACCGCTTGATCGAGCATTCGAATAAAAAATCGTTCATCTTCTTGTATCTCGTATCGCTCTTTTTCTAAGCTTCTAAATATCATACTAACAGCACTTAGCTTTTGATCATCATTAAGTTTCATCCAATTTCCTATCTTTATTTCTCTTAACGCACTTGGACTTAACATTTTATTTTTACTGTTTTGACTTGTGGCTGTTACAGTTCCGTCTCTTGAAACTATTTTCTCATTATTCATCCATAGTTCCCCGTTGCGGATCGAATAACGCTTTCCTTCAACCACAACGCTTAATTCCTCAAGCGTGCACTTGTCCCCACCACATACTGAAGCTAGTTGATCACTTGTAAACTCTTTACGAACCTTCATCGTCATGTAATGAAACAATTCGAACTTGTCTGTGTCAGATAATTGTTCAAACTGATGATTTCCTTGTAAACGAACACGAATCGCGTCATTCGACAATTCATTGATTTCAATATTAGCTGTAACTACTTTCTTAACTCTTTCATCCTCATATAACTCTCGACTTAAAATTTCTTGCAGATTAATGTTCACTTTTTCCTCAGTTTGAGGTTCCGTCGTTTCTTTACTACTACAACCTACCAGTAAAATGAAAAATAGAATAACTAAAATACTATTCCTGCGCATTACTAAAAACTACCTCATTTCTATTAAAAACTCATATTATAAAAGCTATTAATAACAGTCACTAATAACCTTCTTCTTTTTCACTTAAAAGTTCTTCTAGGATAGACCCAAATACTATAAAAATCGCACCATGTAGATCAAAATGTTGCTCACATAATGTGGAATGAGCAGAGAGCCACTCGACTCCTGCGGGATGTGCGGTCAGCGTGAGACCCCGCAGGAGCCAAAAAGCGACGAGGAGGCTCACGAACCGCCCCGCGGAAAGCGAGTGGATCGAAGCTCATGGAACTCCACTACCTAGGTTATTTTTAGGGCTATACCGCTTTAGATTCCTTCCCTGCCGCAACCTCTGATTCACTTACATCAATTTCCTCCATAACAATGCTTCTAGTATGCTCCGTTCTTTTCCAAGTCTTATTTCCCTTGGTAAATAACGACCAAAAAAACAACGGAATATATGAAAAGTTAAAAACCACAAGAGAAATAATCGCTTTAACTTTATTTAACCGATTGTTCGAGTCAATCACCATTGTATAAACCACATAGCTAAATTGGAAAACTAATAAAGTTAACCACAGCTGCCAAGGTACAACCGACTGTAACCAACTAACCGTAGATATTTGTGAAAATACAAGAATAAGTCCAGTCAGTGCATTTAATATAATTCTGCCAGGATTAACCAAATAGATAAACCCATCAAAGGCAAGGATATCCGCTTTTCTGATCGCACGATACATTAATTTAGGTGCATACTTAAAGCACACATCCCAATGACCACGCGCCCAACGTAAACGTTGTACACATGAAGCAATGAAGCTTTCGGGCTTCTCATCATACACTCTTGCATGGTGACACCATTTAGCTGGCGTCCCTTTTAGCAAGCATTGCATAGTAAATTCTAGATCCTCGGTTAATGATCTCGCTGTCCAACCGACTTCTTTAAACAGAGTTGTGTCCACACAAAAACCAGTCCCGCCAATTGCATTTCCAAGGCCTAATCTTGACTTAGCAAGCTGCCAAGATCGATTCATATAATAATAGCTTGTTGCATAAGAAAGAGTCACCCAGTTATCACCAGGGTTTTTTGAATCTAAATAACTTTGAATCAACTTATCTCCCTTTAATAAATGATTGTTCATTTCTTTTAGATAATTACGAGAAACTAAATTATCGGCATCAAAAAAACAAATTCCATCATACTTCTTTGTCAGGTCGTCGCCGATTTGGTCGACTGCATATTTAATACCATAAGGCTTTCCTCTTAATTCCCCAGGCTTACTCGTATGTTCTAGAGCAATCGCTCCTAATTCTTTTGCGATCTCGGCCGTTTTATCTGTACAATTATCAGCAATAACGACCACATCATATAATTCATCAGGATAATCCAAATCTTTTAAATTTCTTACTAGATTTCCAACCACTTTCTCTTCATTGTGAGCAGGAACCAAGATTAAAAATCGTTTGCTTGGTAGCTTGTCTTCTATTTTACTCGGTCTACCAAATCCAAAGAGGCTAATGAAGATCCAATAAGCCCAGAAAAATAATAAAATCATTTGTAAAGCAAAAAAACTAGTCGTTAAGATACTGGCCACTCATTTTCCTCCATACGTCTTTATAATAATCTACTAAATTATAGCAGATTACCTCTCTAAATATGTAAAAATTTCTCGTTATTTGTAAAATTTTACTTAATAAGAAAAGCGCTGCGGCGCCCGCCTATCGGCGACAGGCATAAGACGAGCCGGCTTGAAGGTTGCTTTTTAACCTTCTAGACGGATTGGCTTATGACCCCGAGTCGATGGCGCCTGGAGCTAGACACTAAAACTACGTTAAAATTTATATACTTTCTTACCTTGTAAAAACGAAAGAGTCACTGACCATGTCAGCAACTCTTCCTTTTGGTTTACTTATTATTAATCGCTTCTTTAATAGCCGTAGGTACTCCTGTTGTTGCTAATAATAACGCATATGCATTTTCGGCTTCAGTAATGTTACCATTTGCATAGTTTTCATTAGCCTCTTGATAAAGTGCTTCAGCTACTCTGTTCATTAATTCTTGAGCTTGGCTATCTCCCTCTTCAATTGCCTTACCCGCAAAGTATACGGCATTATAGTAGTTTCCTACTGACTCATACCATACTGCTTCAGCAAAGCTTGGTGAAGTGATATCTCCAGCTCCTAACTTACTTGCTGCTGCTTGTTGAATCTCAGAGGGTACACCGTAAGTGTTTGCCAATAACTCAAACGCATTTAAGTCATTCTTCAGTTCTGCTTCTGCAAATAAAAGTTCAGCGACTCTTGCCATTAATATCGTTGCGCGAGTATCGCCATCTTTTAATGCTTGTCCAGCAAAATAGACGGCATTATAGTAACTTCCTTCTGACTCATACCATACTGCTTCACCATAGCTTGGAGAAGTGACAACTCCAATTCCTAACTGGGCTTGTGCCGCTTGTTGAATGTCTGCTGGCACACCGTTAGTTGATGCTAATAATTCAAACGCATTTTGATCGCTCTTTACTTCCGCTTCAGCGTATAAAAGCTTTGCTACTCTTGCCATTAAATCTGTTGCACGAGTATCGCCATCTTCTATTGCTTTTCCAGCAAAATAGACTGCGTTATAATAGCTTCCTACTGATTCATACCATGCTGCTTCATCATAGTTTGGAGACGCTACAACTCCAATTCCTAGCTTACCAGCTGCTGCTTCTTGAATATCAATAGGCACACCGTACGTGTTCACTAGTAATTCAAACGCATTTAAATCGTTTGTTTTTTCTGCTTCAGCGAATAAAAGTTGAGCCACTCTTGCCATTAATTCTGTTGCACGAGTATCGCCATCTTCTAATGCTTTTCCTGCAAAATAAACTGCATTATAGTAGCTTCCTACTGACTCATACCATACTGCTTCATCATAGCTAGCTGAAGTAATAGGATTTAACTTATTTGCCGCTGCTTGTTGAATATCTGCAGGTACACCATAAGTCGTTGCTAGTAATTCAAACGCATTGAAATCATCTTTGATCTCTGCTTCATTGAATAAAAGCTCAGCTACTCTTGCCATTAACTCCTCTGCACGAGTATCTCCATCTTCTAATGCTTTTCCTGCATAGTATACTGCATTATAGTAGCTTCCTGCTGACTCATACCATACCGCTTCATCATAGCTAGCTGAAGTAATAGGGTTTAACTTCCCTGCTGCAGCTTCTTGAATATCAATTGGTACACCATAGGTGCTCACTAGTAATTCAAACGCATTTAGATCATTTGTTTTCTCAGCTTCAGCGAATAAAAGTTCAGCCACTCTTAGCATTAATTCCTCTGCACGAGTATCGCCTGCTTCTAATGCTTTTCCTGCATAGTATACTGCATTATAGTAGCTTCCTACTGACTCATAATATGCTGCTTCGTCAAAGTAAGGACTTGTAATCACATCACCCTTAGCTTCTAACGTAAAGCTAGCAGAAACACCATCTGTTATGATTAATTCTCTAAAGAAATCATGGTTAAACACATACACAAAGTGTAGATTCCAAGTTCCTTTTGGAAGATAATTCGGAACATGGTCTGTTCCAACAAACATTCCTAGTGCTTCATCAAACTCTAAAACAACCTCAAAAAACTCGTCGGACGTTGAATGAGTGAATACTGCCCCAATGCGATCAAGTCCAGCGCCATTTTCAACACCTAGCTTGACCGTAACCTCTTCACCATAGGTTGCGCTATTTGGAGTCACTTCTGCACTTGTTACAGTTGGATCTACCACATTTGGATTGTCTACAACATACGTCACACCACCAAATGTTTTTGCCACTTCATCACCCATCATGTATTTCCAATTACCTGCATAATCGACGAATCCAATGTGATCTAGTGTATATGTTCCATTGTAATGAATCGGAAGTACTGTATAGCTTCCTTTCCATATACCAGTTGACTCATCGTAAACAAATGGAATGGTACGATAATCAATCATATCTCCTGCTTCATTTAAGTTCATAAACCCTGCAAATACTTCTTGAACACCTGATTTATCATCAACCACTACTGCTTCAATCACGACCTCATCACCTACTTGAACATTCGGTGTTTTAATCACAAAGCTTTCAATTGTGGCTGCGATCGTGTCTTCATTCGTATTAACAACTGAATAAGAAACATTCGGTAATTGCTCTTCGTATAAGTATCCTGTGTTACCAAGTACGTCTGCTAACCATACATCGGTTAAGATCCATTCTTCTTGACGATCAAACTCACCAACTGTATACGAATATTCCCACTTACCTGTCGTATCATTGTACTGTAAATAATAGTACTTATAATCATCCGAATTTTGACCACGGAATGTTACTTCAACCATCTCTACACCTGTTTTATCAGTTACATCAGCTGAAATGGTAACCACATCACCGACCACAGCTTCAGTCACATTTACTCCAATATGTTCAAGTGTTGGTGAAAGGAAGTCTCCATCTGGATTATTGACAATAACAGTCGCTGATGGATCAGCAACATATTGGAAGCTATAATTACCTGCTGCATCTTCAGCATGAATAGACTCAAGTAACCAAGTTCCATGTACGTCATTTTCTCTTACTATATGGGTTCCAACCCATACATCTCTGGATTCATCATATTCAAACTCAATATAGTTCCAGAAATAGTCACCATTATACTCAATAGCAAATCCTGCAACAACAAACGTAACCGCAGATTGAGTATCTGTTACTTTGGCTTCGATGATGATTTCTTCACCAACAGACACCTCTGGAGTGATAATGTTCACACTTTCGATGACAGGCTCTGTAAAGTCACCATCTGGATTTACGACAGTATATGAAACGCTCGGTAATTCTTCTTGACCATACCAAACTGTATTTCCTGCATGATCAGTTACCCATACATACGAAAGTGTCCACGTACCTGGGCGATGGTTACTCTCAACGATATAACTTCCAACCCATTGGTTTGTTTCACTATCATATTCAAACCAAACCGTTTGATAATCATCATTTTCATTATAAAATTCTGCCTCAAGATAAGAGACACCTGATTGCTCATCAGTTGCTTGTGCTGTAATGATGACTTCCTCACCTACAGCCACTTCTGATGTGACCACTTCAATATTTTCTAAAACTGGTGCGGTAAAATCGCCATCAGGGTTTACAACTGTGTATGAAAGGCTTGGTAATTCTTCTTGGTCATACCAACTGTAATTACCTGCTTCATCAGACACTGAGACATACGATAAAGTCCACGTGCCTGGGCGATGATTTGCTTCAACCACATAGCTTCCTACCCATACATTCGATTCAGAATCATAATCGAAACTAATCCAGTTATAGTCACCGTTTTCATGATAAAACTCGGCTTCAAGGTAGGATACACCCGATTGCTCATCAGTTGCTTGTGCTGTAATGATTACTTCCTCACCTACAGCTACTTCTGATGTGACCACTTCAATATGGTCTAAAACTGGTGCTGTAAAATCGCCATCCGGATTTACAACTGTATATGAAAGGCTTGGTAATTCTTCTTGTGAGTATGATTGATAATTACCCGCAACATCATATAACCATAGATATGATAAAGTCCATGTGCCTGGGCGGTGATTTTTCTCAACCACATAGCTTCCTACCCATTGATCTGCAGAAGCATCATACTCAAACGAGATCGTATTATACTCACCGTTTTCATGATTAATTTCAGCAATCACTTCAGAAACTCCGGAAGAATCGTCAGACACTTGTGCTGTAAATACCACTTTTTCTCCGACTGCCGCTTCTGGTGTAGTTAGTTCAATATTCTCTAAAACTGGTCCGTTAAAGTCGCCATCCGGATTAACCACTTCGTAAGAGATTACTGGTAATTCTTCACCACTATACGAGATGTGGTTACCTGCTTCATCAGTTAAAGCCACGTATGTTAGCGTCCAAGTTCCTGGAAGATGATTAGCTCCAACCACATAGCTTCCAACCCATTGATTTGTTTCACTATCATATTGGAAATCTACCCACTTACTATTTCCTGAGCCATTACTAAACTCTGCCTGTAAATATGAAGCTCCAGACAGATTATCAGAAACTTGTGCAGTGATAATAACTTCTTCACCTACTGTGACCTCAGGTGTCACTACTTCGACATTTTCTAGAACCGGTGGAGTAAAATCGCCGTCCGGATTGCTTACCACATAAGATATACTCGGTAATTCATCTCTACTATATGAATAGTAGTTCCCTGCTTCATCAGATAAAGAAACATAAGATAATGACCATGTTCCTGGTTGATGATTACTTTCAACCACATAGCTTCCAATCCATGAATTGGTTTCTGAATCATAGTTGAAATTAATCCATTTATAATTTCCGTTCACATCACTAAATTCTGCTTCTACATGATAAACACCAGAAAGATCATCAGATGCTTCTGCTTTAATGATGACTTCTTGTCCAACTGTTACCTCTCGTGTAACCACTTGAATATTTTCTAAAACTGGTGCGGTAAAATCACCATCTGGATTGACAACCGAATACGAAGCACTTGGTAAGTCAGATTCGTAATACCAATTGGTGTTCCCTGCTTCATCCGAGATCCACACATATGATAAAGTCCATGTACCAGGTTGATGATTACTTTCTACTACATAACTTCCAACCCATTTATTTTTTTCACTATCATATTGGAAGTCTATAAATCTGTAGTCTCCATTTTCATTCGTAAACTCAGCTTCTACGTATGAAACACCTGAAAGATCATCAGATACATCTGCTGTGATGATGACCTCTTCTCCAACAGCAACCTCTGGTGTAACAACTTCAATGTTTCCTAAGACTGGTGCGGTAAAATCCCCATCTGGATTAACAACTATATATGAAACATTCGGGAATTCATATTCGTCATACCAATTAGGGTTCCCTGCATGATCTGAGATCCACACATACCCTAAAGTCCATGTGCCAGGAGGGTGATTACTTTCGACTACATAACTACCAATCCATTGATCTGTTGCACTATCATATTGGAAGTCAATATATCTACTATCTCCATTTTCATTGTAAAACTCAGCTTCCACATAACTAACACCTGAAGAATCATCAGAAACTTGAGCAGCAATAACCACTTCCTCACCAACAGCTACCTCTGGTGTGACTACTTCAATCGTTTCTAAAACTGGTGCAGTATAATCGGGATTATCATTTACTATTGTAAAACTAACACTAGATGTAAGTTCACTTGTGATTTCATGCCATTGATCATAGTCAGATGTTACCCATATTTCCCCTATTGTCCACACTCCAGGTTCCATACTCCCAGACACATAAAAATCAGTAGCAAATTGACCTGTTGTTTCGTCATAATACAACTCAGCCCAATCATAAATTCCGGAAGGACTCACAAATCCTACTTCTCCTAAACTAATAAACTCAGGATTCGTAAAAGAAAAATTCACCCTAACACTTTCTCCTGGACTAGCTGTTTCTGTTACTACATCAACCGCCGTTAACTCAGGAATCTCACTCGTTGAAGCTACTGCGTCCTCCTCAACAGTCTCTTCAGATTCCTTAACAGGTGCTACTTCTTCTTGCTCTTCATTCGTAGCTTTCGTAGAGTCACTTCCCTCTACATCCTGTTTTTGTTCTGGTGCCTCAGCAGGAACTTCGTCAGTTTCCTCTACCTCTACAGTAGGTTTTGATACTGACTCCTTCGTTGACTCTTCCTGCTCTGTCTTCTCTGAATTACCAGCTACTTCAATGGCTTCTTCAGAATCGACAACTACTTCTGACTCACTTTTCACCTCTACACTTAAGGATGACCCACTACCCATCCCATAAGAGAGATTCGGAAAAAGCAAAAGAACAGCTAAAAGAATAGATACCATTCTTTTCAAACATACTCCCCCTTAAAAATATAAAACTAAATACCCTACTATAATAATACATTGCTGGACATATTTCCCTACTTTTCTGTGAATTAATGTAAAAAATTTTCAAAAAATGTAATTCCGAAGCAGTGGCGGGAAGCAGGGGGACGGTTCTGATGTGCACCCCAATTGTTAGACACAACAACTAACAATTGGAGGTGCACTTTTACATGAAGAAGAAATACCCTTTAGAAATAAAGATAGCTGCAGTAAATGAATATCTTGAAGGCGGAGAGTCTATTAGGCAGACAGCCCAAAAGTACAATGTTAATAAAACGATGTTACACAGATGGGTAGCGAAATTTCAAAATCATGGTATATCTGGCTTAGAGGAAACCTATACAAAATACTCATTTGAGTTTAAAATGGACGTACTTAATTATCTGAACGAGATGGGAGCGTCCATCGAAGAAGTTACTGCAGTATTTAATGTTTCTTCATCTGCCATAGTGTATAAGTGGAAGAATCTACTTGAAACACAGGGAATTGACGCTCTTAAAAAGAAGAAAAAGGAGCGTCCTTCACCCATGAAAAAGCAACCTAAGAATAATCAACCAGTAGAAGGAACTGAAGAAGCACTACGTGCTGAAATTGAACAACTTCGTATGGAGAATGCATATTTAAAAAAGCTACAAGCCTTAATTCAGGAAAAGAACTCACAGAAAAAGAAAAGGCACAGGTGATTTATGAATTAAGGCGTGAATTTAAGGTGATTGACTTGATAAAGTTCGCTGAAATGCCACGTAGCACGTATTATTATTGGGTAAAACAAATGGATAAACCAGATAAATATAGTGAAATGAAAGAGGTTATCCAACAGATCTTTGACGAACATCAAGGTCGATATGGCTATCGACGTATCACACTGGAATTACGTAATCGGGGTCATGTAATTAATCACAAAACAGTCCTTCGCTTAATGAATGAGATGGGTTTAAAATGCTTAGTTCGCATGAAAAAATACCGTTCATATCGTGGAAAAGTGGGTGAAGTCGCACCGAATATACTAGAGCGAGATTTCCAAGCTACGAAGCCAAATGAGAAGTGGGTTACAGATGTGACAGAATTCCATTTGTTTGGCGAGAAACTTTATCTTTCACCTATTCTGGACCTTTACAACGGTGAAATTATTGCTTATAACCTAGAGAAACGTCCAGTATACACACTTGTATCTAAAATGTTAGATACGGCCATACAACAATTAGACGACCATGATTGCCCTATCCTTCACTCTGATCAAGGCTGGCATTATCAGATGAAGAAGTTTCGACACACCTTACAGAAGAATGGAATTACCCAAAGTATGTCTCGCAAGGGCAATTGTTTAGATAATGCAGTAATGGAGAACTTTTTTGGATTATTAAAGAGCGAATTACTTTATTTAAGAGAATTTGAGAGTATGGATCATTTCAAACTAGAATTAGAGAAATATATTTACTATTATAATCACAAACGGATTAAGCAAAAATTAAAAGGTATGAGTCCGATTCAATATCGAACTCATACCCAGCAAGCTGCTTAATAGCTTGTGTCTAACATTTTGGGTTCAGTTCATTCTCGTGCTTCCATTTGGCGAATCTTGAAGTGACGGGACGGTTCTCGTGCTTCCATTTGGGTGAAGCAACGGGACCCATTTGGGGAATCTTGAAGCGACGGGACGGTTCTCGTGCTTCCTTATCGTGATTTATAGTGAAGTCGACCAACAGAAGCTTGAACCACCACCACAACAAGGGTCAGCAAGCAGAAATGCTTCTGCTTGCTGACCCTTGTTTTCTTTATAAATTTTTACTGCGATTTCCTGTACACTTTCAATATTTCACGCGATGTTTTTGTTATTTTATCAGGCAAAGCTTCTAAATCAAAAATATTGATAAGAGGCTATTTCTTGATGATCAACTTTCATTTCACCTTCATAGTGGTCCGCGGTAAACATCGCGATGACACTATATACCTGATCACCATTTGGGTATGTATGAAAAAATTCGGGTCCTGAAAATATATCAAAAAAGCGCAAATTCTTAACAGTTATATCTAACTCTTCCCGAAGCTCTCTCACTGCCGTATCTTCAAATGTTTCTCCAACCTCCATGTATCAACCAGGTATTCCCCAGTCGTTTGTATCCTTTCTATATAGAAGAAGTACCTTTTGACCATTAAATAGAAGTACACCGGCGGAATTTAAGATTAACGGCATAGGACCAACAAGATTTCTTAATTCCTTGATATATCCCATAAATATATACACCTCTATTACCATTCTTTATTAAAGGTATGGGCTATATACATCTTAAAGGCATAATATAAGTTTTTATATTACCCACTCAATTTTAAAAAGGTCCATTTCTTTATCTAGGGAATGGATCTCAATTTACCTATCCTAACTTCCACATTAAGCTCTACCAGACAAAAGCCATTCTGGTATAGCATTCTTTTGGATATTATAGTCCTTAGTTTCGTACTTCGGCTCACCAAACTATTTAATAAACCTATTCCTTGAAAGGCTTCGAGTTCGTAATTTTATATACTATCTGTTGTATTACTTCCACTCTTACACCAGTTGACAAAGTGCTCACAGTTGTTGAAGACTAGGTTATAATTACTTTCTCCTAGCCTGGAAAAAGCTCTATTAATGATCGTTTCAATAGGGTAAATTGTAACACTGTTTACAATAGATACCTCACCAACTTTTTGAAAGGAGTCTAGTGAATCCACTTTCACTTCTCCATCTTGATAATGAATGACCTCATCATTACCAATATATAAACCCTGATGGGTGTAAAGACCCAAGCGTGTTACCTTTAAATGGTCTCCTCTTTTGTATGTAGACTCTCCTGGATTGATTAATGAATGTGTATCCTTCAATAACTTTCTCATATCAGGAACTGTTGTCATTGGCCCTGGAAATGGTTTTGCTTTGATTACATTTCCAATCGCTTGAGCAATTCTATCAGTTTTTTCAACTGCATCCCCAAGCGTTGGATTATGCTCTTTCACTAAGTCCTTCATATCATTTCTAAATTCCTTCCCTACCTGCCTTACATCAGAAACAAGTTCCTTATTAGCTTGATGCATGTCCTCAAAAAACCACTTTACATCTCTAAAAAAACTCATAAAACATCTCTGCCTCTCCATAAATTCTACAGTTCTATTTTATGGTATTTTTTGTATATTTAAAAGTATATTCACATAAAAAAGAGTGTCAATATACATGCCACTCTTACGTAAGATTTACTAAATTTGATATCTGTTAATATTCATTTCCTTGATTTTCTTTACATCATTATGAGTTTTCAAGCCCAAGATTAACATCACAATACTAAAAATAGATGATAAAATCGTACTTCCTATTAACAACCAAATGATTTTCTTAAATCCTTGTAAGACCATCTCGTCCACCTCATTATTTTAATAGAGGTAGTATCTACCAACTCTTTCATCTTTATTCTAGGTCCATTTCACTAAAAAAGAGCCAACGCCAAAACGTTGACTCTTCTTTAACCTATTGTTAGTGCTGACGGCTATCCTGAAATGCGAGTGCCGCAGCTTGGGCTTGTTGAAATTTCTGTTGCGCCATTTGAACATCTGTTTGTTCTTTTCGCAGTTGTTTT
The DNA here is from genome assembly GCF_002019645.1 of Litchfieldia alkalitelluris. GTDB lineage: Bacteria > Bacillota > Bacilli > Bacillales > Bacillaceae_L > Litchfieldia > Litchfieldia alkalitelluris. Next base: position 710,990 of record NZ_KV917374.1, on the reverse strand, counting down.
TGTGCTTGTTGAAGATGTTGAGTCTCAGTTTGAACCTGTTGTTGTGCTTGAAGAAGCTGCTTACTTTCGATTTGAAGCTGTTGAAATGCATTTGATACATCTTGCTGTAATTTTTGCAATTTCTGCTGTTCTTGTTGTTGGATACTTTGATTATTCTGCGTTGGTTTGTAATTCATGGGCTGTGTTTGCTCAAGAATTTCTTCAATCGCATGTTCAGTCGCAAACTCAAACATTCCTGTTTGCGCAAGATCCACGGCTTTTTGTGTGCCAAGAACAGATTCAGCTACCTCTGGTAATAACAGTTGACGTTCTGGTTGTTGTGTCATCTGATAAGCCTCCTCACTTAGATTAAAAGGACTCGATTATAGAATGCTCACCAACACCTTTTACTATGCTATAACTTACTGGAAGTTGGGTAAACTACAGTAAATCAGCTTTAAAGCTTTTCATATTGTTGCCTTGACGTTAACCAATGGGCAATCAGATAGATGATAAAATAAATCGGTAATGAATAATATATTTTCCAGTGAATCGGTTTATATAAATCAAGCCAAACAATCCCCGGTTCCCCGATAACAGAAGACAAAGCCGCAAAAATGATTCCTTTTACCACAGGAGAACTTCTTGGTTTAACCTGAATAAGAATCATGATGGTAACAGGCATTAATGCCAAATCATATGGCAAATAAGCAGGCATAAAGGGTGTGACCTCATATCGATACGACCACAAGCCCAACTGAACTCCCATCGAATCAAGCACTAAGGAAATTAACATCACGAAAAATCCAGCGGTTAGCAGGCGATACCTACTTTCTTTCTTATGTACCACCCACCAACTCACCCATGCTAGTACAGAAATAGCAACACCAAACCACCACCGCCACGAAAACACAACCTCATCTTTCCAAATAACAATAACCTTCTCAACCAACTCCGTATTTTGCCTTGCCAACGCATCCATTTTTTCAAAAGTACTCAAAACACCATCGTCCCTTAATTTTTTCTTAGTATTACTCACTTTAACGTAAAAATACTCGGGAGCAGGGGGACGGTTCTCGTGCTTCCGTTTGCCTCTGCGGAGCGCTGGGACGGTTCTCGTGCTTCTTTTTCTCAAGAAACCCCTACTTACCAAGCATTCGCCCAAATTTGAATTTAGTGAATCTTTTTCGATCCCTAACACGTACTACATAGAAGAACACCACTTTATTAAGAAGTGAGGTGCTTACATGTTTATTAAGATCTTCCACAAGTTAGATTCAAAAGCGCAACTAGCCGTTCTAACTGGCACTATTGTTTTATTAACAGTCGGGACGCCAAAGCTCTGGTCTTAAACTTTATTTTTCCCGCTTCGTGATGTTTCAATCTGCATACTTGGGTTATTAAGTATATAGAAATAGGTATTAGAGGTGATAATATGCAATGGTATGTTAAGGTTATACAAAATTATGTGAATTTTGACGGAAGAGCAAGGCGAATGGAATATTGGATGTTCTACTTGATGAATTTCCTCATCTCGCTTGGTCTCGTCATGATTGAAGGTATTATGGGGTTACCTGGGATATTTACCGGACTATATTCGCTATTCATCCTGTTACCTTCGATAGCAGTTACCGTTCGAAGGCTGCATGACACAGGCAAAAGCGGCTGGTGGTTCTTCATAAGCTTCATCCCAATTATTGGGGCGATTATCTTGTTGATCTTCATGATTATTGAAGGTGAACATGGATACAATAACTATGGACATGATCCGAAAGAGGAAGCATAGGTGTGGTTCGAGCTTCAATCTGATTGAAATAGCTAAGTACCTGTAGGCCTGTTGGCCCACTGGAGGAGTAAAGGTCCATTTCTCAGTTACAGGAATGGACCTCAAACAATACCCGAATATATCTAAGGTGATGTTGCATCTAGTATTTATATATATTTTTCAATCACACTAATGCAGACTTTACACCAACGCATAACAAAAAGAGTCCTAAAGACACTCTTAAACTAATTCATCTTGTTTTCGATATCAACTCGACCTAGACGAATTAAATTTAAGTATACTTCGTTACCACTTTATTCCACCTATAATTACTCTTCGATCTTAGAAATAGAAGACCAATTTAAAGCCTTTTCCTACACTTCTTATTTATAAACAATAAATTTTTTATACTCACAGGTTTCCGCTTCAAATTGCTCCTCTTTTCTAAAGGCGGGAAGCATCATCATTAGACCAAGAACGTATCGCTCGACCTTTGGATTTTTAACAAAATGTTGTCTAACCCTCCCTTTCTCATTCAGAACTTCTAAAGCTTTTTCGAAATGTTTCTTCTCAAGTTCTATAGACTTTCCTTTAGTTAGCATTAGCTTTATTGAGTTTGGATTCACTTCTACTACCTTGGCGGTGGCCTTTTCTTTTAAGGTAGTAATCGATTCACTTTTTTCTGCTAAATTTACTGCCTCTTCCCATAGTTGTTCAATTTTCATCACTTCAACTCCCCTAGAAGTATTTGTTACTAAAAGTATAGGAATAATAATTTGACTGAACAACTGTTTTTTAGCAAAATAACTATCTTTTTAATCAAAGACCAATTTATAGCTATTTGGGAGCATGGGGACGGTTCTTACGCTTCCTTATTCCACTTAACAAAATAAAGGTGAAGTCCCTTTCTTAAATAGAAAGGGACTTTCAGCTAATTAGCCTATAATAACATCTTCTACATTACGCTCAATCACTCGAGCACCCAACTTCCCAACAAGGTCGCCACCAGACGTAATAAACACATTAGCAGCAACAATCGCGTCCATCGCAGCCGCCAAAGCAACTACATCAACCGGCTCAATTGGGTTATCAATTGACATCTTGGCTGTCTTACCATCTACCGTACTAAAGCTCATTTCCAACGTTTTAGCCATTCTCTCTCCTCCTTTCTTAGATTATTAAGTTCACCTACTCATTAAAAAATGTCGTTCGTGTCAAATCGACGAATTCCCGCATTCTTTAAACTTTGAAGCCCTAAAAGAGCATTCGCTGTTGCAAATAGCGCGTCAGGTGTTGCACTCGTTTTGATGTTGTTATAGTTCTTTGATTTGTACTTCATTTCACCAAATTGATCGACACCCGCTTCAAAAATTAAACGTAATGACGTACCTGTGATAACTTGTGTTGCCATGTGTTTCACCTCCCTTCACACTAGTTATAGAGGGAAGATGGGAAAAAGGGACAAGAGTAACTAACTCTTTTTGGGGGAGCAAGGGGACGGTTCTCGCGCTTCCATTTCACTATTAGCTCTAGTCCATGGGACAGCAAAAAAAAGAGCACCCATCTATTTTCAGATGAATACTCTTGCGACTTTATACGATACTATGTATAGTTTCTTTAAAATACGCATATAAGACTTTGGGGCTGATTCGATATGCAGGGTGATAAAAGTCAATGAACGTGGTATTTAACGCCTTACCGTAATTTGTTCCGGCTGGAGATACCTGGTTTTGCAAAGCTAATAATTCAGCCACAATCGAATAAGTTCCACCACAAATAACAAGATCAGGCTTCATAATCTCAATTTCTTGCGTCCATAAATCTAGCTGCTCTTTCGCATGTGTCATTATGTCTTCCATATTACTTTCACCAGTGCCACCCGATTTTTTGAGATTGGTCGTGGCTATAGAGCTTAAACCTTCAGCAAAATTTTGTGAAGCCTCGACATAATATGGCCAGTTATGTTGCAAACCATAATTCCATTCTCCAGCCCTTTTCCACACAGGGAAGTTCCTTTTTAACTGTATTTGGTCTTGTATTAGATCAACTAGTGACCAATTTTCGGTCTGATAAGGGTCATTTACTTCTTTTAATAACATAAGAACTTTAACCTTGCTAGAATGATACTTCTCCTCATCCACAACGCCACCTGATACAAAATGATCAGAAGTAGTCCACTTGCTATATAAATCTGCTAGTTTCTCATTTATACTCATATAACTTTCACCTCTATTTATACCGGTAGTAATCATACTCCACATCATACAACTTCGACGTCCATCGGAATCCTGAAACCTCAGGAAGCAAGCTACAGTGATCTCCCCAATTCAAAATATGAACATTCTGCAACTCAGCATCAGGCAATCTAGCAATGCTCTTTGAGTTGTAGGCAGGCTTATGAACATTAATCAACATACGTTCAGCCAAGTCTATCTCTTCAGACCAAACGATTTCCTCAGGTGTATTCGAGCCAATTAGACGACCTACATAGATTTTAATAGAGCTGGAATCATTCGTATCATCCCAAGCCTCTTGGGACACTCTCTTCCCGATTGTTTGTCTATCTGCTTTGCCGATATAGAGCAGCACATTACTCCCATAAACAGGATGTCTACCATAGATTTGATATAAGCCATAATCAATTTCTGAATCCTTGATCTGGGCTATTTCGCTCAATAAGTACGGTCCTTTCCACTCGATTTCTATTAATCTTGTTGTCTCTGTGTGCATATGTATCCCTCTTTTTTTGTTAATTAACCCTTAAATCTAGTCATAAATTCATTCCCGAACTCTCGTGTATTTAATTTGATGCGGTGGTTCGGTTCATAATCTATGTGTAAAGAAAACTCTTGATTTAGACGTTTCAGCTCCCTATACATATTGGGAACAGGAACTTCAACTCCATCAGTTACTTGATTGATCACTAACTTCGGCATCGCATTTCCATCACGAAATTGATACAAGAGATACTTTCCCTTACTTGAATTCACTTCTACCTTGTTTAATAGCTGCATGAAAGATTCCTCCTTGACGAAGCATGGGGACGCATGGGGAAGGTTCTCGTGCTTCTTTTTCTAATTTGATAATTTGTAAGCTCCACCACGCGAAGCATCTAGCTCCCCTATCTGACACACCACCTGAGGCGTAAAACAACCATTTCATTGAAGCACAACGGATGGGTTCCTTTATCCCATGAACAACATCATCGTGTAAATGATAGTCTCATAGCTATCTCTCGTTTATGGCTTCTAGGATTTGTTCCCTTAATTTGTCAGTTCTCTTCTCACTTTTTAATATTTTCTCAACTTTCGCCCATCCAACGATGTACCGCAAATGTTCATCAGCCTCTAACAATTCTTCATTCTTTGAATAGATTTGTTTAAACCACTCTGCCCCTTTTAGCATTTCCATGTTACGGTTAACTTTTTCATCATTTGGTTTACCACGAAGGAACATAACCATTGACATACCTACATTTGTAAATATCTCAAGGATCATTAATACACCTCATTTACTAGGAAACATTTATGTTTTCATATTACCATAAAGAGGAAATTAATCCCGTATTTTTTTAAATAGTAACAATCTCTATTAAAATAGCTTTTCACATAGCAGAGTTACTTCTTGGATAGAATGGGAAACAAAAAAGAGGTACGTTACTTTAATTTATTTTTCAATAAAAGAACGGCTTTGTTAAAATAAAGAGGGGTATTTAATTTGATATAACGTAGGTAATTTAGTTTGAAAGGTTGATATGATGATTGGTTTTTTTGTAGGACTTGCAGTTAATGCTGTTACACTTAAGCATGTAGATAAAATTACTGTCATACATATTTAAATTCAACACACGACTTAATTTGTCGCTCTTGTAGATGGATCAAATGCTCGTGTGGTTCCTGTGGCTGCAACTATCCCTATAAAACGAAGAGATATCGATAATGAAGCATGGGGACGGTTCTGAACTGAACCCAAAATGTTAGACACAAGCTATTAAGCAGCTTGCTGGGTATGAGTTCGATATTGAATCGGACTCATACCTTTTAATTTTTGCTTAATCCGTTTGTGATTATAATAGTAAATATATTTCTCTAATTCTAGTTTGAAATGATCCATACTCTCAAATTCTCTTAAATAAAGTAATTCGCTCTTTAATAATCCAAAAAAGTTCTCCATTACTGCATTATCTAAACAATTGCCCTTGCGAGACATACTTTGGGTAATTCCATTCTTCTGTAAGGTGTGTCGAAACTTCTTCATCTGATAATGCCAGCCTTGATCAGAGTGAAGGATAGGGCAATCATGGTCGTCTAATTGTTGTATGGCCGTATCTAACATTTTAGATACAAGTGTGTATACTGGACGTTTCTCTAGGTTATAAGCAATAATTTCACCGTTGTAAAGGTCCAGAATAGGTGAAAGATAAAGTTTCTCGCCAAACAAATGGAATTCTGTCACATCTGTAACCCACTTCTCATTTGGCTTCGTAGCTTGGAAATCTCGCTCTAGTATATTCGGTGCGACTTCACCCACTTTTCCACGATATGAACGGTATTTTTTCATGCGAACTAAGCATTTTAAACCCATCTCATTCATTAAGCGAAGGACTGTTTTGTGATTAATTACATGACCCCGATTACGTAATTCCAGTGTGATACGTCGATAGCCATATCGACCTTGATGTTCGTCAAAGATCTGTTGGATAACCTCTTTCATTTCACTATATTTATCTGGTTTATCCATTTGTTTTACCCAATAATAATACGTGCTACGTGGCATTTCAGCGAACTTTATCAAGTCAATCACCTTAAATTCACGCCTTAATTCATAAATCACCTGTGCCTTTTCTTTTTCTGTGAGTTCTTTTCCTGAATTAAGGCTTGTAGCTTTTTTAAATATGCATTCTCCATACGAAGTTGTTCAATTTCAGCACGTAGTGCTTCTTCAGTTCCTTCTACTGGTTGATTATTCTTAGGTTGCTTTTTCATGGGTGAAGGACGCTCCTTTTTCTTCTTTTTAAGAGCGTCAATTCCCTGTGTTTCAAGTAGATTCTTCCACTTATACACTATGGCAGATGAAGAAACATTAAATACTGCAGTAACTTCTTCGATGGACGCTCCCATCTCGTTCAGATAATTAAGTACGTCCATTTTAAACTCAAATGAGTATTTTGTATAGGTTTCCTCTAAGCCAGATATACCATGATTTTGAAATTTCGCTACCCATCTGTGTAACATCGTTTTATTAACATTGTACTTTTGGGCTGTCTGCCTGATAGACTCTCCGCCTTCAAGATATTCATTTACTGCAGCTATCTTTATTTCTAAAGGGTATTTCTTCTTCATGTAAAAGTGCACCTCCAATTGTTAGTTGTTGTGTCTAACAATTGGGGTGCACATCATTCTCACGCTTCCTGGCGCCACTTTCACCACCTGAACTTTGTTCAAAAAAGGTCCGTCTCCTCAAAAGGGAGCGGACCTCATTAATTATCCTAACACCACTCTTTTTTCAAAAAAAGAGCAACCATCAAAGATGATTACCCTCTCTATTCTTACAAATCTTCACTATCTACTTCGTTCGTCTCTACTAATTTATACATTTTAAAGCCATCTGACCCTGTCTTTACTTCATACGTAGATTCATAGGCCTTAAACTTCGTGCTTCCGTCTTCATAATGAATATAATATTCTTCATTCGTTGTTACCGTAAGGGTTTCGTCGTCCTTCTGGTCAACCATTGCTACCTCGACTAGAAGGAGGTCTTCGGTAATTCCTTTACTGTCCAGGTAATCAATGTAATCCTCAACTTCCTTAAGGTATGCGGACGAAGAAGGATCAATATAACCAGACACCATCGAGAAATCACGATTATTAATAGCAGCTACAGAGGTTGATATATAAGTGGTCATAAACGAGTCAATTCCCTCAGTATTCATTGCCGTTGTAAGCTCCTTATAAGCAGGAGACTCCTCAAACTTCTTTTTCAGCCCATCAGCATCAATATCAACCTGCGTCATTTCACCGTCATCAGAACCATACATACTTTCAATAGAATCAATTGACCAATTCTTCTTTCCTTCATCATACGTCATTTCATATAAAAATGAAGTTGCCTGATCCTCAGTTGCGATTGCTCCTTCATACTCATCATAATATGAACTTATCCAGTGCTCAAATACCTCTACAGTTGTGACCCACTTTCCGTCTCTTTCCTCAATGTAAAAAGTATTGTTATTCACTTTTAAATCAGATAAATAACCTGCAAAACTATAATGAAGTAATTCTTCAAATTCTGATTGAACATACTCTGATTGATTCTTTAGTGGACTTGCATCCTTTTGGTTAAATGCCTCTGACAATGCTAGAAGCGTGTCTTTTATCTGTGATGTCACGACTTCTTTTTGCTCGTCGGAAAGAGCTAGGTTAACCGTTAAATCATCATTATCAATTGAGACCTCAGCGCTTTTAAGCTTCCCAATTGGTGTGTCTTTTTCAATTTGAATGTTCATTGACCCATCTAAGAGAACTGGCCCGACTTCTACTTCTTTGTCGGAATTAAGCTTTAACCCTGTATCCTTGCCATTTACTAACACGGTAGCATCAGCTACATTTGAATACACATCTACATAATCAATATCAAGGGTTAAATCATATTCACTAGTATAATAGAGACTAACATCTACTTCTTTTTCTAACTCGACAAAGTCAGTTGATAGAACAGCCTTTACCTTATAATTTCCTGGTAAAAATGAACCAAGTGTCACGTATCCGTCTTCAATCACAGGTGATTTCACTTCTTCTCCATCGACGAAAAACGTTAAGTCATCATAATTCGTGTAGCCTGATATTGAAAGCGGTTGTACCACGAAGTCATAATTATCATAAATGAAAAACTTCTTCCCACGTTTTTCAAAGGTAATTAACTGCTGCCCCAAGTAATCATATTCTCCACTAGCTTCCATTGAGCTGTTTAATGAAAAGCCACCCGCCTTTGCATTTTCGCGAAGCTGTGCAAGGATTTCCTCTTCTAAATAAGGGTCTTCCTTAATAAAGGCAATCAAGTCTTTCACATGGTCTTCAGTCATTGTGAGTGACTCATCTCCTGAATCTAGCATAGCAGTTAACTCTTTCACATCACCGTTTTCTAAATGCTCCGTAAACGATGCCATCAGCTTTGTTTTATCAGTTAAAGAATCCCCCACTTTATATAGAGCAAAGCCGATAATCAATATAGCTAGCACTCCACCAATGATTAACTTCTTTTTTAACGAAAAAGCACTCCATGAAGGAATTTGATTCTTATTTTCTCTCGTCTTTTTCACAGGTTGTTCTTCAAATTTATGCCCACATTCATTACAGAATGGAGTATCATCTACTTTTTTTGCGCCACATGATGTACAAAATTTCATGCTTTTGTCTCCTTTCTTCACTCATCCATACATAAAAAGATGACCTCACCAAGTAACGTGGTGAGGGTATTTTTTTAAGCAGAATGAGACTGTCCATAGGTTTGAGGTGCTTGACGATTTGTGACCATTACTGCACCATACGATACGACAAAAGCAAAGATGGTACTGATGATAAATGTACTAATCGTAGAAAAACCAAACGAAACCGTGAATGCATCATCAAAATTCGTTGTGACTGTTAATTTAGAAATCCAAACTAGTAGCACATTAACAATTCCGAACGCCACAGCATATGCGACAAGCTCATAAAGCAGATTTCCTTGTGTTGCCTTACGCAATTGTGTCCCTGCCCAGAAGTGTAGCCCAATTGGGATCAGCACTAATAACCAAAGAATTCCACTGATCTCACCAAACATTTCTTTAAATTCTGCTTCATCCTCAGACGCCTTAGCTCCACCTAGTAGTGAGTAGCTCGCTGTGATTTCTTCGTCATATGATACTGCATTAAGCGTTAAGCCGTTAAACTGACTGATACTCCACAAATATCCACCTACCTGAGAAGCAAGGATTGTATCTGCTGTGCCGTTATCTATCGTAATTTCTTCATTTGATTGTAAAAGAACAATTCCGGCAACGATTGAAATCGCAAGACCAATCACTGAAGTAACAATCGCACGTGTAATCGATAACCCATATTGGTAATTTATCAAACGTTGCTCTTTTGCTAGTCCAATTAATGAACCTACTGTAGTAAAAATAAAACTAATAATAACGGCATTAAAAATACTTTCAAAAAACGAATAATCAGCCGATGCTGTAATTTCTCCAACAAACCCCGTTGGGTCTTCAAATTTCGTTGATACTCCTGCAAATAAACTAATCACACCAACAATGACCCCATAAACAATCGCAAATGAAAGACTACGAGTTAATCGTTCAACCATCGTGCTGTCAATGCATTTACGTTGCATAAAATAGCCGATTAAAATAAAAATAATCGCAGGTATTAACAATAGTAAAAACAGTCCACTTGATGTTTTTAACTGTGCTTCAAAAAAGCCTGTCTCAACCGTGTAATCCAAGCTCGCCATATGATTTAACATAAACACATCTGTCATAGAGATTAGTTTAAGTCCCTCAGCTAAAGGCCCAAGATCTCCACTAAACGTTTCTTGCAGGACACTATTTGCCGATGAACTAGTAATCCATGAAATAATGAATAATGTAACAATAGCAATTCCTATATATTTAAGAGAATGAATTAGATGATTGCGATCTGTTAAAGTTGCTAGGAACCCTTCACTACTTTGGGCACTTGGGGTAAATAGACGTGTAGATGTTGCCGTCAAAGACACTTTTTCTGTTTCTACCTTTTCGGTCACTTTTTCAAATGCAGTTCCACATGATGAACAATAATTTCCTACTAGCCCACTTTCATGACTACAATTCTTACAAAATCTCATTTCTTCACGAACTAATTGTACTCTCTCACTTACTTGTGTTAATGCAACCCCATCATTACTACAATAAAGGGCGCCTTCTGGGTTTTTCGTTCCACAATGGTTACAAAACAAACTGTTCTACCTCCTTTTCTATTATGATGCTTAACCTACTACCTTCGTTCCGCAACAAGGACAGAAATTAGCATCATGCGGAATCGACTCTTCACATTTCACACAAGGCTCACCTTCAACCGATAAAACCGTTGCTGCTGCTTCAACCTTCGCTCCACAACCACCACAAAACTTTGCATCATTACTATTAACTGTTTGACAAGAAGGACATGTAATTCCACCTTGGTTGTCACTAGTAGAATTTAATTCTGCTACCTTTTTTCTAGATTGATAGATATTATGATCAAAGCCTACCAACTTCTCTGTTAATTCAACAAGCTCAGGATCAGTGATTTCACCTTGACGAATTTTATTGTAGGTAGCTTGACCTACTTCAAGTAAGACCTTAGCCTTCTTCCCAGAAACTTCGTTGATTTCCTTCTTCAGACGATTAATCTCCTGAACAAGCTGTAACTTCTGCTTTCCTTGCTCAATTCCACCTTGAAACTTTGAAAGACCTTCTCCTAATTTTGATTGTAGATTATTAGACAAATATCTCAGCTCCCTTTTTTTATCTATGAAAAAATGTAAAAATAATGAAAAAATTTCACTGGTCACAAATTCCCACAAAATCCTTTTTTAATTCTACCTACTTCTCGCCTGTAAGTAAATGGATTCAGTTCAATTGACCTAATTTATTTTCTGAAATATCCCTTTGGGTGGTGCTACTGTCACCACCCGGGGAGCAGGGGGACGGTTCTCGCGCTTCTCGGGGGAGCGTCGGGACGGTTCTCATGCTTCCTTTTCCATTTAAACTCAAATAGATAGAGGCCCCTTTCTCAGATAGAAAGGGACCTCTTAATTTATTAACCTAAAACCACATCTGCCACATTCCGCTCAATCACTCGAGCGCCAACTCTCCCAGCAAAATCACCACCAGCTGTGTAAAACACATTTGCCGCAACAATCGCATCCATCGCAGCAGCAACAGCTACTGGATCAACGGGTTCAATCGGGTTATCAATCGAAACCTTCGCTGTCTTCCCATCCACAGTACTAAAGCTCATTTCTAACGTTTTAGCCATTTTCTCTCCTCCTTTCTTAGATTATTGAAATCACTTACCCATTAAAAAATGTCGTTCGTGTCAAATCGACGAATCCCTGCATTCTTTAAGCTTTGAAGCCCTAAAAGAGCGTTCGCAGTTCAAAAAGCGCGTCAGGTGTTGCACTCGTTTTGATGTTGTTGTAGTTCTTTGATTTGTACTTCATTTCACCAAACTGATCCACACCCGCTTCAAGAATTAAACGTAATGACGTACCTGTAAGTACTTGTTCTGCCATGTGTTTCACCTCCCTTCACACTAGTTATAGAGGGAAGGGTGGAAAAAGGGGTATGAGGGCAAAAAAATAGCATCTAGTATATACCAGATGCTTTTGAAGCTATAACAGAATCATAGAGTATGCGAATGTATATGTGGTAATTGTTAGAGCTGCGAATGGAGGGGTTAACTTGGAAAAAAACCTAGTATTGCTAGAAGATGATGAAAGCCAAAAATAAGAGACATATTCCATTAAGGAAACTATACGTTCATTGGTTCTATATACTTTAAATCTCCGATTCTTTTCTGCTTTTCCTACGTCACCTCAAAAAAGAAGCACCAGAACCGTCCCGCTGCTTCAAAATACATGATAGGTGTTTTTGCCTTTTTCTTTGGCCTTGTACATTGCCAGGTCAGCATGCTTCATCAAGGTTTTGCTATCTTGATCATCCGGATAATACGAGATTCCACCACGCGAGCACAAACTTTCCTATCAAGGTCACACCATACGTGTAAAACACATCAGCCACAACAGTCGCATCATCGCAGCAGCAACAGCCACTGCAACAAGCGGCTCAATTGGGGGATCAATCATGCTACTTCCCAAGATGAGGTGCTACCTTTTTTCATTTATCCAATTTGAAATATTGCCATGCAAATCCGGATGTAATTTCTTTACCCTTTTCATTAGTTTTTTTAGCTTTTTCTCATCTTTTAAATTCGAATTCAAATAGCTAAGAACAATTGGTAACGTTGGAATTTCACCATTTTCTTCCACTATAAAAGAACATAGTTGATACAAATTCTCATCATTCATTTCCAAAAATGTTTCTTTGAGTAACGAATCCATTAATCCTACTTCTGTTTCTTTATAGGTGGATAAAAACATTAATTCATAGATGGATAATACTTTCTCTTCTAAACTCATAATGGAAAGCCTACTTTTTATCCTATTTATAAATAAGTTTTCTAGGTTTGTTAGCTCTTCTTGTACAATTTCTTTGTTACTTACCTTGGTTACTGACTCATTTCGAAGACTATAGTCCCCACGATAGGATAGCCAATTGAAGGAACCTAGGAAATGAACATAATCATCAACGACTACCTCTTTATTATGATGATTACCTATCCAATGGATATATATAGCTGGTTGTCCTTTTGAGTTCTTAATTCCTTTCAATGTATCAATTAAATGCTGAGGAGGAAGTCTATCCTCTTTATCCCTTTCCTTCGCAATACCCCATCCAATATAGATGACTCCATTTTTTTTGGCAATTCTTTTCAATTTGTTAATCATTTCATTATCCACAACTTTATCTGAAATCCAAGGACTAATGATTATTAACTTCTTATTTGTACTGTCAATGGCATTTAGAAATTCTTCGCGAATTTTATGCCCCCGTAAAATTTCAACCTCTTTTTTCATATTATTCTTATCTGTTTGATTTCGATTCTGAACAAGGACTTTTTTTACGTTTTCTTTATACGTCTTTCTTTCCACTTCTTCTTTAGTTATAACCATCTTTAAGTATTTATCTCGATCTTCTTCAGTCAGGATTTGTTGAATCTCATTCGAATAAGATTGTGTCTGAAAGTTCCATACCCTGCAAAAAACTTGTTGATCTACTGGATCAAAGCACCAGATTTCCCCGTAAAATGCAGCCTTATTATAATCAGGTGCTATAACTGGGGAAGATATTGATAAAATCTTTCTTCCCAGCTCTTGAGTCTCAAGTACCTTTCCTTGCTCACTGGCAATATCACTAATCTCTTTTGGCGTTGGCGCAATTGGGACTTCATGATGATCATATTCCTTAGAATATCTAAATTGCTCGGTAATTGTCGGATAAGTCGAAAGTGGTATCGCATAATCGTAATAGCTTTTAAAATAAGGGTCATAAAAGCAGTTAACAGTTTCAGGTAATGTATTAATTGGTAATAATCCCTCTTTATGCGCTTTTCCCCCTTTTTCAGTGAGCTTTAAATAGCCTTGCTCTCGATCGATAAGTTGTTTCGCCAACATATCATTCAAATAGGGAGAAATAAACATTGCATCCAATTGAAGGATTTCTTGTATGGTTTCTTCATTTCCGAATTCCTTAATGTTCTTTTCTAGGAGCCTTAAAATAAATTCCTCAATGATATTTAATTTACGAAATTGGCTCACGTATACATCTACGGAGGAATCATAAACTGGTAAGAACCATTCTTTTATTTCAAGTATCTCTAAACCAGGCATTTCAGATTGAATTTTTTCTGCAATTTTATCTGTCTTTTGTATGGGGTACTCCTCTAACCACAACATTGATTATCGCTTCCTCTATGATTGTTTAATTTCATTGCATGTCTTGTCCTATTTCATGGATGATATTTGGGTTATATCCATCCACCTTCGCCACTTCAAAGAGGACATTTTGGTAAAGTGGTGATGCACTTGTAAACAATGTACTACACCCTGTTATGATTAGGAGTTCTTTTGCTCTGGACAATGCAACGTTAATTCTTCGGAAATCCTCTGCAAATCCGATTTTTCCATTTGGATTGTTTCGAACAAAACTTGCGATGATGATACTTCGTTCCATTCCTTGAAAACGGTCAACTGTCCCAATACGCAAGGATAGGTTAGGAAACTTGTCTTCTGGTAATAACGACCTAAGATGCTTCACTTGTTCTCCGTAAAAACTAATTACCCCTATATCTTTCTTTTTATCCAGTGGAAAGGTATGATTTTGTTTCATCTCTTCAATCGCTGCATTAATATCTGCGAGTGTTTTTTCAATAATAACTAATTCTGCTTCATTATAATAACTGCGACCGTTTCTGCCTTGTTTTTCATAGAATGAGTTACTAAGAGGAACATCATGCCAAAGAACATGATTCGCTGGTTTCACGTATTTCCCTGATAACCCGTGTGCCCTTGATTCGTCTTCGTTTTCAATCCCTGGAAGAAGACCTAATCCTGATTCATCTTGATAAAACTGATTGATAGTATTCATAATATGTGAATGCATACGATATTGATATCGTAAGGTTGACTTGTGTTCCTTCGCTACTGAGTGGAAGAGTTTTTCAAATAATGATTCTTTCACATAATCCTTATAATCGTTTCGTCGATTCTTATCAAGGTCTTCCAACCCGTCTAGAACTTCTTTAATTGTTTCATCACCGATCATCGGAGGTAATTGGTTATGATCTCCTACTAGTATTGCTTTTTTTCCTTTTAAAAGAGGTAGTAATAGTTCTGGCGGAGTGGCTTTACTGACTTCATCAATAATGACCGCATCAAAATCAGGATACTCTTCCGTAAACACCCTTGAAGCAGATTGAACACATGTAATTCCAATGACGTTTGCATTTTCGATATAAATGGATTTCAACTGGTTTAAAAATCCAAGACTTGGTTTTTCAAGTTTCGAAATCCAGTCAAGTGAAAGCTCCTTCTTTACTGCAAGTAGTTTTTGTTGTTCTTCAATTTCTTTGATTTCCTCAATGATCTCTTCATTACTCTTGATTCGATACTCTTCAGGTATCAATAATTCCTTTTCCGACTTACTTTGCTCAAGGTCCTGTACTTGTTTCTCAATCAACTCAATTTCATGATTAACATCATTCACCTCTTTGATTGAATCATTCGTATTGGAAATTTCCTTCTCTAAGATTGTGTACTTTTCTTGAACCTTCCTTTGCTCTCCCTGATACGTAGGAATTTTACTGACTACACTCACTTTCCATTTCTCAATTTGATGGTGAGTTTGCTGTAGGTATGGTTGCAGACTTGAAAAGCTTTGATTAATTAAGTCCATTATTCTGCCAGAAGCTGTTTCATATTCTGTTAAACTAGGCTCATGCTGAACGCCTTCGTAACGCTCAATTGCCTCCTGGTTTATCTTTAGATGATGAACTAATTTTTGAAGCTGTTCTTCAAGCTCATCATTTCGAAATTCACGATTGACTCCCCGTAATTTTCGAAATTCTATTCTGATTTCGTTGATGAATCGATGTGATTGGATAAAATAGTCCATCGACTTTGATGTCACTAGTTGCAACTCAGTCAAGAAAGAAGGTTTCACCCAGAGGAGTTTTTCCTTTAGTTCCGATAATTGCCGCTCTAATTGCCTCAGGGTAGATTGCTTTACTTCTTCTTGTTTCAATAGATTTTCTTTCGCTTCAAAAATAGAAAGGGTTAAATCTTGTAATCTCTTTTTCCAAGATTTATCCAATCCAAACAATTTCGCAAACCAATTCGGTCGATCAATCGAAAGTCGATTCACTTCTCTGTAAAGAGTATTAATTCTCTCGGCCGATACTTCAGTTTGAGTTTTAGTTTGAGTTTGGGACAATACAGAAACCTTGGCTTCTTCTGCCTCTTTTTGAATTTCGTAAAACAACCTCTCCGCTTGCTCACGTAACTCTTTATGTTCGCTGTGCTCTTTTTTTCCTATTTGGACCTTCTTCAGCGCCTTTTTATACTCAATAATTTCTGGAACTGGAGAGTGAATTTCTTCAATCTTCTCTTTTTGGTGCTGAAGCCCACTTTGAGTTGAGTTTACAAGACCAATTACCTTTTCCATCGTCACATCAGCCTGTCTTAACCCCACAATATACTCTTCAATCTGCTTGAGATATTGACTATGGGCTCTAAGCCTTGTATGACGTTCTGCATTTTCGTCTAAAATCTTTTTATATTTTGTTTCGATTAGCTGTTTCTTTCTATTTAAACTAGGTAAAAATTGCATCTGTTGATTAATCTGCTTATCAAGGATAGAAATGTTTTCCTTTTCCTTAACTAATATTTGTAATTGTTCTTGATGAAGTCCATTTTCTTTATCATCTTTCTTGTAACCATCCATTTTTGTATTACATAACGTCGAAGTGCTTTTGAGCCATGTCTGAATAATTTCGTTTTCAGTGAAAGCTCGACCTTCTACCTCAATACTTTTCATATTTCCTTTTCTTAACGCTCTAATCTTCGGATGGTTCGCAAGCTTTGAAAGCACATTATCAACCGCTAAGTTAGATTGTGACGCCACTAACGTCCTCATCCCTCTTATCGCATTTTGATAGCAAATTTCAGCAATCACTGTTGTTTTCCCCGTACCTGGAGGGCCTTGGATTAGAAATATATCATTAGACCTTAGTGCCCCTTCAACTGCTTCCTTTTGAAAATCATTTAATTGATTACTTAAAAATTCAGTTACTTCAATCGGCTCATCAGATGTTGAAATGGTGTCTGTAATCGATTGGTAATCAAATAAAATATTTTCTAATTGTGGATTTAACGCTCGACCATTTTTCAAATCATTTAAACCTTTTTGTAGACGGTGAGCCTGAGCTAATTCACCAAAGTTAGAGATAAATAGACGCCCTTTAGATGTAAATGAAAAGCGCTGATCAAGGATGGCATCATAGTATTCATCAAATAATTCGACGACCACACCACCAGAGGTGATTCGATCAACGACCCCAACCAGCGGAGAAGAGGAGTAATCATCTTCATTTTCATCTAGGTCAATCCATTTCACACTTGCATTTTCCAAGGTCTTCGGTATCTGACCTGTCGTAAATTCAACAAATCTCATGTCCTCACGAATTCGATACTTCGTATAGTTTACTTCTGCTGAGTTTTCTTTTGCCTTTCGCTCGATGAGTTCTAGATAGATTTCCCAATTTTTAATCCGCTCTTCCACCTTAAACTTTTGCTCTAAAGCAACGGGTAATGCGGCAATTTCTTTCATAAATTCTGAATGATCATGAGCCAATCTTTCTCGGTGTGATCTTACTTTCTGAAACATAATCTTCTTTTTTATTCTTCTATTATTTGAAAATCCCAATGGCGTTGGGAGTAACTTCATAAAACGTATTGAAAATTGGTTTTCTGCCGAAATATAACCTCTTAGCTTAATAGTCTGGGAGCCCAAATGTTTAATGATCTGTTCATTAGGTGAAGAATCTATGTCTGTTGCCAAGAAAAGTTCAATCTGGTGATTTCCATTTGAAACACCTGCATTTTCAACATAAAAATCATACATATATACGGATTGAAACACTCGATTAAAATCAGGTGAAAGGTTACTAGTCGGGAGCACTGCCCCATTCTTCTCAAGTGAATTTTCAATAATTGTTAAATCTTTTGCTAACCAAGGGCCGGGTGATACACCTAAAAGCTTAGAAGTCATACACTACACCTTTCTTCTGAAAAAAAATAAGATCAAATTATAATTATTTAACATTTATATTACCATATTTCAGAAAATATGGGGACAGTCCCCACACTATAGTTTACGATTGCTCTGTTTTCCTACTTTCTTTCTCTTTAAAGCTCATTTCTATTGTTTTAGCTATTCACTCTCCTCCATTCTTAAGTTATCGAATAGAGCAATGGGGACGGTTTTCATGCTTCTTTTTATCATCTTCCAATCTGACATGTTCAGTCATTTGAGAGAGGAATTAAAGATAGAAACTGAGCAGAGAAATGCGGTAGAAAATGATGAGCTTACTTTGCATTACCAACCTCAATTTAAAATTGGTTCGGAAGAAATTGTTGGGTTAGAAGCGTTACTTCGTTAGAATCACCCTGAATTGGGAATGATTTTTCCAGAAAAATTCAACAGGTTAGCCGAGGAAAGCGTGTAATCATTGAAATCGGTGAGTGGATCATTAAACAGGTTTGTATACAAAACAAAGAATGGTGGGAGCACGGGGGGAGCACGGGGACGGTTCTCGCGCTTCCATTGACTCTTTAACCAGCACCAATATAAAAAAAGCTTCATCACCTGATGTAGCTTCTTTATCGTAATATAGTCTTTAGTAAGAGTAAGGCTCTATTCTGAAAGATTGTTGCTAATTGACCTAGTTTATAGTGAAACACACTATTTTTCAGGGTTCTACCTTTTAATTTTAGGAGGAAAAGATGCCACTATACTTAGTTCATAAGAATAAAAAAGACCTTTCAACAGTAACAGGCTTTAGTAAACACTACCCTTCTAATCGAGTAAATGGTTAATGATGAATTTATGAAGAGATTAAGCTTTTCTGAGGCTTTTACCCAGTTTTTACGAGTGAGGAAGGAATGTTAATTCACTGCGATTTTTGCACTATCAACCCTATGACAATAGGATAAAGATAATTCGAAATATCCCCTTCTCTTCTTTTAATTTCTTCAATTCCGATCCTGATTTCAGAAATATCACGATTAGTTAGACTCTCTTGAAAAAGGGCTTCCATTTTCGATCGGTTAATCAAATATGTTTTATTATTAAGCTTTATTTTATATGAAATCGTTGGACATTGATCCAATAAAAGCGATACTGATTTCAAATTACTGAACACTCCTCCCCATTTTAATAGATCATCTAGAAGTATGAGTTTTAAGCACTTCTACTATTCAGTATATGTTCAATTTTTTGTTTAGCATCAGTGTAGTTCATCGATAGTTCGGTGATAAATTCTAACTGAAAGTCGCCTTTCGACTGTCGTTTTAACGCTTTAAAAACGCCAGGTTTCTCATGTTGCAAGATTGTCATAATTTCAATTGTAGGTAAAACAAAATGAGAGGTTGTTTTTGTTCTCAAGAACTGTCTTAAAAAATTCCGATAGAAATAAATTGATTCTGCATTATCTTCATGTGCAGCTAGCATTTTCTCAAACTTTTGAAGCTGCAATTTTAAATCTCTAAATTCTTTCCCCAATTTTTACACTCCTTTGTAAAAATCGAGTTACCAAATAAACTATAGCTCTATGGCAACCCGGCTATCATTGTAAAAAAGCTACTTTAGACCCGTGGCTTTGCGTCCTTTACCTTTCGATAAGTTTGCCTTTTTCATCTTTCTTATTGCTCAATTATACTATCACTATCTCTACCCACTCAACAACTTTCAACATTTTCCAACTTCTTTCGACATAAGAAGCATGGGGACGGTTCTCGTGCTCCCGTCTGTGCGAGCGAAGAAGCGCATGAACCGTCCCGTTGCTTCCGTCCGTGCGAGTAAGGAAGCACAAGAACCGTCCCGCTGCTTCCGTCCGCGAAGAAACCGCCGCTGCTTCACGTTGGTTGACAAAGAAAAACAAGCCAGTTTAACGCATCCCGGCTTTTTTTCTTTATTTTATCTTTTCTTTCCCTCATTAGTGCTGTAGTAAAACTTCGCAGTGATTGATCCATCACTATTTTCTTTAATATCGGTCACATGAATTCCAGAGTCTGCTGGTGTTGAACCATGGCCTTTCCAGAAATAGTAGGAACCTGTGTGAACATTTTTAGAGTTAGGTGTAAGTTTGTCTCCTGTTTTGAAGAAGTCACCAGAGTCTCCACGGTTCACATACTTTTCAAGATCATAGTTACCATCTGCTTGGAGGACCGATAAGCCATAATGTTTCACATCTCCAGTTTGATTTGACTGGAATCGCTTGTTCATCCAGTTTTCAGCATTGTTCGGTCTACCTTCATTTGCGATGATATTTTCATCCACATGCCAAGCAACCAATCCATGAGAGTCTTCACCTTGACGAATTAAGCCTTCGTTAAATCCTTCTTGCTGAATATTCTCGAATAAGAAATATTCAGATCCGTTCGAGCCTGGAACAACCATTTTAACAACATCCTTAGACTCGTTTACAGGTTCTAGTGTTAGCTCTTGAACACCATCTTCAGGAGTGACTTCAATTGGATCTAGCCAGCCTAAGAAGATTTTAGAATATGGATCAAAGTTTGTTGGTGAGTTCCCAGAGTATGCTGCAGCATCTGGATAACGCATCCATGATCCACCAGACATCATTGAGTAGTTTCCGACACCTTCTGATGAATAATCTGTATCATAGAAGTCAGGCAACCCTAATGCATGGCCAAATTCGTGAGCATATACACCTGTTTGTGCTGGATATGGGCCTGTAACTGACTCTTCGTCATATCCACCAGTTGCAGCATTGAATCCTGCTACGTTTCCACCGATTGCTGGTTGGATGTTGTAGTTATTTACTAATACACCGTCATAAGTCATATCTTCAGCAACTGTTTTACTAATCCAGTCCGCTTGTGACATTCCTTCATATACATCCGCAGGTACGCCTGTTTCATAATATTTCCCATAATACAATGCACTTAATAAGCTCCACTTATGTGACCAAAATTGTGCCGGATCTCTACTCCATTCAGCACCTGTTCCTTCATGTACGACAAAGATATTTGGAACTTCTCCATCCTCAGCATACGCTGCAAAATCAACCTGCTCATCTGCAGCCTTTAATAAGTCTCTAATAAATTCACCTGTGTGTGCATCACCGTTTGCATTCCCGAGTACATATTCACCGTTTTCAGCATATGTACCTTCCTGATCTAAGTAATAAGATGCACCATGCGGGAGCTCTACCCATGCAAATTCGGTATCTTCATTACGGACTAGATTCACTGTACCATAACTAGATTCCTTATACACATTTTGCATTGTCTTATTAGTAGGTGCTGGTACCCCGTTATATTCCGCATACTGCTTGAACTCGTCCAGTTCATACGGGTTATATTCCGTTCCGAAAATAAGATCTTCATAATATTTAGCTGGAACTTGTCCCGGTAAGTCACCAATTGGCTCATCACCATCTTTATATTTTGCTAAAATAACAAGCACAGGGACATTTCCCTCTACTTCTCGATAAGTATCGCGATCTCCAGGTGCTTGCTCAAACTTCGCCCCATTATTCTTCTGTTCTGCAATTTTTGCCGCAGGATCAGCCTTCGATAAATCTAAGCCCAATTCTTTCGCTTTTTCAGCTAACTCAGGTGCTGCACCTACATAATCCGGAAGAGTCAGATTATATTTTTCCGTAGATAACACATTTGTTGGTGTTTGCTGTGATGAAGCACTAGTAAATGCTAGTGTCCCTAGTAATGTCGCAGATAAAGCTACTGATGTGAGTTTTTTAAACATCTAATTCCTCCTATTATGTGATTTATATTGATTCTTGTATTAATCATATAATAGTTAGACAATTCGGATAAATAGGTTAATAGATTGAACTTTATGACAGAATATGATGGGTAATTGTGAGTGGTTTTATTCGTTTCACGAAATATTCTTTGTTATTTTAAAATAATTGGTTCGGACGACATGGGTGAGTGGTCCCCCACGGAGCATGGGGACGGTTCTCCTGCTTCCTTTTGCGCAAGCAAAGAAGCACGAGAACCGTCCCCGTGCTTCAAAAAAAATAGGCCCCGATAAACTACCACAAGGGTAGATATCGAGGTCTGAGCCTATTTACATTCCAAAGAAGTTCAACTTGCCCTGTAGCACAGGGACCGTTTTCATGCTTCCATTCCGCTAGAAAAGCACCAGAACCGTCCCACTGCTTCCGAAAAGAAGCACGAGAACCGTCCCCGTGCTTCCCCGTGCTTCATGCCCGTGCTTCATGAACCAGATAAAATCCCATACCGTACAAACACAAAGTATAATCCTGAGAGAATGCATTGAATGATGATAAATAGGATGATGCTTTTTATGGTTTTGGGGATGGAAAAAAACACAATTAGGTATGAAATCAAATTGATAACGATGGGGCCAAAGATTAACATGTTAATAAAATTCCCTATTTTCAAGGAATTGTCTACATTTCCTAAGGCACTACCTGCTGCGGTGATAAAGCCCATCCCTATTAATAGTATGATCGTTAAAGTGATATAAATCATATACTTCAACAGCATCTCTCCTCTCGTTATATATAGAGAGAGCTAGATGGTCGTCTAACTCTCTCAAAAATGATGTTATTAATATGTGTGATGAAGGTGACTTGGTTCTGAGACCTTGAACTTATTCATTGTTTCAGCATTTAAGTGTTGATTAATGATATGATGCTTCAGCCAATAGTTCACCGTATTTGTTGTATGGCTAAAATTCACCAGATTACCATGGTTTGCGTCATCACTCGGGCCGATCACCACATAGCGGTCATTAAAGTTTAAAACAGTTTCTGATTCAGCACCTTTGATGTTTTTCTGAGATCCTAACGCACTATTCAGACTGACTACATCATCATTATAATACGATGGTAGCAGATATTTCCACCTTCCATGCTCATCAACACGCTTGTAAGCTAAATCCTCAAAATCTGGACCCGCTGCGGTTTCAATATATCTCACATCAATCGCTTCGAATAGAGATGTGTCACCCCAAATGCTTACTCCACCTACTGCAAAATACTTCGTGCTTCCTTTGCTAAATCCGTCATTTAAGATTTCAGTCCAAGAAGGTACTCTTGTAAATCCAAAATTCTTCGTTGGTGCCGGATCTAGAGCTTTTGCTCCTGGAGAGGACAGCTGTTTTTTACTTTTACCAGACATTCTACACATACCAGCGTCAGGGAAATTAATACAATGCTTGGAAAGTGCAGTTGCGCCCCAGTGTGGTGTTCCTAATGTAATGATTCCATCAACATCGACGGTATTTTGACCAAGCTTTTCGGTAAAATGACGTGAAACAAGTCCACCCATTGAATGGGCAATTAATGTTACTGATGGTTTTGTATCAGCTGTTGGACTAGTCAATTCACCAGCGTCAATTAAATTTTCCAAATAAGTTTCAAATAATACAGCAGACGTTTTCGGATCTGCTAGATTTGGGTAGTTAAACGCAAATGTCTTTGCATAACTACCATATTTCTTCAATACATCATTGTATAAATGGTTCTTATCACCTTTGCCATTTACTTTTTGATTGCTGATATTTGTGTATTGCCCGATATAATCAGGATTGTTTTCTAGGTCACTATCTTCATGGTTATTATTGATAATATTGTTTCTGACCCCAAATGTTTTTTTAGTGTCTGACGTCCAGCCGTGTAAAAAGAAAATACTTGGTTGGTACGCAACCGTAGGCTGTAAATCCTCATTATCATCGTACACATCATTATCAGAGTGAGCTAGCCCTGGGTGGGACTCGAATTTCCAACACTCCACAATGGTAAAGTCAGGTAATTCACACGAAATCTTTTCCGTTAATTCCTCACTATCTGGTTTTAAGTCACCATCTGTATCAGTGATTTTATCAGTTGGGTCAGGGTATTTATCCAGACGGACTAATTCATGTGTTGACAATCGAATCGTTACTTTATCATTTGTTTCTTCACCAATATTCTCAATTAGCTTATCAAGTTCTGTTGAGAAATTCCCATAAATATCTGCAAAAATACCGCCTGTTCTTTCAAATAATTCTCTATATGTTTCTTTATAATAATCTGGTGCGACAACAGAAGTGACAATCTTGTCAGTTTCTAATCGGTTAATGATTTCCCCCATTGAATCTAAGCCTTCAAATCTAGTTTTTTCATGATAATCTATATCTGTTACTAGGATCATGAATTTCGCTTTATTTTCTTGAAAGCCCATTAGTCTTCCTTCTTCTAAAGCGTCGACAGCTGATTCTGGATCATCGCCACCACCATTTGCATATACCCTGTTCAATTTATTTCTAAAAGAAGTCGGGTCTTCAAACCAACCATGATTCACCGTTGATTCAGGTCCATCTGCATCAATGTCCTTGTAATCAACTAAACCTAATCGAACATCTACTTTATTTGCATCTAAGCGATCAACGAAGGAGTTAATGTTTGATTTAACGTTATTAATCGTGCCTCCCATTGATCCGGTTGAATCAATTACAAATGCTACATCTGCTTTTCCTTTTTCTATTTTATCCTCGACATTGCCAGCGTCTGTTTCCTTACGAAGTGTAACAGCATCTAGTAAAAGGTAATAGCTGAAGTGATCAGTTTTAGCAGAAATTGTATTCGTTTCTGGTGTATAACTAGATTCTAATGGCACCAGCTTATTTTGCTCATCATCAAACCATGCAACCACATAATCTTCTAGGTTTCGATCAGCTGGAACACCTTCTTTCAGGCTAAAAGAAATCGTCGCTTCTTCAAAGTCTGTTAATGACTTGATATCGATTGGATCACCGACTAACCCAGGAATCGTGTTCATGACAACATGATCTTCCTGATCCGTAACGATCACACTATCATTTAAATTACCTGAACCTTTAATGGTAATGCTAGGAATGATTGGGCTGTCTTCTTTAACCACTTCACTCATTGTCTCTTCATTCAGAGGTTGTTCAAGAACTTCTTCTGAATCTATGATTCCATTACCATCAGTATCCTTTTTCAGAGGGTCAAAACCTAAGATAAGTTCATCTTCATCTGATAAGCCGTCCTCATCAGTGTCTTCTTTTAATGGATCCGTGTTATGTGTGTTTACTTCCTCTCCATCAGATAATCCATCATGGTCAGAGTCAGGGTTTAATGGATCTAGACCTAGCTCCATTTCTTCAAGATTTGTTAAGCCATCTTGATCAGCATCCTCATCCGCATCAGAAACGCCATTTTCATCTGTATCGGCCTTCGCTGGATCCGTGCCTAAAATTAAATATTCATACCCATCTGGCAGCTTGTCTTCATCACTATCCGGATTCGTTGGAGATGTTTTCAGCTCGATTTCCATTGAGTATGGAAGCTCATCGGCATCTTCATCATTTTTATAAGAGACCGTCATTTCATCTCCTATTACATTACCTTCTAGATCTTCACCAAACACAACAATGCGGTGAATTCCTGGTGTTAAAGCAATATTAATCTCCCAATCTCTTAAACCAGCCACTGGAATTCTCTCTGGAACGTTATCACTTTCATCAAATACTGAGTAATATAATGTTTGAATATCTTTTCCAGTAGATTTCCCTTTAAGAGTAATAGAATCTGTATCGACTTCAATTTCTTCTTCCACATGAGAAGTAATTGTGACAGAGTTATCCAGCGTCTCTGGATCAACTTCTAGTACTCCCTCAACAGTCGTAACGATTTCATATTCTTTTTCATTAATCATAAGTGTGTGAGTTGCTTCAACAACACTTTTTGTAGGTTCGTTTTCGTTTTCGTTTTCTTCCGCTCTGGCCATTCCTGTAAAAGAAGGCGTGATTAGTGACGCAATTAAAATGAATGTTACTACATTTTTATTACGCTTTTTATACAAAATGATAAATGAGGCAATTAGTACAGACATTGCTCCAATTAATATGACAACAAACGTTGTAATGCTTGTGTTATCACCCGTTTGTGGTGAACTACCTGTTGGCGTTGGCTTGCTTCCCCCTGTTGTAACTTCATCTTCTTTATCTTCTGATTGGGGTGGGTCTTCCTCAGGTTTATCGTCTTGGTCTTTCTTTGGATCATCGCCAGGCTCTTTCACATCTGTTTCGTCAGGAGGTGTCGGTTTTCCAGTTTCCTTTGCAATAGCCTGAAATGTGAGAGAGGTATCACTCTTTGGACTGATTTTTTCTACATTCCAACTAAGCTGATTCTTTTCTTTTTCCGCCTCGGTGCTTGTCACTTCTAACCCTTCTGGGAGTGTCGTAGTTACGACAAGATCCTTAGCAATCAACTCGGATTGATTAGCTACCTTGATTGTATATTCAATGTTCTCTCCTATTTCATATGTATCTTTATCCGTTGATATTTCTACCACAAGTTCCTCTGAACTATCCTCAGCAAATATATTTACTTGCTGTCCGAAAATAAAGAAAAGAGTAAGTACTAAAATTAGACTATGACTTAAACAACGTTTCATTTTTTTAAAATCCCTACTTCCTAGTTTATAAGTTTTGCATGAACGATCATTCGTTCAAGTTCATTTACATTTGTACAAGTAAATAACGTGAGTATGTGGTCTCCTTCTTCTACCATCGTTGAAGTAGAGATGACCGATTTCTGTTGTAGCTGACTTCCAAATTCCTCAAACTCGTTGGCAGATTGGAACTCAGTGGGCAGTAAATCAGTGCTATCTACAACATAGACTGAAAAGATTTCCCACTCATATGTACGTCCTTGGAAATCAAAGTGAATGAGTTTATTTTTCTCAAAGAAGGCTTGGTCCGTATACTTCGGAAGATCTCCGAACATACTCTTATCCTTCATATGATGACCATACACAATCAAATGTTGATCGAGCTTTTCTGCGGAATTCCGATAGTCCATGAAAATAGCCCCAGCAAAATCTTGTTCTTTATAAAAGTTATGTGTGAGATAATAGCTATTGTCTTTCCCCTTAACAACTGGGTAATCTATCTTTGTGTTATTAATCGAAATCCAGCCCATATAGTCATCATTAATCTGAACTAACTCATGTTTATCTTCATCACTTTTTTCTTCTCTTCCAAGTGATCCCTTCTCAGAAACTATTGAGTAAACTTCCTTCAACCCCTCATACTTCTTAGCAGATTCTTGATACTTGTTGAAGTGTCCTAGGATGGAATACGAGGAATAAGCAATGAGAATGAGAGAAGTAAGTACAAAAAACCATAGAACTTTTTTTATAGATTATTCACCTACCTTTTAGACATTTAGTTGTATTAAAAAGGATATTTTTACCTATAAACACTACTATTATACTAAATTAACACTTTCTTAAAAACAAAAACAATAGGAAAGTAGAATTTTCTTTCAAAACATTTCGACAAAATTCGAGTGTTTGGTGCCTGTCACCACCCGAATTTTGTCGGGGGAGCACGGGGACGGTTCTCCTGCTTCCATTTGTGCTAACAAAGAAGCACGAGAACCGTCCCCGTGCTTCCCGTGCTTCCTTTTATAATTGTTCTAGTTCACTTACATGCTGCTCTATTTTTTCAATTGTTTCGTCATAGGCATGAAGAATGTTTTGCTTGTCTTCGCGGAATGTCTGCTTTAACTCAACTACTGGAAAGTAGGTTTTGATGTATTCTGCTTTTGTAAAGGAATTCAAGAATTCCTTAAACAGGTCTTCTACTTGGTCCGATATGTCTTTCCGCCCTTTTTCTAGCTTTTGCTCTTTAATAAATTCAACAATTCCAGAAATCGCATCAAGAGCAATTGATAATACAGCTCCAAATGTTTTTAGTGCTTTCGCCCATTTCAAGGCTCCCCATGGTTTAAATTTGATCGGAAGCTTAGCAACGTCACGGACCTTCAAGATCGTTTGCGAGATCGCCTTCGTTGATGCACCACTCAATGCTTTTACAAATTTCCCTCCTAATTTGTTTCCCATACTAAGGAGTTGGTCTTGTAATTGATCATGAAATTTAATCGAAGCCTCGATGTTCTTGATCATCTCTTTCTGGTTCTCCATTAAGCTTTCTGTATGTCTTTCAATGATTGTTTCTATCTTCTTATTTAAGATATAGCCCTCTTCACCGATTTTCGTTGTGATTTTTGCTCGCAAGTCCTCAAGACTGCTAGCTGCGACGATATAAGATAAAATATCTTCACGCAAGTTCATGACTTCATCAGTAATCAAATTGTGCTTTTTGGTGATATCTCTTTCAAAACTGCTTAGTTCTTCATCAATCTCTTCTAATTGATTACTTAAAAGATCTCTATTTTTCTGCACATTATCTTTGACTTGAGTTAGTTCTGTAATAGATTGGTGGATCGTATCTTTAATCACACTCATGCCTGAATTGAGGATAAGCTGATCCTTGGAAGCGTGAATAAATTGATCCAAGCTTTTCATAAGGTGATCCATTCTTGACAGCTCTTTATACGTATCTTCATGTTCATTCCAATAATCTAATCCCATTTCAAATGGATCAGCTGCGATACAAACGACTGCTGGATTCCCCTTTAATGAAACAAGTTCACCAATGGTCTGAATAACTACTTCTTTCTTAATTTGACTATGATACTCAAAATCTGCTTCATCCTCAAGATCGGCGACGGCATCCATTTTATTTATCACAAAAATCGTAGAGTCGAGTTTATCCAAGTCATCAAATAGCCATTTAATCGTGTTGTGATGACTGTCTTTTAACGGATTTACCGAATCAACCGTATAAATCACCACATTGGCTTCTGAAATGAACTTCTTTGTCTTTTCCGTGTGAAGCATATGTTCAGAAAATAAACCCGGTGTATCTACAATCACAAAATCTTTTCCAAGCTGATGATCATCCAGATGATAAAAGGTTACTTTATCTGTTGTCGGCTCAGGTGCAATTGCAATATTGTTTTGTTTTGTAATTGATTTTAAAATGGTCGATTTGCCATCTGTAAACGCACCGAATACTGCAATTACAAATTTTTCATCTTCAATGTTTTTGATAGATTGGTCGATTTTGAGCTTCAAATCTCCCATCTCTATATCCATCTCTTGAAACTGTTCTACCTTCTTCTTCAACTGTGTTAACTTGTTCAATACAGATTGTTTTTCATCTAAAAAAGTCGTAATTGTCATGATCTCTGTCTCCTTACCCCTTTTATCGGAAGAAAATGATCGGTTTGTTTATAGTAATCTAGTAGTGTTGAAGTCGCACGATATAAAAACTCCTCATTTGCAGGGATATACATAAATTCATCCTTAACCGGAAAATTATGTTCTGCAAAAAAGGCCGATAATGTTGGATACGCATATATTTTTTCAAGACGATAAACATCTGGATGTTCTGGCTGTGCCCCAATAAACATGGCGCACTTAAGCTTTAAATCAAAAAAGGTAAAATGATTATTAGCTCCTTCAACATATTCTGTTAACTGTCGACTGATCTCTACCTTACTCATTTGCAAATCACGAATTTTTTCGTTCATCGCAAAGCTCAATAATCTGATTTGATGAATAAAATCTCTAAACCCACCTACTTGCTTTTCCATACTTTTTTGTAGATAGTTCATTTCTTTATTAAGAGTTTTTGTCATCTCAGCTTTCATCGTTTTGACGCTCTTGCTTATCTCATTATAAGCTTCACTTTTTGCTTCTCGCTTCCGTTTTGTCGGGTCACCAAAAAACCATTCCCATATTTTCTTGATTAAAGCCACAACTCCGCCAATGATCGCTAGGATTGGATTAAACGCCATTAATAAGATTCCAATCACTGATAAACCAACATCAAGGATTTCTTTCATGATATAGCCAATACTAATCTCCATTTTCTTAATAATATCCCGAATATTAAAATCATTACTGCCCATTCCCTTGAATTTAAACTCAATATCAATTCTTTTTTGCAGCTGGGTAAAAATACGTTTTATATCGGTTTTTAAATCTTCCAACTGAGTTTCAAGTACCTGTTTTATCTCTTTTTCTGTCACCTTTTGTTGTTCTGTGAGTTTCCGCTTGATCGTTGACTCACTAGATTCATAATCGATACCTTCATAAATAATCTTTTCCATATTACTTTTCATCTGGTCGATTTTCACATGTACACTACTTAAGATGCTTTGATGAAATGTAGAAATTGAAACCTCAGCTTTACGAACGGCCTCATCTGTTTTTACATGCATCGATTTAATTTCAGAGTCAAATTCCTTTTTTCCTTTTAAAATTCTCCCCATAATGGATTCAATGGTACTCATGTATTTGTAGGTATTAGACACAGCAATTTCTTTTTTACTATGTACAGTTAATTGTGATAATAAATCTTCAATCTTTGCTAAGTTGCTAAATTCGTAGCTTTTTTCAAAGGATTCAAACACATCGAGTAGTTTTTGTTGATCACGGATCAGGTCCTCTCTTTGAGGCTTACCTGTTGATAAAAACCCTAAATGAGCATTGAGTATTATATTATCAACATAGTGTTCTCCTAAAATACTCTTAAACTTCTCTTTTGTACGTTCTTCAATCGTTTTCACAGATTCTGATACAAGTTCTGGTTGATAACGATAAATACTTGGTTTCCCTCTAACATTGATGACTGAGTAAACCTTTGCTTGATCTCGCAAAAATGAGCTAATCTTTTTTAAGGTCTCAAATTCAGGCTCTTTATTTGTTCCAATCACATAAAAGACAATATGTGCTTTTTCAACGCCTCGTTTTATTTCCGAAATATATTTCTTCTCATTTCCTTCAATTCCTGGCAAATCCAATAACTGAACCGTATCCAAGTTAATACTAGTCGTTTTTTTCGTAAAATCCTTACGTCCATCCCCAATAAATGTTCCTTTTCCTTTAGTTAAAGCTTCAATAAGTGTGCTTTTTCCGGCATTGGTTTCACCGAAAAAAGCTACGTTAAATGTATCCCATTCTACATTTTTTAATAAATACGTTAAGTTCATTTGAATTTTATCAATTCCTGAAGCGACTTCCGCACTTATACTTGAGAGGCTTTCTCTTAGTTTTTCATCCTCAATCTCTACATTGGATAAATCATGGAATTCCTGCAAAGATGCCAATACTTTAGAGGAATTTGATTGAAAATGATCTTTATAATTCGTTGTTGTTTTTTCCATGCTCGTGGCCTCCGTCATATATGGATTCTGTACTAATTAGTTTGGGGTTAAAATCATATTAAACAAACAACATCTCTTTCGATTCAATGGCCTTCAATCTTTCCTCAAACACTTCCATCTCTTTCAAAATCACATTCATATGCCCCATATGCTGATCCAGATCGTTCTTATTCGCTTCATACTGAGCCATCATTTCATCTAGTTGCGTGTTCAAATTAGCAATAAACTCATCCAACTGTTTCCCTATAAAAGCTGAATACTCTACTTCTAGCTGATTAATGCTGTTCTCTAAATCCTTTCCAGCTTTCCCAGCAATCTCTAATGCACCCTTAGCAAGAGATTTTTTCATCTCACTAATATCTGCTGTATAGAACTTCTTCTTATGAGTAACGGGCTTGGATGACTTTCCACCAGAAAAATAACCAATTAATCCACCAATGGCTCCACCCACGGCAGCTCCGATAGCCGTGCCAATAACTGGAAAAACACTTCCAACAGCCCCTCCAATAGTTGCACCTAACGTTGTTGTTGTTGCTGAAACAATGGCAGCTTGCTTTGGATCAAACACGGTTTCCATCCCATCCGTAATTTTGTCCTTTTCCCTAACATCTGCGTCTTTTTGATCAACTTGATTCTTAGAAATCTCTTGAATGTTGTAGCTTCTTAACGTAATCGTCAGCTTTTTCCCAATCATCTCATTTGCACTATCTGATAGCTTTTGAAACTCCTCCGTAAGCTTCGTACTAATTTTATTTTGAGTTTCAAATGCAAGCCTTTGAATTCGATCCACTTCACGATTAAGTGAGATTTCAATCATGTTTGCTACATCTCTTTGTATTGATTGAATTCGTTCATTTAAAAAATGTTGATCCTCGCTTTGGAGTATATCTTCTTTAGGAAGTATCCCATTTATTGTTTTCTGGATCGTATCAGGAATTTGTGTAATGATGGACTGCACCTGACTCTTTAATAAGTCTAAATGTTTGGCAGGTAAGTTTTTGATTTTTTCTCCTTTATCCTTTAAGGTGAGAATTTGTGTTTTACTTTCACTAATTCCAAGGTAAATTTCTTCATCCGTTTTTGAGCTTATTTCGATTTGAGCCTGAACACTATTTACAATGTCAAGGATTGCTTGTTCAGCTTTATGAAATCCATTTTTCATCATCTGCTCACTTGCTCGGTCGAATACCTTTTCAATAATTTTTTCTTCGATTTGAACGATTTGACTATCTTTTAACAGCTGATCTGCAAATTTTTCAGGACTCGGAATGACTTCATATACGTCTCCATCAATTTCCTTTTGAAAAGAATACTTTGAACCATAGGCCGTTTTCATTTCATTCTTCATTTCTTCTGTTGCAGTTTGATTAATTACACTACGAGCTAGGCAGGCCTGTTTTGCTGAAAAGGCAAACACATTCGGATTCTTAATAATCGGTGCATGCTCGCGAATTAGTTGTTTTACCTTTAAAAGAGTATCTGCGATCGTTCCATCCTTAGATGTCATGGCATCTATTTTATTAACAAGAAAATAGATTTTATCCTGATCCTTTTCAAGGTCTTCTCGGTTTTCAAAAATACTTTTTAGGATATTGGCATTTGTGTCAGATTTATAGTTTTGATAGTCAAATAGAATAATCAGTGCATCTGAGTGACGGAGCTGTTCTAATGCAATTCTTTGTAGTTCTGCCACATCAAAGTCTCCAACATTCGCTTCATTTGGACCTGGTGTATCAACAAGAATAAAGTTTTGTACTAACTCCTTATAACTTGAACCCTCTAATGCTCTAACTGGACATTCAACATAATATTTCTCAATATTTTTCACTTCATCATTTCGTCTAGATGCCCTAACATCTTCTTGAAAGTTCTCTTCTAGTGTCTTGCCACCTTCAGCTTTTATTAGCTTAACGGCGCCATCTTTGTAGACCTTTGTAACTCTATCAATCATTTCGTTTGCATGCTTCACTTCTGTTATCGCAGTGGTACAAGAGGCATTTTCATTGGGTAGCAAATCTCTTCCTAACAACGCATTAAATGTCGTTGACTTCCCAGCTTTCATCGCAGCAATCACCGAAACCACATATCTACGATTCATTAAATTATGATGTGAATGCTCTAGTGCAGAAATCGTTTGATTATTTTCTTGTAAAAATAAATCACTTCTAATAAACGCAGACAACTCTTCTGTCAGGCTCGCAAGCTCAGTTATTTTCTCGATACTCATGGTTGGTTTATCTCCTCTAGTTCTTTTTCTATCTGCTGAATCATTTTTAATTTAGATTGATATTGTTTGTTTTTTGTAGTTTTTAACTTCTTTTGCTGGGCTTCTAACTGTTTCAAGACACTCTTTAGTACTGGTGGGATTTTTGAAAATTCCTCCTCAACCACTTCTCGTAGCTCTGATAAATAGGTATCATATTTTTTATCATAATAATCACTAAAAAAGTCATAGCTACAATTTTTCATTGCAGCAGTAACATCATCCCACTCATTCCTTAGGGCATCACCAAGGTCATAGGTGTATCTATCTTTATATTTAGAGTTGCCAAAGATGGTTTCTCCAACATACATTTCTGTGTAATCGGTATCTATAAATGCTGAATTATCGTAAAAGTCACTTACATATTCCCTTGTATTGCTATAGGTCATTTCCATTAATGGCTCTGGCATGACACTGATATTGCTCATTAATGTGATAACCTCTTTACTATTAGCTTTTATTAACTCTTTATCTAATAGTGCAGATAGTTTTTGAATGACTTTACTTACTTTTGTGTTGGTTTTATAGAAAAAATTATCGGTTGATGTTGAATAATATAGCTTTCTACTATAATACGAGTGGATACTTTCAAAAGGAAATTTGATATTACTTTTCCAACGACTAAATTCACTTTTCGCCTCTCGCTCTGCAGAATAACTCGAAGTGTATTTATACCCACTATATGAGTTCACAGATGGATAATAAGGAAGCTCATAGTGATACTCTTTAGCTTTTACCTTGTCAAAGGTTGGTTTCTTTAGCATGACCTCAAGCTCTGCCCTTTTTTCTTCTGCGATCTTAAATGTATCGTTAATGCCTTGAATCTTCTCTTGGACTCTATTAAGCTCATCATCCAACTCCTTTTGCCCGAGCAGAAGTTCATTTTTAATATCATCCAACTTCTCTTTTATTTGTTCAGAAATCGAAAATAATAGAGAGTTAGAGCTATGCTTAATACGGTCCGATGAGGATAAATACGTCGGTACAAGTACATTTTCTTCAAATACGTTCATTACGCTTTCAGTGATTAAGCGGTCCGCCGCATCTTCGGGGCGCTCTTTTACCGTTATCGTGTCTCCCTCTACGACCAACTCTTTACTTATTAAATACTGTCCTAGATTCTCCTTTATTCGAGTTAAATCTCCACCTGAATTTATATATCTACCATATAACGCTTTAATGGCTGAGACTGGGTATAGTTCAAACGAATGAACTCCCCAGGACTTTAGTGCCTTAGAAATTTCAGTTAAAATTGAATCCATTGTTTTATCTTTATAATTTATTCGATCAATTTTATTTAAAATAAAAATCATATTCGATAGCAAATCAGGTCTAATTTTCTTAATCTGCTTAATGATCTCTCTATTTTCTTCTGCTTTATAATATTGATAATCTAGCACATAAACGATAGAGCTAGATCGTTTAATCACGTCGGTAAAAGTTTGTTTTATATCTTGCTTATCTATACCAAGCCCACTCATTTCATTTACTCCAGGAGTGTCGACTATAGTAAATTTGGCATTCGAGCTCAATCCCTTTAAACAATCCATTTCTGAGCTCACTTCATAGTGAAAATCCACTTTCTTATTAGATGAACGGTGCTTTTTCACATCCTGATGAAAAGCTTTTGCGAGAGAACCTTTATTTCCTTTTATTTTTTCCTTACTACCATCTGTAAATACTTTAGTAATAAATCCATCAAACTTATCAACATGAATATCTGTTGTTGTTAAGGTACACGCCTCATTTTCACTTGGCATTAATTCGAATCCTAGTAAAGCATCAATGAACGTGGATTTTCCTGATTTCATCGCACCTATTACTGAAATAATATACTGGTTTGATTCTAATTTCCTTTTCACGTCATCAATTGTTTGTAAATCCATATTCACACCTAGCTCATTAAGCGTCTTATGATATTTCAAAAATAAATCCGGATTAGACACAGTGGTTAACAAGCAGCTTCACCCCTACATTTTTATGAGTTGGTAATATATTCTTATACTACTAATAGTAGTATAGAACTAGGTGGAATATTGTCGAAATAAATCGAATGACGGAAAAATAATTGTTTGTTTTTGGGGAGTTTTTGGGCATAAAAAAAACCTGGCTAATCCCGGTCCTTTTTTGTTTAGTGAAATCCGTTCATTTGTAATCCTAGATCATGTACATCTTTATAATGCGAACGGTTATTTCTGACCAAATCGCTATGCTCTTGTTCTATCATGTTGATTTCACTATGGTAGAATTTAACCGGAAAAATTCCGCTTAATTCGGGAAATAACAACATTTCCCTAAATATAAGGGGAGTTTTTCCACTTATATGAACCTAATCATTGGATTTAGTCATATATAAGAGGAGTTTACGGGAATAATTCCGCTTATATCAGCTTCTTAAGCCCCTACTAGATGCATTAGGCGGAATTTCTCCGCTTATGAATTCCTATACCAACGTGAAAATTCAACAATGGGTAAATTTTTCAACCTTCTTAATGATAATAGGACGAATCTCTGAGATAGCCTATTACTTAAATGCTTCCCAATGTTGATTTTTATCTATTTGTTTTAAAACATTTGTCTCCATATACGAAAAACACCACAGTATCAACGTCTGTGGTAGTCCAACATGTTATGCTTTCTTCTCTTTTTATAAAACATAAACTGTCACTTGAGGTTCTTGCAGTCTACTAAACTACGACGGATGGAAGCATGAGAACCGTCCCAGCGCTTCCCATTTGCGCTAGCAAAGAAGCACGAGAACCGTCCCAGCGCTTCTTTTTGACGGATGGAAGCACGAGAACCGTCCCCATGCTCCCCGAGAACCGCCGCCGTGCTTCTATATAAATTTTGGAAAGATGTGTGTGGCTATTGCGTCAAACATATACGGATAAAAAATCACGACGGAGTTTGCTCCTAGTAATACGAGATAGTAAAATTTCCCCGCATTTTTGTGAAACAGGAGAGGAATGAGAGCTAGTAATGCTCCGATTAGGCCGATGGTACTAAAGATGTAGGTTCCTTGTTGTTCTCCAAGTGTTAGTATATAGATGAAATATCCGAATGAACCGTTGAAAAATAGAATCACTGTTGAAACGATAATACATGTATAAATGGCAATATATAATAGAACATTTAGTAGCTTTTCCTTCATCCTTTTCCCTCCACTTGTGAAAATTGTCATATCCTGTTAATTTAATTTTACTATATTTCCAGTTTTAAGGAAAGTTGTTAGAAAAATTTTATAGACAAACGTATAAAAAGTGTCTATGATTATTCTGTTCTATGAAACTTTTTGTCGAATGATTCGTAATATATATAGCTTATGCTCAAATAGATTCTTAAAAACTGAATATAGAGAGGATGATTTACATGGGTCGTTCTGATAAACATGTAAAAAAGAAAGGCAAAAAGTGGCTGAAAATCATTGGTAGTATTATCGGGATTTTTATTTTAGCAGTGGCTGGCTATGCCTTTTATTTATATCAAAATTTAGCAACAACGGTTGATTCGATGCATGAGGAGCGTACACCGTCAAGCTTACGTGATACAGATATCAACCTAGATAAAGCTGATCCCATTTCGATTCTGTTAATGGGTGTGGATGAGCGTACAGGTGACAAAGGTCGTGCCGATTCATTAATTGTTGTCACACTGAATCCAAACACGAATTCAATGAATATGCTGAGTATTCCTCGTGATACACGAGTGGAAATTGTCGGCAAAGGCATTCAAGATAAAATCAACCACTCATACGCATTTGGTGGAACAGATATGACCGTTCAAACGGTTGAGAAGTTCTTGGATATTCCAATTGATTATTATGTGAAAATTAACATGGAAAGCTTTCAGGATATTGTTAATACTCTAGGTGGAATAACTGTTAATAATTCTAAAGCCTTCACACATGGCGGCCACAATTTTGCGGAAGGTCAAATTACACTTAATGGTGAACAAGCATTAATTTTCTCGCGTATCCGTAGTATTGATAGTGATTTCGGACGCCAAGATCGTCAGCGTGAAGTCATTCGTGCCATCATCGATGCTGGTGCATCACCATCAACGATTACGAAGCTAGATGATTTGCTTGCGATTTCTGGTGATAACATTACGACAAATATGACATTTAAAGAGATGAGAACTCTTCAAGCGAATTATGCTGATGCTCGTCGCAACAATGAACAAGAGACGATTCAAGGAACCGGCCAAACAATTGGTGGAATTTGGTATCTGATTGTTTCTGAAGAAGAGCGCCAAGCTGTGATTTCAAGATTAAAAACAAACTTAGAGATTAATTAAGTTAGTAGGTAAGTCCAATTTTCGGGCTTACCTTTTCTTTTTACTTTGAGGTCGGGGTTCCTGGTGGATAGTAGTATGGCGGAACCTTAATCCATCCCCGTTTTCTCATCAATGTTTTTAAGGTAGCACCAAAGGAAACGAACTCGCCATATAGCTCTAACCATAATACACCAACGTCATTTCTTATCGCATCTGCCTGTCCTTTTCCACAAAGCTGCATGAGTGTGACGATTTTAAATGCAATTCCATTCGCGATTTCATCATCTGTTAATTTTACGCCTAATGGAACTTCTTTCGGATCTGATTTAGGTTTTGCCGATGTTACATCAGGAAGAGGAATTCCTTCCTTCACCATAAACGCGCTAATTTTTTGAGATTGTGCCTCACAAACTCTAATTGCATCTGTTAACATTTCAAGAATCTCATCATCAGTTGACGTATTTAATCCTACCTCTTCATAACGTATAAATTCCTCTAATGCCGTATAATAAGTCCATAAATCTCCAGCCTCAATAATATGTAAAGGTGACTTCGGCTCATCATCTATTAACGTCTTCAACGTATTCCAAACAGCCTCAAATGGATTTGACACTGGTAACACCTCCTGAATAAAGTTATTTTTCTCCTTTATTCATGGAGTATGCAAAACCTTTTGTGATTTTTTTGGTTTGGGTAGTTAGTTGGCTGGTTTCGTTCGGGTGTCACCACCCGAATTTTGTCGATACCAAATAAAAAAACCGGGCAAGGCTCGGTCACTTTTTGATTTTTCTTTTTAAATGGGTGTCTCCTATCATGTTCATTTCACTGTGGTTGAATTTAAACGGAAAAATTCCACTTAAATTGGGAAATAGCAACATTTCCCTAAAAATAACAGGAGTTTTTCCGCTTATATGACCATAATCTTTAGGTTTAGTCATATTTTAGAGACGATAACCGGAATTTCTCCGTTTATATATGCTTCTTAAGCCCTTACCAGATACATTAGCCGGAATTTTTCCGCCTATGAGTCCTATACCTACTCGAAAAATCAACAATGATCACTATCAAAGCTTAAAACACCAAAAAATATTCATTTAAAGAAATAGTCTCTAAACACGAAAAATACCACAGTTCTAAGGCTATGGTAGTAAAAAATTTTATACTTTTCTTTTTTAAATTTTAAAAAAGCCTTCTTCATAGAAAGCTTTTACTCTTGTCCTAGGTGGGCTATATTTGTTGCGCTTAGTAGGTTTCCGTCTGGGTCTTTGAAGCCGAATCCTCCAAATTCACCATTTACGTTTAGTGGACCCACTTCGATCCCACTATCTTTTAGAAATTGATAAAATCCCTCGAGATTATATGTGTAGAAATCAACCACACTATGTGTGACATTTGTATTCGTATTTTCAAATGAAATTTTTCGGTCATCATTTGTTTGTACCAAATAGATGCTTGGTATTCCTTTTGCATTGAAGCTAAGCATCGCATCTTGATCACTTTGATGTTCTATAAATAAGTTTAATGTTTTTGCATACCAGTGTGCAGACTTCTCAACATTAGAAACAGGAATTTCAATTGTCGAGATTCTCGTTACGTAATTAGGCATCTTCTTCTTTCCCCTCCCCAGGTTCTACCCAATCTTATTATATTGTAAGCTTTTTATTTGTAAACGGTTTATTTTACGAAATTCCACATTTTTCTCCACAAAAAATGCTCCCATTATGATAGGAGCATTTTAAAAAAGGAAAAGGGGGAATACATTTTCCATTATTACCCGTTCTCATGAGTTTTAATCATTTTGTTTAAATTTTTTTAGGGAGGGGTAATCAACAACTATAACTGATGAAGGAGAGATCGCATTGCATTACGAAACAATTGGAAAGCATATTATCCTTGATGTTTGGGGCGTTGATTTTGACATATTAAATAATGTTGATGCATTAGAAGGGAAAATGTTTGATTCTGCTATTGCTAGTGGCGCCGGTGTGATCGGTGTTCAGTCTGAAGGATTTGTTCCACAAGGCTGTACCGTTCTTTTACTTTTATCAGAAAGTCACTTTAGCATCCACACCTATCCAGAAAAGAGGTATGCATCGATCGACTGTTATACCTGTGGAAATACCGTCGATCCAGCTGTGGCGGTTGAGCAATTGCTTGAATTTCTGCAGCCACACGAGGTGTATGGTAAGGTCATTCTTCGAGGCGATGGTGAGTATATGGTGAAGGAGTTCTCTGACGTGCAGATGGTAAAGTAAGTTCATCGCATATTTTGTTTTAAAATATTCCGTCCAATCCGTATCATCATCGAGTATAATTTCTAATTATGCCGAATAAAATCTATCATCAAGAGATTGGAGGTAGATTAATGGCAAAATTCATGGTCTTATATGAAAAACCAGAAGATATCGAAGGATTTGAAAACTATTATTTCAACACACACATGCCACTTGTACAACAGCTTCCGAACATCATTCACGCATCTCTTACTCGTGTTCAACGTGCACAAAATACCGATTTAAACCTATACTTAATTGTACAATTAGACTTTGAAAACATCGAAATGCTCCATGAGGCACTTGGATCAGACGCAGGACAAGCGGTGATTGAAGATGCTGGGCAATTAACTGAATTGTATTTACATAAACCGCCGATTGTTACGATTGGTGAATAATCCATATTATAAGAAGAAGGAATGTTAGGAATCCTTCTTCTTTTATTTTGGAAGGAATTGAATTTGATGAATTTTTACTGGTTATTCAAGCAGGGTTTTATCATTAGTTAATGAATAATCGATAAATCTACTATTTCGCCGATAAAACTATAAAGTGGCTGATAAATTTCTAAATTCGAAAATATTCGACAAGATTTCGAAAATAAACTTTTAACTAACAAGCATTTACTCCATAAAACCACTAATTTTCCCCTTAAAAACCTATACTATACTTTAAAATCTACCACTGACTCAGAAAATCTTAACTCTTAGCCTCAAAATCGAGCCTCATTTTAACAATTCCTCATCAAAGTAACTTGCTCATATAATACTCATTCACA
The DNA here is from genome assembly GCF_002019645.1 of Litchfieldia alkalitelluris. Classification (GTDB taxonomy): domain Bacteria; phylum Bacillota; class Bacilli; order Bacillales; family Bacillaceae_L; genus Litchfieldia; species Litchfieldia alkalitelluris. Next base: position 670,150 of record NZ_KV917374.1, on the reverse strand, counting down.
AACTCCCCATCCATAAATAAGGAATCTCTTTTCGTACCTTCGACCTCAAACCCCATCTTCTGATACAACCCGAAGCCCGCTTCATTTTTCTGAATAACCGTTAGTTCTAATCTATGAATTCCATGATCCCTGGCCCACTTTTCCGCCTCAGTGAAGAGCTGCGTACCAATCTTCTTACCCGTAAAAGCATCAACTGCTCTGCATCCTCTGCTGATAACTCCCACCCCTGAAGGAGTGGGGTTCTAAAATACTAATACACTTCTTAATGGCACCCTTATCTTCCTTGCAGAAAGAGTTTCTGCCAAAACACTGGTGTGTGTTCTTTTAGAACATTAACGGACGTATTGCGTATAGCAATGCACTTCGCCAAGTCAGCCTAAAAGGACCTCTTGTGTGCTTACCGTTCCGACTTCTCTCTTGGACGTTATCACGACCAATCAGGTTTGTATTTTACGCGACAAACCAACGCAATGTTTTACTTGATGATTTTTTTAATTGTTCAACCTCACGGTTATGCAACTTAACAAAGTTATCCCATTGTGCATTGCATAAATCTACATCAACGGAATTGAGGGTTTCGTTTGTATTACCTATTAAAAACGCACTATATAAATCACGTTGAATGCTAATCTCACCAAAATGATTCCAACGCTCTGAAAGTTGTTTTTTATTGTATTCATTCGTTCTATGATTGAACTGGCTTGCTTTTGTAGCATATGTATCTATTTTTTTAATAGTTCGTCCCTGATACCCGAGTTTCCGGTCAATCATTGCGAGTAGCATAGCAGGAGCTCGGTTCGCAATGGATTTACCAAATCGTTTTTTATGATTTATTTTGCCGTTTTTCTTATTTCTTGTAGTGTTTTTCGCTCGTCTTTGTAGCGACTGAAACCGCATGGTTTCTACTCGAATGTCAGAACCGAGATGTAGAATATCATTTGCTAATATTTCATGTGCTAATTTTCGTTTAATAGTGGTTTTTAGAAATAATTCTTTTCGTTTTTGACGCAATTTTTTATATTGATTAGAATAGGTCCAGGTTAATCTACCTTTCCTAATAGTCCCGTTCTCGTGAAAATTGTTAGGGTTAGTTGACCGTTTAGAACGGTCCATTTTACGTTGGATACGACGAAGCTCTCTTTCTTCGGTATTGCACTCTGGTGCAAGTTCACGAAGTTCTACCTTACTATCACTACTAATAGCTATAGTAGATGTTCCAATATCGATACCAACTCGTTTTGTTTCGTCATCAGCAACCTTTCGGTTGCTTTTTTTTGGAGGATACCCTTCTAAAATGAGTTGTGAATAGTATCGAACTTTACCACGAACTTCACGTTTTAGAATGCGTACATATTTTGTTTTATCCAATAAAGCTATGTGAGCATATTCATCGTTAGCTTTCAGCGTAATAGGGGCACAAATCCAATTTTTTGGTTTAGGATTTTTCTTTGTTGGTTTATCTCCCCAAAGAATATTACCGTCCACGTATCGCAAACCAGTAGAATTGGATTTGTTTTCAACCGAAATATCATCACGAAATGACTTGAAATGCACTCTTTTAGCTTTTCCAAAATGCAGTTTCTCAACGGCTTCAAAAGCCCTAGTGGCAATTTTTTGTGCTTCTAAGCTACCAATGTTCTCTTTGAATTTTTGTTGAACAGACTTTACAAAATGATGCATTCCATATTCAGAAAAACCGAAGGTTAACCTTAATTCACTTAACTGCTTATCGCGAATTTTTGACTTGGGTTCATTGATTAGGATGCGATAGTTTTTGTTTGCCTTTACAGCTTTGTGTCTTTTAAGGGCTTCACCTAGACAAGAATTGTAGACTAACCTAGCAATCTTTAACTTTTTCTCTAAACGGTCCTGTTGCCAAATAGGTATACGCAAAGGGAACTCAATTGTATAGGTTGGTATGTTCTTTCTTGTCATAGGATTCTACTCCTTACTATTGTCGTTTTTTTTGATTTTCAACGTATTGTTTGATTGTTTCGCTCGATACGTTTCCTGTGGTAGATACAAAGTACGAACGTGTCCACAAGCTAGGCAAATGTTGAAGATGAGAGAATTCCTCTCTTAACTTTTTCGAAGTCACCCCTTTTATTTTAGCCATAATATCAGCAGGACTTAGTGTTGGTAGGGCGTTCAGGAACATGTGGGTATGGTCTTTATCGCATTCTAATGCAACAATGCCGATCTCCAGTTCAGTACAAACTTCTCGCACCAACTCTTTAAAACGTTCTTCTACAGTGTTTTGTAGGAATATTTTCCTTCTATATCTGGGACAAAATACAAAATGGTAGTTAATTAATGAAATAGTTGTGTTTGTAATTCTATAATTATTCATACTATCATCGTATCAGTTTATTGTTTATACTGCAACAAAAGACCCAAAAAAGGGAACTAATCTTTCAAATACTTGAAGCACCACAAACCTTCGGTTTACCAGTGGCACTCCGTATTCGACTTCACTTTCATCCCACGCCTAAAGGAGTGGGCTTTCCCGTTCAGGAAAGGCTGTAAAACTGTACGGATATTCATAGATTCACTCTCCTAGTTAAGTTTTCTAATTACAATGATTTTACTATGTTATCGAAAACCTGAGTACATTTTTTTCCAGTTTTTAAAAATAAAAAAACGACCCTACTAGGATCGTGAAAAAACTTTATTCCTGACTCAAAGGAATTTCCGCAATAACCTTCCATCCATCTAACACAATCAGTGTCGCATCTAATGCACTTTCACTCACTGCCTCAAAATCAACATCTTTTTTCATTTTAATTTGATATTCTAAACTAAAGCTTCCCTCTTTTCCTGGTTGAATAGAACCCTCGCCACCGCCACCACGAAAGGCCATTTTTTTATGACTTTTAGTACTTTCCATTTCCATTAAGGACTCTAATTTTTCATTAGGTCTTACAGCGAGATTTAGATAAATACCATGGTGCCCTGGATAATCCTGACCTTCTCCAATTACTTTTTTTCCGTTATTTTTTAATGTAAAATCATAACGTAAAATTCTTGATTGCTCCATAATCGTGATATCAACCCCAGTTACTTCAATATCCGATTTTTTCGTCATATCAAAAGCAGTTAATGATACTAAAACAAATACTAGAATCAAAAACATAGTAATCTTCTTCATGTATAAGCCCCCTTGGAATTTTTTACTTATTATTCCAGTTAGGTGGAAACTTATGCAAAACTATTTTTCTCCATACTCTCCTTCAAGGTCTGCTCTTCGATACTTACCATCCGGCTCCTTTACAGCGATACAACTTACTAGATTCCACTTCACTGGTTCCTCTCCGGCGGTGCTTGCGCCGGATTCAGCTTAATTCCCGCCGCTTTTTCTGTTATTCTCGCCGCTTTTTCTGTTATTCTCGCCGCTTTTTTCACTCATCTCGCCGGATTCTCAGCAGAAAAATCGTCAGAGATATTCCCTGACGAGCATCCTGTAAGTATTATAATTGTTAAGAATAAACTTCGTATAATTATAGTTCTATTCATCTCTAGTTTGCAAACATCCCTGACATGAGCTCTGCTGTCTCATTTTCTAGTTGATAGAATTTGTCATCACCTTCTGGTTGGAAAAAGCCGCTCACTTCATAATTGTCTCCAAATTGAACATAAACTTCATAAACTTTTGAGCTGTTATCACTGTATTTTAACGTTACTGTTCTTGCAAATGCTTCTTCCAACTGCTCGCTAGTCACTGTTGCTACTTCTTTAGAGCTTAGAGCCTCTTCCATTTGAAGCATTTCACCTTGGTATTCTTCTTGATTGTAAGTAATTGTGTTAATAGGTGAAGATCCGATCACCTCTACTAGTTTTACATTTTCACTTTCATCTGCTGAAGCCTTTGGTTTTTGTTGAAACACACCTGATACAGTAAAGATTGCCATAAGCGCCACCGCTGCTACCAATAAATAAATTACCTTTTTGTTATTTTTCATCGTTAATTTCTCTCCATTCTATTATTAATTTTTTGTATATTCCGCAGTTTTAACTTCGTATAAATTAAGTTCTATTCAGTCCTAGTTTGCAAACATCCCTGACATGAGCTCTGCTGTCTCATTTTCAAGTTGATAAAATTTATCATCACCTTCTGGTTGGAAAAATCCATTCACTTCATAATTCTCTCCAAATTGAACATAAACTTCATAAACTTTTGAGCTGTTATCACTGTATTTTAACGTTACTGTTCTTGCAAATGCTTCTTCCAACTGCTCGCTAGTCACTGTTGCTACTTCTTTAGAGCTTAGACCCTCTTCCATTTGAGCCATTTCACCTTGGTATTCTTCTTGATTGTAAGTAATTGTGTTAATAGGTGAAGATCCGATCACCTCTACTAGTTTTACATTTTCACTTTCATCTGCTGAAGCCTTTGGTTTTTGTTGAAACACACCTGATACAGTAAAGATTGCCATAAGCGCCACCGCTGCTACCAATAAATAAATTACCTTTTTGTTCATTTTAATCTCTCCAATCATTTTTTTTTTTATTTTCCATAAACAATTTCCAACGTCCAACTCTTATAACACTTTTGTTGCTACTCATTCGTCCTTCTTCTACTTAACTAACGGATGATGAAAATATTGGTTACACTTTTCTCAAATTTTTTTACTCATCAACTTAACTAACGGTTCATGAAATTTTTAGTTACACTTTTTAAAACTTTTACCTACTCACTTCCTCTTTTTGTTTATTCTACTTAACTAACGCATTGAGATTTTCTTCGGTTACACTTTTTGAAAACTTTATTTTCTATTGTTGTTGAATCTGCTTAACTAACGGATAGGAAATTCTTTGGTTACACTTTTTTGAAGCTTTTCACTAATCATTTTCCCTTTTGTAGAACCTGCTTAACTAACGGATGGGAAATTCTTTGGTTACACTTTTTTCTAATCTCTTATTAAATCCAACACTCATAATTTGAATCTGTTCAATAGGTGTTTTATCCTACTTTCTGCTTATAAATTTGTTTATTTTGGGAATTTTTTGTATGAAGTTAACGGGAGGTTTGATACAATTTTCATAAAGGGGGAATTGAAATGAGTTACGAAAGTACTAAGCCGAGTTATTATGATGGAAGTGGAACTAAATTTAATTTTGAAGTGAAGAATGTAGAAATTCTAAGCACGCCTGCAAGTGGTGGGAGCAACATTCAGTTTCCTTATTTCCCATATAAAATTGAAGTGAAAAAATAAAAAATAATTGACCTTTCAAAAGGTACAAATTTTACGAAATTAGCCATAAAAAAAACAAGGGCTCTATACCCTTGTTTTCTTGTTAAAATTGGTCGGCTAATTTCTTTGCGTTATTCAATCCTTCTTCAATAATTGCTTCTGCTTGATCAGGAAATTGATTGTGACCTTCAATGATCACTGACTTAATGTTTTGAACACCCCAGAAGTTTAACATCGCTGTTACATAGTTCACAGCCATTTCCACGGATTGCGCTGGACCCTCTGAGTAGACTCCGCCTCTTGCATTTAAAAGAACAACCTCTTTGTCACCTAGTAAACCTTCTGGACCTTCTGCTGTGTAGCGGAACGTTTTACCAGCTTGTGCTAGATAATCTAAATATGTGTGTAAAACTGCAGGTACTGTTAAATTCCAAAGTGGGAATGCAATCACAACCTTGTCAGCCTCAAGAAATTGATTTAGATATTTATTCACTACATCTGTTGCTTGCTTCTCAGATTCAGTTAAATCCATCCCTCTTCCAAGCTTGAACATCCCATTAATTTTATCATTATCATAATATGGTAGATTTTCTTCAAATAAATCAAGCTCTGTTACTGTGTCTTCTGGATGTGATGCTTTATATTGATCAAGAAATGTGTGATACAGCTTTACACTAACCGCCTGTTCGATGGGTCTTGAATTTGCTTTAATAAATAATACATTTGCCATGTGTAAAATACCTCCACTATATATTATGGTTGCTATAACAACCTTTAGTTTGAATTCAGTTAGTTGCTATAACAACTAATCGCATTTTTTAGTATATAAAATGAAAATCAAGTTGTCAAACAATCAAGCTTACCGTTATTATTATAAAAAAAATGAAGTAGGTGTTGTGATGACAAATTCACCACGTATCTTACCACCTCCTCATAAATACGCTGTTTGTGCTCCGGCAGATATTCCGATTAGGGAGTATTACAAAGATGTGTTAGAAGTAGTTTATCTATTTTATCATCCTTTTTTAACTTCTGGCTCTAAAACGGTCAGTTGGGAGACGTTCTTACATTCATCCGGGTTGAATGATTTAAAGCAGTTAGATATCGGTCTACGCACCATCATTACTGGTCTAAAAAAGAAGTACGCCGATTACCATGCTTCCAAAATTACTTTAGAAGTGTGCGAAGAAAAAGGATATACCTTGCCTTCTGAGGGGGTATTCCCGACTACGATTATGAATGACATATTTTCAAGCATTCAAAAACTAGGACATGATTGGCTTTGGTGTGGTGATGAACATGGCACTGAACGGAAGCTAGAGCATATCGATGATCTTGCAAACGATGAAAATATATATATCCATTGCCGAAACTTATTCACCTATGATCACCAATTGTTGATTACAACTCACTGGGATAGCCACTTTTCCATGCTTTGCTCAAATAGTAGAACTGTACAGGACATCGTTGAAAACTGTAAGCTAGAAGGATTTTATTGTGGTGATACGACTGAGATTTACTGGAGTATTTTTGGTTGAAAAAAGCTTCTCGCCTATGGAGATCAGCAGCTTCCCGCGGAAAGAGGAGTATGTTTCAGGAGCGGATGTAGTTAAGCCATCTATCACTTTTTGGATTTTATAATAGTTTAAATTTCCAAGCCTGATTTGCTATTAAAATGAGTGCGTCTACTAAGTTTGCAGACCTCAGCCTTTTTGTAGGTATGGACTTCATAAGGGGAGAATTTCCCGCTATTCTATCTAAAGGAAGCTTAACAAGCAATATAAGCGGAGATATTCCCGTTAACCGCTCTAAATATGATAAACTCTATAAAATTCGGGTACTATAAGTGGAAAATTCCCCTTATTTTTATGGAAATATGAGTATTTCCCAATTTAACGGGAATTTCTACGCTTATTTTCCAAACATAGTATAATCAACTTTCAAAATTTAACAGAGCTTAACCAATATTTTCTGTATATCAATTTGCAAGTAAAAAATGTAGTGTATTTTGCTGAGGTAAACATTCTGTCTATTGTACCCTCACATTTACATATCCAAATTGCATTACAAATGCTCCAAGAATATTATCGAAATCCCTTTACATCAACAAAAAAAGACCTCCAAATCACCATATAATTTGAAGGTCGTTTTGTTTATCAATTTAATGTTTATGCCAGGTAAAATAGAAAGCCGACCATTTTTTCCATTTTTATTATTTTAGCTATTTTCATAGACTTGCTGCTTGTAAGGTTCTTAAAATTACTGTTGTGCGGCTTACTTTAAGATATCATGGTCAACATAACGCTCACCATTTAATTCACTAATGATATTAATAGCAACCGCTGCACCATTTCCAGCTGTTACAATTGTGTGTACACTTACTCCAGCCACTGTTCCAGCTGCCCAAATTCCATCGATGTTTGTGCGGCCATCTTTATCGACTTCAACGATTGACTTGATTCTTGGCTCTGTTCCTGGAACGATTTTCACACCAATTTTATCAGCAAGATCTGTTAAAGCACCTGTTGCTAGTAATATATGCTTTGCCTTGAATTCTTGGTTTTCAGTCGCAACCGTGAATCCTTCGTCTTCTTTTGTGATGTTTACAACAGCACCTTCAACGATTTCAGCACCAAATTTGCTTGCTTGCTTTTTCCCAGTCTCAATCAGATCAGGTCCAGCCACTTCGTTCACACCATAATGGTTTTCTACCCAAGCACGTGTTGTCATACTTTTACCGCTATCAAGAACTAACGTTTTTTTACCTGCCTTTGCTGAAAAAATTGCTCCACTTACTCCAGCAGGTCCTCCACCAATAATGACGATATCATACATATTATAGTCCCCCTCCATGTTTAAGTTGTTATAGCAACTAAGAGCTGAACAAAAGGCTAAATTAGCCTCTGAACATTCTCATTAATTTTACCAAGGAGTCTTTCGAGTTCAAGAATTTCTTCCTCGGTGATCCCTTTGCAAACAATCTCATTAAACTCTTCTGCAATCGGAATGACTTTTTCACCAAGCTCTTTGCCAGCTTGCGTTAGATATAACCTCACTGAACGACGGTCATTGGGACAATGGATTCGTTGAATAAATCCCTTTTTTTCAAGACTGGATGCCATTCTTGCAATATTGGTTTTATCTTTTTCCAAGCTTTCAACAAGCTGATTTTGAGTGATTCCATCTTTTTCCCATAGCAGCATCATGATTAAATTTTGCTCCGGTGCAAGGTTAAAAGGCTCTAATTTAGACTTAACAAAGCTTGTTAAACTTAAGTCAGTTTGATGAATTTTGATACTTATATAATCTTGAAACGATAACCTCAAGTTTAATCCCTCACCTTGCCAGCTAATAGTTGCTATACATACTAAATACCTATTTTTAGTATAGGAAAAAATGGGTGATGTGTCAAATAATTGGAAACTAATGAAAGAGAAGTACATTTTTGTCAAAACAAAAAACACCGGCTAATTTTATCGGTGTTTCCAAGGTACTACCATAACAATCAAGTGTGGAGATGCCTCCTCGTCGCCAGGCTCCTGCGGGTCTCACTGTGCCCCGTATATCTCGCAGGCGTCGCGTGGTTCTCCACTCATTCCAAATACTCTGTTTCAATACGATTTTCATACTTCATGATGCTATCTTTTATTAGCATAAATGTCTACTTTAATTAGCAAACATCCCAAACATTAATTCAGCTGTTTCGGCATCAAGCTTGTAAAAGGTTTCTTCATCGCCGAATTCTTGAAAGTAACCAGTATACACATAGGTGTCACCTTCTTGGACTGAATTAATAATGACCTTATACTTTTCTTCACTTTCGTCACTATAGTTAACAATAATGTCACGCTGAAAGATGCCTTCTACCTCATCTTTACTTACCATTTCTGCTGTTTCAACATTTAGTGCTGCTTGCATTTGTTCTAGCTGAGCTTGGTTATCCTCACCCTTGTACGATATATCCCCAATTGGTGATGAGCTGATGATTTCTGTGACTGTTGCTTGCAGATCTGCAGATTGGTTTTCACCTTGCTGAAGCATGCTTGGTAAAATTAACATGAAAATCACTACGGCAGCAGCAGCTAGGGAAAAGTAATAAGGCGTTATACGAAACTTCTTTTTTGGTTGCAAACCATGGGATTCGTCTAGTTTTTTATTAAGATTCATTAAAACATCTCGTTGCTCCTGATCCGAAATTCTCAACTTTTGACCAAGGCCTTTTAATTCTGCATCAAATGGTGTTGTATCATTATATGGTTTCATGCTTATAGCCCTCCTGTTCTAGCTGAGTTTTTAATGCCGCCATTGCTCTTAATAGCGTAGTTTTCACTTTACTTTCCGACCATCCAAGAAGATCTGATGTTTCCTTTACAGATAGCTCCTTAATTTTTCGTAAAATAATCACTTCACGGTACGTTCTTTTTATTTTACCAAGAGCATGATACAGCTCTTTCTCGGTTTCGTTCAAGGTCACCGTTTGATCTGGTGAAAGGCTGTTATCCTTAATTAATGGAATTGCTTCAAAAATGAGGGACATCGGCTTTTTCTTACGGATATAATCGATCGTCAGGTTGCGCGCAATCCGAAGCAACCAACTCTTCACATTCCCGCCATGAAAGGAATCAATATTAGAATAAGCACGAAGAAACGTATCCTGCATTATATCTTTGGCCTGGCTATGGTCCCGGATCATAAATAACACATATTGATAAATATCATTACTATATTCAAGATACCAATCATTGATTTGCCGCTTAATCAATTCATGCTCCATCTTCATCTCTCTCTTCTCATTGGTTTGATTATACTTAACTAACGGATAAGTAATCTTTTCGTTACGTTTTTTTGAAAAAAATAAAGATTTTGTGGTTTATGATGAATATCTTTTTGGAAAATGGTGTTTCCTAGGGGTCTTGACTAGTAAAATGGTGTATTGATTAAGTCTTGTGTGGAAGTTTATCTACGAGTTTTTGTCGAATATTTTTGAGTTTCAATTTTTATTGGCTTCTTTTCGGGTTTTATTGGCCAATTATCTGGTTTTATTGTCCAATTATCTGGTTTTATTGGCCACCACTGGTTTTATTGACCACTTTACTAGTTTTATTGTCCAATTTACTAGTTTTATTGACCAATTTACTAGTTTTATTGACCAATTATCTGGTTTTATTGACCACCACTGGTTTTATTGACCACTTTACTAGTTTTATTGTCCAATTTAGTAGTTTTATCAACCACTTTCACCAACTTATCGACGATTCGACAAAAACCGTCACACCATCCTCACTCCCCCACACCCTCCGGAACACTCCACAAATAATAATGTCGTGAAAACAACCGCGTCTCTACAACGACCGTTTCCTCACCACTCTTCTCAAAAATGAACCCCGAACCCATCTGCTCTACAAATGACCAGCCCCGCTCCTCCATGAAGGACTTAACCGCGACATATTCTTGGTCTACCTTTGAAACATGATGATCCACCTCAAACGATTCAAACCCGCTATCAGACCACTCTAATTTTAAAATCGACCCTACAATCGGAACGGGATTTCCTTCCTGATACAAAGCACTTCCAAACCGCAAAACAAATAATAAACAACCAACGAATAACAGCCCGCCAACAATTAAAAGACCTTTCTTCAAATCACCTCACCCTCACCCTCCATATATGAATTCCTTCTCCCTTGATAAAAATCAATTTCCTCCATACTAACTTCTTTAACAAGACGACTAACATCAATCCCAAATTGAACAAATCCATGTCCCTGAGCAGTGACAATCTTGTTACTTACGACCGTTGGCTGATATCGAAAATTTTCTTCCTTAAAACCGCCTAGAAAATGACGCTGCTCTCTCGATAATGTAGCCGTGTATAAGCAATCATTTAAGAGATTTGCTTTCGCCAACACATATATCCCGCTGCAAATTGCTCCGACAACTTTTCCTGCTTCAGAGAACTTTCTCACCCAACTAAATAATTCTTCATGATCCGCTATTGGTTTTAAATCGCCTCCAGGTATGAGGAGAATCTCAAACTCTTCTATTTGTTGTAAGTCGCTTACTTTAAAATCTGACACAGTAACGAGTCCTGCCTCTGATCTACAAGGCTCGTCTTGTAAAGCACACGTAAAAATGTCATGTGTTCTTCTCAACATCGATATTGCAACCGCAATTTCAAATTCACAATATCCTGGAAAGATGAGAACAAGAGCTTTTCTTTTAGACATCTTTATTCCTCTCTTTCAGACATTAATAGAGAAGGATTTAAATCCTCAGATTCGATTACAATAGCGGTTAATCCTGTTTCTGTTGTTGTTTCATGACCTTCCCCGGCTCCCCAAAAGACTGCCTCTCCGGCTGTTACTCGAACCGTCTCACCTTCTGCTCCAGTAACCCAACCTTCTCCTGATACAATTAATAGTAACTGCGGAACGGTTGCCAAATGATAGCCAATTACACCATTCTCCTCTAAATACATACACCCTATCCGGGCAGGCTTTTCCGTCACCAAAATCCGAGACATCACAAACTGAGAATCGTACATCGTTATCCCATTGCCAACCTCTTTGGAAAAATTATAAATCTTCATCCAAGTTCCTCCAATTCTATTAATCAACAACAATTAAATTCAACAGAAGCCCAACAAATTCCTTTTTTCGGTGTGGTGATACCCGTTTCGGTGCCTGTCACCACCCGAATTTTGTCAAAAAAAATAGCAGTGATACCAAAAGGTCCCACCACTAAAAAGAGTTTATTTTATATAATTTTTGTGAACGTATCCATGTGACTTACCGTATTTAATTTTATACCATGACCCTTCTGTTGCCACGATAGTCACCTTTGCATTTTTCTTTAACTTACCTAGTATTTTAGAGGTTGTTGAAGGTTTCGCTCGGACATTTAGCGTGGTTGCTGTGACTGTGCCAGTTTTAGGTTTGAATATTTTTACGGTTTCTTTTTTGGTTGTCTTATTTTTGCTTGAGTCAACCGCAACAATTTTCACTGTGTAGGTTCCGTTTCCGAGCTTATCAATTTTCCATGAACGTTTATGCGTTCCTGCTTTAACAGATTGTTTTGTAGTTACTTTACTAACCACAGTTCCTTTACTGTTAGTTACAGTCATTGTTACAGTAGCAGCTTCATTTACATGAAATGAGGAGCTGGCAGATTTCTTTCCATAATCCAATGTTGTCTTCACACTTTTCACAACCGGTGCTGTTTTATCGACTGATGGCGCTGTCGGTGTTGGTGCTGGTGCCGGTGTCGGTGCTGGTGTCGGTGCTGGTGTCGGTGCCGGTGTCGGTGCTGGTGTCGGTGCCGGTGTCGGTGCTGGTGTCGGTGCTGGTGTCGGTGCTGGTGTCGGTGCTGGTGTCGGTGCTGGTGTCGGTGCTGGTGTCGGTGCCGGTGCAACTATTTCACGGTTTGCTAAGTTATATCGTTTAACCAGTGTTGTTCCAGGATAATAGAATGATAGAATCTGTTGATATGAATGTCCCGCATCAGCGCGTCGCTTTGCACCCCATTGACTCATTCCGACTCCATGACCATTTCCTTGGCCTATAACAGTAAGGTTGTCAGCCGTTTCGGTTTGAGATGTGACTAAATAACTTTTCATTATGCTTAATCCAACCATGGCACGAATTCTTGCTGCCGTTGCATTTACTTGTTGTAATGTTATTAACTCTAGTTGACCTGATGCATCTAATCGATCCTTCACAAAAAATTGAATTGTGATATCTCCTTTTGATACACGTCCACCAGAGGTGGGAGTGTGTAGAACTAATTTTGGAACAGAGACAATTTTAATATCCTTGCCTGCATAACCATTAGTCCCTAACCACTTTTTAATATTTGTCATCATCACCGTATCAGCCTCAATAGCTGATGACCACCATGAATGATAATTATTTAAATCAAGCTTAGACGTATCAATTTGTTGTTTTTTCAATGAGATATTCCACTGATTCCAGGTTTCATTTCCTGGATCAAATGGATCATTTTGAACAGGTAAGTAAGATACAAGTGTTGAACCCCATGCATTGGCATTTGACTCGGTTCTCCCACCGTTTGTTGCCGAATACACTGCGCTAATTGGGCTTCCATTGATCGTTACTATTTCACCAGCTGTTTCGTTTACTGCTGCTGTTGAATTTTCATGCCATTGGTACCCACCATACACTTGATAACTAATCGTGTCATCAATGATTTTGTTAGTTTTTGTTATAGCATATGTTCTCGCAGCTACCGCTTGAACCTTTAGTGCTTCTTTATTCCATGACCCATACATTTCATGTGGCACAACACCCTTTAAATAATCCTCAATCAATAAGGTATTAATCGGTCGAACAAATCCCTTTTCAATCGTAAATTCCATTTCACCATGATATACTCGTCCATTAATTGTATAAGTGTTATTATAAGCAGTTGGTAAAATAGAAAATGGTGTCGGAACACTTATTTTTGTAGTCCCTTCATACAAAGAAAGCGAACCATTTTCAATCTTAATCGAATAAGTTTTCCCACTCAACAGCTTTGTTTGATTTGAGTCAATTAGATAATCGCCATTAGGTTTAAATGTGATTTGGGTTTGATTCCCTAGATACTTTACAAGCTTCACTTGAACCTTAGGTTCAGTGCCTTGTGCATTTGTTTCTGCTGGTAAAATCGGGAGACTACTAATTACTAGAATGATAGAAAAAAAGATTGCAAGAAACTTTTTCATGAGTGAACCCCCTAGAATAGATAGACTCATCATACGTCACATGCATATCCATGAGCAATCTATATTTCCTTCCATATTCCATGAAACCTTTAATCTTCTATTTTTATAGGATAATAGTCTTAGGATATACACCGTGGTTCCCAACCCGGTGCCTGTCACCACCCGAATATTGTCAAATAGTTGCGAGTTGTTCTTTATTTGTCTATTTGGTGAATTTCTATGTTAGAATTAAGTTACCAATTAGAGGAAGTGAGATAGATGGTAGCAGAAGTTTTCTCTTGGATTAAAACTATATTTGTCGCAGTGGTTTTTACGATTATTGTTACGACGTTTTTTGTCCAACCCTACTCTGTTAGTGGGAGTTCGATGGAGCCTACTTTACAAGGAATAGATCCAAAGGATTCCAGTAAAGTTGGTGATCGTGTCGTTGTGTTGAAAAGTGCTTTCCTTGTTGGGAATGAGCCCAGCTATGAGGATATGGTCATTATAGATAGCCGAGTCGATCATGAGCGAAGCTGGATTGATGATATGATGGATAGCCCCATTGTCGGGACATTTACTAGGGATGAACAGGATAGTCATGTTATTTGGATTAAGCGAGTGGTTGGTTTGGCTGGTGATACCCTGGAGTTCAAAGATGGTCATGTTTATCGTAATGGCGAAATGTTAGCGGAAGAGTATATAAAAGAAGAAATGAATTTTCCCTTTGAAAAGGTAGTTGTTCCAGAGGATTCGATCTTTGTGATGGGAGATAACCGCAATTATAGTAGTGATAGCCGAGAAATAGGTCCTGTCCCCGTTGATAATGTTGTGGGCAAGGTCGCTTTTCGGATGTATCCTTTTAATAAAATAGGGACGTTTTAGAATGTGAGGCCAAACTTGTTATGTTAGTTTGGCCTTTTTATATACTTCAATAACCATTTTGTTACATTCTTGAAAAGTATACATACTGCCATTACATAACTACGAAGTAAAATAATTAAATTTAAACCACAAAAAGACCAAATCCCCGAGTGGCGGCTCATTGTTACCACAAAGGATTTGGTCTTCTTATTAGGCTATCTTTGTAAACATTGTTGCTTTCATAATTTGGTCTATTTCTTCGCTTCACTCTTCTTCTGATTTTTCGTCTTTCGAAAATGATATCCCATAAATAAAATATATAAAGCAATGGCTATATAAAAGAAGATTGGATATTCAAAGCGTTGACTTCGGTATACAAGAAAGATAATTAAAATAAATAATGTGGTTACAATGGTTCCATACTTTGGGATTGGAACATCCTTAAAGCTAGGGATTTTTATTTTACTTACCATTAAAAACGATAAAGCCACAAATGTACTAGTGATCACAATGGATGGAACCCATGGCTCTAGCATTGCCACTAATGTTAAAATCCCGCCTGCTGCTGTAATCGGAATTCCAGTAAAATAGTGCATCGAATTTTTTGATGTGACATTAAAACGAGCCAGACGAAAGGCCCCAAACAACGGGAACATTCCAGCTACGAGTAGTCCCACCAAACCATGGTTTGAAAAGGTGGTGAAGTAGACTAACACGGATGGCGCCACACCAAATGTCACAACATCTGCTAATGAATCTAATTCTTTTCCAATTTCAGATTGCGCATTCAGCAATCTTGCTAATCGTCCGTCCATGCTATCAAGCATCATTCCGATTAAAATTAAAATTGAAGCATTTCGGAAATCACCGTTAGCTGCGAAAAAAATGGACAAAAATCCTACATATAAGTTACAAAGTGTAAACAAATTCGGAATACTTTTTTTAAACCATTTACCGTACAATCGAATACCTCCAACATTCTACGTTAAAAAGACTCTGTTATATTGTTAATAATTATATACTATTTATTCCTATCAAGGTAATTCTTCTCACAAATTTTTCACTTGTAGTAAATTGTCAAAATTTAACTGATTTTAAAAATTGCATTTAATTATAGCGCCAAAATTTCTAAAAAACAATTCTATCAAAAGCTTTTTTTTACACTTATAATCCTCTTGATATAGAAAATATTAGGAGGTTTATATTTTAATGAAAAAGTTGCTCTCATTGCTACTTATTGTTGTTCTTAGTCTTAATGTTTTACCTAAAACTGGCTTTGCAGCTCCATCAGAAACTGATTTACAGGAATTTCTGCTAGAAATTGAACTAACAAAAGAAGAGTTAGTTGAATATCTTGTACAATATGAATTAACACTCGACGATTTTGAAAATGTTAGCGACTTAGAGGCTTTTCTTGGCGCTGTTTTAACAGAAGAGAATTTACAAGAGTTATTACTTGAGTATGATCTTACATTAGTACAGGCAGAGGCTTTACTCATTGAATATGGTGACCTTGAAGAAGGACAAACAGTTTTTGACGTTTTTCATTTTTATGATGACCTTGATTGGCTTTTATATGTCTACTCAGATCCTAGTTTTGAACCAATTACTGATGAAAATCTAGAAGAACTACTGTTAAGCTATAACCTTACTTATGATGAGCTTGTTTCTTATCTTGAGCTCCAAGGTGGTTACTTAATAGAAGATTTCTGGGGAATTAATGAATTATACGACTTCCTTGGTCCTCTTTTAACTGAGGAAGGTCTAGAAGAGCTATTAGTTATGTATGATATTACTCTAGAAGAGCTTGAAGCACTTTTAGTTGAATATGGTGAGATTGAAGAAGGTCAATCGGTTCTTGACGCATATAAATTTTATAATGAATTAGATTGGACGATATATAACTATCTTGAGTTTGAAAATTACACTCCAATCAATGAAGAAAACTTACAAGAATTACTTGATCGTTACGCTTTAACTTATGATGAGCTCGTAGCATTGTTTGAAGAAAATGGTGATTCTGTTGATTACTATACTTATATTGAAGAGTTAGATGCAATGACTGACTACTATTTATATGCAACAGACTTCGATGAAATGCTTTCAGAAATTGGGTTAACAGAAGATGAGTTAATGAATCTTTTTGATCATTTGATGACACTTGATGTTGAAGACCCTGCATTTGAAGCGAAATTACTAGAGTTATCTGACCGTTTAGATGCAATCGAATCTTTTGAAACAGTTGATGAAATCTCTGCAGAAGAACTTGCTGAAATTGCTTCTGTTTTCACAGAACTACTTCAACTCTTCCAATTAGATGTTCAATACTATCTTGTAAATGGTGATGAAAAGACGCCATTAAATTTACAAGCTCTCATGGCAATGACAGAATTAGTGGGATCTGATTTATTAATTGAAATTTATAATCATGAAGGTTTCCTAGCTGATTTATTCATTACTGGTGAAAAGTTTAATTCTAATTTAATTGAAGATGTTTCTGACGATCTTAAAGAGGTTGAAAAAGTTGTAGAAGCAGCACCAAAACCTGTGGTGAAAAAGGACGAAAAGTCAGCCCAGAAACCTGTTGTTAAAACAGTAAAAGGTGGAAAACTTCCTAATACAGCATCTGACTATCCTGTTAAAACATTAGCTGGTCTTGTGATTGTCGCATTTGGATTCTTCTTATTCCGTCGCTGGAAGAAGAACTATGCTGCATAAGCGATTAGAAATAAAAGGAGTAGGAACCAAACCGTTCCTTCTTCTTTTTTTCAGTATTGTATTAATTACTGGTGGAATCTGGTTCACAGGGTCGAATGGCTATAAGTTTTTAAAGGGGTATTTTTTATATAAAACAACTTCTCCTGCACCTGTTGAAGTGGTGAATGCTGCTGAACCGGAAGCTGAGACTGATAAAACGAAGCTAAGGAAAGTGAAACCAACTGGAATTGCCCCTCTTTATGATGAAAAACCGGAGATTGGCGAGGTCATTGGAGACCTGTATATTCCAAAGATTGATTCCACTCTACCGATCTATCATGGCACTGACGAAGATGAGTTAGAAAAAGGTGTTGGTCATTTTGCCGGCTCTGTTTTACCTGGAGAAAATGATAACTCTGTGTTAGCAGGACATCGCGATACAGTATTTCGAAAGCTTGGTGAAGTTGGAGTGGGTGATTATCTTATAGTGACCACCACTGCTGGAGAGTTCACCTATAAGGTCAGGAAGGTTCGCATTGTCGATAGCGATGACCGAACTGTCATTGTGCCAAAGCCAAAGGCAACACTAACCGTTTCTACATGTTATCCGTTTGACTTCATTGGGGATGCACCTGAGAGGTATATTCTTGTAGCCGATTTAGTAGAGAGTAAAAGATAAGATGAGGCCAGCTTACATTAAGATTTTCAGTTTAGGAGTACAAAACAAGAAAAAACAATACTTTTAGCATACGAATTCGCAACATACTTCGTATGCTATTTTTGTTGATATAATAACGATTGATCCATTTTTAATGGTGTTTTCATGCCCTGATTTGCATACCATTTATAAACATTGAAATAAAAATTTGTGGTCTTGTGATTTATGTAGCGATTTCACTTGCAGACGACAGTAAAAACCCATAGCGGATTCTATCCATTATGGGTTTTTCATTCTCTTATAGGGATTAAATTCTATAACAAGTTCACTGTTTCTAAAGCACCCGTTTCATAAGCAATTCCATATTTATATCCCCAGATACATGCGGACCCTTGAGGGAATCGGCATAAAGACCTGATAAATAAGGGGATAAATTTCCTTTAATTAGAAAATCCTACTGGAATTAACTAAAATAGAAGGAAAATTTACCGCTATTTACTTAGAAAACATGAAAAGAGGGCGATTGTGCCTTGCTTAACGGGAATAACTCCCCTTATTCCCCTCTAATTAAGCTGTATTTTGCAATATAAGGGCAAAATTCCCCTTATTTTAAGAATCATTCGTCATTCAATAAAGGATTAAACTTCTTAGGCTTAAAACTAACATGAACCGTTGATAAGCTCTGTTTATAGAACGACATATTTTCAGAATAATCTTATAAAATGTGGTGTCTACGAAAAGACTGAGATTTTAACAGTGAATATATCAACAAATACATAATAAAATAACAATCCTTTTTGGACTTCTATTTTCAATTTTGCACCTCTAAACTGAACTACTTAGGCTTACACTTAAGCTGGTTTTTTTGTATCCCCTGCCAAAAGACCAAATCCACCGCTAGAAATGTTTTCGTAGCAGCGAATCAGGTCCCTATCTCACTCACTTTTCATTGTCATACCGATTGACAACGTCCGACATACGTTTTCAGCAGCAAATTCAAGGTTACGCTCCCCTAAAGACAGAGCTTCATCAAGAGTGGTTAACTCCTTCAGAATACCTACTATGGCTGTAAAACCATGATCATATAATGCTTCCACACCATCACCAATTTTTCCGGCAAACGCAATGACTGGAATATTATATTTAGCAGCAATCGAGGCCACTCCAAATGGCGTTTTTCCAAAAAGGGTTTGACCATCTATGCTACCTTCACCTGTAAAAACAAAATCAACCTCTCTCAGCTTTTCTTCAAAATGAGTATACTCAATCACAAGGTCGATTCCTTTTCTCATTTCTGCATGTAAAAATGCAAGTAGTCCTGCTCCAAGTCCACCCGCTGCTCCTGCACCTTCAACATGGGAAATCTCTTTCCCTAACTGTGATTTAATCACATCCGCATAGAGACTTAGATTTTGATCAAGTAATTTCACTATCTCTGATGTGGCACCTTTTTGCGGTCCAAAAATATATGAAGCCCCATTTTCTCCGATTAGAGGATTAATCACATCACTTGCCACTTCGATTTTAATCGATTGAAGACGGGGGTCTAGCCCAGAAATATCGATTGATGTTAAACTCCGAAGCGCACCACCGCCCTGAGCGAGTTCTGCCCCAGATTGGTCTTTAAAAGATGCCCCCAAAGCCTGAAGCATTCCGACACCACCATCATTTGTCACACTTCCACCAAGTCCCATTAAAATGCGGGATACACCCTGATCAAGAGCATGTTTGATGAGTTGGCCGGTTCCATATGAAGTTGTATATAATGGATTTCGATCTTCTTTTTTTACTAAATGAATGCCACTTGCACTTGCCATTTCAATAACAGCTATATTCTCGTCACCCAAGATTCCGTACTCTGCGATGGTCTTTTCTCCTAAGGGGCCTATCACTTCAGTACTTATAAATTCTCCGCCGGTTACCTCGACAAGTGATTCTACCGTTCCTTCACCACCGTCCGCCATTGGGACAATTATACATTCGGCATCTGGAAATATTTTAGTTATTCCATTTTTCATGGCAAGAGCTGCTGTTTTTGCACTCATGCTTTCTTTAAATGAATCTGGAGCTAATACAAATTTCATTTACCATCTACCCTTTACGCTCAATTTATTGAATAGAAAATGAGAATTACAAGTTTCTCTCTACTGTATACCTTATTATAAAACACCTATGATTGTCAGCTTGTTGATGTCATAAAAAATAATCCAATGGTAACAACAGGTACCATTGGATCATTTTATCATAACTATTATGTAAACGGTTACAAGTGTCCTTCTTATAAAACGAACTTAACGAAAATTTTTATCCAGCCAAAAAAGGAAAGCCATAACGGAACACTTAATGTTGTGCCCCAAACCATACCAACTAGAAACGGATTTGATTCCTCTCTCATCAGAAACCTCTCCTTGTGGAGTAATTTATCTTCCTACTGTTAGTATACAGGAAAATATCTAAATATTTTGTAATCTCATGTCAGTTATAAAAATATTTTTTTACATTTATATTTTACCCAAATCAATATATTTTTATTCAAAAATGCTAGAGTTTTTAGACTATTGTGGAAGATTGTCAAAAATTACTTCAAAATAATGTCTTTTTGAAGACAAATTTCTACATAAACTTTACAATGGACATGCTATACTGTAAAAAAATTGGCAAAACACTTGAAAGAGTGTGACGCAAAGCTAAAGGGGCTAAGTCTTTTAGATATGCCAGCCAGTTGCATCTATTCTACTAATTAGGGGGAATATAGATGCCTTATTATTCATTTAAAGAAGTGTGGACGCCGTTAACTCTTGTAAGAGTACGTTTTTTCAAATGTATGAATGACGGTACTGTTTTTGTGAAGGTCGGAAACCGTCCTCGTAAACAAATTTTTGCGAAATAATACTATATTAATATAAAAATATCGATAATGACGGCTAACCAATCCTGGTTGGTCTTTTTTTATTTCTAATCCTTTCAAAGGCTGATGTAGGGTTTCTATTAAAATCTGTATCATCTAAACTCCTAGGACACTTGCTACAGCTGCGGCTTAGTGGGTTAAATTAGATTGTCTTCCCTGAAAATAACTTAGTTAGCGGAGTTCCATGAGCTGCGATCCACCTGCTTCCCGCGGGGCGATCCCTTGAGCCTCCTCGTCTTTTTGAGCTCCTGCGTGGTCTCACGTGACCGCTAGATCCCGCAGGAGTCAAGTGGATCTCTGCTCATTCCACACTAGGTGAATGCACTATATTCAGACACCATGGTGCAAAATCTCATTTGCATGGAGGCTAACCTGAAAATAGAATCTTTCACCTTCGCAAAAAATGAATAGGACAACTCCTCCTAAGCATATCCATATTTATATACAAGCTTAGGGGGCATTAATCGTGAGGTACAAAAGACGAGGAAAGTCATCACCAAAAGGAATTATTATCATCGGCTTTGGACTCTTGCTCTTAATTATCATTCTAGTAATCATGTTTCGTAGCACACCTGAATCACAAGCAAAACAGGTCGTTGATACATTTTATAAATACGAACAAAAATCCGACTTTGCTAGTGCATGGGAACTCTTTCACCCACTTATGAAGGAAAAATTCACAAGAAGAGGATATATTCAGGACCGTAACCACGTGTTTATGGGACATTTCGATGTAAGTACATTCGAATATACAATTGATAGCCCAGAGTCTCTTAAAACTTGGAAAATGTCTAGGGAAGCCGATCCACTTACAGAAGTCTACAGGATTCCAATTACCCAAACTTTTAAAAGTAAATTTGGTACGTTTACTCTTTCTCAAGATGTTTTTGTCACACAAGAAGAAGGTGAATGGCTGATCTTATGGTCATATGAGTAAGTCTATATTATTTGGTATGCGACGGAATGTGTGCCGTATTGTATTATGAGGCTCTAGTCTAGTTACTCACGTTAATGAAATTTCAACCTCTTAAAATGTTGGTACTTGGAAAAATAATCTGAGAGCCAAGTACCTCATGCCAGATGTAGGTCTGGCCGGATTTTCTTCATTTCTCGCCGGTTTCGGGATCAAACCCGCCCGATTAGACACTTTTCCCGCCGTATTTCTTTGCCTGTGATTCCCTAAATTCTTGCTCTGGCCGTATTTTCTTCGTTTCTCGCCGTATTTAGGATCAAACCCGCCGCATTATCCAATCTTCCCGCCGGATTTCTTTGCCTGTCGATTAAGTCCGTATAATTGTGTAAAAAGAAAAAGGGTTCATTTTATTCACTCTTGGCTACAATGTTTTCAACGACGATAAACATTAGAAAAGAGGAATAATAATGACCCAATTACAGTTTACCCTAGATTTGGAAAATTTAAAAGAATCCGTTATAAATTCTGATATTGAAGCAGTTATCAAATCTGCGATTGTTTTGGTATTAAATAATGTCATGGAAAAAGAGAGAGATGACTATTTAAACGTAGCTGCCTATGAGCGGTCCGCTGATCGACGTGATTATCGCAATGGTTATTATGAACGTGAGTTACTCTTGAATGTTGGTAAAGTCACGCTTAAGGTACCAAGAACTCGTAATGGTGAATTTTCAACCTCAGTATTTGAGAAATACGCCCGTTGTGA